>CALJJQ010000009.1 GCA_937973965.1 uncultured Calothrix sp. | reverse complement strand
CCACAATGCGGCAATAAACATAAAAAATAGAGCCGAGGGGCATCCGGTTCTTAAAGCTCATCGAGTATCCGAAGCGATAGCTGGATTTGGTGAGAAGCCTACACTGTATGCGATCGCGCTTCTTGTAGGAGTATGTCACTATCAATTCCCTTTGAAATTAGCTTGGCTGATATTTATGATAATGTTGACTGGTCAGAAAATGAATAAACATGCAAACAACCACCGAACCGATTTTTGACTCCTCTGCCGAAATTATAATTATTCGTCTGGAAAATATTTGTAAAATTTACGGAAGTGCAGAAACAGAAGTTAAAGCCTTAAATGGTGTTAACTTAACTATTAATAAAGGTGAATATTGCGCGATTATGGGACCATCCGGTTCGGGAAAATCGACAGCGATGAATATTATTGGCTGTTTAGACCGTCCCACCTCTGGTAATTATTTTTTGGATGGGATTGATGTTGCCAAAATGACAGATGCAGAATTAGCCCATATCCGTAATCGCAAACTGGGATTTGTCTTTCAACAATTTCATTTATTAGCCCAACTCACCGCATTGGAAAACGTGATGTTACCAATGGTATATGCAGGGGTTCCCCAATCCGAAAGACGCGATCGCGCAACCCAAGCGTTGATTCGGGTCGGTTTAGAAAACCGCCTTGGGAATAAACCCAACCAACTTTCCGGGGGACAACAACAACGTGTTGCGATCGCTCGTGCAATTGTGAATCGTCCTCTCGTCCTCCTTGCAGATGAACCCACTGGTGCGCTAGATTCCCAAACTACTCAGGAAGTCCTCAGTATTTTTACGGAGCTAAATGCCACAGGTATTACTGTGGTGATGGTGACTCATGAAGCGGAAGTGGCTCGACAAACTAAGCGTATCGTCTGGTTTCGTGATGGAGAGGTAATTCATTCAGATTTGTCTCCCACAGATTTACATCAGTTGCAGATGTCTTAGAGTATAAATCGATTTATGACGAGTGAATCTTGTCTTACTAATATCTCCAAACCGATATGCAGCTATTTTTCTGCCGTCGCTTCCAGTAACACGAAAAGTCTCTAATGGGATACCATTTTCTCTGACATCTCTTGCTGCTCTTGGAGGATGGTTATAACCGTAGGTTTCTTTCAACTCCTGGGTCGTAATAAATCCATGTTGTAAGATATGATCAATAACCGCCCTTGGTATCTTTGCTGTTATGGAGCGGCAAAATTCCAAGAAGTTATCTGGTAGCTGCTGTTGCCATCGCCATACAAGAACAAATGCTCTACTAGCAGTTGATCACAATAGTTTGAGCTTGTTCCTTAACACCAAAATTTTTCCCAACCGAAAGGTGATGTTTTCATGTTTTCAGGTAAGCGATCGCTTGTTCGGAAATTTCCTCCCCACCCCAAAAAATCCTCCATCATGAAAAAGCGAGTAAACAACTTGTCGTCATGGTCTAGCTTTTGTCAGTTTAAAATTACCCCAGGTGGAGATAATAATACTATGGTGAGAATTTATCCTTCAGGTAGCTATAATCACGACGCTTGGGTTTCGGTTTACGCTTGGGAGTGCGCATAGCTTCCCGTCCTAACAAAAACATCCCTGTCACACCCAGATTCACACAGGAAACGTATTGATGCCAATATTTACCTATTTGCACAGACTTACTTAACCCAGAATCCAGGGTTTGTAAATACAAAATCAAAAATATAATACTTAAGGCTGCAAAACCCACGAAGCTTAAACCAATGGAAATGCGAGCCGGACGTAATTCCCAATCACTGATACTGTTAATATCAATACCAGCAAGTTGATTCAGGGTTTGATCAGCTTGTTGGGAAATGGTTGTAATTTTCTCACTGAGGGGAGGTGGAATAATTGGTGTAATCATTGCCACAACCGGACGACGGAGAGCCGCTTCCGTATCCCGCAATATTTCTAGGGATGTGCGGGGTGTATTGGCAGTTTCTACACCTATTTCAGTTGGGTTTTCAGGGGTTTCGTTGCTGAGGGTGAGAATTTCCTGTGGTTCCAAATTCATAGCTGAGATTATGCCTCCCATCGACTCCACTAAGAACCATTGCGCTGACATTTTTTCTATTTTATAACGATTCAAAAAAATTTTTGCAACACATCCAGATGATGGGATGGAGACGTAATATATTACGTCTCTACACAAAAAATCATCTGTCGCATTTTTTTCAAAATTTACCTAACTACATCCCATGAACATTTTCAAAAAAATCTTCACATTCCTATCGGTATACTATGCCTATATGGTGGAATACCGGGCAGAATTAATTTTATGGGTATTGGCTGGTTCTTTACCGATTATTCTCATGGGTATTTGGACACAAGCTGCTCAAGGGGGACAATTTGGGTTATCACCAGTAGAGTTTGCCCGTTATTTTTTAGCAGTTTTTATTGTCCGTCAATTTACAGTTGTTTGGGTAATTTGGGAATTTGAACGGGAAGTAGTGGAAGGAAAACTTTCCCCCCGACTTTTACAACCCCTAGACCCGGTATGGCATCATGTTTTAGCCCATCTTGCGGAGCGTGCTGCTCGAATTCCCTTTGCTTTATCGCTAATTGTATTGTTTTTTGTGTTGTATCCCCAGGCGATTTGGATTCCGAATTTACTGCAAATTATTTTATTTGTTTTAGCAATTGTCTCGGCGTTTATTTTACGATTTACAATTCAATATACTTTTGCGATGTTCGCATTTTGGACGGAAAGAGCTAGCGCCATTGAAAATTTTTGGTTTTTATTTTATTTGTTTTTATCAGGTTTAATTGCCCCTTTAGAAGTATTTCCTCCGGCTGTTAGGGCTGCCGTACTTTGGACTCCTTTCCCCTATTTAATTGATTTTCCTGTCAGTATTTTGGTGGGTTTACCAACAGATATCGGACGCGGTTTTACGATTATTTTGGGGTGGGCATTATTCTTTGTTGGCTTAAATCGGATGTTGTGGCGGGCTGGACTCAAGCGTTATTCTGGGATGGGGGCTTAGAGTACAGACGCGACATGTCGCGTCTGTACTCTCGAAGGAAAAATCAGCTTTATAACCCCATGTCCAGAGTCAGGACGATAGTCAAAATAGTGATAATTAATACTTGACAAACATCCTCTGGGAGTTAGACAAAAAATAGCCGAAAAAACTACTCAAATGTATACACAGCAAGACGTTGACATCGTTTTGAATAGTTTCTTGCTATGTCTGGGTTTCAAGCATTTTTGAGCCTGTAGTGTATTTTCCTTCCCCTGTATGGGTTTGAAGCTGATTTCTGCCTCAAAAATGTTTAAGTCCCGCTAAGAAATAGGAGAAAGAAGAAGAATCCAAAATCCATAGACGCGAAGCGGATCGACCGAAGAGTAATCCAAAATAAAAAAGATAGATGGTGGACATCTATCTGGATACGGGATAAGCAAATTTTCAGATAAGTTTTAAATAGTCGTTAGCAGAGGCAAACAACTGTATTTAAGTGTGTTCAACTCTATTCTGACTTACGAACTTGTGAGGGAGAGAATAGGTAGTCTGTGTGTAAGTTTTGTGGGCTAAAAGTTGTTTTCCAGGGGTTTAAATGGCGTTTTCACCCTTTTTGCGTTTGTGGAGAAATGCTGCACCAACTCCGATTAAACCAAGCACCATTCCTGGTTCTGGTACTGTTCTACCTTTCTCGAAGTTAAATGCACGTGTACCTGCATTAAAGGAGTGGTTATCTGATTCAAAACCACCACCACCAAATTGACTAATCACAATTCGGTCAAATAAGCTTGCTTTGCTGTCTGCATAAACGTGGAAGTAAGCGTTATCCTGTCCCTGCCATGAAGCCCTTGCTCCATTTTCTCTGAAAACCTTGCTCACATCTACATATTGGATATCACCCACTTTATAGTTTTCTCCGTAGGTAAAGCCAGCGACGAGGGTATCTCCGCGATAGAATGAATAGCGGTTGGCTTGGTGGGCTGCACCCCAGTTGACACCGAAGTAGTTGAATAAACCATTCATTCTGATTTCAACGTCTTTACCTGCAAAGGCTGCGAGGTAGTTAGATGTGTTGTAGGTGCTTTGTCCGGTTGTCGCATCATATCCTGCTGGACCCCATTTATCTTTACGGACGTTACTGCTACCATTGCCAACATAGGAGTAATTAATTACTGCGTTAGCTGCATTGAGTCCGGTAATTAAACCAACACCATTTGCGTCTGTTTTTGCTTGGACACCAAAGCCAGCATTGTTGTTAGGTAATTTGTTAAAATCAACGGTGACAACTCCCGCTTGACCGTGGAATTCAGAGAACATCCCCTGGGATTCCCATCTGTTGGTTTGTGCATTCCAGGTGGTCAATCCAGCGTCTATACCTCTGGTGACTTTGAAGTTCATCGCATGAGCGGATTCTGCATTGCTAACTAGGGTGACAGTAGAAACAGCAGTAATTGCAGCAGCTAGGAATGCACTTTTGTTAAACATGTTTTTCTCCGTTGGTAAATAAATTTGGTTTGTTAATATTTTTGAATGATTAAATGAATGCTGAAACAGTGATGTGGTAGCAAAAGCTGTTGGAACCCTGATAATTATTAATCGTCTATATTGATTGCTATTTAATTGATTGTTCTTGCAGTCAAACTAGTTAAATCGTTTACTTGTTTCTATCTGAAATCTTCAGATTGGGTTTATTTTTTTGTTTGGTTTTTGCTTACATGTTCATTTTGGAATAATTCAATCAGAATCAAAATGTAATTTTCACTACTTTTTTGGGGTTGTCTCCAAAACGATTTAAGGTGACTTTTAATACAAACAGGAAGTGTAAATACTAGTGCATTTAACTGAATTTCAAACAGGTTCACAGTTGCTAAGGATGTTCTTCCCCAGTTCCCCCTACTTACCTTCACCCAGGATTTTGGGGTTGGTGGACTACTAGGTAGCTAGGTTTTGACGGGTGTTCGATAGAATAGTAACTTTAAGAAAAACAGATGTGTACCTAAGTGTTAATCATAAAATATCGATTTAATCAACAATTTGTGAATAAAACGCCTGATGGCAAGTTTAAAATAGCTGCCAAAATTAAATAGGGAGTAAAGTTAGGGCAATTATATATCGAGGAAAGTAACGATGAGGCTAACAGCATTAAAAAATCAAGCTGCGAAGGTCAGGGTTCCTCGAAATATCCGGATATTGTTCTTGATTTGGTTGGGGGGAGTAATTTGCGATCGCATTTGGTGGAGTTTGGATGAGGGTGTACCGGGTTGGGACCAGGCTGATTATTTAACGGGGACGCTGAATTATGGTGCAGCGCTGTCTCGTCCGGAGTGGGGAAATGGGGATTGGTGGCGGAATTTATGGTTATTGTCGTCGAAAATCCCTCCTTTGACTTATATGATTGCAGGGGTGCTACAAAATTTTGTCGGAGTGGGGGTTGAATCAGCGACGATAATTATGTCCCTGTATAGTGGGGTGTTGTTGGCTGCGGTGTATGGTTTGGGATGGGTATTATTTGATGGGAATTTAGGTTTGTTGGCGGCGGGATTGTGTCAAATCATACCTGGTCTTTATCGGCTGCGGTTGGATTTTTTACTGGATTATCCCCTTGCAGCGATGGTGACGCTGTGTTTTTTATGTGTGACTCTGTGGCATTTTTCCGGTACATCATCCCTCCAGAAAGAAGCAAAATCTATAGGTAATACCAATTTGCCAAAGGAAGGCGACAGATGGAATGATAATCCAAAATCCCCAATCCAAAATCTAAAATGGTATAAATCTGTGGGGTTGGCAATTAGTTGTGGAATTACCTTTGCTTTGGCATTGTTAACGAAACAAACGGCGGTTTTTTTCCTGTTAGTACCGATAGTTTGGACTGGTGCGACTGCTTTGTTTTCCCGACGTTGGTTGAGGGTTGGTCAGTTTTTGCTGGGTTTGTGGGTCGCGACTTGGATATTTATGCCTTGGTATCGTACTAATTGGCTGTTGATTTTGACATCGGGGAAAAGAGCTAGCATTGATTCCGCGATCGCGGAGGGTGATCCACCTTTAAATACCCTTGCAGCATGGACTTTTTACTGGGAACAACTTCCCCACCAATTATCTTTTCCGTTGCTGGTAATGCCGCTTGTGGGTTTAATTATCTATGGCTGGCATTGTTTTCGTCAACGTAAGGGTAAGTCTGTTCTCCATGAAGATTTGTACGCAACCCAACATGAAAATAATTCATTTCCTTTAGAGACGCGACATGTCACGTCTCTACCCCACTCCCCACTTTCTATTTTCAAGCAAGATGATACAAACCAAAATCTTCATCCCCATCAAAATACCAGCAAATCCCTACGCTGGTTAGCTTTATTTTTGATTGCATCCTATTTACTTTCCTCTGTAAATATTAATAAGGATGACCGCTATATTACCCCCTATTTACCATCATTAACTATTATCCTGGCTTACGGACTTACCCGTATACAATCCGATTGGTGGCGTAATCTTCGTGTCGCCATCTTGATTTTGTCTACCTGTTTAACTATGATCAACCTGTTTCCCCTACCCGGTGCAGGAATTGCTCAAATTTTCGCCCCCCATAGCCAACATTATCCCTACCAAGGTGCAAAATATCCCCATACCGCAGTTATTGCCGAAATTATGCGTACCCAGCCATATCTGCGTTCCACTGTAGCTGTTTTACCCTCCACCCTTGATGTCAATCAACATAATTTGAACTACTACGGTGCAATTAGTCGGCGAGAAGGTGCTTCCCAAACCGCGAATTTTCAGGTATACGGTAGACAGGCAGCAACAAATCGCCAATATTTAGAACGGGATATTGCGGCTCTAGATTGGTTTATTACCAAAACCGGAAATCAAGGTAGTGTGAGGGATATCCAAGCAGAAGCCGTGAGCAAGGTGGAAACTTCCCCGGATTTACAACTACACAAAACCTGGCAACTACCGGATGGGGAAAGTCTGAAACTATACCACCGGATTCAACCCGCAACGATAGTGACACCGATTAATCCTCCCCCTAGTCAGGTTAATTCAAATATTGAACTAATTGATGTCAAACTCCCTGATGCATCCCCTGGGGGAGTACCCATCCCCATTACCTATACTTGGCAAGGAAATCTGCAAGCTTTCCATGACGGGGTGATGTTGCTGACATGGCGACGAATTGACGGTAATAGTGATAATTCAAACAACCTAAATATAGATCAACAACAATGGTTCCATGACCATAGTATCGGCATGGGTGATATTTATCCGCGATTTCATGGGAATATGTATGCACAAGTACGCGATCGCACGGCTATGTCACCACCCCAGTCGATCGCTCCTGGTAAATATACCCTGGAAGCTACCTACCTTCACCGTCAAACCCAAGCCACCTATACAGTCAAAGTTCCCAATATTACCATTGAAATCAATCCCCAAGTTCCAGCCTCTGCCGCCCCCGAACCAGATTTAGCCAGTCAATTCAGGCAGATGGCGGCAACTATGCCCCAGGGAATTAGCGCCTTTGAAAACATATTTGCTGAGATTGGACGTATTAATCAATACGACCCCACCCAAGATTACCTGCAACAAGTTCTGATTGCGAGTCAATACCGCTTGCAACAACAACCGCAAAATCGAGAACTAGCCTACACAGTCGCCCTGAGTAATGTACTATTAAGACGGGTTGAAGATGCGATCGCATCCCTGGAATATGTGACAAAAATCGATTCCCAAAATCCCTTTGCATGGGGTTATCTCGCTTTTGTACATCTATACAATTGGCACCCCCAAGCCGCAGAAACAGCCCTCAAACCAGCTTTAGAACTTAATCCCCATATTCGCGAACTACAAGCACTGTCGGGAGTAGCAGCTCTATTTCAAGGTAAATTTATTGCAGCCTACCGAGGTTTATCGGGATTCCTGACCCCTAGACGCGATATCTCGCGTCTCTAATTCTGGATAGGTTGCAAACTCCCATCCTAGTGTATCGTCAACAACTTTACTCTGTCATTTAAATTACATAGTATATGGGCGTATCGTAATTTATATTGTGTGGAAAATAATGTCAGATAAATTACACCCAACCCTTAGCGAAATTATTCAGCAAGATGTGACTCAAAACGAGCGAGAAGCTATCATCGAACTCATGCTATTGATGATGTATGGTGATAAAAATCTGAAACTTGCTGAAGATGAAATAATCCAAGAATATGTGAACAATACCCAATGGGAATCACCCCTATCCCTGGAATTTTATTTGGGTAAAGTTACACCTAAAATTAGAGCGGCTTTAGCAGATCAAGATAAATTGAATAGTTTACTTCAGGATATTAATGCTCGCATTGAAAGTGAGACTGTGAAAATTCAACTTTTTAAGGTATGTAATGATTTAGCAGCTAGCGATAATGAATTTTCGTCTCCAGAACAGGAATTAATCAGAAATATTTCCCAGATTTTTCAGGTTACTATTCACTAGGCTGTCATAGTCATTATTCGTGGATTTTGGGACAAAATTAGGTGTTGCTGTGTCCAATCATAATTTTGACCGATAAGAGATGTAGCATTGCTACATCTCTACAAAATTCGTCTGTTGCATTTTTAAATCCTTGGTTAGACGCGACACGTCGCGTCTCTACCTACGATTTAACCGCCTATTTCCAACTTTCCTAATTCCGATACTTGGGAAATCTTGGCTAATTTTGTTTCCTGCTCAATCACTGCCAATTTCACGGCAAAACTAATAAATAATGTCCAGTAAATATTGCTTTTATACAAGATAAAACTTTCGGTAATGTTATTAACAAACAAAAATATCAAAAACGCTAATGGATACAAATTATATAACTTATCAGTCCCATAGGCTAGTTTGAGGGAACGAATATAGGCAAAACCATAACAAACCAAAAATATCCCTAAACCCACCAACCCAATATCTAAAGCCATATCAATAAACCCATTGTGACCGTGGGGAGGAATAAATCCCTGTGCAACTGCACTTCCAGCTTCGCGGGCGTAAGCATGTACTGGTCGCCAAAACATTCCCCGTCCAAATCCTAACCAAGGACGTTCCATTAAGCGGATGAGTGCAACTGTCCACATGGGTGTACGTCCAGTGAGGGTGGGGTCTCTTCCTAATCCGGTGATAATTTCCGTCCAATTAGTGAAAATGAAACTGCTGACACTCACAGCAACAAGAATAAATAAATCCCAGAAAACAATCGTAATTTTTCCCCGCCAACGGTAGAAACGGTAAAATATAATAATTGCCGCCAATAGTATCGATAAAATCAGGGATGTTTTAGAAGTCGAAAGTAAAATTAAACCAACACACAGACCGAAACCTGTCCATTGGCAAATTGCAGGCATGGTATACTTAGGTAGCAGAGCAAAGGAAGCTGCACCCAAAATCATCATGCTACCTAAAATATTTTTGTAGCCATATACACCTTTCCAAGCTCCAGGATGGTCACTACCGTGAATGCCAATGGTGGGGTCAACAACAACCGCAGTAAAACTCATTAATGCCCCAATTCCAAATGCGATCGCTAATAGTTTTAATTGGTCGCGGAAGGTAAATCGCATCCCAAAATATAAGCCAAAGACGGTCATTTGCATCACTTCCCGGCTTTCCCTCAGCACATCTAAAGGTACATCTGCCCAGAGAAAGGAAAATAAAATGATAGTGCAAAGTACCCAGAGTAATTTTGTTTGACTAGCGACCCATAATGTGCTGGGCCAGCGTAGAATTAATAATGCGATCGCGCCGAACCAAATTAAATATCGCAGCAGGGAAATCGGTGCATTAGGAAGAATATCGGAAAAAGCACCAGAAAAAAATAACAAGCCAAGGACTGCAAATATTTGTTCGGCAATGCCTAAAACCATGTGAAATTTATACCAGCCGAAATACTGAAATAGGTAGTTCAAATTTTATCACATAATTGTCATAGAAATTATCACCCCCCATACCAAGTTGCCTTTTTTCATGGTAGTTTGAGAATAATCAGATTGCTTGCCTTGGGTCGCAATCACGGATAGTTAAGTAGGTGGGTGGTGAAAATTGTCGTTGAAATCAGGGAGTAGGGAGAGACGCGATATATCGCGTCTGTACGGGAGCAAGGCTTTGAACCGAATAATCAGTTATGTTGCGGTTTTATGTTTAATTGCACCGACCTAACTTACCATCTTTGGTCGCAAATTAGTATCAAATAACATCAATAGATAGATTTTTACTTACGTTCACCATCCTGATATTCTGTCTCTTATATTTCAAACGACCGTATTTTAGCCTCAAAATATTAATGTACTGACAAGATTTGTAAAACTTCGTTGCCCCAATCTAGGGTTTTAGTCATGCTTAAATAAAGGGCAATAATAATTTTAATTTGTCTCTAGAATCTAGGATTTATGACTAAGCTACTAGCAAGAATTACCTAGTAATGCAAAAATAATCCTATTTTCAATATTGGACTGCGAGGGAAATTTTTAGAGGAAATGAAGATGATGCATCCAACTCTGCAACGCGCATTTGCTATTCGTCGTGCTTTAAAAGTAATTAGCGGCTTGAATAACTTTGATGTACAGAACGTGATCGCAGTCGTGAAAGCCGCAGAAATTGGCGGTGCGACTTTTGTGGATATTGCTGCTGACCCAGAATTAGTCAAACAAGTGAAACAGGTGGTATCCCTACCTGTGTGTGTATCAGCCGTAGAACCAGAAAAATTGCTTCAAGCTGTCGCAGCAGGTGCGGATTTAGTTGAGATTGGGAATTTCGACTCTTTCTATAGCCAAGGAATTCAGTTTGAAGCCGAGGAAGTTTTAGCCATAACCAAAGAAACTCGTCGTCTCCTCCCAGCAGAAACCACCCTGTCGGTGACAGTTCCCCATATTCTCAAATTAGACGCACAGGTCGAGTTAGCCGAAGCATTAGTCAACGCGGGTGCGGATATTATCCAAACCGAAGGTAGCAATAGTAGCAAACCAGTTCATTCTGGAACCCTCGGATTAATAGAAAAAGCTGCACCTACCTTAGCCGCAGCCTACGAAATTTCCCGTGTTGTGTCAGTTCCCGTACTGTGTGCTTCCGGCATTTCCAACGTCACCGCACCTCTGGCGATCGCTACCGGTGCTGCTGGTGTGGGTGTTGGTTCGGCTGTTAACCAACTCAATAGCGAAGTTGCCATGATTGCCGTTGTCCGTGGATTGGTGGAAGCTTTAGCAACCGCTCATACTTCCCACTGCGCTTTTGCGTAGTCTGTAGAGGAGACAGGATGGGGAAAACCAGTATGATTTATGAGCGTCGTTAGCCCCACCAAATCTATCCTGTTGACGATGTATTCGTAAATATTCCGATTCATGTAGAGACGCGATATATCGCGTCTCTACATTGTTGAAATATTGTTGAAATTTATCCCTGGATTCAGCAACCCCAAAAATCCAAAATCATTTCGGTCCCATTCCCACAGCACCTGCATAAACAGCGCGATCGCCTAATTCATCCTCAATCCTAAGTAAGCGATTATACTTGGCGACTCGTTCACTGCGACACAATGACCCGGTTTTAATTTGACCAGCACGGGTAGCAACCGCTAAATCGGCGATGGTGGTGTCTTCGGTTTCTCCGGAACGGTGACTAATAACCGAACGGAAACCGTTGCGAGTTCCCAGGTCAATAGTTTCTAGGGTTTCCGTTAAGGAACCAATTTGATTCAGTTTAATTAAAATCGCATTCCCAGCCTTTTGTTCGATACCCTGTTGCAGACGGGTAGCATTGGTGACAAATAAATCATCCCCCACCAATTGCACCTGATGACCAATTTTGGCGGTGAGTGCTTGCCAATTTTGCCAATCTTCCTCATGTAAACCATCTTCAATCGAAACAATGGGGTATTGACTGAGCAACTGGGCTAAATAATCAATAAATTCCCCAGGAGCATGGGGTTTACCATCGTAAATATACTGACCATCCTGGTAAAATTCACTAGCAGCCACATCTAAAGCCAAAGCTACCTCTTCCCCTGGTTTGTAACCAGCTTTGGCGATCGCATCCACTAATAAATCTAAAGCAACTTGGTTTGATTCCAGATTCGGAGCAAAACCACCTTCATCACCAACCCCTGTTAACAAACCCTTATCATCTAACACCTTACTCAAGGTAGCAAACACCTCTGCACCCCAGCGTAAAGCCTCCCGGAAAGAAGATGCACCCACTGGAACAATCATAAATTCCTGAAAATCAACGTTATTAGCAGCGTGCACACCACCATTAATCACATTCATCAGGGGTACAGGAAGCAAGTTTGCTAAAGGACCACCTAAATAGCGATATAGAGGAATTCCCAAAGCTTCCGCACCAGCTTTCGACGCAGCTAAAGAAATCGCCAAAATCGCATTTGCACCCAAATTTGCTTTATTCTGCGAACCATCCAAACCAATCATCGTTCGGTCAAGCAGTTCTTGGTTGAGTGCATCCATCCCTAACAATTGCGGTGCAAGTTTCTCCTTGACATTTTCTACCGCTTGCAGCACACCTTTTCCACCGTAGCGACTTTTATCGCCATCACGCAACTCGTGAGCTTCAAATGTACCAGTCGATGCACCACTAGGAACTTGAGCAAGTCCCACCGCACCATTAACAAGATGCACCTCAGCTTCAATGGTGGGTCTACCACGGGAATCGAGAATTTCCCGTGCGATTATTGCCTCAATTGCAGTATCTATCATCACTGTTTAATCCTTGTCTACAAACGCAAAATATGCCGCTTCTGCAAAACCATTCAATGCAGTCCAACCATCTAGGATAGGGGTTTACGTGCCTAAGATGATCGAGGTTAAGGAATATTTCAGTAATTTTAATAAATCTCTTTTTTCGCTTCTGTCAGATTGTTGCTGGAGAACATTTATTTATATTTATTTATATTATTTATGGGGATGATATTTTTGATTGTAGGGAATGGGGAATAGTCCGTCGGGAGTAGTCTAAATCTAATACTTCGGGTCTGCGGAAAAAGTCTGTTATGAGGATATTCTAAAAGGGTCTGCACTCTCCACTCCCTCTCCATCAAGCAATGCTCACAAGTTTCTCACATTTTCTCGTTAAGCTGCTGATTATAGATAGATTCGTTGTATCCCGGACTGATTTCACCATGACCAAATCTCAAACTCATTCCCAAACAAATCCCTATCTTTCACTGATGAGCATTCCTCCAGGTTATATTAATGCAATGGGCTATGTGGACGCATCGGAAGTTAACGGACCTGGATGTCGTGCAGTGCTTTGGGTACAAGGTTGTATGCGCGAGTGTGGAGGATGTTTTAATCCAGCTTCCTGGTCATTTGAAATTAATCAGTTGATGTCGGTGGAACATTTAGCGGATCGGATTATCAATGATAAGCGCAATCAGGGGGTGACTTTTTCTGGGGGAGAACCATTTTGGCAAGCACCAGCTTTAGCGAATTTAGCACGGAAAGTAAAAGCTGCGGGTTTAAATGTGATGTCATTTACTGGATTTACCCTAGAACAGCTACAATCACCCTATGCCCCAGCTGGTGCGCAAGATTTATTAGACCAGTTGGATATTTTGATTGATGGTCCCTATATTCAATCTCAAGCCATTAATGACCCGAATTCACCTGTTTCCTCCCGCAATCAACGGGTACATATTTTTAATCCAGCTTTAAGTGGACAAATTAGTTGGGCTAGTGACCAAATTGAGGTACATATTTTTAAAGATGGTAGTCGTTTAGTTACAGGTTATCGCGGACAGTTAGTATTTAATGAAGCGGATTAATTGTATACCAATTTGATATGTAGAGACGCGATATATCGCGTCTCATCTTATGGATGTATTACGTATTGCGTCTGAATATTCTGTATTTATTGCATATCGCGTCTCATCTTCTGGATGTATTACATATTTCATCTGATATTTGGTATTTATTAAATATTACGTAGCGTCCTAATACAGTTCGATTAATAATATTTCGTGGTGATTTCGGAAGACGCGATATATCGCATCTCTACATATGATAATTTTGGTTTGAATCCAAAATCTTAATATTCAGATAATTGTAATCAAAACCTGAATTCTAATCCAAAATCCATAGACGCACGTAGTGCGGATCAACCGTAGGGTAATCCAAAATCGAATAATCAAAAATCCTCTAAAATCCACATTGGTGGACAAACCCTACCCATTCATCTAAATAAATACTGTCGATTAATCTCAATCCCTGTTGACTCAATGCGGATTCCACTTCATGAGCCATATCTTGATTAAAACCAGCAGTAATTAAAATCCCCCCACTGGGGGAAGGACGTAAAGCTTGTTGATATTCCGATGCAAGTTGGATATGTATTCGACCGAGAATATTGGCAACAATAAAATCAAAATTAGCAGTTGCTGGAATCACTGTTAAATCCTCCCCTCCGTGAATATCTCCCCCTAACCAATGTCCCAAATCACTACCACTACCTAAACTACCCTGCTCCACCCTAACTTGGGTCTCAACATTGTTGTCTACAACCATCTCACGAGTCGCTTGAGTGGCGATCGCGTCATTATCGACAGCGAAAACTTGTGTTCCTAATTTGGCAAGAACCACACTGAGAATCCCGGAGCCACAACCTAAATCTAATCCACTCATTCCCGCTTGAATATGACGTTCAATCAGTTGTAGCGTCAAAATGGTGGCTGGGTGAAAACCGCTACCAAAAGCTAGGGATGGCCTGGTTTTGATAATTATGCGATCGCATAAACCTATATCCTGGGATTTGGCGATCGCAAATTTTTCACCAATCTCGTGTACATGTCCCCACATATTCCCTGCTACGGGGATTTGCTCAACTAGTTTTTCCCTGATTTCGGTGATTAATCCAGTTCGTTGTAAGGAATGAAAACTATTTTCAATAGCCTGAATTTGGGAATTAACCTGGATATCCCAGAGCAAATATAGGCAAATGTGAAACTCCCATTGTTCAGTGGAACTGGTCAAGTTGGTCAAATTCGCAGAAGAATATTTATCAATCCTGATTTCGGGATCACAACCAATTTTAGCCAACAAACTATAAACCCAATCAATACCTTCACCCGTAGCATCCAGACCTAATTCAATCCATGACATACTTAGCCCCTCTTAGTACGGACGACCCGGTAGGTCATCTCTTCTACCCAACCTGGTCAACCATCAACTCTAAACCTTCCCTAGCTAATAATGCCTTCGGGAAAGCCAGTTGAATAGAGGATTGAGCTTCGTCTAAAAACTCATCACTATCATCTGGATGGTGGTGAGAAATCACCAACTGTTTCGCATTCACTTCCTTTGCCAAATCCACAGCTACTTGCCAATGGGATTTATCATCATAATTACGGGGCATTAAGGGAGTGTAGGCTGCATTCGCAATCAATAAATCGACATCTCGTACTAACTCTATCGTGCGATCGCGATCGCTTGATTCCATATTTTCACATAAATCCGTCACATAGGCGACACTAAAGTTACCCCACTTCACCCGATAACCAATTGATTTCTGATTGTGATTGACAAACGCAGTATTGACGTTAATTCCATCAATCTCAATCACACTCTCAGGAAGCATATTATGAAACTTCAAATCTGACTGCATCGCTTGCAGAGGGTAGGGGAAATGGGGTTGTAACATTTGGTCACATAAACATTGTTTAATTGAAGCCCCATTGGATGCTGCTGTTCCGTAAATATGAAACCTATTTTCACTCACAAAAGCCGGAGCAAAAAAAGGAAAACCTTGGATATGATTAGACTGGGAATTGCTAAAAAACAAATGAGCTTCAATTGGCTGGGGTAAATTTTTCCACCGATTCCCCAGAATACGCAACCCCGTTCCCCCATCAAAAATCAAATATTTACCCGCAATATTCATTTCCAAACAAGCCGTATTACCCCCATAGCGGTGGAAGTTAGCACCAGGTGTGGGAATTAGACCTCGTACACCCCAAAATCTGACAATAAAATCACTTTTTTCTTGCTGCTGATGTTCTGACATTCGCCGAGTCACTAAATTAGATTGAGGTTGCGACAAATCTGGATTTGACATAATTATGGGAGGGCTTAAATCGAACTGAGTAGGTCATCGTAGTAACGCACTTCCAGAATTCGGTTATTTTCATCAACGATGACAACCGTCGGTGAGTAGTTTTTTAACTCATTCTCAGACAACTGCCCGTAAGACATTATAATCAAGCGATCGCCAGAAATGCCTAGACGTGCTGCCGCCCCATTTAACTCAATCGCCCCAGAATTTGCTGAAGCTGGAATTGCGTATGTAACCAGACGCTCTCCATTGGTAACGTTCACTACTTGCACCTGTTCGTATGGTAGTATACCCGCACGCTCCATGAGAATACGGTCAATACTGATACTGCCAACATAATGTAAATTCGCAGCCGTCAAGGTGCAATTGTGAATCTTAGCCAATAAAACTGTGCGCAGCATATCAAGCAATGGGGGAGTGGGGAACAGAGAACAGGAAGTGGAGGAGTGAGAGACTGAGGGAGTGGAGGATTGAGTTAGAGACGACCTGACAGTTCGTCTGCACTAGATATTTAATCATTTATTTATTATTCAATTTCCCCTCCACCCCTTTTTTCCTGCTGATGAGCCTATTCTGTCTCCTTCATTTTCCCTCAGTTCCTCGGCTACTTAGCACCGGCTTTAATACATTGTTCGACTAGGGGTTGAACCTGATCCACATCTTGCCAACCAAGGATTTCCGTCACTTTCTTTTCCAGATTTTTGTAGGAACGGAAAAATTCAGCGATTTCATCAAGGCGGTGGGGAGGAACATCGCGCAGGGATTTAACATTGGCATAACGCGGATCTTTGTCTGGTACACAAAGAATTTTTTCATCGCGATCGCCACCGTCAATCATTTCTAACATACCAATTGGTCGTGCTGCTATTATACACCCAGGAAATGTGGGTTCATCCATCATCACCATCCCATCCAAGGGGTCGCCATCATCGGCTAAGGTGTTGGGGACAAATCCGTAATCATAGGGATATTTCACCGATGAGTACAACACCCGATCGAGGGTAAAAGCATTTAAATCCTTATCAAACTCGTATTTATTTTTGCTACCACCAGTAATTTCAATGAGTACATTAATAATACCTGGCTTTGGTTGGGCTGGGATCAGCGATAAATCCACAATCAAACTCCTTGCTAAATCAGTTACACTCGAAAATCAAATTCGCAGCTAATTTATTTAATAGCTCCGTGTAGAATTTTAGGACTATTTGTGCGCTTATGCCTAAACAGGTCAATTTTTAGATTTTGGATTACCCTACGGTTGATCCGCACTACGTGCGTCTATGGATTTTGGATTTTAGATTTTGGATTGCAAACACCATCCCTCGCGAGAAAATAGGGAGTAGAGACGCAACATATCGCCTCTGGAAGGGGAGTATAAGTGAACGATTGTCCTATTTGGTTGTCCTCAAATAACATGGAGTACTAGCGTAGGTATTACATTTCGGCTACTCCCCACTCCCTAATCCCCACTATCCTCCGATTCGGGGACGGCTGCACCAAATCAGGTCTCTACTCCCTATTCCCCACTCCCTAATATTAAAGATTTTTATATATATCCCATTGATAAATGTTACATAATATTCCAAGTAAATTTTTTCACCGTAAATAAATATGGCAAAGGCAATTTGGAACGGTGTTATCCTCGCGGAGAGCGACGAGACTATTGTGGTGGAGGGAAATCACTATTTTCCTCCAGATACAATTAATCGGCAGTATTTTCAAGACAGCACTACCCACACCACCTGTCCGTGGAAAGGTGTAGCTAGTTATTACACAATTGTTGTCGATGGTCAACAAAATAAGGATGCTGCTTGGTATTACCCCAGCGCGAAGGAAAAGGCCAAAAATATTGAAGGCTATGTGGCTTTTTGGCGTGGGGTGACAGTGGAACCTTAATATTTCAGAAGTCAGGTTTCTTGGATAAACCCGGCTTCTGACCTCACGCAAAATCTAGATTTTGTCTACTTTTCCCAACTTTCCGCAAAATCTAAAATCCATAGACGCACGTAGTGCGGCTTCCCGTAGGGTAATCTAAAATATTATTTGTCCCCATTTCCTGGTAATATCAACTGCCATTCTTGGCTTTGGGGATTCCAGAGGGGGTATGGTGTTTCCCCGACTACGTAGGGACCCCAGTAACGACGAGAACCATCTTGGGCAAAGGCGACAATTATATCTCCTGGTTCTAGGGTGAGGTTTCCGTTCGGTAGGGATAGCAGCATCCCAGTGCTACTACCTTCTTGGGGAGCAAAGTCCCAGTGGACGGGTAGGTGGTTTTTACTTATGTTTGCGGATTTACTGTCACTTTTAAGACTTGAATATGCTGGATTACGTGTCAGTAGGGCAAGGCGGACTGGGTGGTTGGTTTGGTTACTAGCGCGGAGTTTCCCTTGAGTACCGTTGTTGTTGAAGTTACTTCCATAGGCGAGTAATTTCTTAGGTGTAGTGGTGGTAGAATTAGTCGTGGCAGTATCCGCGATCGCCAGGCCACTTCCTTGGGGTATGCTATCTTGAGCATGATTCTCTTTGGAGATGGCTGCGACTTCGGATACGGCAGGTTCAAAGGTGACACTGAACTGGTAAAATCCAGCAAATATACCGAGTGTGCCCAAGCAGAAGGCAAGGAAAAATAAGCGACGAGATTTTAGCAATTGCATCGGGATCAATAATTATATTTGAGAGAATACTTGGAGAATATTGAGAAAGAAATAGGTTTAGATATCAGGGGATCAATGATATATTCAATGTTTCCAGGGAATTTGTTGTTGCTCTATCCATAAAAACTATCTCAGCCAAGACTTAAGTCTTGACTAGGAATCAACAATCATCAGCACGACTAAAGAATTTAGGTGCTAATTTAGTCGAAATCTTTGATAGGGAAAGACAGCAAATATTTCTAACATCCAGCCACTTAATGGATAGGGAAGCAGAGTTATATATCACATTATCTCGCCTGATAATCCCTGATTTTTGTGGTTAGAGATTAATTTACCAAGAAGATTGGTATTGATTGATATCTAAGTCATTATGGACAAGCGGAGACAGATATTTTCGTCAATTTATCTATTCAATTGTGTCAAAAAACATGATACACTGACCGATAGAAGGAGTATGTCAAGCCGCTGCGCTCTAATTCGTAATTGCTAATTCGTAATAGCCTGCGGCAACGCTTCGCGTACTTAATAGCCTATGGCAAGCCGCTACGTGTCTACGAAATTTGCAATTATTTCCCCATGCTTGAAAGCAGGGGTTGGGAACAAGGGCACTGCGATGAGTGTGTTTTCCATTGATAAATCAAGTTGCTCAAGACTTGAATTAATTACTAATTCTGTCCGTAATTACGTAGACGCGTAGCGACTTACCGCAGGCTACTACGGATTACGAATTATTCGGTCAGGGATGGAGCAAATATTGGAATTACAAACTTGATTATTTCGCCTCCAGCGAGAAAAGTCAACCTAATCCTGGGGTAGAATGTTCCTCAAGAAACCGTGCCTATCCCCATTAAAGCGGGAAACATCAAGTCCTGATTCACATTTTAGCGATATTTAATATAACCTGTGTTTAAGATACATGTAATCTGGGTTTTCCCTTGCTTGTAAATCAGGAAGTGGGAGGAGAAGTTTTTCCCGTTTCGCTTGTCGTGAGTATCAGTCGAAGGGTTGTGTACAAACTTTAATGGGGGAAACCACTTAAAAACATTTACTGTCTCCTGTCTCCTACTCCCTAACCACCTAATTCATACAGCTATGCAAGATACTCGTTTAAATATACTCGTAAGTGCGATCGCGCAACGTTCTCAACAATGGTTATCGAACCCCTGGAGACGCATCTCCATGATTATCATCAGTTTTCTGTTTGGGGTTTTCATGGGAACTGCGATTTCCACGACTGCGGGACAACGCGCAACCCTGGATATTTATATTGCCGCAATCCTTACAGCCGTAGCGGAAATCATTAGCTTCATATTTTATCGCCGTTCCAGCATGAAAAGGGGGGGATGGGTGGAAATGATTAATATTTTCAAAATCGGTTTTATTTACAGCTTGTTTATTGAAGCCTTTAAATTGGGTTCCTAAAATAAGAAACCCGACCCGACTGTTCACCCTTGCAAAAACTCACGGACATCGGTGACTTCACCAGCGATCGCAGCAGCAGCAACCATCGCTGGACTCATCAATAAAGTCCGTCCGGAAGCGGAACCTTGACGACCTTTAAAATTACGGTTGGAGGAGGAAGCACTAATTTGTCTGCCCATGAGTTTATCAGGATTCATGGCTAAACACATGGAACAACCGGGTTCACGCCATTCAAAACCAGCTTCCGTAAATATACGGTCAAGTCCTTCGGCTTCCGCTTGTTTTTTGACCCGTTCCGAACCAGGGACAACAAAGGCTTTAATTCCATTGGCGACTCGACGACCTTGAGCTACTTTTGCCGCTTCCCGCAGATCACTAATCCGTCCATTGGTACAACTACCGATGAAGCAAACATCGATTTTTGTGCCGCGAATCGGTTGTCCGGGGGCTAAATCCATGTATTCGTAGGCTTCTTTGGCGATAAATCGTTCCTCTTCAGGAAGATAATCAGGGGAAGGGATTATCTGGTCAATACCGATACCTTGTCCCGGAGTAATTCCCCAAGTTACCGTGGGGGGGATATCTTCAGCATTAAACACAACCACATCATCATACACCGCATCGACATCACTACGCAGAGAATCCCACCAAGCTACGGCTTTGTCCCAGTCCCCACCTTGGGGAGCGAATTCCCGGTTTTGGAGGTAATCATAGGTAACTTGGTCAGGGTTGACATAACCGCACCTAGCTCCCCCTTCGATGGACATATTACAGACGGTCATCCGCTCTTCCATATTCATATTGGCAAAGGTGCTACCAGCGTATTCATAGGCATAGCTGACCCCACCTTTAACACCTAGGGTATGGATTATATGTAAAATTACATCTTTAGCGTAAACACCCGGTTTCAGAACACCGTTGACCTCAATTTTGCGGACTTTTAATTTAGACAGGGAAAGGGTTTGGGAAGCCAACACATCACGGACTTGACTTGTACCAATACCAAATGCGATCGCTCCAAATGCACCGTGGGTAGAAGTATGGCTATCTCCACAGGCTATAGTCATCCCTGGTTGGGTTAATCCCAGTTCTGGAGCAATGACATGGACAATACCCTGATTACCGGAACCGATATTGTAAAAGCGAATATTGTGTTCCTGAACATTTTTTTCTAGTTCTTGCATCATCTCCTCTGCTAAAGTATCAGCAAAGGGACGGGCTTGATTAGCGGTGGGAACAATATGATCAACCGTAGCCACAGTACGTTCCGGAAACAGGACTTTTAAACCGCGTTCCCGCAACATGGCAAAGGCTTGGGGACTGGTGACTTCATGGATTAGGTGTAAGCCGATAAATAACTGTGTTTGTCCAGAAGGTAGCACACCAACTGTATGTAAATCCCAAACTTTATCGAATAAGGTTCCTTTGCTCATCTTGACATCCGTAATGCGGTCGGATCTTCGATATTAGCAAAAAACGGTCTCTACCTCATCCAAAATCCCAAATCCAATTGTTCCAGCATGAATCCGATCAACAAACCAGTTAGGGATAAACCAGCCAAAGTCCAAAAAGTCTGGGTTCGCGAGAACTTTGTCGTTTGAAAGTCGATGCGTGCCAAAATTGTGGCTGCAAGGATAACCAGGACATCTAGAAATAGACGAAATCTGGAAATCATCAGAAATAGTAACAAAGCAGCCAAAATCGAAATCAAGAAACTGCGCAAAGCCGAGCGAAATAGAATCAGGGAATAGTAATTTAACTTTTTCCAGGGTATAGTTAATAATTCAATCAATAAAAAGATGGCGATCGCAATCAATCCCCACCCATATAGTGACGGTTTTGCATTTGCTAAATTCCAACCCAAACTACAATAGGTGAGCAACATTAATATCAGTGATATCCACGGTAAACTTTGGAATTGAACCATTGTGTCATTCAAATCAAACAATTTTGGATTTTGGATTTAATAGGGTTTGCGGAAAAAGAAAGGCACGTAATAGCGCTTTAGCGTCTTGAATATTACAGCTTTTTCGGAGCTAGAGCTACTATTACCCCACTTCATACATCTCATAACCTATGTGGTGGAGTAATCGGAAAAGACCAGCAATTGAGAATATTAGAATACTAGATTTTTGATTTAAACACCTAGGAAGAGCAAAATCCCCGTATCTCCCTACAGACCCAATACTATCGGTTAACCATCCTTCCGAACTCCAGCTAGAGAATTATATTGATTTATTCACAACTCCCTACTTCCTTACCCATCATGTCTGGGTTCCGCAAATTCCTAGTCATGATTTTGCCCAAAACCCAAAATTAGGTTAAAAATTTTCTTAAACATTTGTAAACTGTTAGCAGCATAGTAGCCATAGGGCATATCTTGATTAAGGGATTCTCATGAGAAAAGTTGTAATTGTAGAACGTGTATGCTTAACAGGGCATATACTCGCGAAAGTATTTGGATTAGTAGGAATTTTAATTGTTATTCCCAATGCAAACTTTGTCCTGAATTGGGGTGATGTGGGCGAAAAAGCAATGCACCTAAGTTTGACAGACGGAGGTGTGGTAGATATCGTCTTAGGCACTATAGCAGTATCAATTTTTGCCTTCAGGACGCTGGGATTAACAAGATGGCTCAGTTTTATGTTACCAGCCATTTTCATATCTGTTGGTAGCGAACTACTGGGTACAAGTACGGGTTTCCCCTTCGGTAATTACAGTTATTTGAGTGGTTTAGGCTACAAAATCGCTGGTTTAGTACCTTTTACCATTCCTTTGTCGTGGTTTTATGTGGGTCTTTCTGCCTATTTAATTGCTCGCGCGGGTTTGAGTGTTAGTCAAAACCCGACTTGGAAACGGCAAATTGGAGCAGTAGTTGTGGGAGCGATACTGTTCACTTGTTGGGATTTTGCCCTCGAACCAGCTATGAGTCAGACAATTATGCCATTTTGGGCTTGGGCTACACCTGGTGCTTTTTATGGTACACCCTATCAAAACTACCTAGGTTGGTTCGGAACCAGCGCTTTATTTATGGGTGTAGCAGCGATTTTATGGCGTAATGCTCAGATTCAACTCAAGCGATCGCATTTAACTGTACCGATTATTGTTTATTTAAGTAATTTCGCCTTTGCTGCGGGTTTAAGTTTAGGTGCTGGCTTTTTTGTCCCAGTGACTTTAGGATGCGTTTTTGGGGTTATTCCTGCAACCAGTTTGTGGTGGAAAGCGATTCACAGTAATGCACTCAACACCAGCGAAACTCTGACTAATCAGGTTGCGGTTGCTCCAGTTAAAGTCGCAGTAGAATAGTTAGCAAGTTAGCATCTTTTTACTTGATGAGAGGTTTGTAGTTGTGGCTCTAGCTCGGAAAAAGCTGTAATATTAAGTTGCTATAAGCGCTACTACAAACTTTTCTAAGGCATTAAAATTAATGTGGTGAAGGAAGTAGGGAGAGACGCGATATATCGCGTCTGTACTAGGGAGAGACGCAATAATCGCGTCTGTACGGAGGTAAGGCTTTTCGCCGAATGATTGGTTGTGTGGTTTTATGTTTAATTGTACCTACCTACTTACTAGTCGAGTAATGGGAGAATAAGTTATTGCTCTTTTAATTTGTATATTCACTCCTTTTGATGGATGACAGTTAACCGTCAACAGTCAACCGTCAACAGTAGATCAATGACCAAATTGTCATCCTGTATCCTGTATTCTATCCATAAAAATAGGTGGGAAAATGCCCCGTTTAGATCCTTACTCTTTACAAATGCAGATTACCCGTATGTTCGAGACGGGACAATCTTTTTTTGCTACGACCAAAGTTCAAGATTGGCTCAAGGAACATAATCAAAACCCGGCTGATTTTGACATCATCTTTCACCAAAAACCGGCACCTCCCGGTTCCAAACTGGTCATGGTCATTGAAATCGAATTACATCGTAAAGATGGCCAACCCGTTGATCCGTGGTTACAAGCTCAAGCCAATCTCAACGCATAAAATCAATCCCCCTGTCCGCGACCGATGAGGTAGAGCAAAGCCATTCGTACAGCAATCCCACTAGTAACCTGGGATTGAATTAGACTAAATTGGGGGTCATCCATTAAATCCGAACTAATTTCCACACCCCGATTCACTGGACCTGGGTGTAAAACCTTCACATCCGGTTGACAAAGTTGGAGACGACTGCGGGTGATACCAAACTGTTGGTGGTATTCCCGTAAACTAGGAATCAGATGGGCGGTCATGCGCTCTTTTTGTAACCGTAGGGTCATGACAAAATCCGCATTCCGGAGGGCTGGTTCCAGTTGCCAGTGTATCTGTAAATGACGAGGTAAACCAGCTGTTGGGTGAGATTCTGGTTGTTTGACAAAATCCTCAAACCATTTGGGTAACAAGGTCGGTGGTGCAGCAAGATGGACTTCTGCTCCACTGGCAGTTAAACTCCAAATATTAGAACGAGCAACACGGGAATGGAGTATATCCCCAACAATGGCAATTTTTTTCCCCTGAAGCAATTCGATACAAGGTTGACCAGGGTCAATTAAATTACAAATGGTAAAAAGATCCAGTAGAGCTTGGGAAGGGTGTTCGTGTTGTCCATCACCAGCATTGAGAATACCGACCCGAACACCCAGTCGATCCATTTCCGCAGCGATCGCCTGGGGTACTCCTGCTTCTTTGTGGCGAATCACCATGATATCCGTACCCATTGCCAAATAGGTTTTCGCGGTATCGAGAATTGTTTCTCCCTTGGTCATGGAGGATGTGGCTGCGGCAAAGTTGAGAATATCTGCACTTAAGCGTTTCGCTGCTAGTTCAAAACTACTGCGGGTACGGGTAGATGGTTCAAAAAAGAGGTTAGTCACCAGTTGTCCCTGAAGGGTGGGGACTTTTTTCATCTTGCCAGAAAGCACTTCTTGTAAACTAGTTGCAGTCTGTAAAACTGTGTTATATTCCCCTGGGGTAAAATCCGCGAGGGAAAGAATGTGGTGACGATTCCAATTTGACGTTGACCCGCTCTGCGCGGCTTCTCGACGAGATCGCATTTGTGCCACTGTTGAATGCATTGCAGGAAAGATAATACCATTTATTGAACAGGCAGTTGGGAGTCGAGAATCGGGAGTTGGATGTAGGGTTCGACAGAGGCTTCATAAATACCCTCTAAAATGAGAGGGTGATCGCTTCCTTTCATCAGCCCTCAGACGAGGAGATTATCAAATGTCGTTAGCTGAACTCATATCTCAAATCCAGGAACTCCCCAAAAAAGCCAACACTAATATTTTTCGATCCACCAGTGCTTAAAACTCCCATTCTCCCGTTGAGTGATCGCTAAAATTAATTTTCATCTTTTCAGCAACCGTTAAGACGAAAGACTTGCCCTACCTAGGTTACATCCACCTTGTCACCCCCTCAGAATAAATAGTTGGGAAACCTATCATAATAAGAAATAATATCTGAGGGCGACTTTTAGGTCTTAGGAGAACAACATGAGTAAACAACCAAGCCCAGAGAGAATCTTGCAAACAGGGCTAGCTTTCTGGGCATCAAAGACGCTATTGAGTGCAATTGAGATAGACCTATTTACTAAACTTGCAGATGCTGCTCAACCATTTGACGTAATCAGCAGTCTTGTGGGGCTGCACCCGCGCTCGGCACGGGACTTCCTCGATGCATTAGTCGCACTTGGGTTTTTAGAACGCACGGGAGATATCTACTCGAATACGATTGAGACCAATCTATTCCTTGATCGAAGCAAGCCGTCATACATTGGAGGAATGCTAGAAATGGCGAATCACCGCTTGTATCCCTTCTGGGGTCATCTAACTGAGGCGCTCCGCACAGGACAACCGCAAAACGAATTGAAAATGGGTGGTCCCGGCTTGTTTGAAACTCTCTATGCCGACCCAGACCGCTTAAAGGAATTTCTGTGTGCCATGTCAGGGGGGAGCCGGAGTGCTAATGTAGCGATCGCACTAACCTTTCCTTGGCAAAACTACCGCACATTCGTCGATGTAGGCACAGCCCAAGGTGACTTGGCGGTTCAGATTGTGCAAGCAAACACGCATTTACAGGGCTTTGGGTTTGACTTGCCCCAGGTTGCTCCTTTCTTTGAGGAGTACATCACGACATTAGGAGTAGCAGACCGCCTGTCGTTTGTGCCTGGTGATTTTTTCAAGCACGATCTTCCCAAAGCTGACGTGGTGCTGATGGGACACATTCTGCACGACTGGGATCTGCCGACAAAGAAAATGCTTATTGCAAAGGCATTCGATGCCGTCCCAACTGGAGGCGCCCTCGTCATATACGAAGCACTAATTGATGATGACCGCTCAAAAAATGCCTTTGGGCTGATGATGAGTCTCAATATGCTGATCGAAACGCCAGGAGGCTTCGACTACACAGGTGCCGACTGTTCTAAATGGATGAAAGAGGCTGGTTTTTCTCAGACACGGGTTGAGCCGCTCGTTGGACCAGACTCGATGGTGATTGGAATTAAATAGAGTTCTACAGAAGCTATACGATAGGCGACCTTATGCGATATTTATATGCGATATTTATAGGAGGAAGCTTTCTGCTGGTTAGTATATTTGGCGGTTTTGAAATGATACGAAAAATTAAGGGTGAACAGTAGTTGCGATACCAAAGCAGCAATAAAGGTGCGATTCGTTCGCTCGAAATCTAGTTATGATGTTAGTCTAGAGGGATGAGCGGCGATGGTTTAGTAACCCGAAAGTGAGATTTTTATTTATTTTAACTGCCCAGTAACTGATGGTGATCGCGGCGGTTTTATGTGGTTTTCTGATACCAATTTTGAAGCTTGATCAAAACTAGGAACTAGCTAGCTGCCCAGAGCAAAGAGACTTGATATTGCTTAAATGTTGAATCTGCACTCACAAGTGTCATGTCTTCTACCTGAGCTTGGGCAATTAGCATTCTGTCAAAAGGGTCACGATGATGTAAAGGTAATGCAGCCACCCGCAAAGCATGAGAAGCGGTGATTTCTAACGATCTAGCTCCTAGTTGAGTCATGCGAGTAGAGACATAATCATCTATTTGCTTTGGCAGTGGCAACTTACCAATGGAAACTTTAATTCCCATCTCCCAAACACTGGCAACTGATAACCATACTTCATTGGTTTCATCCACAATTTGCTCAATCACGTTCTCATTTAACTTTTCTGGTTGAGCAAACCACCATAACCAGCACTGTGTATCCAGCAAAAGTCTCACTCTGCACCACCTTCAAATGCTACCAAAATATCTTCTGGTAAAGGGGCATTAAAGTCATCTGGTACAGTAAACATACCTCGATCTTGTCCCAAACTAGACCGTCGATCTAAGGATGTCCGAAAAGGGACAAGTTTAGCAATGGGGATACCTCGGTTGGAAATAACGATTTCCTCTCCCTGTTCTACACGGGACAATAAACGAGAAAGGTTGGTCTTGGCTTGATGAATATTTACAGTTTCCATACGTTCTTAAAAAAACTAAGTCTATAAACTAAGTTTAGTTTCATTGCCGTGATTCTGCAACGGCAAGTTAGCCCTACCTAGGGGGTTGCTCTATAGATAAAAACACCCTGGAAATTCTTGATAGTGTCCATAATTCGGATTTTATACGGAAAATTTCGGGATATCCGCAAATATAATGAAAATCCTGTACTTACGTGCAAACAGGTGATTTGAGGATATAATTACAATCAAGGATTGGCAGTCGTTTGGCTGAATTTGTTATGACATTTACACCCCGAATTGTGCATAGCGACCCCGATATTTTAGGGGAGCTCCTGTTTTTGTAGGGACTCGTGTGCCAATTAGAACCCTGCTTGATTATCTTGAGGCTGGTGATTCATTAGAGGTATTTCTAGACCATTTCCCCAGTGTCAGCCGAGAACAGGCGATCGCAGCCCTTGAATTAGCGAAGGAAATGTTGACAGCCTATGCGAATCCTGCTCGATGAATGTGCGAACGAGTTTAGATTTCGTTAAGGCGCAAAAGAATCCGCAGCAGGTGATTGGGAACGTTAGACTGCGATCGCAATTACTTACAGTCCACAATCTGGGGGCGTTCCCAAGAATTTGCTCGACAGACCAAGTAGTCATCATTAAATTGGAACCAAAAGAGCTAGCAAATGCGACGATTGACATAGTGCTGTAACTTTTTTGGGTCTTTAGCTCACACGCACCTAACACTGCGTTGGTGCGGACGGAACAGAGGTTATCGGTGAGAGTTCGAGCTTGTCTGCCGCCGCACAACTTCACCGTTAGCTGGCTTTACGTTTCGGTTGAGGCGTAGAAAGGTTGCTAGTTTGTGTTGAGTCTTAATGGGCCGATGTTAGCCATGAAACAAGCCTTTGAAACTGTTTGAGGGACTCCTAATAAATGCCGATATCTCGAAAACTTCCCTTGGTGACGGATGAAATTAGCAGAAGAGTACGTGTCCGTAGTCAGGAATATTTTTACGCTTGCGATAAGCGGAGCTTAATGCCTTCGGCATATCGCAAATCTAACGGCTTTAGCCGTATCCCAATTATCGAGCGTTTAGGTAATAATATCATGTCCGGTCGAACACTTATAGTTAAGCAGCCCTCGTTCTTGGCCACCAGTAATAGCAAGTTAAACCTTTGACAAAATCATCCCGTAACTTCAGATACTTCCTTTACTGTCTTCCCAGTTGCTAATAACCAAATTATTTAATAACGACCACGTTCCTTGGGTTCCCTTGCTTGGCGATAACGAACAAACAACTCTTCCGCGCTTAAGTGTGTGGCGATATCGCAATCCGTTTTGGCATGATATGTAGATGCAATGCAATGGTTCTATACTTATTAGAATTAATCATCCGGACTTGATATAAGATGGAGATCGGGCTACTTCCTATTCCCTTGCCATAAAAACACGAAAATCCTCATCCCGTTGACTTAGTTGAGCAGATTTAACTCCTTGGGACAGGAATATTTTTACCAGGCGATCGCAAGCGGGACGTTCGGTAGCATAATGACCAGCATCCACCAAAATCAAATTGCGATCGCGGCTTTCTTGAAATTGATGGAATTTACAGTCGGATGTTAAATATACTTGCGCTCCTGTTTTAATTGTGGCAGCAATAAAGCTGGCTCCTGAACCACCTAACACTGCAATTCGCTGAATCTTTTGTCCTAAGTCGGCTGGGGAATGTAAAAGTTGGGGAGGATGTAATCGAGTTTGAATGGTGGATAATAAGTCTTGTAATGTTTGGGGAGTGGCTAAATTCCCTACCCGTCCATAACCGATACCGGGTTGGGTGAGAACAATGGGCTGGGTCGCTTGCAATTCCAACAGTTGAGCTAATACGTCGGCTGTACCATCGGCAACCTGATCGAAGTTTGTATGGGCTGTATATACACCTATTTGCTGGGTGAATGCTAATTTTGTCATTTCACCGATATAATCCCCGCAACGTAATGATTTCGGGGGACTAAATAATAAGGGGTGGTGGGCAAAAATTAAATTGATGGGTATACCCTGTTCCCGCAGGATTAAAGCCTCTTCCATAACCGCTAAAGTCGGTGTCAGACAAACTAACACATGGGCATCTTGGGATAATACCCCTGGTTCAATTTGCCAGCCACAATTATCCCAGTTTTCTTGCCAAGTCGGATTGGCCCATGTTTCAAACCAAGTAATTAAATCGAGTATTTTCATTTTATATGGTAATCCGATTTCGGTAGTGAAAAATATTAGTTTTGGCTGTACCCTGCGGAAAGGCTTCTCGTTAAAGAAGCCGCGCTACGCCTATGACTGTCAACGCTGAACTGTCAACAACCCTACATGTAAGATTTTACAAATTATCTAGGATTGCTATATTTGTGTTGCAAACATTTTTTGGACGTTAAATACAAATATTAATTGAAAATTGATTGTAGAGACGTAGCAGTACTACGTCTCTATTTTTTTAATCTGTATAAAAATAAATTATGAATTGGACAATCATAGTTTATAGTCTATGGAAATTCATTATTTATTTATCAAATTTCTATCGTTAAATGAATATCGTCTCTAGTGCTTTTCCAAAAGGGCTTTTCCGACTTTAATAGTTTATGCGTACTCAAAAAAATTCCAAAAAAGTACCGCTATTTTTTTGCTAGGCATTTTCGCAATAATTTGGCATATTCTCAATAATCTTGAGACTAATTTTTAATAAATTAACGTAAAATATAGGCTTTCAGAAATGGTTGATTTTTTCAACATCTTTTTTGCTAAAATTAATTAAAATCCCAAGGGGAGCGTTTAAGTTTTATTGAGATTAAGAGAATGGAAGACAGAAATTAGTAGGCCATACATTCAATATTGATATATTTCGCACGCTGATATATTTTCCTTTTTGTTTACGGTTGAGTGGTGACAGTTGTCTTTTTAAGTATCAACTAAGTATTAACCATCCCAACGAAAAGTTCACTTTTTGACCGTATTACTATTAAAGTATCTTTTCTGTTATCCCTGTTCATCATCTACCTTGAAATCCGACAGCTGAGAATTGAACTGCGTAAACTTTCCACAACACTAATCACCGTTTCCGCAACGATATCAATTTCCTCACTGGTATTAAAGCGACCGATACCAAACCTTAAAGAAGCGTAGGCTAAACTTTCCGAACGTCCCAACGCAGTTAACACGTGAGATGGGGTGGTGGAAGTGGAAGAACAGGCAGAACCCGAAGAAAGGGCAACAGTGCTTTGTAAACCCAACAAAAGGGCTGCTCCATCCACCCCTTCAATGCTGACATTCAAATTACCAGGAAGACGTTGGGTCGGGTGTCCATTGAGGTGGATACCAGACAAAGAAGCTAAACGCTGCCAAAGTTGTTGACGTAAACTTGTTAAACGCTGATTTTCGCTCTCTTGTACAGACAAAGCTATTTCTACAGCCTTGCCAAAGCCGACAATTTGGGGTGTGTATAGGGTTCCACTGCGCATTCCCCGCTCATGTCCACCACCATGTAATTGGGGAGCGATCGCCACACGAGGTTGACGACGACGCACGTATAAAGCACCAATTCCCTTGGGTCCGTAGATCTTATGGGCAGTTAGGGACATCAAATCGATGTGCATCCCTTCCACATCCAGGGGGATTTTACCAATGGCTTGGGCTGCATCCGTATGAAACAGAATTTGGCGATCGCGACACATAGCACCAATGGCTGCTAAAGGTTGCAAAACACCGATTTCGTTATTGGCAGCCATGACAGACACCAGTATCGTGTCATCCCGAAAAGCCGCTTCTAGAGTCTGTAAATCAATGATGCCATCCTCACCCACCGGGAGATAGGTGACAGTAAACCCCAAAGTTTCTAGGTATTTACAAGGGTCAATCACCGCATTATGTTCTGTTGCCACGGTGATAATATGCTGTCCTTTTTCCACATAGGCTTCAGCAACTCCCTTGATGGCTAAATTATTAGCTTCCGTTGCGCCACTAGTAAAAATTATTTCCGTGGGAGTGGCATTTATGGCATCAGCAATAAATTCCCGTGCTTGTTTAACTGCGGCTTCTGCTTCCCAACCATACTGATGATTAATACTAGATGGGTTGCCAAAATACTCAGTAAAATAGGGTAGCATAGCAGCCATTACTTGCGGGTCAACGGGTGTAGTGGCATGACAGTCGAGGTAGATGGGACGGGACATGGTAATTTGGTCGATCTGAGCTAATCCGCAGCATTGATTATGGGAATTTTGTCACAACTATTAAATTTTCGCAAATTGTTGGTTGATCTGGGGGTGATATGCCCCAAAATATTGGTTTTGATGTAGACACATTCACAGCAACTAGTGTTTATTACAGCCTGATCTTAGCGCATTTCATCTTGATTTCGAGGGTTGCTTACAACCCACCTTCAAGGATGTCTACCTGCAATTAACACCCACACAGCATTTTCATTCCCAGCCACGGTTCCATATAATATCAGCTTGAGTTTTTAGTTCGGAAAATTCGTCTTCTATCCACGGTACTGTATTGCTCATGATTTGCTTCAGTTGAGGAGAAATGGCAAACCGCGCCGAATTGATTTCAATACTTTTAGCAATATCGCCATCAGCACGAAGTTTGGTGTGGGCGATCCAATCAATTAGCATTTCTAAAATATCAAACAAGTTCATCCCATTGACACCGTTTTCAAAGTGTTCGGTGTGATGACGATTGTGCTCAAAATGATGCTTTCACGAACCATTCCGCATCTCCGCGACTAGAGCTTTATACTCTTCCGAAGCATAAGGCAGCCTTTCCAGTTTAGGTATTACTTCTCGATACATTTCTCATTCAGGAGAATGTAGTTTGGTTTGGTCGTGCGTTACGATACGATGGGTAAGCTCTATCTGGACTGATAATAATCGTTGTACTAAAGCGATATGCTCAACCGTTCTACGAAATGTCTCTAGTTCTGAAGTCATAACTCAAATTAGCAAAAGCAATAACAGTTATCTCAGTCTACTATCGTTTTTTAGCACAATGATATCGTCGTCTCGCTGGAAAATCATCTATATGAACACATAGACATAGCTAGAAAGCCTGTCAGCCAGCTGTTATACCGTTTTGCTTTCAAGTTAATACCTGACAGGAAGCTTTTGGGAGCAAAGGAAGAAAATGTATCAAAATTTGGGTGAAATGATATTACAAGCTTAATTGAACCATCTTTAAAACTTCAGATATCAACTTAGGGTTTGTCATCAATTAGGCACGAATCCATTTGAAAATTTAGTAGTCGAGGAGAATTAAGTAGGAAGAAATAAGGAAAATGACAAGTCGCTATGGCTTACGGAATGACCAATGGGAAGCCATAAAATATTTACTACCAGGTCGAAAAGAGACAGTTAGAGCCACCGCAAAGGATAATAGACTATATTGTGGAAGCAGTACTTAACCATTCTAAAGATGCCTTTGCACAGGGTATAGGCAAAACCGATATTTTTCAATACTGATTCAAGACTGAAATAGGATTGCTTTCCATAGTACAAAAACCGAATTTTGACTGACCAGAGAGTGTGGAGTAAATCATCCACATCAAGCATTGTTTCTTATTTTTCGACTCTATTAACAGTTTATTAACATCCTTTACTGTTGTACCATAAAAAACTTACTTTGATAGTAAACCTCCGATTCATCAATGTTAACCGTCTATTTAGGAGTAATTTAGAGTGGATGCATCTCCTGATTACTAGTCAAAAAAAATACACTATAAAGATTAATAATAAAAACAGAAATTCCCTTGACATGGAACATAAGAGTAGTAAAATTTACTCTAATGAAGCCTAAAACCAGGGATACCGCTTTAGCCTTGTAGCGATTAGAACAAATCAAAACACGGGAGCAACGCATCTACCGGATTCCTCGATTCCGGGTATGCATTATAACTTAAGCGATGCCCTGCTAGGATATCGATGTTGAATTTTTGAGATTTTATGGACAACAGTCCGCAAGACGGTAGTATCATCCTCCTCTGACCTGGTGAGTTTGTCTCCCAGCGCGGGGGAGACAATAGGAGGTTTTATGCTTGTGCAAGATGTTCGCAGTTCTTTTGTTGACATTGGCGACTTGAACCAGCTTAAATGTGATTTGAATCGGTTGCCACCAGTGGATGTGGGGGAATATATTACCCAGTTACCGCAAAAAGACCAGGCGATCGCATTTCGGTTGTTAAATAAAAGTCATGCGATTGATGTGTTTGAGTATCTTCCCCCGGAGGTGCAGGAGGATTTAATCAATTCCTTGCATGATGTGCAGGTGGTGCAGATTGTCGAAGCCATGAGTCCAGATGACCGGGCTGAGTTATTTGACGAGTTACCAGCCAAAGTTGTCAAACGCCTCTTGCAGGAACTGAGTAGCGAACAGAGACAAGCCACAGCCACAATTCTGGGCTATCCGGAAGGTACTGCTGGTAGATTAATGACCACCGAGTATGTGTGGTTGCGGGAAGGGTTAACAGTTGGGGAAGCTTTGAACAAAATTCGTCGCCAAGACGAAGATAAGGAAACCATTTATTATGCTTACATTGTTGATGATAATCGCAAACTAGTACGAGTCGTTTCCTTACGGCAGTTATTATTTACCTTTCCGGATATTCAGCTGAAAGAAATTGCCAGCGATCGCGTGATTCGTGTCCGCACGGAAACCCCCCAGGATCAAGTAGCGCAAATCATGAAGCGTTACGATTTGATCGCGGTTCCAGTAGTGGATCGGGAAGAGCGGTTAGTGGGGATTATCACCATTGATGATATTGTAGACATTATCGAAGAGGAAGCCACCGAAGACATTCAGAAATTAGCAGGTGTGAGTGGAGACGAAGCTGCTCTATCACTTCCAGCAATTACCATTCGCAAACGCTTACCCTGGTTACTCGGAAATATTGCCTTGTACGTCGGAGCAGCTAGTGCGATCGCGCCATTTCAAGAGGTAATATCCAAGGTACCAGTTTTGGCCGTAATTATGCCGATTCTTTCCAATACCAGTGGTAATGTGGCAATTCAGGCTCTCTCCGTAACGGTACGGGGTTTAGGTGTTGGCGAAGTTACACCAAAAGACACCTTCAAAATTCTCCGCAAAGAAGTGATGGCAGGCATCGGTACATCCCTTGCCTTGACTTTTACCCTGGCGATGTTGTCCTTAATTTGGTCTTCTGCCCCAGAGAGGTGGGTAGCAATTGTAGCTGCCACCGTGATGGTTGTGAATGTGTTTGTCGCTGCTAGTTTAGGGACATTTTTACCGATGACACTACAGCGTTTAAATCTTGACCCAGCTTTGATTAGTGGACCACTATTAACTACTGCCATAGATGCGGTCGGATTTTTTACATTTCTATCCATGATTTCCCTGGCATTACAAGTTTTGAAGTGAGCTCACAATGAGATCACAATTAGTTGAGTATTGGCGTTGCATCGTTACGGGATGATAATCCAATTTGCATAGGCTGAAACTTTTGTGAAATCAAAAAAATTTCTGCACATAGGTTAAAATCATCCCTTGATTATGCAACGCCGTTTTAGCCGTTAGCTTTGCGATATGCCGAAGGCATTAAGCTCCGCTTATCGCAAGCAAGCGTCAAAATATTCCTTTCCCTCGGATGGGTAAACTATAAATATTGCCGAATTTAACCTACTACCCTGTAGAGCTAACGCTAACGCACCCCAACAAATGCCTCCAAGAGCAACATCTAGTTTTGGATACTACTAGAAATTGGGTTTCTCAAAGAAACCCGATTTCTCTTTTACTTAATACCCTCAAACTTACCCAAAAAAGTTGGTTGGGGACGGGTGACATGAACTTCCCAAATTGCCTTGAGGATAGATAACTTTTCCCGCAGTGTATATCTTCCCACGGTTTTAGAGCTATATCGTTCCCAATCAGGAGTACCTAAACCCACGGATTCTATTCCCAATTGCTTACAAGTATACACAGCGCGGGGGAGATGGAAATTCTGAGTGACTAACACCGCTTGCTCCACACCAAATATTTTCCTAGCACGGTAACAACTTTCATAGGTACTAAATCCAGCGTGGTCAAGGGTAATATCTTCAATGGGAACCCCCCTTTCCACCGCATACTGCTGCATAACCCCAACTTCGTTATAATCTTCGCGACTATTGTCACCCGTCATCAACAACTTTTTGACATGACCTTGCTTATACAACTCAATTGCAGCATCAACCCGGTCTGCTAACATTGGTGATGGAACTCCCTGCGGAGAAACCCCCGCACCAAACACAATCGCTACAGGTTGGGAAGGTACTTTCGAGACTTGGGTAAATCGGCGTTGATTAGTCGCTGCATTCACGTAGGAACTCAGGAATAGGGGAGTTAGAACCGCACTACTTCCCAAAATAATAATCAGTAATAACCGCCAGTGACTAAATAACATTTTAGACAACATGTGTGAAGGTCGTGGACAAGAAATTTCTATACTTTAACGAATGCACTAGCCATTTCCCAGTTCCCAGATTTGATCAAGAATACAGGAGACAAGAGACAGAATAATTCCAATATGAAAGTAATTAAATATACTCTGCCCCATCCCTGGCTCCCGACCCCGATTTTATCTAGTGACTATGCTCTGCGTGGTCACTCAGTCAGCAAGGGCTACTGCCTTCCTTCACGAGGCAGGAGCCTCGTAGATTCTGCGCCCAGGCGGAGCATGGGTGCGAGGGAATTCCCAACTCCCAACTCCCGACTCCCCCTATTGTAAAATGTTGGCTGTTGTGTTTTATTATTTACGGTTTAGAATCGGTGGTGGTTACAATCAATCAAAAACAGGAGTTTAACCTTGAGTAATGCTGGACAGCAGGGGAAACCCCATAATTCCGCACATGGTTCGGGAGAAGACATTCCAGCAGCATTGCGCGATACTCCTGATGCTGCACCGCAACGAGGTTTACGAGTCATTTTTTTGATTGCTGCTGGGATATTAGGGTTTGTGTTAATTGCTGGGTTGAGTGGTTTTATTTTTTCCCTGACCGCATCCCGTCAAGCCAAAGAGGGTGAAGCGAAATCCAGCCAGATAAATCCAGACCAGACCCCAGCAGATAATACGAATAATACGACACAGGCTTTACTCGGACATTTACCATACCCGGAAGCACCCCAAAGCGATTTAGTGCCGATTCCCGGTCATCCGCGTTTGCGTTTGCATAGAGCCGCAGCCGAGAAATTCCATCTCATGGTGCAGGATGCGCGACGCTCAGGTGTGAATATTGTCCCAATTTCGGCCTTTCGTTCCGAGCAGGAACAGAAGCAATTATTTTTTGGTGTTGGCGCTCAACGCAACCAAACTCCAGCTCAACGAGCAGCACTAAGCGCACCCCCTGGTTACAGCGAACACCATACCGGATACGCGGTAGATATTGGGGACGGGAATGCACCAGCGACTAATTTAAGCGAAAATTTTGAGAAAACCAAAGCCTTTGTCTGGATGAGTCAAAATGCTGCCAAATATGGTTTTGAACTGTCCTTTCCCAGGGATAATCAACAGGGGGTAAGTTACGAACCTTGGCATTGGCGATTTGTTGGCGATCGCGATAGTTTAGAAACCTTTTACAAAGCTCGTAACATCAAACCGAAACAGCCGTAGAGACGGCTCGTCGGGTTGTCTCTCTCATGTCGTCGGGTCTGAATTTGGGCATGAATCATAATATATTACGTCTCTACACGCGCGTCATATATTACCTCCCCACATGTGTTATTTACCATGTAATTCAGTGTTTTCCGTATGTAATTAGCAAAATAAAGGTAAAAGAAAACAACACCTGTCCCTCTCGTTGCTGGGAGGGGATGCATTGGAGAGGTAGGAACCTCTCACCCTTGGATTCTCACGCTGATTTGGGCATGAATTATAATTATTTGCATTTTGTGTTCAAATCAAAAATTATCGTAGAGACGCGATATATCGCGTCTCTACATGGGTTATTTATTTTACGTGATTAGATGTTTTGCGGTATGTAATTGGCAAAATAATAGGGATGAAAAACCTTACCCCCTATCCCTATGACAATTTCCGCAAATCAGCGACACTATATCCGTAAAAATCAAGTCATGGGTTGTAGCAGTTTAGAAACTCCCTTTCATTAATTCCTTGGTGCTATGAAGGTTCTTTGCAGTAAACAACACCCCAATATTGCTGGTAATCGTTTTTGTACGCAGTGTGGTGAGGCTTTGGCAATTCCACCGGGTGAGATGGTGGCAAATCGCTATCGGGTGGTGCGGATTTTGGGACAGGGTGGGTTTGGACGTACCTATTTGGTTGAGGATACTCACCAGGAGCAGAAGGCTTGTGTGATGAAGGAGTTTGCTCCCCAGGTTGAGAATCCGGAGGATGTTCTCAAGGCGAAGGAGTTATTTGAGCGGGAGGCGGATGTTTTAAAAAAACTACAACATGCTCAAATTCCTAAGTTTCATCGCACTCTCCAAACTCAGTTTGGTACAAAGGATTTTTTCTTTTTAGTCCAGGATTTTGTGGATGGGGAAACCTATTGGGATTTATTAAATCAACGCCTTGTTGAGGGAAAAAGCTTTACTGAGGAGGAAGTTATTCTCCTGCTGCGGCAAGTTTTACCTGTGTTAACCTATTTACATTCCCGTGATGTGATTCACCGTGATATTTCTCCGGATAATTTGATGCGACGACGGGATAATCTCCTGCCAATGTTAATTGATTTTGGCGCGGTGAAACAGTTACCTGCTTCCCAGGGTTTTTGGGCTACCCAATTGGGTGTCAATCGCACTTTGTTGGGTAAAAAAGGTTATGCTCCAGAAGAACAAATTCGCCAAGGTAAGGTGTTTCCTTGTAGCGATATTTACTCGTTAGGGGTGACGGCTCTGGTATTATTAACTGGGAAGGAACCCCAGGATTTGTATGATAGTTATGAGGGTGCTTGGCGTTGGGGGAGTGCGATTCAAGTTAGTCCTGAGTTGTCACGCATACTCAAAAAAATGGTTGCCCTTAAACCTAGCGATCGCTTACAAACTGCTAAGGATGTTTTCTTGGCTTTGGAAGGTTTAGCTGCTCCTGTGACGGTTGCACCTGTTTCTAATATGAATCATAGTAATCAAAGTCATCCAACTCATCAAGTTAATCCCCCTAATAGCCGTATCACCAAAATCGCGACAATGGTAGCTGCACCTGCTGCTCGTTTAAGTAAAACTGCTTTGGGTACAAAATTCCATCAACAAACCCAAGCGATCGCTGCTTTAATTCCTTTCCCTGCATGGTTACGTCCCTTTGCTGTCAGTATGGTGGGTACTACAGTAGTAGTGTTGGTAATTGCTGGTAGTGTGGCGGTTGTTAATGGGGTGATTCGCGGTGTTTCTTCGATTTCTCTCCCCAATGTCTCTTTACCCAGTTTGCCTAGTTTACCTGATGCTGGTAATGGTAACTCCAATGGTGGTAATGGTAATAATAATCAAAGCAATCAAGATAATCAAAATAATCAAACCATTGCCAATCTCAGCAACCGTCGTCAACAGTTAGAAATTCCCGATGGTTTTTTTGTGCGAACGGTTAACGATATTTTTTATACTCAAAATCCAGAAGTCAGGGGACGTGCTTTAACTGGTAATCCTGAAGATGCGGCCTTACGGCAAGAGTGGTTAAAACATGGCAATGAGTTGTTGTCAAAATTGCAACAAGCCGAGTTAAGTAGTGCTGTCCGTCGTAGACTTGGTAGTTATAGCGGACAGGATTACCAACGGTGGGTAAGTCGTGCCAATAATGGGGAGTTTGGTAATTACACGATTCGCCAACTGAATATTGATACTAACAGCAAATTTGACCGACTTTTCCCCGGAGTGAGACGTGGTAATGGTAGACTCAACCCTCAAACATATGCCCAAATTTGGTATGCGATCGCTGCGGATCAAGTCGATCGAGTTGCAAGATAAAACTAGTAGTTTGGCAACCCCTATGAAAACTTAACCAGCAGTATAACCTCCATCAATCACTAATTCTGCACCGGTAATAAATTTAGATTCATCGGAAGCTAAATATAAAATTCCATAGGCAATATCATCCGGTTCACCGATATGTCCTAAAGGTTGTAGACGGTCGAGAAATTTCTTGCCATGTTCAACGTTTTCTTTTCCACCTAAATGTTCTTCAATCATCGGTGTCATAATAAAACCTGGATGAACCGAATTCACACGAATATTATGATGGGCATAGGTTAAGGCATCGGTTTTACTCATTAACCGTACCGCACCTTTAGAAGCATGGTAAGCCGGAAGACTGGGAGAACCAACTAATCCATAGGCAGCAGATAAATTGACAATACTACCACCACCATGATTTAACATCAAATTTACAGCATGTTTGGTACATAAAAACACCCCATTAACATTAATTGACATCACCAGATTCCACTCTTCCTGTTTAATTTTGTGGGTTGGTTTATTCACCCCTGAGATTCCCGCATTATTTACCAAAACATCAATTTTTCCCCACTTTTGGTAAATATCAGCAAAAACCCGTTCAATTTGATTTTCATTGGTCACATCTAAATGCCAGAATTCCGCTTCTCCACCATTTTTTTGAATCTCTTCCACTAAGGCTTTGCCTTCATCAACTAAAATATCTGTAACAGCGACTTTTGCTCCTTCTTTTGCTAGTAATATACTGGTTGCTCGACCAATACCTAAAGCTGCTCCAGTAATAATAATAACTTTATCTTTAACTCTATCCATAATTACCTTTTTATATATACGTGAAGAGGTGATAATAATATTTCTCTGTATTAATAAACTAGAAATTTCTCCACAATCAACACAGTGCATTCCATATCTCTAACATCGAAAGAATAAAGCTAATATTTTTCAATATTTTCTAATGTTGTATAGAAGGAGTATATTGATCTACATGGTCAATTCAAAACTTGTTTTGAACAAAGTGAATATATCTAACACCAATTCTTTGTTAAGCTGCTCGCGGATTCAACCCCTCCCTAATACTAAGCAAACTTCCCTTCGGGTACTGGATTTTTGTTTCCCCTTCTCACAAGGAGGGAAAGGGGATTAAGGGGTAGGTTTCGTCATCTGCATCTTCAATATCAAATTGGTATAACATTTAAAATTATGAGAATTTGTGCCTAGAATGGATAGGATAGACTTCTATATCTACAACAATCCAATTTAAGTCGTGAAAAATAGCGTGCCGTTGACTGATGACTAGTGACTGTTAACCGTCAACTGTCAACCGTTAACAACCCTACATGTAAGATTTCACAAATCCTGCTCGGACTACTGTATCAGCCAATTATTGTCATAATTATGTCAGATGAAAAGCAAGGGAGAAAGTTGAAAACAAAACAATCTGCTAATTAAGCTTATATTACATACTCTTATATAGAGTGAACTAACTAATTATTCTTGATTCTGAAATAATTTTTAGTTCAACAAATCCCACTTATGAAATATTTAGGTTCATCCTTTAGTTCTAAATATTAACCCATGTTGAATTAATCAAAACTAAAGTTACATGTCACAATCAGCAGAAATCAAAATACACCTGAAGTCAAATATTATTCAATCACATAACTTGTGAATTCTATCGTCAAGTTTAACCATGAATAGTTACTAGAGAACGGATAATTGAAAAAATCACCCCTCACAGTATGAAAATGAATTCTAATTTTTGATACAATCAGTCATCGATACTTCAATCAACACAGTTATGAGCATTCGGATTGGTAACGGCTATGATATCCACCGTCTCACCACTGGAAGACGTTTAATTTTAGGTGGTGTGGATATCCCCCATGAACTAGGTTTACTGGGACATAGTGATGCGGATGTGCTGACCCATGCAATTATGGATGCCATGTTAGGTGCATTATCCTTGGGTGATATTGGTCATTATTTTCCCCCCTCCGACCCCCAATGGTCCGGTGCTGATAGCTTAGTTCTGTTAACCCAAGTTAATCAACTAGTGCGATCGCAAGGTTGGAAAATTGCTAACATTGATTCGGTAGTAGTTGCTGAACGTCCCAAGCTCAAACCCCATATCGACCAAATGCGAGGAAATCTAGCCAAGGTTTTAGACCTGGAACCGAATCAAGTCGGTGTGAAAGCCACTACAAATGAAAAACTTGGACCCGTCGGTCGGGAAGAAGGCATTTGTGCTTATGCTGTCGTATTATTAACTCAAGCGTCTTGAGGATTGAGGGGAATCATTGTCCAAGTTGTGTAAGTACCAATCGGACTCCATAATAAATAGGGTACTAATAACCAAACTGCTGTGCTGGAAACACGAAACACAGCCACAGCTAAAAATGCACATACGAAAAAACCAGTTGCACCAATCATTGCACCCACTCGCAAACTCCGTAATTTTGCCATGACGGAGGTATACAACATGGTGACAATTTCTAATAACACGTACAATCCCATCAATAACCAGGTATTTAGGGTTCCCGGATTTGCTTCCCAAACAATATAAGCTGACCAACCTGCACAAACAAAAATAACCGTCCAAATCAGGGGAATTAAACGTTCAAAAGTCAACCAACTAGGACGCTGCAAACGGTTAAACCAACGCAAATCATCCGGTGAACTAATTGTGTTTGCCAATATTGCCACAATCACCGCAACACCAGCAATAACCATCCATGATTTCAACATGAAAACAGCCCAAAACAATGGCGATATGCGATCGCTGTTCTCATCTTAAACCAATCTTCCTCCCTCCAAACACAATCACCACCGGAAAATCCCAAATTCCCCCATAAGTAGTCGTCATGAACTGCGTACACCAGGATGTATGAAAGTGATTTTTCCCCCACTCCCTACTCACTTTCAAGTCAGGTAGGTGGTGCAATTCAAGATCAAACCGCAACGTAACCGCTCATTCGGCTAAAAGCCTTACTCCCGTACAGATGCGATATATCGCGTCTCTCTCCCTACTCCCTGATCTCAACGACAATTTTTACCACCCACCTACTTACTACCAAACTTCAGCCCAGTAAACTATTTCCGCAGCCTGAGTATTAATTGCCACACCATAACTATGGCCATGACTCCAGGGAAAACCCGTAATTCCCTCATCTTTTGCTCCCAATACGAGGATTTCATAACTTGCGGGGAATGCGTTATCACCTTCATGATTGCCAGTATAAAAAAAGGTAGTTGGTAAACCGCGATACTCCAGAGGAGTCGCTACGCGATCAGCGAAGCTTAACACCAAAGGTGTATCGCGATTCAAATGTTCGTTGGTATGTCCACCGTAATATTTAGCTTGGGCTATTTGTCGGTAGTGACTCAGTAATTCCCGTACTTGGGATGGGGATTTTTGTAAACGCAACTGCAAAGCGCTACCACCCGTCGCGGATGCTGGTGAGTAAATAAAACCTTTTACCTGTGCATCTGCTGGTATTTCGGGAGGAAAATGGCTAATTTCCTTTGGGTTCAACCAAATTTGATTACGGATTTTTTTATAGTCTGAAATATTACTGACAATCGATGATTCTTCCTGACGATTAAATGTACGACTGATGAGAAATCCGCCTCCAACTATTCCTATACCCCCTAACGACATCAAAAATATTGTGATAATTTTGACAAAAAATGCCCTGTTCATGCAATTGGGTATATTTATCGTTTTATTTATATATACCCAATAAATACTGAATATCGTGATATTTCGGATCTAGCGGAAGGAATATTTACCAAAAAAACATAATTAGGGTGAAAGATTTAATCTAAATTTGGGTAAATGTAAGTAGGGTGTTCAAAGACTGATATTTGCTGGATGCAGGGTTATTAAAGATAAAGTTTACCAATGTTTAACGATTAAATTTCTGTGGGAATAATGCAAACTCAAATCAAACTAGATAAGTATTTCAACAGAAAACTAGCATTTTCACGATGTCATATTTTCGTAAATGTCCAGTATAAATACTGGCACATTCAAAAAATCACGAGTAACCTGCATGTATAGAAGGAAGGTACAATTAAACATAAAATCTTTGTCGGATGGGTCAGCGCAGTGTAACCCATGTAGAAGAAGACTTTGATACGTTACGGCTTTTACCTAACACATCCTACCTTTGATTAAACCTGACTACTTAGAACAAACAGAATTAATTTACAACTTCAAAACTCGGTATTCCACACCAGTTTCAAAAATCCTCACACCTCCCCCCTCACAAATCGTCTGTCGTAATTTTTGGGGATTAGTGACCGCAACCCCAGCTAAATAATCAATCCCCATCCCTCCCAAATCCTCCAACCAAGGTAATGTCGGTCCCATCAGTACCAAATTTGCGTGTTGTGACAACTCCACCAAGCGGGGAAAAGACTTATTCGCAATCGAAGTCGCAGTCAAAAACACCCAATCTGCATCCGGGAGCAAATATTCACAAGCAATATCCGGTAAATCCTGGGGAGACGGTTGACGTTCCAAAACCGTTAAATCAATCTCCTGTTCATACACAGACAAACCTGGATAGCGACCAATCACCACCACTTTTTGCGATCGCATCAACGGTAAGAAATGCTCAAACACCGCTAAATTAGCTGATTTTTGCGGTATCAAAGGTTGTGCAGCAGCTAACAAAGGCGAAGTATGATTAATCACCGCATTAACAGCAGCCATCCCCACAGTCGCTTGATAACTATCCCACGACTCCAACCATACTGCTAAATCTTCCACAGGTGTATTAACAACCGTTCCCGACCAAGATAGAGTTCGCGTACTAATACCAGGACTCATACACAAACCCACCCCATCTACCCGACAATAGGTCCAAGTCAAACCAATAATCAACTCCGATACATGCTTCCCATTTGGAACCGAACCGCGTAACAAACGATAAATTTCCCGTGGATGTACTTTCATCACTGAATATTTGAGATGATTAAACATGAATAAACACTTGTCTCCCTTCCTTGCAAGCGGGGAAGCAGAGTGGTTTCATACGCCCAGAGAAAAATGATAACACCTGTTGAGTGTATATAGACATCTACAACTAGGGAAGAAATGAATCTACTAGAACAGCTACAACAGATAGAGGACTAGCGCTATATCCGAGGAAGGAGGTACGAATTATGGCTGGTACTGATACTGCTGGTATTGGGAGCAATGACAGGATACTGGGGCTAGCGACCATTAGAGGATTTTACACTTAGCCACAAAGAATTACTCATCGAATTGCGAAACTCAGACCCAAAAATCAAATTTCCTTCTGACTCAACATTTAGGCGTGTTGTTCTCTTGATACCGCTGACTATGAGCAAAATTAATTTTATTCGACAAGATTGCAAATAGTTAGCTGATTTCAAATGTCGGTACCCAAATCAATTTGTTAATCAAATGTAACTGATTCCGCATCGCGATGCTGCATGCGATCGCCTGGCTTGTCAGAGATGGGGATATCGCACCCTGAGTTCCATAACGAGAAATTTGGGTCAATAATCAAACCTCTGAAATATTATTCTCTCATGGTATCAAACCACCCTGACCCCAAAGTTCGGGGTAGGGGGTTAGGGTTCCGACTTGTGTGTGCACCGTGGGATCTCAGAGAGGGGTAAAATTATGTGCATCTTCCGAAAAAATTTACTATATAGACTGTAACCGGAAGAAGTATTTAGTAACAATTGACAACAATTATTGTTTATTCTAGAGTAAGCATCCGGGAGCATTTGAAAATTTTTACTAACTAATTTACTCTAGCAAGAATAACAATACCATGCCCAATCACTTTGTTTTCAACAAAGATCAAGTTTGGAATCGTCGTCAATTTCTGAAGTTGGGATTATTAGGGGTTGGAGGATCAAGTCTGGGATTGCTTTGGTTTTCATGGAATCGAATCAATCAGTCACAAATTAAAATACCGCCAATTAATACAGATATACCCTCCAGGGAAATGGTGCCAATGAAGGTATTAAGGGACTTTGATTACGGGACAATTAAGCAAGAAAATGGTCGCAAAGTTCGGGAATTTCGTATTCGTGCGACAAATGAAGTCGTGACCTTAAATAGTGCCGTATCTTTTAATGCTTGGACTTATAACTCTCAATTACCTGGGCCGACACTACGAGCAACAGTTGGCGATCGCATTCGGATTATTTTCCAAAACCAAGGGGGACATTCTCATTCGATGCATTTTCATGGTATTCATCCTGCTGCATCGGATGGAGTTCTCCCAGTGACGAATGGGAAACAAACAATATATGAGTTTGATGCGGAACCCTATGGGGTTCACCTTTACCACTGTCATATAGAACCTGTAACTCGTCACATTAGTAAGGGTTTATACGGAATGCTGATTATTGATCCTCCCCAACCTCGTCCCCCAGCAGATGAAATGGTCTTGATTATGGCTGGGTACGATATTGATGACGATCAAGCCAACGAATTATATGCTTTCAATGGTATACCTGAATACTACATACGACATCCAATCCGGATTTATCAACATCAGTTGGTGCGTTTGTATGTTCTGAATATGATTGAGTTTGATGTAGCAGTGACTTTTCATCTACATGCAAATTTTTTCCGGGTTTACCCAACGGGAATGACTTTAAAGCCGACCCATGAAACTGACGTAATCACCATGGGAACTGCGGAACGGCATATTTTGGAATTTTCCTATAAATATCCTGGTAAGTATATGTTTCACCCCCATCAAGATATGATTGCTGAACATGGTTGCATGGGGAATTTTGAGGTAATCGAAGGACATAACTCTTAAAGTGCTGATTGGATCGCAAATCAGGGTTATTTGTTAAATTTTAGCAATTAAACATACTAAATACTTGCTAAAATATTGCATTAATTTGATAATAACTGGAGTCATAAACGACGACATGTCGTACATACTTGTTGCCGGTAAATCGAAATACTTTACTTGCGAAATATTCAGATATTTTTGGGGGATTATTCGTGAAACCACTGCGTTACATTTGTTTAGCTGTTGCGGCTTTTGTTGTAGTTAACCTCAGTGCTTGCATCGGGAATGATAGTCACACGGTAAAGGATACACCAACAACACCATCTGTGACTGAAACTCAACCGATTCAAGATGATCAAGCCAAAGATGTAGACTACATGACCAAGCTAGGATTAATGAAAGGACATCTATTGGTTGCGAAAGAATTATTGGATCAGAATCAACCAAAACAAGCAGAACCTCATATTGGACATCCGGTAGAGGAAATTTATGGTGATTTGGAAGGTCAACTTCAACAACGTAATGTTAAGGAGTTTAAAAGCACTTTAAATGGTTTACATGAACTGGTCAAAAATAAACCTCAAGATCCGAAAATTAACACTAGCTTTACATCAGCGATGACGGCAGTAGATAATGCGATCGCAGTCATACCAGAAGCACAGCGCAACCAACCGGAATTCGTTCTCGGTGTGATTAATGGTCTACTGGATACAGCCAAGGAGGAATATGAAGCAGCGATCGCCAATGACAAAATCGTGGAAAATATTGAATATCAGGATTCCCGGGGCTTTGTGATTTACGCCCAAAATTTGTATAAAAACATAGCCAGTAAAGTGAAAACAACCCATCCAGAAGCAGAGAAAGCCATTACAAGCAGTATGAGTGAATTATTAACAGCTTGGCCGAGCGCGATCCCTCCATCTGCACCAGTGAAAACACCAGCAGAGGTGAATAAATTGGTACTTAAGATTCAGGAAAATTTCCCAAAAGTCGCTAAAAGTTAGTTAAATTTTATTTATCGAGGAATTTCTTACCCAACCTGTTTATCTTTGAATCCTTCATGGGAATTATAGGATTAGCAGAAAACTTAGGTAGGGTAGAAGTTCATCGATGAGTAATCAACCACCAAGAAATAATCAACCTGATTGGTACAGAATTACGGCTAGATTTGGCTGTGGTTTTGTATTTGGGTTATTTGCGTCCGTCAGTACAGTTTTTGTGTTTGGTGCGCAAACTATGGCTGGTTTATTTTGGGGATGGGTATTGCTGTCTGTGATATTTGGGTTGCTTTCAGTGATATTTGGGGAGAATTTTTGGACAAAAATCATTTACTGGTTTTGAACCTATAAACAAACACCATGCGATCGCATTCCTGAATCAGAACTAAATTCATGACCATGAACTGGAAAATAGATGCTAGTTGCGTAAGTTCTGTTAAATCCCCAGTACGAAACGACCGCATGTGTTGAATAAAATACGGATTAGCTAATCGCAACTGGATTTAAGCCCAATTTTTCCAGTAATCTGTCGCAATCAAAAACTTCCGAGATTAAGTGGCGCATATATTCCACTTTGATAGCTTCGTGAACCCGTACCTGTCCAAAAGCCCTATCCACAATTTCCACAGTTGTCAGGGTATCTAAATCTACAGACAAAATTGGTATTTCCAATTCTTCAGCCCGATTGCGGATAAAATCGGGAGGGGGTAACTGACCAGTCAGAATTAGACACTGGGTTGAAGTTTCCAAAGCAGCTTGTTGAATCTCAATGCGATCGCCCCCGGTGACAACAGCCATATTCCGACGCTTACGGAAATATTTGACCGCAGCATTGACATTCATGGCTCCAATCGCCAGACTTTCCACCATTAAATCCAGGCGATCACTACGACATAAAACCTCCGCATTGAGTTGCTTCACTAATTCCCCGACACTGACACTCCGCATTAAATCACTACGAGGTAACATACCAAGTACAGCGATTCCCCGTGCTTCTAAAAAGGGACGCATGGTTTCGTTGACCGTCGATAGATGTTGGACAGGGATGTCGTTAATGACTACACCCACTAAGCGATCGCCGACTCTAGCTTGAGCGGCAATAATTTCATCAATCGATAGTAAAGATTTATACCTAACAACAAATAATACTTTGCCATCAAGGATAGTAGCGACTTGGGGAAGGGAAAGATTAAACAAACTGCCTTCATCTAGAGTACCTGGTGCTTCCAATAAAACCAAATCACTTGGTGAAGAATGTAAATATTCTTGCGCTAAAGCTTGCTGATAATCAGTATTATCATCACCCTGTAAACGCTTGTGAACGGTGTTCTCATCCAGTGCAACCATCATCGGCAGTATATGCTGTTCAGTCAAATTCAGGCTGTTTTGGATGAATTGAACATCTTCTTCAATTAGCGTACCCTCTGATACGCGCAGACAAGTACCTACTGGTTTACCATAGGCAATGCCTAACCCCCGTTCTTGAAGTTGATGGGATAGACCTAAAATAGTCGCTGATTTGCCGCTATAAGCCTCGCCGGAAGCAACCAATAAATACTTTGCAACTTTTGGCACGCCCGCACTCCTAAATCAAAAATAACAACATTTCATCAATTAACGGTTATATATCTTACCCATGAATTAGCAGCTAGGTGGTGTTTGCCGGATAGGCATATTCCCAGCTTAACTTGCATTCTCAGATTTTGACCGTTAATGGGCATGACTTAATTATCTAAATTTTCAGCTAAAATTTTCGTGATGTAAGCTTTCAGGCAAGAAAATAGGCGAAAAAATTAGAATTGTTTTTATTTTAAAATAACACCCGACCAATCCGAACTAAATCTGACTCAAATAGCTTGAAAAAAACGACTTCACAGGAACAGGCTTCCAACCAGTTCCCAAATTTAATTAGGGCTTGCGGAAAAATAGTAAAGACAAGATATATCGCGTCTCAGTCAAGACGTGATATATCGCATCTCTACATATCACAAGAATTAGAGGGGGTTTTAGTGCAAAAAGTGCTTGCCAAATAGGCCTATGGAGTTCAAAAACCTTGCATTTGTAATTTTTTAGAGCCAAGCAAGAGTGGAATTTTGAGGTTAAAACTATTCCCTGTAGAGACGACCCGACGGGTCTTCTCTACCTACTTCCTGTTACCTACCCCACGAAAAGACTTTTACAGCTAGCACTGCGCTTCGCGAACAGCAGACCCTAATTATAGTCAGGGATTTAACTGAACTCAGACCAAAAAGAAACTACTCATCGATGTGTAACAGCTTACGATAAAAAACTTGCGAGAAATCCTTAATCCGATTGCGCTTGTAATTTTCCAGCAGTTCAATTAAAAAATTCACAAATTCGAAACTAGATGTCATTACTTCATAACTGAGTTCCGCATCACCAGCGAACTGGATGCGACAACGGGTTAAATCGGATGGGAGGGTAGCCACATTCCAGGTTGCCACAAAAGGAATATCCTCGCTACCTTCTATTTTCCTTTCACCTTCTAAAACGCCTTTTTGATAAAGACCGATGGCAAAGGGGAGAAAATTTCGTTTCGCACCTTGGACGTAGGGTAAATAAACGCTAGCTTGTTGTTGTGAAGCTGGTTGGAGCTGTTCAAAAGACATTTTGACTATACACCTCTAGTTGGTTGAATCATGAAAATCTGGCTGACCTCATTATTCCCAGAAATCAAGGCTGGACTCACATTAGTAATCCACCAACCCCAAAATGACAGCTTGGGTTCAGGTTCGTTGTGTAGACCCATAGCGACTTCCCCTAGGAAGTAGTAAAATTGCATTAATTAGTCAAAGTGATACAATTTCAAAAAAATGTGAATAAATTTTCTGACACAGCATCTCCTGCTTTCCTGTCAGGTATTAACTTCAAAGTAAAACGTTATTAGCATGGTGGACAATTAAGTCCGATCCACCAGTAAGAAATCTTGGATTCGACCTGTGTCGTGTTATCATTTTGCAAAAGAAGCCTACCCCATAGGGGTTAATGTTCTCATCTGAGTCACGAACTGGAAAAGGTCGATAAATTCCGCATATCTTCGGACTAAGATGGAACAGATCGAAGTAGCATACTTATACATATGCTGCTATGATTGGGGTTTCTTTCGGCATTTATGTACAAGTAAGTATTGGTAGTTAAATAATTTACCTATGCCAGCGAATTCCTGGCCCGAAAACGATTCTTATAACGACCTCGATCCGCTAAACTCACTGTTATCGGAGTTAGCGGTTGAAGATGATTCCCTGGAAATAAGAACGTCTTCGGTGTCATCACCATACCGGTTTAAAAATCGCCGTCGCAAAGCCGCGATCGCGTTAACAATTGTTTGGAGTAGCACCATTGCTCTGCATTTGCTATCCTTCGGTTCATCTGTGGTATTGGGGTTAACTACTTTACTCGGAATACACGCATTTTTGGTCGTGTTTACTCGCCCAAGAACCGCTACAGATGTCGTTACGGATAGTTTACCGTTTGTGTCAATTTTGGTTTCGGCCAAAAACGAAGAGGCGGTGATTGGCAATTTAGTCGAAAATCTCTGTAATCTCAACTATCCTCAAAACCTTTATGAAGTTTGGATGATTGATGATGGTAGTAGTGATGGTACTGCCGCAATTTTGAGCAAGTTTGCCCAAAAATATCAGCATCTCAAAATATTACGTCGTTCCGCTAACGCCGGTGGCGGTAAATCTGGAGCATTAAACCAAGTATTACCTCTAACTAAAGGGGAAATTATTGCCGTATTTGACGCTGATGCTCAAGTTCCCCTAGATACACTCACCCAAGTTGTACCCCTATTTTCCCGTCCCCAAATAGGTGCTGTACAAATGCGTAAAGCGATCGCCAATGCACCGAAAAATTTCTGGACGAAGGGTCAAATGGCAGAAATGGCTGTAGATACCTATTTACAGTATCAACGCACTTGTATTGGTGGTATTGGGGAACTGCGGGGTAATGGTCAATTTGTCCGTCGTCAAGCCTTAGAAAGCTTCGGTGGTTGGAATGAAGAAACTATTACTGATGATTTAGACTTAACCATGCGCTTGCATTTGAATGGTTGGGATATTGAGTGTGTTTTCCATCCTGCTGTCCAAGAAGAAGGTGTAACAAATGCGATCGCTCTTTGGCATCAACGCAATCGTTGGGCAGAAGGTGGTTATCAAAGATACTTGGATTACTGGGATTTAATTCTCAAAAATCGCATGGGAGCATGGAAAACATGGGATATGTTCCTGTTTATGTTGATGCAATATTTATTGCCAACAGCCGCAATCCCCGATTTATTGATGGCTGCGATTCGCCATCGTCCACCCATGTTAGTACCTGTTACTAGTTTGGCCTTTACTATGTCCATGACGGGAATGGCGGTCGGTTTAGCGCGAATTCAAAGATTGGAAGCACGTCCTTTAAATTATTTTGCGATCGCCTTGCAAACTTTACGTGGTACTTTATACATGTTGCACTGGGTAGTGGTGATGGGCAGTACCACCGCACGCATGTCTATTTTTCCCAAAAAATTAAAATGGGTCAAAACCGTGCATCAGGGTTCCCAACTCTCATAAAGAAGCCAAATATACAGCCAAATTTAAAAATACAGCATCCAAGGGAGGCGAAAAATAGCTTCCCTAATAATTCAAAAAACCACATAATACTGTCACTTGTCCCTGACTCATGACGGTAAAAGGTACTCATCAAGTCTATCTTCTCAACTTCTCAGCTGTTTCAAATAGTAACCTCATTCACACCATGTTGTACTAGTACTCCACTACATTAATTGTGATGGTTGATAAAAGACACGTAATTGCGCCTTTTTATCTGTAATTGCGACTTTTTATCTAGTGACTATGCTCTGCGTGGTCACTTCAGTCAGCGAGGGCTACTTGCCTTCATTAGGTTCCGCACCCAAGCGAAGCATGGGTGCGAGGGAAAAGGTAGGCGCATTTACGCCGCGTGGTACTAGTACTCCACTACATTAATTTTAATAGGTGAGAAAAGGTACGTAATTGCGCTCATAGCGCTTTATACCAAAACCTTTTCAAGCCTAAAGCCACTACCACAAACCCCTCATAACCGATGTGGTAGAGTAAATACTTTAGTTAAAGGCGAATCTTGGTTCGCCTTTAATTTTTCGTGATCTCATACAGACAGATTCAAAAAAAGGTTCAACATGGACGAGAGAGGTGATATATCGCCTCTCTCTACATATACGATACACTTTTCCATTTCGTCTTATTTTTTACGTTTTATCTCCCTGGGAAATACCTAGGAATTACGAATAAAGTCAATCGATGATCATAAAAAACCGAAGGATTTGTTGTTAAAATATTTAGGGTTAGCAGAAAAAAAAGTTAAGTTAATTTTGAAACTACCTAAAGCACAATATACCAGTAAAAACCTATAATTCTCAACAATAAGTCAATACTTATATGTAATATAATTTACATTTATTTATCGAGCTTACCTGACAAAGTAGATATCTACAGGCAATTTATTGTACTCAGTAATACCAGAATCGGAGAATTTTGTATCATTGATTAATACTTCCCCAAAAAAAACCATTAACTTGCTTCAAAAGTGATTAGGGGTGATATTATTAACCACGATGCTTTCTACCATTAGGAGAAAAATATGAACAAGGGTAATTTACTGCGCAATGTTCTTGCAGGAGCAGGAATTGCTGCGGTAGGTGCAATTGGAACCAAAGCAGCTGTCGATTACTTCCGCAACCGTGGTAAGGAAGAAGTCGTCGATGAAAGTCAAGGAGATGCGCAAGAAACAGCACCGAATGAGGTAGCATACGCAACCGTAGAGCCAAGTTCTGTACAATCGTTTTTAGATGCTAGTTTTGGTGAAGCTGGACGCTATGTTCCCAATCGTCCACCCAAAGTTTTTGACTATCAAGGTCAACAGTATATGGTTATTTGGGCATACGACAATAAACAACAAAAAAACCAAATGCTGGCTTTTCAGTATGTAGGTGGTGAAAGAAAAATGATTGCTAGCGTTGGCTACACCAATGATAAAACTGACTATAATCTGAAGTTATCGGGAACTCCATTTGCAGTCAGTGTCAATGGTAATTTGTTAACATCTGGACAGTCGGAAACTGTTGGTACAAGTGATGTTGACTTTGTTTTGGCATAATTTTGATGAAAGTATAAATTAAATAAATTTTTTATCCCTATTGATGACGATAAAGGACTTAGTTATAGTAACTAAGTCCTTATTTTGATTTTGGGAAACTGAATTAATGAGGATGTAATTTGGAACTCAATCACTGGAACTTAGCTCGACGTTTCAAAAATATAGCAAACTTGTAAAAAGATACTCAAACACTTACTTCAGAAGGGTTTAGAGGTGCGTAAAATTACGTTGACATGTCCTGATGGAGAAGAAACCTATTCTCTGGTTTGGTTTGAAAATGAAAATCATGCTGAAATCGATGGCGTTGTTGATCAAATTTTGGCAATATTGAATCAGTATAATGACCAGCAATTTCAACAAGCTGTTGTCGTGTAAGTTCAATACAAATTCAAGCATGATAGATACTGATTATTTACCACCTTCCGAGCATTTAAACATTTCTGCACTAACTAGATTTTTTAGAAATACGACAAATTCCTATAAATATATATTATTTTTGTCATTATTAGATATTTTAAAAAGGAATCAATTTCATATCTCTTCTCCAATTAGCTTTGAAGATATTAAGATTGAAATGAAAATTAAACTATAGCAATCCGACTTAAGTAGTGAGAAATAGTGTGCTGTTGACTGATGACTATCAACCGTCAACAACCATGTGAGATTTCACAAATCCTGCTCGGACTGCGGTAGCTGCATCGATTTTAGCTGAAGCAGTTAGCTTGACTCGGAAATTGTTAATTACGTTAATTACTCGTAGTCCATCATCACCTGTACCCAGCGAGGGGGACGGGGGATGGGATTACCAAGACGATCGAGGAGCAACCAAGCACCAATGTGGACAAGAAACAAATAAATAAAATTTTGGAAAATGACCAGAGCGATCGCAAAAATTTGAATGGTGATGGAACTAAGTGATAGTAGGATTCCCAATCTGAGGAATAGCCATTCCAGAAAACCAGTGACTTGATTAATCAGATAAACCCACAAATCCTCACCAGTGAGCAGGGAAAGTAACCAAAAGCGGAAAAATACACCGATAGTCCCTAGTATTGATCCTAAACTAATTGACACCAACCATCCTACTTGTCTATGCCAAGTAGCTCCTAATAACACCCCCATTACCCCAAAAGGCATCACAAACAGGATACTCCGTACCGGTCCCATCAAGACAGTTAGTAACAAACCAGAGACAATTGCAGCCTTCCACGCAGCACGATGACCCCAGCGTAAATAGACTAACGCAATGGGAAGGGGGAAGAAAATCCGTAAAACTGGACCTAATGGAAAATAAACATTAATCAGCCAAATTAGACTTGCGGTACTGGCTAGAAAGGCAGTTTCCACCAATCTTAACGGTGCTTCCACCTGTAGTCGGGGGGAATGGGAACCGATTTGGGAGGAGTGGGCTAGATTCGGAGATGGTTTCGCAGTCTCATCGGAGGGATTATCGGCAATACTCATAACAAATTATTACGGATTGGTGGTTACACTATCATTTTTTCTAACGCCGTTAAATCGGGAATACAGATTATATCTTGCTGACGATGGATTAGTCCTTTTTTTTCTAGTTTGGTTAGCACCCGTGTCACTGTTTCCCGCGCTAACCCACTCAAACTACTCAGTTCGCGATGGGGTAAATTGGGAATTTCCGTACCCGTTTTCGCCTTAATCCCTTGACCGTCAGCCAGAAATAACAAAGTATCTGCCACCCGCGATTGGCTATCAGACTCACGTAAACGCAAACGTCTGTTAACTTGACGTAAGCGACGCGCCATTAACTGCGCTAGTCTCACTCCAGCCATTGGTTCAGTATGGAGTAATTTCACAAAATCCTGCGCTGGCATACTACCAATATTAGTTGTAGTCAAGGTAATCACATCAGTAGAACGTGGTACCTCATCCAGTGCAGCCATTTCGCCAAATAGCTCCCCCTTGCCAAGGATATTGAGTGTAACCTCCTTCCCCTCCAAATTGTAAGTGCGAATCTTCACCCAGCCGTCAATTATGAAATAGACAGAACCACCCCAATCATTTTCCAACAAAATCACTTGGTTTGCAGGATGCGATCGCGTCACCATATTTGCTAATGCTAACTCAATCAAATTTTCTGGCAATCCTTGAAAAAAAGGAGCCAAACGCATCCAAGTTTCCATATCTTCCTGGGGGTTCTTCCATTCTTCCATGCTAATATCTCTCCCAATAGCCGAGAACAGCGCATCAACAGTATAGAAGTTGCGATTTACACCACAACTCTGTCGGCAATCCCAGCACCAGCCATTATTGCTCAGTCACATTCCAAGATAAAGCTAAACTATGTTACATAGCAAAGAAGTTTTTATTAAAAGGGGTGCTGGGGAAAAATATTTTGATTTTCATCCCGACTCCCCTCGAAGAAAAGCCACCTGATACCGTTTTACTTTGAAGTTGACACCTGACGGAAAGCTTTTGGGTGCTGTGTCAGAAAATGTATCAAAATTTGAGCGAAATGATATTATGCACCTCTTCTGACTTGAACACTCCTCTTACACCCGCATTGCTCAAAAAACCTAAAACTCACAGGGAACAGTCCATGACGGGAGTATCCGTTACTCAAGGCTTATAACTTACTTGTGATAAATTCAGGTTATGGAGCTTTTTCTTAAGAGTACTCACCTTGTATGTATTAGTGTGTTTCCTGTAACCTCATCTCAAATCCTTTCATCCCCAAATGTGTTTAACCTTACTTTCCATATACCCAAGGCAAATTATTTTTGTTAACGTAAGATTTTTAGCTAATTGCGATTACAAACGATGATACAGACAATGGGGAGGTCAAAGGAGTGAAAGTATATTTGTTTTAGTCTCAATTCTGACTAGATGTAATTGGCGAAATAGTTAATAGTTGGGTGCAAAAGAGATTATTGTCAAGTCAGTTGGTATTAATTAAGACGTAAAAAATGCTGGACTAAAAGCAAGCGATCGCGTAATCTTCTTTATTTAGGTGTCAATTTCTGCTCTAGGCGTGGCACATCCAAGTTTGACTGTTGGAAACAGAATCCTTCTTGTACTGTTGATGTTTTTCTGCCGTTGAAGTTATAAATTTGGGCAGTACAGACATAAAATTTATGTTTGCCAATTATTGTCTGAGTAAAATATCCTAAATTGGATTGTCATCAGTCGATACGGCAACAGTTATAAATTTCTGTCTGTCAAGTTCTTTGTTCCAATTATTCCCCCACGTCCTTCAGACACAACCAAACAGGAAAATAGTTCAATTCCTGCTCCCCTGGAGACGACCCGGTAGATCGTCTCTGCTCCCCACTCACTCTACTTTCAAGCTAGCATTAGCAAAATTAATCTAATTATATTTTCTAGTTAAGGTAAAAAAAGTGACTTCTCGCACAACTGAAATTCAATCGTTGATTGCAGATATTGATGGTTTACTGGCAAACACTGGTAAGCGTTTATCCCGTTCTTTATTCCAAAAAGGTTCTGGTTCAGTTGATGATACTAATTCTCAACCTCGGCAGATTTTAGAACGTGTTCGCAGTCTCTTGATTGATTTAAGTTCAGAAAATGGCGATGGGAACCGTGAAATTGCTGGGGTATTGCCAACAAATTCACCGATATTGGCTAAGTTGCGGGGGGAGGATTTACCCTCTCCCCAGGAGCAAATTAACGAAGTCATCACACCTTTGCGGGAAGAAATTCAAGCTTTACTCGCAGAACGTCAAAATTTGGTTCAGGAAATTCGGGAACTAGAACAACAACGCTTAAAAAATCATTCCCTTGCTCAACAGTTAGCCCAGCAAGAACAAACGATTGCGGAATTTTTACAAGTCTTAACTAATCGCTTAGATGCTCGATTTCCCCTACCACCATCGTCAACCGGGTCAGGAAATTGGGATAATACAGTAATTCCCCCATCACCAGAATTGAATCTCCCAGATGTTCCTCATGCTGCTGTAGGAGGGATAGGTAATCACCCATCGACGGAAAAACTCGCAAGATTAACCGAAGAACTAGATCGACGTTTATTAGCACTAGATGGGACTGTGAATGTGGTGTTTGATGCACTGCAACGCAATATTCAAACCTATGGGGAATCCCTTTCCCAAAGCTTGACCAGGATGCAAAGCACCAGTCAGCAAGGTGAGGAGGTTTTAATTAACTTAATTCGGAATTTAACCCAAGCAATCCCAACTCAAGTTAACCCTGGGAATATTTCCAGTGGTAGTTCTGGTAATAGCTCTAGCAATAGTCCCACGAGAATTATTAGTGCAGATTCGTTGGTAAATGTTCCCCAGTCTAATCCCCAACAGCAATCTGGGGAAGAAAGCACTTCAATTTCCTCCCCTTTAACCTCCATCGATACCCCGGATTTAGATGCACTATTGCTGGAGTTAAGTCAGGATATGGACACCTCCTCTAATATTGCCAATCAACCCAGAACCAGTAAAAATATACCAGGGAATGATGCCATCGACGCTTTATATGCGGGGTTATTCACCACGGATGTCAAACCGAATTACAATGGGAATTTATACACCCCACCGCAACCAGAGACAATTTCCCAGCCAAATCAGGATCAAAATGTTGTTCAAGATACTGTCACTGATAGGGGTAATTCCGACATCATCAATGGGGTTGATGAAATAGCTACCATATTAGCAGACCCAGGAAATGGGGAAATTTATTTACAAACAGTTGAACATACTTCCCCGAAAGTGGAAACAACCGCACCTGCAATCCATCCAGTCAATCCCAGCGAAATCATTGTCACAGAATCATCACAAACTGAATTAGTAATTGAAGAAACAACCATCGAAAACTCTCTAGAAACATCTCCAGAAATTAGCCAATCAGCTCAAGATTTATATCCACCCACCACCTTAGATTCCAATCTTGTCGTCAAAATTCTCCCCAGCAACCCCAGTTCCCCAACTTCCCTTTCCCAAGAATTAACGGATCCCTGGTTAGATGACCCAGAAGAATCTAATCCATCGGAAACAATTGCAGCACAACCACCCGAACCATCAGACATAATTACCACCCTCACCGACTTGGAAATCAAACCGCAACCCCCCACACCCGAATTGACAACCAATTCCCAATCCCACCAAACCCCACTTTCTTTCGCGATATCACGGGATAATTTAATTGCCCAAGCAACAGCTAGCCTGGATTTAGACCAGATTATTCCCGAAATATCCCTAGATTCCCAGCAACAAGCCCAACTCCACGCTGATTTAACCCAATTTGAAGCTCAACCAGCAATTCCCCTACCCCTAGAAACACCAGAAATAGCTAGTACCCCTACCCTACCCACACCCAACCTGGAAACAGCGCGCATGGGGGATACGCAAATTACACCCCTACCGGAACCGGAAATTATTTCCATTACCCAATCCAGCGACGATGACGACGCGCAAAATGCAGCCGCGGATTCCGAAGAAACGGTGTGGTATCTAGGAATTGATATTGGTACAACTGGAATTTCTGCTGCTTTACTAAATCGAACCACTACAGAAATTTATCCCATTTATTGGTCTACCGGTGTAGACATAGGTGGGGTGGCTTCTCTTCAAGAAGAAATCGATTTAGCGAACACAAAACGCACATTCCGCTTACCATTAGAAGTATATTTACAAACTAATAACGTCAGTGATAATACTCACAAATTTACCGCCCAACTCAAACCATACCTGCAAATTGCCCTACCCTACCGCAACGAACACAATAGCTGGGAACCCACCCTCCAACTCAATGAAGTTGCTAGTGTATCCCTAGCTTGGATAGTGCGATCGCTATCCAAATTATTCCTGACCCTCAAAGCCGACACCCACAGCACCACCATTGGTTTAACCGCCTCCGCCCTTGGTTTAACCGCCGCCAACTTCACCCACATCATCGACAACTTGAGTGGTGTAATTTGTAACTGTCCCACCAATTGGTCAGAACAATACCGATTTAATATCCGGGAAGCTTTACTCATGGCCAAACTCATCTCCCATCCCCAGGAAGTCTTCTTTGTGGAAGAAGCGATCGCTAGCCTCATTTGCGAATTAGATGGAGCCAATGGCGAAGAAGTATACACCCACACTGCCAACCAACTCCAACCCACCCGTAGCCAAGAAGCACCCATCCTCGGTAATACCCTAGCGATTAATCTCGGTGCCAGTGGCACTGAAATGTCCCTAGTCGATATCCCCGAAAACCTCCTAGAACTTGCCCACAGCGACTTCATGCTCCACAGTTTCGCCTACGGTGGCAAGGGAATCGAACAGGATATTATTTGCCAACTCCTCCTCCCCGAAAAATGGCGACAATCCCGCCTCGTCAAAAATACGGACGACACCATCACCAGTACCCCTTGGCATTGGTTGCCAACCATCCCCGGATTGGAACAAACCCGTCTATCTAGCCTCAAATGGTCAGAAATTTCCCTTCCCCACCCCGGAGAACCAGACCTCCCCGAACGTATCCATCTTCAAAAACGTCTAGAAACCTACCCCCTCGGTCAAGCACTCCTAGATGTGGCCAACGCCATTAAACTTATCCTCCAACACCAAGAAACCTTTACATTTGAACTTGCAGACCAACGCTGGTTACTCCACCGTCGCGACCTGGAAAGTCAAGTATTTGTCCCCTTTGTCCGTCGTCTCAACCGCGAACTAAATCGCCTCCTAGTAGCTCGTGGTATCCCCACCGAAGCCATCGATCAGGTAATTCTCAGTGGAGGTGTGGCCAATTTAACAGCTGTCAATCGTTGGTTAAGGCAAAAACTTCCCAATGCCAAAATTATTCAACACCCCCACACCAATGAAAATAACAGCCCCAACTGTAGCCGTGTCGCCTACGGATTATCTGTTCTACCCCTCCACCCCCAAATCCTCGACATCCCCCGTCAACAATACACCGATTATTTCCTGTTTACCGAATTACTCAATTTGATTCCCACATCTGCAGAACAGACCCCACAAGCACGTCCCATCACCTTTGGGGAAATTATCAGTCGCTTGGAAGCCAAGGGGATTAATACCCGCACCTGTCAGCAAAGAATTTTAGCGTTTCTCGAAGGCGAACTTCCCAGTGGTGTGGTTCCCAACAGCATTGATTCCCTCTGGTTAACCCCAAGTTCCCTCGATAGCCATGAATATCGAGCGATTACAGCAAACCCCCTGTTTTGTAAACAAGGTAGTCTTTCCTACCAACCCAATTACCAACAAATCCAAATTCTCCGTCACTATCTCGACACCATTCAAAGTAGCAATCAACAATCCCTAGCAGAACCCTACACGGTGAATTTTGCCCTGGGAATACCAATTAGTTAGATAATATTACGTAGAGACGCGATATATCGCGTCTGATATCGCATCTAAATTATCGTGTCTGATATCACGTCTAAATTATCGCGTCTGATTAATTTCCCATACCGGAGCGTACACTACGATATTTACCAATGCGGATAGCATCGATAATTTGATGAATATGGGTTTCTGGTTCACCCAAAGTTGTTAACAAATGGGTACTCAGTTCCAAAGCTGCTTCAAACTCCGGTTGCACAACCTCCTTTGCTCCCATTTGAGTTAGTAAATCTATTTCTTTGTCGTAATGCGATCGCGCAATTACATCCAGATGGGGTGCGATTTTCAAAGCATGGGAGAGTAATATACGTGTGCTAGCAGGATCAGGTAGAGCGATCGCCAAAGCTTTAGCAGTATTCAAATAACTTTTTTCCAGAACCAATTCGGAATCAGCATCACCAAAAATAAAGGGTATTTTTTGCATTCGTAAGCGTTGAATACCAGCTTCACTGTTTTCGATGACAACTACAGGATAATCCTGAGTAATGAGGATATTGACAATTACCTGTCCGACCCTTCCGTATCCAGCGACAACCACATGACCGCTAATATGTTCGGGAACAGAAAGGAGTTTGGGTTCAGAAAATTTTTGCATCCACTGAGCAAAAAAGGGTGCTTGGAGGAGATAATCCACAATTTTAGGGGAAAGGTTCATCCCAATGGGAGTTAAGACTAGGGTGATAGCGGTGGTTCCTAGTAATAATAAATAGGTTTGTTGGCTAATTAAATCTTGTCGCAAACCAGCTAAAGCTAATACAAAGGAAAATTCTCCGATTTGATTAATACCAAAACTGGTGATGATGGCAGTTTTGGGGGAATAGCCGAAGATTAACATAATAGCCAAGACAATCAGGGCTTTTCCCACCATAACCACAGCCACTAATTCCAAAATTAATAATAAATTTGCTCCGAGAATATTCGGGTCAATTAACATCCCAATCGAAGCAAAAAATAAACAGGCGAAAGTATCTCGCAAAGGTAAAATTTTAGCCAGAGCATGGTCAGAATGTTCTACTTCAGAAATCATTAAACCAGCAACAAATGCCCCCATTTCTACCGATAAGCCCAAAGCAGCCGTTACTAAAGCCACCCCTAAACAAAGGGCAATTACGCTTAGAATAAACAACTCTGTACTTTCAGTGGCAGCAATATGCCGAATCAGAACCGGAACCACCCATTTGCCAACTGCAAATGCCACCAACACAAAAAAAGCCACTTTAGCCAGGGCGGAAAATAAAACCGGAAGAAAATTTTCTGGTTGTTGTAATGCTGGTAAAAGTGCTAACATCACCCCCAAAGCCAAATCCTGGGCAATCAAAATCGCTAACATTAATTGCCCATGTAAAGTATTAATTTCTCCCTTCTCCGTTAAGGTTTTTAAAACCACAGCCGTGGAAGAAAGGGACAAAACAGTACCTAAAAATATGCCTTGGGGAATACCCTTGACCCAACCAAAAAATATCGTCAAACAAGCAACTAAAATCGTTGTCAAACCGATTTGTAAAAGACTTCCTTTAATTGCTATATCCTGTACCCTTTTTAATTCTGCAATCGAAAACTCCACACCCAAGGCAAACAACAAAAACGCCACCCCCATCGACGCTAAAGCCTTAATCCGGGGTAAATCATTTAACAATTGCAATCCAAACGGTCCAACTAAAACACCACTGGCTAAGTAACCCAGTAGTACAGGTTGCCGACAACGGTTAGCAATGTATCCACCCAATGCCGATGTTCCCAAAACAGTTGTTAAATCGAGAATCAGACCATGTTCTGAACTTGCCATATAATTTAAGTAAAATTACTGTGTTACGCAGCCTGGAGTTTTTCAACAGCCCTAAAACTCCTAGAGATGTAATAAAGTTTTACTTTGAAGTTGATACATTTAAGAATCAGGGGGAGAAAATGTATCAAGATTTCAGAAAATAGTATAAAAAAGTACATTTTTCCTAAATTAGTGGGAAAATCAACCCCTTACTTAAAGCTTACCGATGACTCAGCAGAAATGCAGGTAAAATGCGATCGCTATGGGAATAGGAAACTGCAAATGCTAATCATCTAGAATTTGATTTCTGAAATAAACTTAAGTATATACCCCAGATTTCTCACAAAACCCAAAACTTTCAAGGAGTAGCCTACATACACTGCCTATATCATTTCACTCCAATTTTGATACATTTACTCCCTCTGGAGACAACCTACCAGGTCGTCTCCACTCCCTAATTCCTCTGCATCAAGCGAGATTCCTATAGTATGTTCCCTTTTTTTGATTGCTAGTAACTATTAGTCGCTCCATTAATTACTAACTTAAATTTCATAACTAATAAACGCAACTAGGGTTATCACTTGAGATTCGGTATCTTGGCAATACAAATACCGAATTTTAAATTGATTATCAGCCATAGGTTGGCGTTAGATAATGGAGCTGAGGTAAAATCTTTTGAACGTAACTCACCAAAACACGGTCTTCCAATTTCAAAGTCCAGATGACAGTCCAGGTTTTTTACTTTGGCAAGTTTCTAACCTGTGGCAACGTAAAATGAATGCAGGACTAAATCAATTAGGACTAACCCATGTCCAATTCGTTCTATTAGCTGGGATTATTTGGCTAAGTCAAGCCGAAGAAACTATTACACAAGCGAGATTAGCAGCCCATGCCAAAACTGATATTATGATGACTTCAAAGGTATTACGCGCCCTAGAAAAACGGGGACTAATTAAGCGGGAAACTAACTCAAAAGATACGAGATCTAAATCTTTGAAAATTACTCCAGAAGGTTATGAAATAACAGTTTCTGCAACCCAAATTGTAGACGCTATTGACCGCAATTTTTTCGGTATTTTAGACAATCATATCCATGAATTTAACGAGCATTTAGTTAGCATTGTTAACGCCAATAAGACCCGTGTTTAGAGATGACAGCGAAAAGTATTATCACAGGGTAGGGTAAATGCAAAATTGCACTTTTCCCATCTTCTCAGCCGCTTTTATTGCTTAAATAGAGGGCTAGAGCTACTACTACAAACTTGAATAATTAATGCGGTGGACTATATAGTGCGTCTTCTCCCAGAGAAGAGATAGACCCCTATTCCCCCATGTCCTCCCTACTGCCTACTCCCTCTTCCCTACTCCCTATTTACAGGGAAATTCTCTGTTTCTCACTTCCACACAAAAATCCTGTACTGCTTGAGTGATTTGCGCACGTAGATTTGTATAAACTTTAGCAAAAGGTGGCTGTCGTTGTGATAATCCTAATAAATCGGAGGTGACTAAAACTTGTCCATCACAATGTACTCCTGCACCAATGCCAATGGTTGGAATAGCTAGCTTGCTGGTAATATTTAAACCCAATTCAGCGGGAATATGTTCCAACACAATTGCAAATACCCCTGCATGTTCTAAAGCTAAAGCTTGTTCTAAAATCTGTTCGGCTTGTTCTGGGGTTTTTCCCTGTTGTCTCAATCCTAACTGATGCACTGACTGTGGAGTTAAACCCACATGTCCCATCACCGGAATTCCAGCTTGTACCAACCTCGTAATTGTTTCCAACATCTGTGGATACGCACCTTCTAGTTTCACAGCTTGTGCACCCGTTTCCTTTAATACCCTTCCAGCTGAATGCATTGCCTGCTGAATACTTTCTTGATAAGTTAAAAACGGTAGGTCTACCACGACTAGCGATCGCTCTACCCCCCGACATACTGCTTGAGCGTGGTGTAGCATCGCTTCCAGGGTAATTGGTAAGGTATTTTTATAACCCAACATTACCGCCATCGAATCCCCCACCAAAATCAAATCCACCCCCGCAGCATCCAAAAGTTGAGCTGTAATATAATCCCATGCCGTCAATGCCACAATTGGACGGCTTTGTCGTTTCCACTCTGTTAACTTTTGGGGTGTAATTACCATCTTGTAATTACCTTGATTGCTTATATCTGCTTAATCAGTTTACCTTACTCCCTACTCCCTATTTCCTACCCCTACTAAAATACTTTTTCTGCAAACCCTAACTAAGTAGGTAGGTGCAATTAAACATAAAACCGCAACGTCACCAATCATTCGGCTCAAAGCTTTACTCCCGTACAGACGCGATATATCGCGTCTCTCCCTGATCTCAACGACAATTTTTACCACCCACCTACTTAACCTATCCCCAAATTTATTCGTGTCTCAAAATTAATACACATATTTTATACTTATCACTTTTCTATTTATATGGATAAGCCAAACAAAAATTAAGAAAAGTAAATATGAATCACAGATAGTAAATAGGGGTTGTTTTTTGAGTTAATGGTGCTAACCTGATAAATAGGCACAGGAAATGAATTAAACAAGTCATTAGAAATGACTAACAAACCGAATTTTCTGCTTGTATTAGATACCGTGCCTCCTGTTATCTAATACTTAACGGCAATCAAGATTCTGTGAGTGCATTCAAAAACGTAAATGTGTTTTCGCCTTGAGTAAAGAATTTCACTTTTGTTGTAAATAGTTTTTGGAGGTTTTCAAAGTACAGCAAAAATGCCTGCCTAGCTGCAAAGTTAATAGAGATGCACAAAAGCCAGAATACTTTGATTGCAGTGTCTAGTCCACCTTATTTGAGTTTTCCACTGAATTTCACTTTTACAAATCCATCAAATCCATTTAAATACCGTTGAATTCCGATGACGCTTTTCGGTCAGGAATTCAACGGTAAAATTTTGCAGATAAATTTTTATCGATGTCAGGACTTACGCAACTGTCACAAGCAATGGCGCGGTGTAACCGCGCCGCGCGCCAAACAACTACACGATAAACATGGGAACAGCCGGAGGTTTTAGTTGCTGAACTAAATAATTTGATAACAATCCATGCTTAATTTGAT
>CALJJQ010000008.1 GCA_937973965.1 uncultured Calothrix sp. | reverse complement strand
GACGGGGAGGTTTGGCACCTCGATGTCGGCTCATCGCAACCTGGGGCGGAAGTACGTCCCAAGGGTTGGGCTGTTCGCCCATTAAAGCGGTACGTGAGCTGGGTTCAGAACGTCGTGAGACAGTTCGGTCCATATCCGGTGCAGGCGTTAGAACATTGAGAGGAGTCTTCCTTAGTACGAGAGGACCGGGAAGAACGAACCTCTGGTGTACCAGTTATCGTGCCAACGGTAGACGCTGGGTAGCCATGTTCGGAGCGGATAACCGCTGAAAGCATCTAAGTGGGAAGCCCACCTCAAGATGAGTGTTCTCATCCCGATTTGGGAGTAAGGTTACACATAGAACATGTGTTGATAGGCTTTCGGTGGAAGTGTGGCAACACATGAAGCCTAGAAGTACTAACAAACCGAGGGCTTGACCTTTTTACTACTACTGTTCAATATCCTTCTCTATCCATTCTTCAGGGAACTTTGATTCCCTACAGGTTTTCCTGGTGTCGATGGCGCTGTGGAACCACTCTGAACCCATCCCGAACTCAGTTGTGAAACGCTGCTGCGGCGACGATAGCTGGAGGGTTGCCTCCCGTCAAAATAGCTCGATGCCAGGCCTTGATATTTTTTGTAGTGATATTTGCAGGATTCCGTGGATTATATCTACGGAATTTTGTTATTTATAAATAGGGTTATTCTTGAATACAAACATCTTGCGATCGCCAAAAGCCAAAAAAAGCCAAAATCTGATATTTTGGAATAATCATCAGAGGAGAAGCGCCAAAGGTAGAGTTATGGTGGCGCTAGGGGAATCAAAATGTCAGAAAATTTTAGAAGTAAGGCGATTACTCAAGGGGTGCAACGTTCTCCAAATCGGGCGATGCTGCGAGCTACGGGCTTTCAAGATGAGGATTTTAGTAAGGCCATTGTGGGGATTGCCAACGCCTATAGTACAATTACCCCCTGCAATATGGGGTTGAATGACTTGGCTCTCAGAGCTGATAAGGGTATTCGCGCTGCGGGGGGAATGCCACAAGTATTTGGAACAATTACAGTTAGTGATGGAATTTCAATGGGTACGGAGGGGATGAAATATTCCCTAGTATCACGGGAGGTGATTGCCGATTCCATTGAAACTGCATGTAATGGCGAAAGTATGGACGGGGTATTAACCATTGGTGGTTGCGATAAGAATATGCCCGGTTCGATGATTGCGATCGCCCGGATGAATATTCCGGCTATTTTTGTGTATGGGGGAACGATTAAGCCTGGTAGTTATCGGGAATGTGATTTAACGGTTGTCAGTGCTTTTGAGGCGGTGGGTGCTTTCAAGGCTGGTAAAATAGACGAGCAGGAATTACTGGAAATTGAGCGTCGTGCTTGTCCTGGGGCTGGTTCCTGCGGTGGAATGTATACAGCAAATACGATGTCTTCTGCCTTTGAGGCGATGGGGATGAGTTTACCCTATTCTTCAACAATGGCAGCTGAGGATGGGGAAAAAGCCGAGAGTGCAGAAAAATCTGGTCATGTGTTAGTGGAGGCTATTCGCCAACAGCGTTTACCTCGTGATATCATTACCCGCAAGTCGATTGAAAATGCGATTTCTGTGATTATGGCGGTGGGTGGTTCCACTAATGCCGTATTGCATTTTTTAGCGATCGCCCATGCAGCAGGTGTTGATTTAAAGTTGGATGATTTTGAAACTATTCGTGCCCGTGTACCGGTATTGTGTGATTTGAAACCAAGTGGTCGCTATGTGGCAACGGATTTACATCGAGCTGGAGGGATTCCTCAGGTAATGAAGATGCTACTGGTGCATGATTTATTACATGACGATTGTTTGACAATTACCGGACAAACTATTGGTGAAGTTTTAGAGGATGTACCGGCTGAACCACCTGCGGGACAGGATGTCATTCGTCCCTGGGATAATCCCATGTATCCACAGGGACATTTAGCGATATTGAAGGGTAATTTGGCGACAGAAGGAGCAGTTGCCAAAATTACGGGGGTGAAGAAACCTCAAATCACTGGACCAGCACGGGTGTTTGAATCGGAAGAGGAATGTTTGGAGGCAATTCTTGAGGATAAAATCAAAGCTGGAGATGTGGTGGTAATTCGTTACGAAGGACCCAAGGGTGGACCGGGAATGCGGGAAATGTTGGCTCCAACTTCGGCTATTATTGGCAAAGGTCTGGGAGATTCGGTGGGATTGATTACCGATGGTCGTTTTTCTGGTGGAACCTACGGTATGGTGGTAGGTCACGTCGCACCGGAAGCGGCTGTGGGTGGAAATATTGCTTTAATTGAAGAAGGGGATAGTGTTACTATAGATGCCCATGCTCGTTTACTGCAATTAAATGTTTCCGAGGCAGAATTGCAGCAACGTCGAGCAAAGTGGCAACCGAAACCCCCCCGTTATACCAAAGGCATTTTGGGTAAATATGCTAAGTTAGTAGCATCCAGTAGTTTAGGGGCTGTTACTGATTTGGATTTGTTTTAGGGTAACCACTGGGGATAAAAACCGGCAAAGGGAAGTTGTTGAGGTTTAATTTCTGTGGTGGAAATGGAACTTAAATCCGGAGCAACAGGCATTAGCCAGAGACTGCTGCTGTCAATAACTTCTCCTTCCTTGGTGCGTGGTGTGTTTTTACTGGGGGGAAGATTGGGATTTTGAGGGATGACTTGATCGAATAATAACCCGACTCCATCGGGTGCAAGACTCATTTTGATATTCCTCTGTCCCGGTGGAAATACGACCAGGGGTGTTTGTTTATTGGTTTTGAGGTTAATGGAAATTAGGTAGGGTTGTTCGATATATTGTTCTCCAGGGACTAGTTGAGAAATCAAAGTGTAAAGAACTGGTGCAGCTGGGTCAAACTGACTATCGATAATTGAACCGGGGATTTTGAGAAGTTCTTTTTGTTGTCCTTGGTTGTTGACTAAAAACAGGGATTGGGTTGGATTAGTGAAGTCACGATTAAAGCTCACCATTGCGGCTTTACTACCATCTTTGGCAAAGGATTGTACCACACCAAATTGGGGTAAGAAATCCAGGGGTTTGTTGGCATCTTCTTGTATCGGTATGATGGCAGCACCTTCACCTTGGGAAACCGCAACCGCACTACTATCGGGTGTAATCATAAAATCACCCGTGGGAGCAGTTTCAATCCGTTTCAGTTGGGGTTTTTCACCGGGATTGGGTGGTTGTGCAGACATAAACCATAAACCGACATCACCGGGATTATTGGCTTTTCCCCGTTGCACAACAATGGTTTTACCGTCTGGGGAAAGGTCAAACTTCAAGTTTTGGTATTCTTTGCTATCAACCATCAAATCAATCCTCCCTGGTGGTTCTGGTTCGCTGTCGGGTTGGGGACTAATTCCGGTGGTGACAGAATAGATTTTTGCTGATAAGGGATTTATATCATGACTGGGACGTGCCGAAAACAGAATACGTGAACCATCGGGATAGGGTTGAAAATCCATGACAACCAAATCCGGTGGAGTCAGAATCTGTTTCTTTTCTTGGGTCAAATTATAAACAACTAAGCGTCCTTTTTCTTGATTATCAACAACAAGCTTTTTCCCTTCTGGGTCAGGTTTTTGCGTCTGTACACCAATATAGGCGATTGCGCGATCGCGTGTTCTGAATTCACTGCGAAAAGGTTTGATGGTGCGTTTTTCTGATTTTTGTTTGGCAAATTTATCTTGGGCATTATCTAGGGAAATTTGAAATTTGGAACCGTAGGGTGCAGGATATTCCAATGTGTATACCATGCGTCTTCCTACCCAGCTAAATTTACCTAAAAGAGGTGGTTCGATTTTGAGGTTTTTTTCCACACTCTGATTATCCATAGGACGATTAAAAATTAGGGAAAAGGAAATATCATCTGCTCCCACATATTTGTTTTCCCAACTAAAATCGCGAACACTAGCGCGAACAACGTCACCTTGAGCAACCAGAATTCCTAGGCATAATACCAAAATGAGAATAGTCGCGATCGCTGCTCGGTCTAATGGTAATAACAGAGTTTTTTTACTCGACATTTTTTTGTTTACTAAATCAGCGTTAAAAATTAACGTATGTCTCAAAAATTCCGGGGTTAAAATTATGCTTCACAGAACAAGGATACAAAAAGACGGCTTTGAAGGATGGAAAATCACAGAAGGTATGACAGGATACTTGTGTTTACTGATGGTGGAAAAGCTGATATGACTCTTTGTGCTACATCCAAAAATGTTGCATCCAACTTTAACTATCTCTTTCATCGCTGTAGGGATTCGTTGGACGAGGAATTTTTTTGATATTATTGGCAGCAATAGTTAAACGTCTGGTTCCCGCAATCGTCTCGGTAATCATTTTTCCTTCAATTTCCAACCAAGTATCGGGTGGATAATCTTGACGGCTTCCTTCTAGCTTCACAGGAAGGGCGATGGGATAGGCATCTGCGGCACAACAGGTAATGACAAACCGCGATAACAGGATCAAATTATCACCTGTTTCCGGGGGATGAATCACAAACCCGGTTACTTTGGCTTTTTGACCAGTATAGGCATCAGGTTCCGGATAAACACTGAGAGTGCGCACCCAATCAATTAAAGTGCGCTCCTCTGGACGACGGGAAGAACGAAACGATTGGGGTCTGACTCGACTGGATGAGAGAATCTCCGAAAGGTTTTGGTTTAAAGCATGGTCACTGGCAAATACTTGAGGGGAAATTAAAAAACCAGATATAGCCACAACTAGGAGTAAAATCGAACCCCAACCAGGGGCAAATACGGAAATATGTTGTTGATTGGATACTTGCGGTGTCCGTCGAGTGGATATTATTTGTTTGAATTTAAAAAAGGCTACAAATAACAACCCAATACCTGCGGTGATGACCAACCAAAAAAAATCACGCTGAATTAGTAACTCTAACTTATTTGCCTGCCAATAGTACAGTAATAAAACTCCCCAAGCCGCGATCGCAATCACATCTAGCCAAGGTAAAATTTTGAGGGGAAGTTGGGGAAAGCGAGGTTTCCGTTTTCGTTTGGGAATTGACACCATACTGATTTCACTGATTGAGAATTGCTATCTAATTGCGTCTTCGGGAACTAAAAGACGTGTAAATTCAAAAACAAAGTCATCACAAAAGTCATTAATCCGGCTAACAAGAACAAATATATTAAGGCACGGGCTTTAAATATTGACATCATTAAACCGACACTTTTGATATCGACCATCGGACCAAATACCAAAAATGCTAGTAGGGAACCAGTGGTAAAAGTAGAAGCAAATGACAAAGCAAAAAATGAATCCACCGTCGAACAAACTGACACCACAACGGCTAAAATTAACATGGCCACAACCGAACTAACTGGCCCTGCACCCAAACCTAAAATCAACTGTCTGGGAGCTAAAACTTGAACTGCGGCTGCGATCGCACTACCGATAATCATTACCGCTCCCAATTCCCGCAATTCTTGGATAATATTATCTAATACTAAAGCAAGGCGATCGCGTAATGGTTTATTCTGAGCAATTGGGTTCATCGCCGCTTCCATTGCATCTGTTTCTAAGCGGATTAATTGAGTCCCCCGACCACCTAAAATATAACTACCTGGTTGCAGCAACATGGATGAACCACCAACATTTTGAATTTGTCTAGCTGTATCCCGTTTGCGCTGACGTTTCGTCTCTGCTGGTGGATTAAACTTTAAATATCTCGCTACACTTGATTCGACAATCGGTGTTAAATCTTTTTGGAAACTGAAAATAAATCCAATTGCTGTCGCAATAATCAAGGAAAAAACAACCCGCAGGATAATAATTTCTGGTTGGTCACGAAACGCTAGCCAAGTAGACCAGATGACGATGGGGTTAACTGTAGGAGCAGCAAGTAGGAATCCGATGGCTACAGGGGTCGGAATGCCTTTCATAATCAAACGCCTAGCAACTGGGACATTTCCACATTCACAAACCGGAAACAAAAAGCCAATCAAACTACCAACCAGTGCGCCAATTAAAGGATTTTTCGGAATATGCTCAATGAGTTTGCGTTCATCTACTAAAAAGAGTAGCAGACTCGAAAACAAAACTCCCAATAACAAAAATGGTAGTGCTTCGACTAGCAAACTGAGAAAAATTGTAAAGCCGTTATTCAATTGATTCATGTGTGTGGTTGAATTGCATCTCTTGCTCAGAACACACTGTTACATGTGTTTAGTAAAGTTGAAATTTGCATGACTCGGCATAGTTATTCTATCGGAATGGGGATCAAAAACAAGTAGCATTAACGAAAAATCATGAAAATGCTTCCTATTTAAATCTTCTTACTCTCAAAATACAGCATATTTCCGGAAATATACAGGAACTGGAGGAACGATAAAGATGGTATCAAGCAGATGTTTACAGTTAGCTCCCCATGAAAAAAAACCACAACTAATTACTACTGCTCACTTCCTAATTTTTTGAGCAAGCAATATCGAAGCAAGGACTAAAAAATAATTAAGGTAACACTTAAGTACGGATAAAAACAAGTCAACAACCAGAACCGAGACACCTTCCCATGTACCTGCTCAAATTGCATCACATAAATTGAAATTCCAGCAAATCAAGATTTGCCTAAGACCCGACACTAATCCACAACCATATTGATTGATGACACCAAGCAAATGTTTCTCTCCTCACCTTTCCTTCAGACCAACATACCAATAATATTGTCAAATTGTCCTGGATTTTCTTTTTCTCAGATAAAGTTAACACCAATTTGAAAAATGATTAATGACCAATCGATTCCTCAAAAGCCTACCAGTCCAAGTCTCCACCATTAAAAATCCTATTGAGAGGATAAATTTCCCATCCTGACATCAAGTCTTGATAAATTTTCTGCAAATGCGATCGCGACCCCTCCCTAACCTGGGAAAATATACTTAAAATTTTTATACTTGTATTTTGTATTTGTAGCTGTTTTTTGCGAAAGTGCCTGATTTGCGATCGCAAAAAATACATAAGTAAATCGTCCTTATAGCAGAGTGGTGTTAGCCATGTGCGGAATTGTTGGGTATATTGGCACACAAAGTGCGGCGGAAATTTTAGTATCCGGATTAGAAAAGCTGGAATATCGAGGCTACGACTCTGCTGGAGTCGCAACGATTTGGGAAGGTACAATTCAAAGTGTTCGTGCTAAAGGGAAATTATCCCATCTCAAGTCAAAATTAGAACAATATGAACACTTCGCTCCTATCGGTATCGGTCACACCCGTTGGGCTACCCACGGCAAACCAGAAGAACACAATGCCCATCCCCACATGGATGGTGCTGGTCGAGTTGCCGTTGTGCAAAATGGTATTATCGAGAACTATCGGGAATTACGTGATAAATTAAGAAGTTTTGGTGTAGAGTTCCTCTCCGAAACAGACACCGAAGTTATCCCCCACCTCATCGCCCGCTACCTTCAGGAAGAAGAAGCCCTAGCAGAAATCACCAATACATCTTATTTTTTTGAAGCTGTCCGTAAAGCTACCCACGAATTAACAGGTGCCTTTGCAGTAGCAGTGGTGTGTGCAGATTATCCTGACGAACTAATTGTGATTCGTCAACAAGCTCCCCTCGTCATCGGCTTTGGACAAGGGGAATTTTTCTGTGCATCCGACACCCCAGCCATTGTCAACTATACCCAGACTGTCCTCCCCCTGGAAAATGGCGAAATTGCTCGCTTAACACCTCTTGGTGTAGAAATATACGACTTTGCTGGCCATCGCCTCAAAAAACAACCCCGTCGGCTGAATTTGAGTCCCACAATGGTGGAAAAACAGGGATTCAAACACTTCATGCTCAAGGAAATCTACGAGCAGCCAGGTGTGGTCAGAGCTAGTCTCGATGCCTACTTCCAAACATCAACAACGGACGATTCTCCTGTCAATTTAGGGCTACCCCCAGAATTTTATACCAACCTGGAACAAATCCAAATCGTCGCCTGTGGTACAAGTTGGCACGCAGCCCTAGTGGGTAAATACTTACTCGAACAACTAGCCCAAATCCCCACCCAAGTCCAGTACGCTTCCGAATTTCGCTATGCACCTACCCCATTAACGGCCAATACCCTCACCATTGGTGTCACCCAATCAGGGGAAACCGCCGACACCTTGGCAGCTTTGGCAATGGAAAAGGAACGTCGTCAGGGACGGGAAGACAAATACCAAGCTAAATTATTGGGAATTACCAACCGTCCCGAAAGCAGTTTAGGATATCTGGTCCCCCATATTATCAATACTTTGGCTGGAATTGAAATTGGTGTAGCTGCCACCAAAACCTTCACTGCCCAATTAATGGCATTTTACGCCCTGGCGATTGATTTAGCCTACCGTCGGCGAACAGTTTCCCTAGACAAACTCCAGCAAATTATTGCCCAACTACGGCAAATTCCCGAAGCCATCGAAGCCAATCTAGACAAGCAAGAAAAATTTACCGAACACCTAGCTCATGATTTCGCCGAAACCACAGATTTTATCTTTTTAGGCCGGGGAATTAACTTCCCTATTGCCTTAGAAGGGGCACTCAAACTCAAAGAAATCAGCTATATTCATGCAGAAGGCTACCCAGCCGGAGAAATGAAACATGGACCAATTGCCCTTTTAGATGCGAAAGTACCCGTCGTTGCAGTGGCAGTACCGGGAAGTGTGTACGAAAAAGTCATCTCCAATGCTCAAGAAGCCAAAGCCCGTGATTCTCGCTTGATCGGGGTGACACCAGTTAACCACGGTGAGGCTGCTGACGTATTTAATGATATGATTGCCGTTCCGGAAGTGGATGAGTTACTATCACCATTATTAACAGTAGTGCCTTTACAACTATTAGCCTATCAAATAGCAGCCCGTCGCGGTTTAGATGTGGATCAACCAAGAAATCTCGCGAAAAGCGTTACGGTAGAGTAATATTCCCTTAGAGGTTGTTTGAAAAGTCGCTTTTAATACTTAACAAGCTCGTTTTTTGGGAGTAGGGAATAGGGAGTAGTCGTCATGTAATGCCTACACCAAAACCGACAAAAGTTGATTTTTCCCACTCCCGACACCCGACTCACCTTCAAGTCAGTGGATAAGGACAGATATACTGTTTGAGCTGATTTCCTGTCTCCAAGAAGTGGTTAATCAAGTATTTATAGACACTTGACGAACATCCTCTTGCAGCCCTAAATACTAAATTACCGGATTACCAGATTATAGAAGGCGTTCCGAAGAACGCCTGATATTTTCGGTCAACTCCAAAGTTAGGATGCGACCTGCTGTGCAGCAGTCCGTGTCCGTCTGCGTCTACCGTCATTCACAGTAGTTGTCGCTGCTACTTTTACCGTTGTTGTTGGTGCTTCTTCTGGTACTTGCAATAACAGGGTGACTGTTGCTTGACATTGCAACTCACGACGCAAAGAGCGGGCTAAATCCCTTTCAATCAAGGCTTGCAATCCAACCCAATCAACTTCCGGTTTATTATCAATTGTTTGGGCAAATTCACCCCAGCGATTATTCAGGATATCCTCGACTTTCTGTTTCACCCAGTTTTGTAAAATCGATTTTTCCATGCTGGTGACAACACCACGCATATGCAATTCTGGACGGGCTAATAGTTTACCCTGCCAACCGACTGCTGCGGCAATGGTAACCAAACCTTCTTCCGCCATTTTCTGCCGTTCTTCTAAAACTTTGGCGCTAACCATACCTGAACTGGAGGTATCAACTAGTTCCAATCCAGCTTGAACTTTTCCAGCTACCCGAATCGATTCCTTGGTGAGCTCAATAATATCCCCATTATCAATAATTACTATATTTTCCTTGGGGACACCCATACTTTGGGCTGTTTGCGAATGTTTGACTAACATCCGATGTTCCCCATGCACAGGTACGAAAAATTTCGGTTTTGTCAGTGCCAACATTAATTTCTGGTCTTCTTGACAACCATGTCCGGATACGTGTATGCCCTTATCCCGTCCATAAACGACATTCGCACCTTGCATAATCAATTTATCGATCACGTTGACCACCGCAATCGTATTACCGGGAATTGGATTCGCTGAGAAAACAACCGTATCCCCTTCACGAATACGTAAATGGGGATGTTCCCGATTGGCGATTCTAGTCATGGCTGCCATCGGCTCGCCCTGGGAACCTGTGGTTAAAATCAACACTTTATCATCTGGTAAGTTCCGTAGGGTATGGAGGGGTTGGAGTAACTCGTCTGGACACTGGACGTAACCTAAATTGCGAGCATGGGCGATCAAATTGAGCATTGAGCGCCCGACCACGCTCACAACACGATTATATTTCTGTGCCAGTTGCAATACGATGTTGATCCGATGAATACTCGACGCGAAGGTGGTTATAAACATTCGTCCCGTTGTCTGGGCGAATACGCGGTCGAGGTTGGGATAAACTGACCGTTCGGAAGGTGTAAATCCTGGTACTTCCGAATTTGTAGAATCACTTAATAAGCACAGCACGCCTTTTTCCCCGTGTTCGGCTAGGCGTTGAATATCAAACCTTTCCCCGTCAACGGGTGTGTGGTCAAATTTAAAGTCTCCTGTATGCACAACTACACCCAATGGTGTGTGAATTGCCACCGTAAAACTGTCCGCCATTGAATGGGTGTTGCGAATATATTCTACCAGGAAATGTTTGCCAATCCGCACCATGTCACGGGGTTTGACACTGCGCAATTCTGTGCGATCGCGAACTCCGGCTTCTTCTAGTTTACCTTCTAGCATTGCCATTGCTAGTCTTGGTCCATAAATCACCGGAATTTCAAATTGTTTCAGATGGAAGGCAATCCCACCAATATGGTCTTCATGTCCGTGGGTGACAATCATTCCTTTGATTTTGTGACGGTTCTCCCGCACATAGGTCATGTCTGGCAAAACAATATTTACACCGTGCATCCCGTCACCGGGAAAGCCTAATCCCGCATCTAACAAGACTATCTCATCTTCGTACTCAAATACACAGGTATTTTTGCCAATCTCATGTAGACCGCCCAAAGGAATAATTTTGAGGGCGGCCAAATTATTATTCTTAGCCATTTGCTCCTTAGTTGTAACTTTAATTATGTTTTCGATATTTGTTGCTTTTGATACTGAAAATTTACTAATTTTAAATTTTTGAGAATCAATTAGAGCCAAAAATATTCACTGCTGATTCAGCTTTGATTGCTTTAGCTCTCAGGAAGAGATTGCAAAAATTACATCTAGTTTTTGCTAGATTTTGGCAATTAGCTAGTCACAAATAGGTTTCCAGCTGATCTGCAATTTGTCTAGTTGATTAATAGTTCCAAGATTTCGATTCAAATTCAAATAAGTTTAATGCTCTCGATACTTTATGTTTTCATAAAATCAGTAATAACACGGTTTTCAGAAACTTAAATTTAGTTATATCCACGCACATTATAATATGTATTTTTCACAACGTTTGACTCGATTTTATTTCCATTAAACTATTTGCAATTCTAATAAACCTAACTCATTCATAATGGTTTGTAAATTCTGCCTTAATTCTGGGCTGTTGTCCATCGTTAAAGGTAAGCGCAGAGAACCAACTTGCCAGCCTTGCAAATTCAAGGCTACTTTGAGTGGAATCGGATTTGTTGTCATAAACAACGCTTTAAACAGGGGAAATAAACGCAAATGAATCGATGTTGCTTTGCTCACATCACCTGACCGATAAGCCTGTATCATTGCCTGCAAATGATTACCAACTAAGTGGGATGCCACACTGACTACACCCTTGGCTCCTAGGGACAACATTGGCAAGGTGAGGGAGTCATCTCCAGAGTAAATTTGAAACTCCGGTGGTGTCAAGCGACTAATTTCACTTACTTGATCGATATTTCCACTCGCCTCTTTGATTCCAATAATATTCGATATTTCTGCTAGTCTGGCAACCGTTAGGGCACTTAAATTTTGTCCTGTTCGTCCCGGAACGTTATACAAAAGCACTGGTAGTTCTGGTTCCGCAGCCGCGATCATTTGAAAGTGTCGATACAATCCTTCCTGGGGAGGCCTATTATAATAGGGTACCACATGTAAAACACCATGCACTCCTATTTTAGCTGCTTTTTGGGTGGCGGCGATCGCTTCGTTGGTCGAATTAGAACCACATCCAGCCATCACTTTAGCATGTTTTCCCACTGCTTCCAAGACAACGGAGAACAATTGGTATTCTTCGTCCCAGGTTAGAGTCGGTGATTCCCCGGTTGTACCACAGACAACCACCGTATCTGTGCCGTGGTTCACCAAATACTGAGCGAGTTTGGCAGCACAGTCATAATTGACACTACCATCTTCACGAAATGGTGTAATCATTGCCGTTAATATACTTCCAAAGTCTACCACCCGTTGTCTACTCCCTTTTGCCAATGTTAATTATGGTTTATTTGTAGGGCTTGCATAGTCGTCACATGGTGACAAATAAATGCGTTTTTTGGGAAATTATCCTATCTTCCCCTAGTGTTTGCAATCGATACTATGTGTGTCAATCCTGATTGGATCAATGTATTTTTCGATGATATTGTTCTCCCTTCAAAATCCAAGTTTAATGCTTTATTTGCCCATTGTTACCAATCACTAAAAATTAGAAGTCATTACCCCATAAATCACGTAGCATCCCCAGCTTAATTAAACATGAAAATATCTCAAACTCATAGTGGATAAATAACACTGGCTGATGTTGTCGCTCAAACTTAAGACTATAAAATACCCCTATGTACTAGTCAAGGATAAAAATGTACAAACATCATTATTTAAGCGTCATTACCCTACAACCATTCGGGATTACCCTAACTGACTGTGTTACCGATAGAAAAGTCGGATTGAGTCCCTGCAGCTTGATTGCCGAAAACTTCTCGCTACCCATGTCTATGGATTGGTAAACTCCTGTGATATGTAGGTTTTATCTTTCCATCTGTCGTATTCTTTATTTAGTTGGTATTATTTAACTTCAAAATCCTTTCCAGAAACCCAGGAAGTTGTCTTTCAAAGAGACCACCGACTAGAACTGTGTATTGCTGATTTCGTCTGTTAGTTAGCAGGTAACTATCCTCAGGGCTGTTTCCTGATACCCTGACAAGGAAATTTCTTGCTTGATCGAGTTATTAGCAATGCTTTTCATGCATTCAGAGTCGCTATCTTAGCTGGTTTGAGCCAATGATTCTCTACCAGCAATTCGGCAATTTGTACAGCATTCAAGGCTGCACCCTTGCGAATTTGGTCGCCACATAGCCACAAATCCAATCCGCAGGGATGGGAAATATCTTGGCGAATTCTCCCTACTAGGACTGGATCACGACCAGTTGCATCTATCGGCATGGGAAAGTAATTAGCTTGCCAATCTTCCACTAATTCCACTCCTGGAGCTTGAGCAAGCACTTCCCTGGCTAAATCAGGACTAAACGGTGTATCAAACTCTAAGTTAATCGCTTCCGAATGGGCCCGCAATACGGGAACCCGTACACAGGTGGCTGTGATCCGAATCTCCGGACTATCGAAAATTTTACGAGTTTCCTTCACCATTTTCATTTCCTCCTCACAATACCCAAACTCATTCAGGGGTGAGTTGTGGGGAAATAGGTTAAATGCCAAGGGATAGGGGAAAATTTCCGCTTGGGGTGATTTCCCCGCGAGAATATCCTGGGTTTGTAATTTCACCTCCTCCATCGCCTGCGCTCCCGCTCCACTAGCTGATTGGTAAGTTGCCGCAACAATCCGACGGATGGGCTGAATGCGATGGAGTGGGTAAGTCGCCAAACTCATCAAAATGGTTGTGCAGTTGGGATTGGCGATGATACCTTGATGGATGGCTGCTGCTTGGGGATTGACTTCCGGAACAACTAGGGGTACTTCTGGATGCATCCGAAATGCGCTGGAATTGTCAATGATGACTGCTCCTGCTGCTACTGCTGCTGGTGCTAGAGCTTTGGATGTGGAACCTCCGGCACTGGCTAGTACTAAATCAATTCCCTGAAAGGATTGGGTATCTGCTGGCTCGACGGGGATTTGTTCACCTTTAAAAGGTAGCATGACTCCAGCACTGCGGGGTGATGCTAATAATTTTAGTTGCGCGAGGGGGAAATTACGAGTCTCCAGTAATGCTAACAGTTCTCTACCGACTGCACCCGTAGCACCCAATATTGCTACGCTATAGGATTTTGACAAAATTTTTTCCTCCTGTTTGTGTTTCGGTGCTGTGTTTCGTATTAAGGGTTATGTTTTTAGTGAGGATTTTAGTTAGTTTAGTTCTCTTTATCGATATTCTTTGTTCGTAACTAAATAAATATAAAAGTAAAAGTAAATTAAGATGTTAAATAAAAATTACAAATCATTCAAAAATATTTGGCTGCTGATTTCATATTTCATTGGATACTGCAAGGAATTTGCTGCGGGTTCAGGGGAGCCTTAGTTAATCATGGGTATTGCAGACTGCTTTGATTGGCTTTTGTCTGGGTTATGGAAATTTGGCTGGTCAGCATCATCAATAATATACTAAATGTCTTTTATGGTATCAGAATCAATTTTAGTTCCATCTAAATTAGTTAGTGTATACTTGTTTCCTAAGTAGCGATGGAAAAATGATTGCGTTGAATTCAACAAGCCTTGCACAATTATTCACTTACTTTCAGTTAGGTCAAGTTTTTGGTCATTGCCAGCTAAGATTTAGATTAGCAGATTTTTCCTGTGTAATCACAATTATTGATTTTATCCTAAAATCTACTTCCGCGAACAATCATTTTACTTTCTGAGCATAATCTTCTGTGATCTAACCATGACACGACTGGATTTGTGCCGATGCTCAAGCAGATGTAACTAGAAGCCATTTCTCGAAAACTTTTAGAGGGTGGGGAGTAGGGAATAGTGGGAAAATTAATCTGTTATTCAACCTTATCCCTCAGTTCTTTGCCTAGCAAGCTTTTTGTGCGCAGTTCGATAAACTCCGGTGCAAGTAGCACGTCTAGGTCAAAATGCAGGAATTGTGATGCGATCGCAATGACTAAACCAAGGTGAAAATAATTTTATTCGGGAATATGGCATCATCAATGGAGATTGGCAGTAAACTTAACTGTTGCATGTGCAGCGTATAGCTGCGACTGCAAGAAATATGCTGATACTGGAGAAAGCAGACAGAATGCAGTTGGCATGACAAAGTTCTGATAACCTGTATTTCTCACAAATTCCTCAAACCTACAGGGAGTAGGGATAGTCCGTAGAAGGAAAATTCATCCGTCACTCAAGACTTATAAGTTACTTGTGAGAAATCCGGGATCACTCTTTCGCGATCGCGACTGTTGCACCTACATTGTTTGAACTATTTTATTTATCGAGACCTAGTATGAAAGTTACCCAGGAAAAACTTCCCGCAAGCCAAATCGGTCTAGAAATAGAGATTGCCTCAGAAACCACCAAAAAAACCTACGAACAAGTTGTACAAAATTTAGCGCGTACCGCTAATATTCCTGGGTTTCGTAAAGGCAAAGTTCCCCGTCCGATTTTACTTCAGCGTTTAGGAATGACGCGGATCAAGGCTGCTGCGCTGGAGGAAATAATTCAGGATGGAATTACAAAAGCACTGGAGCAAGAAAAAATACCGGCTATTGGTCAACCCCGTTTACGCTCGTCCTTTGATGATTTAATCGCCAATTATGAGCCTGGTAAACCCTTAACTTTTGCCGCAGCAGTGGATGTGGAGCCAGAAATTCATCTCAAACAGTATACGGGTTTGACTGTACAAGCAGAGGAAGTCAAATACAATCCAGAAAAAGTGGATGAAGTTCTGGAAAAAGAACGGATGATGATGGCGAACCTGGTTCCTGTAGAGGGAAGGCCATGTCAGCTAGGGGATGTTGCTGTGGTTGATTTTAAAGGGGTATTTGTGAAAGCTGAAGGGGAGGAGGAACCAATTCCCGGAGGAGAAGCCAACGATTTTCAGATCGAATTACAAGAAGATAAATTTATCCCTGGATTTATTTCGGGAATGGTGGGGATGAATCAGGGAGAAACCAAGGAAATTACAGCCCAGTTTCCCGACCCCTATCCCAATGAAGAATTAGCTGGTAAACCGGCCAAATTTACCGTCACCTTAAAAGACCTCAAAGCCAAAGAATTACCCCCCTATAACGATGATTTTGCTCAAGAGGTAAGCGATAAAAAAACAATGGCAGAATTACGCCAGTCCCTAGAAGAGAAATTTCAACAGGAAGCTAGCGATCGCACAAAATCCAACCAACAGGAAGCATTGTTAACAGAATTAATCAAACACGTCGAAATCGATTTACCAGAAACCCTCATCGATAAAGAAATCGATGCAATGCTTACCCAAACTGCCATTCGTTTATCCCAGCAGGGACTAGATATCAAAAAGTTCTTTACACCCGAGGTGATTCCCCAACTTCGAGAACGCTCCCGCGCTGAAGCTTGCGATCGCATTAAGCGTTCCCTCACACTCCGAGAAATCGGCAAACGGGAATCCCTCACAACCTCCCCGGAGGAAATTCAACAACGCCTTCAGGAAATACTCGCAGAATACGGTGACGAAGATATCGATCTAGAACGTCTCCGAAGCGTCGTCGAAAACGACCTACTTAAGGAAAAAATCCTCGACTGGCTCCTCAGTCAATCCCATGTTGAATTAGTTCCAGAAGGCACATTAAATAAACCAGAAACAGATGTCACGGAAACCGATGTAGTGGAAACCGAAACCAGTGAATCTACTGAGTCATAAGGCGGTCGATGATTTCCAACTACTGGATTGCAAATCATTTTCCCCTATTACCATTGAAGCTAGCAAATCACTATTTCAAAATCCATGCTAGCCTCATCATTCTTTAAACAATCTTAAATAAATCGTCGCCAATATTACCCCTATCGGTTGTTAATCTGGTTAGACGAGAAAAAAATAGATAAGGCATAATAGTCTATAAAGCCAGGAAGAAAAATCATCCTGGTATGGGCGGTATTACCGCAGCCAAATCGACACACTCTCGTAAATAACCCTCGGATATTGGTATGTTTGTATCGCAGTCGGGAAATTACCCACTCAACAGTATCGCCTATGCTCCCATCACCTCGCAGTTAGCACCTGCGAACATCGTTCCAATGGTTGTCGAACAATCAGGAACTGGGGAAAGAGCCTTTGATATTTATTCTCGCTTATTACGGGAACGAATTATTTTTCTAGGAAGCCAGGTAGATGACAATATCGCCAATTCGATTGTGGCTCAATTGCTATTCCTAGATGCCGATGACTCGGAAAAAGATATCCAGTTGTATATCAACTCTCCTGGAGGTTCCGTCACCGCAGGCATGGCTATTTATGATACGATCCAGCAAATTCGTCCCGATGTTGTTACCATATGTTTTGGATTAGCAGCTAGTATGGGAGCGTTTCTGTTAGCCGCAGGAACCCCCGGTAAACGCATGTCCTTACCCGATTCACGGATTATGATTCACCAACCCCTTGGTGGAGCTCAAGGTCAAGCCGTTGATATTGAAATTCAAGCTAAAGAAATTCTGTATCATAAATCCAAGCTGAATCAGTTGTTAGCAAAACACACAGGACAACCCTTAGAAAGAATCGAAGCCGATACTGAACGCGACTTTTTCATGTCGGCAGAAGAAGCAAAAGCCTATGGCTTAATCGATCAGGTCATCACACGTCAAGAAGTTCCCACTAAACGGGAAAATGTCACCATTGTCAAATAAGAGGCTGGTATGTCTAAGTACGACTCCCATTTAAAATGTTCGTTTTGTGGCAAGTCTCAGGAGCAGGTGCGCAAGTTAATCGCGGGACCGGGAGTCTACATTTGCGATGAATGCGTCGATCTGTGTAATGAAATTCTCGATGAAGAATTATTAGATACAAACGGGGCTACAGCGCAATCCGCACCTCGTTCTGAACCTGCGCAAAAGCGTCGTACCCGGTCTACCAGTTTTTCGTTTAATCAAATCCCTAAACCCCGAGAAATCAAAAAGTATCTGGACGAACATGTCATCGGTCAGGACGAGGCGAAAAAAGTTCTCTCGGTGGCAGTTTACAACCACTACAAACGTCTGTCTCTGATTCATGCGAAAAATACTGGTAAAGCAGGGACAGAGGATGGGGTTGAACTACAAAAGTCAAATATTCTCTTGATTGGACCAACTGGTTGTGGGAAAACGCTTTTAGCCCAGACCCTAGCCAAAATCCTCGATGTACCCTTTGCGGTTGCCGATGCAACCACCCTCACGGAAGCTGGCTATGTTGGCGAGGATGTGGAGAATATTCTATTAAGGCTGTTACAGGTAGCTGATTTAGATGTAGAAGAAGCCCAACGGGGAATTATCTATATCGATGAAATCGACAAAATTGCTCGTAAGAGTGAAAACCCTTCGATTACTCGCGATGTTTCTGGGGAAGGTGTGCAACAAGCCTTACTGAAGATGTTGGAAGGAACGATCGCCAATGTACCTCCCCAAGGTGGACGGAAACACCCCTATCAAGACTGTATCCAAATTGACACCAGCAACATTTTATTTATTTGTGGTGGTGCTTTTGTGGGTTTGGAAAAGGTCGTTGAACAGCGGATTGGGAAAAAGACGATCGGTTTTGTTCAGCCCGGAGAAGGACAATCGAAGGAAAAACGCATTGCGGATACCTTGCATCATTTGGAACCCAATGACTTAGTAAAATTTGGGATGATTCCGGAGTTTATTGGTCGGGTGCCAATGGTGGCAGTTGTTGACCCCCTTGATGAGGAAGCCCTAATTGAAATTTTGACCCAACCCCGTAGCGCTTTGATTAAACAGTATCAAAAGCTACTAAATATGGATAATGTCCAATTAGACTTCAAACCCGATGCATTACGGGCGATCGCCCAGGAAGCATATCGTCGCAAAACTGGAGCCAGGGCATTGCGGGGAATTGTGGAGGAGTTGATGTTGGATGTGATGTATGAGTTACCTTCCCGTAAGGATGTATCCCGTTGTGTGGTGACTAGAGAAATGGTTGAAAAGCGTTCCACAGCGGAGTTGTTAGTACATCCTTCCTCTTTACCCAAGCCGGAATCAGCTTAAATTAAAGGAGACAGGAGAAAAAATGTCAGGTCAACAGCTAAACAGCATAAATTAACTAGTACAGGTTGGCGGAAATAAATCTACCATTTCAAATGGCTAAAAAGCTTACAGGTGATTATTTCTGTTGACTTTTGACTTCTTGTACTCAGTTGTGGGGTATTCTGTTTAATCCAGGACTTACGTAACTAGTGTCCTATTTGAAGTTTGTAGTGAGGACTTTAGTCCTCAAATTAAGCTCCAAACAAAAAATAAGAATTTTTGTGACACTTGTATAAGTCTTATCACCCTGGTGGTGTCGTGCAAGATTGATTTGAGAATTTTGCACACGACATTTTTCAAATGCTAAAATCTGCCAGAATGGGGATATAGATTCAGGAAAAATTCCCCGATGGCAGAAGTAGTTGTACGTGGAGTTACACACTATTACGAATGGATCAAAAACCCTGCTGGTGAAGATAGCAAACCAGTGATGGTGTTTATTCATGGTTGGGGTGGGTCATCACGGTATTGGCGGAAAATAGCCACCGCTTTGAGTGGAGATTTTGATTGCTTGCTATACGATTTACGGGGATTTGGACGTTCTCCAGCAATAGCGATCGCACCTCACCAAATCTTACCAAGTTACGATTTAAGTGAATATGCCCATGACTTGGCGATTTTACTGGATAGTTTAGATATTACTTCTCAACCTGTATATATTCATGCCCATTCAATGGGAGCTGCCATTGGCACATTATTTTTATCCCACTATCCTGAACGTGTGGAGAAAGGAATTTTAGTGTGTAGTGGTGTGTTTGAGTACGACGAAAAAGCCTTTGCAGCCTTTTATCGATTTGGTGGTTACGTCGTCAAATTTCGTCCCCAATGGTTAAAAAATCTTCCCTTTGTAGACCAAGTTTTTATGGCTCGATTTTTACACCGTCCCATCTCTCCACCGGAACGGAGGGAATTTTTGGAGGATTTTTTGCTCGCCGATGAAAATGCAGCTTTAGGAACAATTTTTACCTCTGTGAGTAAGTATCAAGCGGAGGTGATTCCCCAGAAATTTATCGAATTACGGACACCCACTTTGCTAATCTCTGGACAATACGACAAAATTATCCCCGCAACTTTAGCTCAACAAGCTGTTAAACTCAATCCCCAACTGCAACTAGCCATTATTCCCCAAACGGGTCATTTCCCCATGTTGGAAGCGCAACAGGATTACTTACAAGTGGTTCGGGATTTTATTTTGTAATCGGGAGTGGGGAGTAGGGAATAGGGAGTAGCTAACATGTCTCAATTAGCGTTGGAGGTATCAATCCCAAATTTAAAATCTCCTCATCCTAATCCCAACTCACGCTTGAGTAAATTAATGGATTTTTCACCGATATAATTATCACAACGCATTAATTTCGGTGGACGGATTAGGTCATCGGCTAACATTTGTACAGCTGCTTGCACCGCATTGTGACTTGGTTGATCTGTACAAAAGATGATTTGCGCTCGTTTGACAATTGCATGGAGTTTGTAGGTGTCCTTGGGTTGAGCCGTCATCACTAGCAACTCATCACCCCTGATACCATGTAAAATCACCTCTGTCGCCCGTAAAATCCCGGAACTCAGACTGACAATACCGATACAACTATCTTTACTAAGACTTTTAACCATATTTAGCTCTTTGGCATAGTCATGGATATCGAGGGGAATCACACGTACTGACTTTGGAGCTGCAATTAATTCTACTTCGGCGATAAAATACCGACTTGTCACCACTGTTGCGGATGTGGTTTGTTCCAAAACTATGCCTAATTCTTCCGTTGCCACTAATTGGACGGGAATTCTCAGTGCTTGTTCCAGTTCATCCACCATTAATTCCCCAGCACCAATATCTTGGCTGGGAACAGCCACGAGAACTCTTGCACTACAGCGTAATCGCCAATCAACTTCGGCTAAAAATATTTCCCTGGCTTGATTGAGGGAGCAACCTTGGGAAAGTAGGTCATCCAGGGCAGTACGGACGACCTTATAAGCTTCCGGATGTTCTGCAAGAATAGGCGATCGCAGTCTGCTCCCACCTTCATGACCTTGCGCACGCACATAGATTCCTGAACCAGCTAAACTTTCGACAAAGCCGTCTTCTTCTAGCTGGCGGTAGACTTTACTGATAGTATTACGATGTAACCCCGTCTGCATTGCTAACGCTCGTGTACTAGGTAATTTATATCCCGGTGGGTACTGACGCGAAGCGATCGCAAATCGAATTTGATTAAACAGCTGGGTGGACGCGGGTATTTCACTGTCCGGTTGAATGCGGAATTGGATCATCTCCAGACCTCCAATGTTGCTAATGATGGCATAAAACCAGCTGCCTAGTAACTAGTAATTTATTTATCAAATATTTTATTTATACATGGAAATCTGAAAAGGCAAAAATGCGAATGCAATTTCTGCCGTCAACCGATATTCTGGTGAATGAAATTCCATCGTGATTGACATTACAAAACATCACACCTGACAGATAATACTGATAAAAGCTCTGATGACAAACAGTGTAATCGATACTCGGACAATTGACATCACCAACGGCGAATTAAAAATTTCCGCCTATTTAGCCCATCCTCAAGCACCAGGAACCTATCCCGCTATCGTAATATTACAGGAAATATTTGGTGTTAATCAACACATTCAACAAGTAACAGAACGCATCGCCCGTGCTGGCTATGTGGCGATCGCTCCCAGTCTGTTCCAACGCCAAGCACCGGGTTTTGCTACGGGTTATACACCTGCGGATGTGGAACTTGGCCGGAAATACGCATGGGAGCAAACTACAGCAGGGGAATTACTCAGTGATATTCAAGCTACGGTTGATTATTTAAACACGTTACCAACGGTTAAAGCTGGGAAAATTGGTTGCATCGGCTTTTGTTTTGGTGGCCATGTGGCTTTCTTGGCAGCAACTTTACCAGCAATTAAAGCCACAGCGTCCTTCTATGGAGCGCGGATTACCACCGCGACTCCTGGGGGTGGGGAAGCAACCATTACCCGGATAGGACAAATTCAGGGGACAATCTACTTGTTTTTTGGCAACGAAGATGCCAGCATTCCCCCAGAGCAAGTAAATACAATTGAGGCAGAATTAACAAAAAATCACATATCCCATCGTGTCTTTCGCTACGATGGAGCAGACCACGGATTTTTCTGCGACCATCGGCCCAGTTATAATCCAGTAGCAGCTGCCGATGCTTGGGAACAAGTCCAGCAATTGTTTGCAACAACCCTTTCCTAGTTATCAGCATCAATTTACTGATAACTCAATTTTTACTTCAGTGCAGAAATTATGAATTCAAATGCAAAAACTCCTCAATCAGCACCGTTCACTATGGACGATTTTGTCAAAGCACTTGATGAACATGATTATCAGTTCCAGCGCGGTCAGATAGTGCATGGCAAAGTATATCAAATTGACTCCGATGGTGCTTTTGTTGATATTGGTGGCAAATCCTCGGCGTTTGTTCCCCGTGACGAAATCTCCTTGAGGAGTGTAAACGATATTCATGAGGTAATTTCCCTCAATGATGAATTAGATTTTTTAATTATTCGTGACCAGGATTCCGATGGTCAAGTTACCCTGTCCCGCAAGCAGTTATTATTAAGGCAGGTTTGGGGACGTTTAGCGACAATGCAAGAGAATTCCGAAAGCGTTGATGTGCGCGTCGTCAGCGTCAATAAGGGAGGTGTGACAGTTAATGTGGAAGGATTAAGGGGATTTGTACCGCGATCGCATTTGCTGGAACGAGAGAATTTGGAAGCTTTGGTGGGACAAAAACTGACGGTTGGTTTTTTGGAGGTTGACCGGGTTAATAAGCGAATTGTTCTGTCTCAGCGTTTAGCAACCCGTTCTGCAAGCTTTAGTAATTTGGAAATTGGTCAATTGGTAGAAGGGGAAATTACGGGGATTAAGCCATTCGGTGTATTTGTGGATATTGATGGGGTGAGTGCTTTACTCCATATTAAACAAGTCACCCAAAAGTTTATTGATAACCTGGAGACCGTCTTTCAAATCGGACAGAAAGTGAAAGCGATCATTATCGATTTAGAAGAGGGTCGGGGAAGAATTTCCCTTGCAACTAAGGTTTTGGAAAATTATCCTGGGGAAATCCTGGAAAACCGCGAAGAAGTGATGAATTCTGCTGCTGCTAGGGCTGAACGTATCCGGAAAACGGTGGAAAACTAGCTGAACCATAGGATGGAGGGATAAAGTTTGCGAGGGTAAGTTCCAATTTTACCTACTCCCTAATCCTTCCATATTTCCAGCTATCATGAACCGATAACTATGGGACGAACACTTCACAGCAGTGTTCGTCCCAATTGTCTGTGTAACCACGTATTTCAAAAGGTCGTCTTTAGCACTATTTCCGAATAAATGCGGACGCATAGGTCGGAAATATTGTGGTACTTTACACTTTAGCGTTCCTCTGCTAATGCGGGTGGGGATGACCACCCCTTAGCACTTACCTAGTTTAACTCAGATTTTTCCAAGTGTCCCTATTTTTGTCATGGGGAAAACAATTTTTTGTGGATTTTCCTGGTTGGATGGGTGAATCTACGGGTTTCAGGTGACAGGAGACAGAATACAGGAGATAAATAATTAAAGTAATAGTATAGTAAAGACGCGATATATCGCGTCTCTATATTTCACAAGGGATTGAGAAGATTGTAGTCTGCCAAAAGTGCTTTCCCAGTAGGTCTGTAAGCCGGAAAAACCCGGCATTTGTCATTTTTTGGGTCTTGTGAACAAATAGTTGGGTTAAAACGATTCTACCCTCACGAAAAGACTTTTTCCACAGACCCGACTTACTCCCAAAAGCTCTCCCTACTCCCTGCGTTTCTGATTAATCATCCAAAAAATCAGCCTGTTTGATAATCTCATACAGATTCACTTCATCTTCAATTAAACAAGCATGACCACTATTTGGTAATATACTGATAGAAGCATTCGGAAAAAGTTCGGTCAGTCTTTGAGCTTCAGCGATGGAAGGGAGAAGGCGATCGCCACCACTGGCTACTAATAGTATGGGTTTATAGATACGTCGGAGCTGTTCTGGGGGAATGGAAAAATTACGCAGCATCTCAATCCGCCAAAAGACGGTGGAGGGTGGGATGCTATTGATCACTTGAAATAATAGTTCGCGATTTTCCGGTGGAATCCGTGGTAAGGACGCTAAAATCGAGATAAAACCCGTTGTGGTCAAACTATATACAAATGCTGGGATAAAGTTGGTGTACTGAGAAGCCCAATGTAACCAAGGACGTAAGTGGAAGGCGCTAGCAGGGTTGATGAGGATGATGCGAGTGAATAATTGGGGATTGCTGACCATAACTTGCATAGCTAAACAACCTCCAAAGGATTCTCCACACAAATAGATGGAACGGAGGGGGTTGGCTGTGCGTTCCTGTTCTAGGAGTTCGATGACCTGTTTGGCTAGATATATCCATCCACTACGGTCTGTGACTGGAATCGATACACAACGAATTTCAAATTTAGATTCTAAAGGGGGAATTTGCGATCGCAGTAGTAATCCGCTTCCATCCATCCCTGGTAAATAGATAAATAGGGGTCGGTTGGGGTTGTAGGGAGTGGACTGGAGAAATCTCAGTTGATTTGCAGGGTTAAAGTTTATCATTCTCGCTGTAACTTTGACTGAAGGAATTTATTCATTTACCCACCTCAACTAAGTCATGGGGAAGTAATTGCGAAAAAACTACATTCTTAGTCTAAAACTATGGAAAAATATTGGGAAGTTTGATTCAATCTCAATTTTGACAAATTATTGTCTCATTTTCGTTGGGAATCTTGATATTTCTTTAAAGGTGAAAATTGATTGACTACAAATAAATTCCATAAAGTTCATGGCGAGAACAAATAGTTCATAATTTATTCATTCACCTGGAAAGAACTTTGCTAGGATAAAAAAGCAACTTGAAAAACCTTTGTGAATGTTATATAATTACGTGGTTTTAATTAAAATGGACATAACAAACATTTAAAAAATCTATTAGAAATTGCATGGATATTGTGAATCCGACTCGAACAACATTTGCACTGACTACACCCCTTTATTATGTCAATGGCTTACCCCATATCGGTAGTGCCTATACAACAATTGCTGCCGATGCAATCGCTCGCTTCAAACGTGCGTTAGGTCATCCGGTTTTATTCGTTACTGGAACCGATGAACATGGGCAAAAAATTGAGCGTACAGCCGCAGCCAAAGGACTAGAACCCCAGGCTTTTTGTGATCAAATTGTGCCAAATTTTCTCAAATTATGGGATGTACTCAATATTAAGTATGACCGATTTAGCCGCACCAGTGCCGAGCGCCATCAACAAATAGTGAATCAATTTTTTGAACGGGTATGGGCTAAGGGCGATATTTATCTCGGTCAACAAAAAGGTTGGTACTGTGTTTCCTGCGAAGAATTCAAAGAAGAGCGAGAATTGCTCCCAGGAAATCGCTGTCCGATTCACACTAATAAAGAGGTGGAATGGCGGGATGAGGAAAATTATTTTTTTCGCCTATCTAAATACCAAGATGATTTACTCAAATTGTATGCAGATAACCCCGATTTTATTCAACCCATTAGTCGTCGCAACGAGGTTTTGAATTTTGTCAAGCAAGGCTTACAGGACTTTTCCATTACCCGGGTCAACATCAATTGCGGTTTTCCCATGCCAAAGGACCAAAAACATACCCTGTATGTGTGGTTTGATGCTTTACTAGCCTATATTACCGGGATGTTAGAACCCGATGACGAACCGACCCTGGAAAATGCGATCGCCAAATGGTATCCCTTTAATTTACATCTGATTGGTAAAGATATTCTACGTTTCCACGCCGTTTATTGGCCAGCCATGCTCATGTCAGCAGGGTTAGAGCTCCCAGAAAAGGTCTTTGGTCACGGGTTTTTAACCAAAGATGGACAAAAAATGGGTAAAAGCAATGATAACACCATTGACCCCATTGATTTAGTCGAGCGTTATGGTGCCGATGCAGTTCGTTATTACTTCCTTAAGGAAATCGAATTTGGCAAAGATGGCGACTTTAATGAAATTAGGTTCATCAATGTTTTAAATGCAGATTTGGCCAACGATTTGGGCAACCTACTCAATCGTACCCTAAATATGGTGAAAAAATACTGTGGCGGCAAAATTCCCCCAGTCAAAAGTGCGGATATCGCGGATAGCCATCCCCTGAAAGCCATTGGAGCCAGTTTAGCTCAAGAAGTAGAAAGCGCCTACAATGCACTTGCATTTAATCGTGCCTGTGAAGCCACCATGACATTAGTTAGGGCTTGTAATAAATATATTGACGAACAAGCTCCGTGGACTTTATACAAGCAAGGAAACAGTGCTGCTGTTGCCGAAATATTATATGCAGTCCTAGAGTCGGTACGGTTAGCCGCCTACCTCCTAGCTCCAATTATCCCTAATATTAGCAATGATGTATATACCCAATTAGGATTTACGGTTAATTTTAACGACCAAAATACATTTACCCATATACCATTTGCTATTCATTCCCAGTGGGGACTTTTGAGTGATGCGCAAACCTTGGGAGAACCAAAACCCATTTTTAAACGCATCGACACACCCTCACCAACCAACTAACAACTCAATAGTTACAATTTTACTTTTCCTATTTTGTTATTTTTTTCAGGGCTGAATTAATTTAGCTCTGAAAACAGACTACTAATTAGTTAATTTTCCTAAATAAACCCTAGATAAGTATCTTTTATCACGATGATAACAAACGAGGCTATGACAGAAATGTTAAATAACCTGGAGAACGATTCGATCTTTACACCGGAGCAGGTGTTAGAGAATCGGGGTCGAGTCGCAATTTTTATAGATGGTTCCAATTTGTTTTATGCTGCCCTACAATTAGGAATTGAAATTGATTACACCAAATTACTCTGTAGATTAACTGGCGGTTCCCGGCTATTGCGTGCGTTTTTTTATACTGGTGTTGACCGCACTAACGAAAAACAGCAGGGTTTTTTGTTGTGGATGCGTCGCAATGGTTATCGAGTTATAGCTAAAGACTTAGTGCAGCTACCAGATGGTTCCAAAAAAGCCAATTTAGACGTGGAAATTGCCGTGGATATGATGGCTTTAGTAGATTCCTACGATACAGCTGTATTGGTGAGTGGGGATGGGGATTTAGCCTATGCGGTGAATTCGGTCAGCTATCGGGGTGTGAGGGTTGAGGTGGTGAGTTTACGGTCGATGACGAGTGATAGTTTAATTAATGTTTCCGACCGTTATATTGACCTAGAAGCCGTTAAGGAAGACATTCAAAAAACTCCCCGTCAAAGTTATCCCTATCGACCCCTATCGGGGATGGATTTTTTGGAACAACCCAGTGATGCACCTAGTCATTTAGAAATCCCAGAGTAGGGAGTAAGCTGTTACACATTATAAATGTATAGTTAGGGTGTTGAGGTTGAATGCAACACTGTCAACGGTTAACAGTCAACAATCCCCTCGCTATTCATATTCAGTAAATAATGCATTGCCAATCCAACCAGGGGAAGAACATGCCAAAATTGGTGCACGCACGGGGGAAGAACTCGTGCGTTTTCTGTGGGTATTTTTGCCAATATAGTCAACAAATCAACGTTGTATCACGATATGTGATTGCGATCGCCAAAAAATGGAGCGTAGCCATCACAAGGACTGTCGGATTATTGTACTTTGTAGGCAATGACAAGTTTGTAATTGGACATAATCTGAATTGGTATTGGCGATTATTGCCCATATTCTGTTTATGTTTATGGTTGATTGGCTGTAGCAGTCAAAATAGTACAGTTCAGCCGACACCAACACCGACCCGAACCAATACAGAAACTAGTTTGACCCTGTTTGATGGGGTTTTAGAAGGAGTGGACGAAGTTGGTAGAAGGATTTGGACAGTGAGTGCGAAACGGGGACGTTATAACCAGGAACGGGAAATTGGTATTTTAGATAACCCCTTCGGTGAACTTTATCAGGATGGGAAAGTTGTATATCAAGTGACAGCGGAGAAAGCTGATATTGAGCAAAAAGGTAAGCAATTATTTTTAAGAGGTAAAATTGTGGCCACAGACCCCCGTAATGGTACGGTGTTGCGGGGGAATGAATTGGAATGGCGACCCCAGGAAGACTTGCTGTTGATGCGGAATCAACTGAATGGAACTCACCGACAAATGCGAGCAACTGCGCAGGAAGCTAGGGTGAGGACGAGGAAGGAGGAAGTGGATTTTTTCGGTGGAGTTGTGGCAACATCCGTTGATCCAAGCTTACAAATACGGACAGAACAATTAAAGTGGTTGATTCAGCAGGAAAAATTAATCGGCGATCGCCCGATGCAATTTGACCGTTACGAAAATAATCGGATTACCGACCGCGGTCGGGGTGATAGTGCTGATGTCAATTTAAACACTAAAATTGTCAATATCAGTAAAAATGCCCAAATCGAGTTAGCGAATCCAGCTATGCAAATTGTCAGTGAATCCATGAGTTGGAATTTACAAACGGAAACAGTAAATACAAATGCACCGGTAAATGCCTGGTATCGAACAGAAAACGTTAGAGCCAAAGCCGACCGGGGTTTATTTCGGATACCCCAGCGAACCGTGGTCATGACCGGGAATGCGAGTGCAGTGGGAGCGAAAGGACAAACATTGCGATCGCAAGAATTTACCTGGTTTCTGGACACTCAAATAGTCCAAGCAAGAGGAAATGTGGATTACCGACAACTAGAACCACCCATGACCTTTAAGGGTGATACCGCCAAAGGCAATCTCCAAACCCAAAATATTGTTGTCCAGGGGGGAGGAAGCAACGGTCGTGTCGTCACCGACATTATCCCCAATTTTCCAGGGAATTAGAAGTAGGAAAGGATGATAAACGGGAAAAAGAATGCGACAGATGAATTTTGACCAGACGTAGCAATGCTACGTCTCATGTTAAATATTTGTTGCAAACATTTTCGGAATTGGTAATATCAATTCTCTTGTACTTTGCAATAAATGAAACTAGAATAATCAACGGTTACAGCCCCTGATATGTAGTAAGCATTAACGTGAGTTCGATGAGTTATAAAGACTGAAACTCCTGTCCAGTATCATTCGTAGAAAATAGAAGTTTTTAAAAACCTCCTAGGATGTTGAGAATAAAATCAACCATTAAACTTGGAATCAGTCAGTTATTGAGTTTGTTCTCAACTAATGGATGAGGTTACTTTAAACCTTAACTTTCAAAATCATTGATTCACAGGGATTGTCGCGTTTATAATTCGTCGAACTCACGTTAAGCATTAACTTAAACGATATAAGAGCAAGTAAATTGCAAATTTTGTTCTCAATAGCTTCTAATGGGACTGAGACAAAAAATAGCCGGAAAAACTACTCAAATGTATACACAGCAAGACGTTGACATCGTTTTGAATAGTTTCTTGCTAGATCTGGGTTTCAAGCATTTTTGAGCCTGTAGTGTATTTTCCTTCCTCAAAAATGTTTAAGTCGCGAATAGTCGATCAACCTCACATTCAAGTAATCCAAAATCCATAGACGCGAAGCGGATCGACCGAAGGGTAATCCAAAATCCAAAATCCAATTATCCTCCGTAAACGATTTCATTCCGTTCATCACTACCGAGGATGGGAACTGGTTTTTTCCCGGAATGGGGAGCGATCGCATGGGGAGTTTGAGTGGGTTCCTGTAACTGTTTAACCAATGCTTGTAATAACTTATCCTGTTGTTGGCGGAAGGAAGGGATCAGCGGACCATGGTTAATAATTGCAAACCACACTAAACCGCGATCGCGGGTGGGTACAACCCCTGCGAGTGCCGAAACCTCCCGTAATGTCCCTGTTTTCATCACCGTAGCATTGGGTAGTTTGCGTGCGTGCATTGTCCCCCTGTGGTCAAATCCAGCCGTTGGGAATAGATCTGCGACTGTGATACCATAGGGAGTAGCTTCCCGTTGTAGGGCCATTAACATGGCACAGGCTGCACGGGGAGAAATACGATTTTCCACCCCTAATCCCGAACCATTAATTAACAGAATCTCTCCTGGGGGAACATGGGCTAATTTAGCCGCTTCCGCTTGAACTACCGTTGCTCCTCCTACTGCTTGCGCAAGCATTTCCGCCATCTCATTATTACTAAACACGTTCATCTCGTTAATTAACTGTTTCAGGGGTAGGGAACGGTGACGAATTAGTAATTTTTGATTGGCGGGTTCTTGGGTTGCTAGTTCCACTTTACCAGCGATCGCCACTTGGGGTTTAGGAGTGCCTTTGGGCATAGTGGAGTAATGAATTTGCATTACCCTTGTCCATTTGCTGGAGTGGAAAACCTGTTTGAGAGCTTCCCCAGCAATGAGGGGATTGGTTTGAAAATTAATCGCAAAATTACCAGCAATTACCAAATTACCCTGGACTTGGAGGATACCCATACGGTTGAGTTTATTGGCGATTGTAATGGCATCTTGCCAAACAAACAAAGGATCACCACCAGCATTCACAATTAAATCACCCTTGAGGATACCATTTTCAATTGTTCCGGTGGTGCTGAAGGTGGTGGGGAACTCGTAATTCGCACCTAACTTATGTAAAGTTACCAAAGATGTGGCAATTTTGGTGAGGGATGCAGCAGGTAACGGCGTAGTTCCTTGATGATTTGCCATGAGCATTGGTCCTGACTGCATCCAAATCCCCTGACTTTGGAGAGTTTCCGGGGTGATTAGCTTTAATGTTGCCAATTCTTGGAAATATTTTTGTACAGTAGAAGCTCCAGCGGGATTGGGGTCGGGAGCAAGAACTAGACCAGGATTGTTTTGCCAAGCTAACGTTTCCCATAAATTCAATGGCTTAACTTGCACACCAGCCATTTCTAGCCAGATTGTCAACAAACCTGAGCCAAATAATTCCAGCATGTTTTCTCCTCAATCGGGTTTTAACTAGATTGTGTTTCTGCCACGGCGATGTGTTGTCAGCATCCGAACCCAAAGCATGTGTAATCATAGCGGTTGTTTACCAGATTTGGAAGTGGCTGATAGCACAAATTACTTATTTTCGCCTGGATATCACAGAAAATTTAATATTCGGAATTCGGGAGTAGGGATTGGTATTTATAAATAGGGTCTGCGGAAAAAGTCTTTTCGTGAGGGTAGGGATAGGGAGTGGGTAGTTTTAACCTAATTAATTCCACTTTTCACAAGACCAAAAAAACTACAGATGTCAGGTTTTTGAGCTTCATACACTTGTTTGGAAAGCACTTTCTGGAACTAAAATAACCTCTAAGGCTTACAGGATAAGAGTTTTAGTATTTTTCCGCCAGCCCTAAATAAAATCCAAAATCTCAAATCCCATTGGTTTCTCTCTTCGGCAATGGTAGATGTCAATCTGGAAAATAGGCTTGCGAAAATAAATCACAGAAATAAACCTCCCCTGTTAAACATTCCCCTTGTGTAGTGACAAATAACTTGTTAACGTAGTTACGGATAAAGAGGGATGTTGATGCCTGCGCAGTTCTTGCATACGCATCTGGTAAAATTTATAAGGTTTCTAGAAGCTCAACAGCAATGGGATCGACGTGCGTAAGGATCGCAATTGACGCAATGGGTGGGGATCATGCACCTGGTGAGATTATCGCGGGAGCTTTGCGAGCGCGAGACGAATTAGGTGTGGAGGTATTACTCGTTGGAGACCCCCAACAAATTCAAAACTGCTTGCCTCCCAAAACAAACCTGGAGCAAGTGGAAATCGTACCATCGGAAGGTGCGATCGCAATGGAAGATGAGCCACTCACCGCAATTCGACGGATGCCGAAATCATCGATTAACGTGTCGATGGATTTGGTAAAGCAAAAACGAGCAGATGCGGTGGTTTCGGCTGGACACTCTGGAGCGGCAATGGCATCAGCCCTATTACGATTGGGTCGCTTACCAGGTGTCGAACGTCCGGCAATTGGTGCGGTTTTCCCAACAATTATGGCTAGCAAACAGGTTTTAATCCTGGATGTGGGGGCTAATGTGGATTGTCGTCCCAAATTTTTGGAACAGTTTGGTATTTTAGGTTCTGCCTACAGTCAATATGTGTTGGGTGTGGAGGAACCGAAGGTGGGACTGTTGAATATTGGCGAGGAAGATTGCAAAGGCAATGATGCAGCAGTCAGAGCGCATCAACTACTACGGGAGAACCCCCAAATCCAATTTGTTGGCAATGCGGAAGGACGGGATGTTCTCTCTGGGCGATTTGATGTGATTGTCTGTGACGGTTTTGCTGGTAATGTCTTGCTCAAATTTGCCGAAGCCGTTGGTGAGGTTTTGCTGCAAATTCTGCGGGAAGAACTCCCCCAAGGATTAAACGGTCAAATCGGAACGGCAATTTTAAAACCTAATTTACGTCGGATCAAACAACGTATTGACCACGCAGAGCATGGCGGTGCTTTACTACTCGGTGTTAATGGTGTTTGTATTATTGGGCATGGTAGCTCCCAAGCTCCCTCTATTTTTAATGCTATTCGCATAGCCAAAGATGCTGTTGATCACGAAGTTCTACAACGCATTCAGTCCCAGTATTCAACTTTACAAAGCGAATCGAGCTGATTTTGTCTTGATTTCCGGTGCAGAGTCAAATAATTTTCGATTTTAGATGGCTCTAGCGTCGGGTCATTTCTCCGGAAAGTAGCTTGGAGATTTTTCTTCAAAGACAAACTTTCCCAGACAGATTTGGGATTTGGGTATGCGGTTTGGTAAACTTTGTCCTAGACTAGCCACTTGACGAATGGCTGATGATTGGTTCCACAACGATAAATCAGCTTGCTCTGTACCGTGAAGGAAATATTGGTCAAACCAACCAAGTCAATTCCGTGGAATTTTCCTTGTAGTTTTGACCATACTTTCCCCATCGGCGTTATCCGCATTTCTCACAAAACCCTAAAACTCACAGGGAATAGGGAATAGGGATAGTCCGTAGAAGGAAAATACAATCCGTTACTCAAGGCTTACAACTTACTCGTGAGAAATCCAGGATTAGTCTAAATCTGAATGTTTAGACCATCAGATGTGAGAGTAGAAAATAGGGATTGGTGGGAAGGGTGAACGTACAAAATATAGGCGTAGCAATGACTGGATGTGGGTCGGCAACCCCATCGAAATGTTTGGATAATCAGGCAATGTCCGTATTGGTTGATACTAGTGATGAGTGGATTCGGACTCGGACAGGAATTCGGAATCGGCATATTGCTGCTGCCGATGAATCATTGGCAACCTTAGCTGCTCAAGCGGGACGGGATGCGATCGCAATGGCTGGGATTACCCCAGATGACATTGATTTAATCTTATTGGCAACTTCTACAGCCGATGATATGTATGGCAGTGCCTGTAAAATCCAAGCGGAGTTAGGTGCAACCCAAGCGGTTGCTTTCGATTTAACTGCTGCCTGTTCCGGCTTTATTTTTGGCATGGTGACTGCATCCCAATATATTCGTACAGGTGTCTATCGCCATGTATTATTAATTGGGGCTGATATCCATTCCCGTTGGGTCAATTGGCAAGATAGAACTACCTGTGTCCTCTTTGGTGATGGTGCTGGTGCCGTGGTGATGCAGGCTTCGAGTCAGGATAAATTACTGGGGTTTGAAATGAGAAGCGATGGCAGTCAGAACCATTATCTGAATTTAGCCTACCAAGCTCAAGCCCAGGAATTGGTTTCCGGAGTTAGTGTTGGCAAAGGCTGCTACCAAACAGTAACCATGAACGGCAAGGAGGTTTATCGCTTCGCTGTTCAAAAAGTCCCCGAAGTCATTGATAAAGCCCTATATTACGCCAATTTGGCTGTCGAGGATATCGATTGGTTGTTAATGCACCAAGCCAATCAACGGATTTTAGATGCGGTGGCTGAACGTTTGGGTATTCCTGGGGATAAGGTGATTAGCAACCTCGCTGAATATGGCAATACTTCCGCCGCTTCTATCCCCCTGGCTTTAAATGAAGCTGTACGCGATGGGAAAATTCAAGTTAATGACGTAATTGCTGCCTCCGGTTTTGGTGCTGGCTTAAGTTGGGGTGCGGTGATTTTTCAATGGGGAAGATAGCTTTCTGGAGGAGATAGGAGACAGGATAAAGGAGGTTTTGTGGAATATATACTCAAAACGGTGAAAAGTCGCAATTTCCAAATCCCTCAAAAACCTCTGGTATAGGTTATTTGCCAAAGCCTGCCTATACAAGCCCTCTTTTCCGAACTCCATTCCTGCTCTCTATAGCCTCTTGTCTTGCAACTTGTGCGTCTACACTACTACTCACTCTGTTTGTAAGCGAGTTCCCCATGTAGGCGCAGCTTTCTCCGAAAGTACTTCTGTACGCAATCATTCATATGTTTGGCAAACGCTCACAGTGAAGCCAAGCCATGAAACACTTTTCCCTCACTCCCCACTCCCTACTCACTATATTTACAAATCGGAAATGTCTAAGACTGCATGGGTGTTCCCCGGACAAGGTTCTCAAGTCCTTGGTATGGGTGTTGATTTGATTGACTTGCCTCTGGCTCAACAGCGTTTTGCACAAGCGGAGGAAATTTTAGGATGGTCGGTAATTGCGGTTTGTCAACATGACGAAGCAAAGCTGGGACAAACCCTCTACACTCAACCCTGTTTATACGTTGTTGAAAGTATTCTTGCCGACTTGCTGAAACAAAAAACCTTACCTGATTTTGTTGCTGGACACAGTTTAGGTGAGTACATTGCTCTGTACGTCGCTGGTGTCTTTGAATGGTCTGCCGGATTGCGTTTGGTCAAACGACGGGCGGAACTGATGGAAAATGCTGCTGGGGGGATGATGGCAGCAATGATTAAATTTGATCGAGATGAGTTGGAACGGGTGATTAGTCAAACCCCTGATGTGGTATTGGCGAATGATAATAGTCCGGAACAGGTGGTGATATCTGGTACGCCGGAAGCTGTGAAGATGGTGATGGCGAATGTCAAGGCGAAACGCGCTATTCCTCTGAATGTGTCGGGTGCATTTCACTCTCCCTTGATGGCTGCTGCTGCCCAGGAGTTTCAAGATGTTCTAGTCTCTGTGGAATTTTTATCTGCCTCAATACCAGTAATGTCGAATGTGGAACCCACTCCCACCCAAGATGGAAATGTTTTAAAACAGCGACTGATGCAACAAATGACGGGTTCAGTACGTTGGCGGGAGATTTCTTTAGCTTTGCCAGACCACGGTATTACCCATGTGGTGGAGATTGGTCCAGGTAATGTTCTCACGGGTCTAATTAAGCGTACCTGTGGAGATATGCAACTAGACAATGTTCGTAATGCTGTGGAGTTGACCCAATGGAGTGAAAATTGCACATAAAATGGCCATAATATCCTATTGTATCAGTAAATTTGTCAAGGTCAATATCTAAAGCCTCAAAGGCTGATTTCTACGTGAGCTAGTTGAGAATAATGTCAGTAATATTGCGAATTGGCTGCAAATTATTGAGACTGGAGCCAGCTTAACTTTTTTTTTTGATGATTGGAGACTGGATCAGAATTAAAAAAATGCGAACAAATGTTAATCTTTTTGTTTTTGATTGTGAACTTCTACCCAAAGAACGTAAGTAGACGTGAGTTCGATGAGTTATAAAGCCTGAAACTCTTGTCCAGTATCATTCGTAGAAAATAGAAGTTTTTAAAAACCTCCTAGGATTTTGAGAATAAAATCATTAAACCTGAAATCAGTCAGTTATTGAGTTTGTTCTCAACTAATGGATGAGGTTACTTTAGACCTTAGCTTGCAAAATCATTGATTCACAGGGATTGTAGCCTTTACAATCCGTCGTAGCGAGCTACGACCTAGGAGTATTCACGTTAATTAGGGTCTACAGAAAAAGTCTTTTTGTGAGGGTAGGGAATAGGGAGTCGGTCTTATTTATTTGCGCTTTCTGGAACTAAAATACTCTCTAAAGCTTACAAGATATAGAGACGCGATATATCGCGTCTTTACTATTTTTCAGCAAGTCCTACAGAGAAGTTTGCGACGACAAGTTATTAACTTTGTTCTTAACGAAACTTAGAGGTTGCTTTGAACTTTGAATACAAAAATCATTGATTCACAAGGATTATTGGGTTTAAAACCCGTCGAATTTAGGTTGAATTGCTTCCTTTTACTGCGTTTCACTCGCTTCGGACATAGATTTTTGAACGCCGACTAACTTGTACCATTTCACTCATATTTTGATACATTTTCTTCCCCTGCTCCGAAAGCATTCCCTACTTCCCTGACCTACCTCGACCCAGTATTGTTGATTTGGTCAAGTACTACTGTCTCAGGAGGTTGTAATTCTTGGGTGAGGGTGATTGATGTTGCTTTTGATGATTCTAGGTGGGGGATATCGGAGATAATTTCGGTAATATCATTCCCGGTGGGGTGATAGGTGTGGATTAATTTGTCGTAGTTGGATGCGATTGCGAGAAAAGCACCACCCAGAATATATATTGGCAGGGGTAAGGACAGGTCTTTAACCCAATCGAATAATTCTGCTAAAGCAAATAGAACAACAAAACAAGCTAGCCAGATTCTCATACTTTTGTCCCAAGTTTTACGGCATTTTACATCATCTTTCTCTAAGCGTATTGTGGATTTTATCACTGGAGCAGCCGACATCTACTGCTGACACTAGAACCTATATTTACAAGCGAGATATAGCTTTTGTCTTGATTTTGGGAATTATACAAGTGGAAAGGTATGTCAACCTGCATACAGGTAAAGAGACTGGATGAATTTTGGTCTTAGTCTTTGACAGGAGAAAACAGTGATAACACGTATAAAAAGCTGATGTATATCTGATGGTGCAATTTGACAAAGATAATTCTATCCCAGAATCCAACTTGAAGTGGTATCAACGCTTGAAGTTATGGAAATTCGGTTTGGTGTTCACTAGGATTGATAATTTCCGGTTAGAACAAAAAATTATTGCCGGAAATGCGATCGCGTTATTGGTATTTATATCACTGATGTTACTGGGGATAAGGGTGGGGGAATACTCCCGGTCATCGATGAATCGTTCCTATGGATTATTACAAAGTCAAATTCGTCTTTTGAATGAATTGGGTCATCATAGTTTAGCTTTACAGGGATTAGTTGATTTTCCTCCTGCTGACTTACAAACCGATGTCCAAATGCGTGATTCTTTTCTCCAGAGGGTAAAACGTACTCGTTATTTAATTCAAGTTGTATTGGATTACCCGACCCATATATCTGACTCCAGGTTTAACTTATGGTTAAGGGAATCTCAAAATAGCCACCAGCAATTTTTATCGCAAATAGAAACAATTCTGAACACCAGTCAGAAGTTTAGGAACGAATTGGAATTGAGACAGCAGTTGAGGAGAATAACTCAAGAAAGCTTACCTACCCATCGTCAATTAGTTTATCAGTTATCTCAGCGGATCGAACAGCTAACAGCAGCATCAGAAATTGCTGAAAAAACGGTAAATCAGGGGAATTTTGTGTATCTGCTGCTCCTGATTTGTTTTTTTTGTTTGAGTTTACTGGTGACATCCTATATCAGTTTACGATTTAGTCAAAAATTGCTAAAACCAATTATTGATATCAATTATCAAATTCAAAATATTCTCACACAAATGCTTACAGATACAGGAGAAATTCATGATATTAGTCAAATTGATGATGTATCTAAACTCAGGATAATGCTCGACAGATTGAGGGAATATATTAATTATCTTCACCATCAAAATCAAGCATTACAAGCAGAAATTGAGAATATTGCTGATGCAAAAACTAGATTTTTAGCCAATATCAGTCACGAACTGCGTACACCTTTAAATGGGATTTTAGGCTATGCACAAATTATGATGCGATCGCCGGATTTAAATCCGGAACAGCAACGGGGAATTACGACCATTTATAATTGCGGTTCTCACCTGCTTGATTTGGTCAATGATATTCTCGATTTTTCTAAACTAGAAACTGATAATATTGAATTAAATCCCGTTGATTTTCAGTTTCCATCGTTTTGTCAGCGCATAGTGGAAACTTGTCGAGTGCAAGCGGAGCAAAAAGGCTTAAAGTTAATTTATAATCCGTCTTTTAATTTACCGATTGGAATTAATGCTGATAAAAATCGTCTACGTCAGGTGATAATGAATTTAATTAATTATGCCATTAAATCTACGAGTCAAGGATATATAAAACTGACTATTCAAGCTTTTCCCTATCCCCGTAACCAAAATCATCAAGTTATTAATATCAACATTAGTAAAACAGATGGCGGTTTAACTAATGAGCAAATTCAAAGTCTATTTTCCCCGTTTGAAAATGTCTATAATCATCAGCCAAAAGGGGATGAACCAGGATTTGCGATCGCTCTGAGTCAGAAAATTCTGCAAAAAATGGGTAGCACACTCAAAATTAAAAGTAAAATTCCGACCGGAAGTGTTTTTTCTTTTGCGCTGATTTGTGAAATTACCCACGATTGGACAGAGAATAGTACCATTAACTCTTCTGGAAAAATAGTGGGCTATACAGGAGAGAAAAAGAAGATTCTCATCGTTGATGATAACTGGAAAAATCGTAGTATTTTAATTAGTTTACTTGAACCTTTAAAGTTTATGATTTTTGAAGCTGATAATGGGAATGATGCTCTGCAACAAGCTGAAGTTATACAACCAGATTTGATAATTTCTGATATGGGAATGCCAATCATGGATGGATGGGAATTAGCGGCAAAAATTCGTTGTTGTCCCCATCTATCTGCAACTAAGTTTATCCTTTCTTCTCATATTGTGATGGAATATGAACAAAATATGACTTCTCACAAAGGTGTAGATGCTTTTTTATCTAAACCCATTAATACAGATGAGTTATGTCAGGTGTTAAATCAGCAGTTAGGTATTAATTGGATTTATGCCAATCATACAATTGAGAATACCAATGTAGAAGTTCAAGGTGAAATACCTATTCCTCCCTTTCCGGTGATTGCTTCCTTGGTGGAGTTTGCCAAAAGGGGACAGATTCGCGGTATTCAAGATGAACTAATACGGATAGAAGCACTCGATCAAAGCTATGGTAAGTTTGTCAAAAAACTACGTGAGTATACTCAAACTTTCAATATTCAGAAAATTCGTGAATTTTTAGCTAAAAATGTACGGAACTAGGAACAAATATTTGAATGTTTAGTAGAAATATAAATACATATATTTTATTGACAGAAATCATATTTGAAAAATCCAATAACAGTTTATAGTGATATTGGATTCTATTTTTCTCAAATGATGTAGGTAATTCCTATTCATTGTCAGCACTTAAATACTTCAAAATCTCAAATATTCAAACATTTATTATTCAATTCAATATAACTATATATAAATATGATGTCAAAATCTAGTTTCAATCAAGAACAAACTGGGGAAGAAATATCCTTTGAAAATATAGCAGTTGAAGTTAAACCTACAATTTTAGTTATTGATGATAGTCCGACGAATTTAGAGGTAATTTGTGGCACTTTAATGAATGCTGGTTATGAAGTATTAGTCGAAATGGATGGAGAGAGTGGTATTCAACAAGCTAAAGATAACCATCCTGATTTGATTTTACTTGATATCATGATGCCAAAAATCGATGGGTTTGAAACTTGTTCTCGCTTACAGAGTGATGCGGAGACCAAAGATATTCCTATCATTTTTATGACCGCATTAACGGATACACTGGAAAAAGTTAGAGGTTTAAAGTTAGGTGCGGTCGATTATATTACTAAACCTTTTCATCAAGATGAAGTTGTAGCCAGAATTGAATTACAGTTAAAAATTCGGCGTTTACATTTAGAATTAGAAAAGGAAAAACAAAACTTAGAGCAACGGGTAAGGGAAAGAACCGCAGAACTAATGATAGCATTAGAAGAATTACAAAAAACCCAGTTACAACTTGTACAAAATGAAAAAATATTTTCACTGGGAGAAGTATTTGCTGGGGTTGCTCATGAGGTGAATAACCCGATTGGTTTGATTTCTACAAATATTTACCATGCAAATCAGTATACCCATGATTTAATTCACCTGGTGAAAAGGTATCGACAAAAATTCAACCAATCAGATCCAGAAATTCAGGAATTAATTGAAAACATTGATTTAGACCATATTATTGAAGATTTACCGAAGTTGATTTCCTCGATGAAATTAGGGAGCGATCGCATTCACGGGATTATGCAATCCGTCAGAAATTTTTCCCGTCATGATGGTAACAAGAAAAAGGCTGTTGATATCCATGAAGGGATAGAAACGACTTTAATGATTCTCCAATATCGTCTCAAAGCTCAAACGAATCGTCCTCCAATCCAGGTGATTAAGGACTATGGTAGTCTACCCCTGGTTAACTGTTATTCTGGACAAATTAATCAGGTGTTTTTAAATATTATCACTAATGCTATTGATGCCATTGATGCCATTGAAGAAAAATTTGCTCATCGAGAATTAGCTAATTCGCCGCAAATTAAAATCACAACTAGCTTAGACCGGGAGAATGTCATCATTAAAATTGCTGATAACGGTAAAGGTATTCCCGCAGAAATTCAAGACAAAATTTTTCAACCTTTCTTTACGACTAAGCAGGATAAACTCACTGGTGTTGGTTTATCGATTTCTCAGGAAATTATTACTAAAAATCATCAAGGCAGGATTCTTCTCACTTGTACTGAAAATTGGACTGAGTTGACAATTTTACTACCGTTAAAGTTAGATTAAAATCCAAATTTGAGCGTTCATAAATTCATTTTTAACGGCTGAATTTTTACTCTATAAAGTAGGAATTAATTATACATTTCAGCCCCGGATAATTGTAGCGATTTCCTGTCAAAGTAATTATACCTCCTGTCTTCCTTGTTTTGGTACTATTGCACTAGCCATTCGCTAGCACGTTCACCCAAATCCACAGGGATACTAACAGCTTTTCCCAAGCGAGGTTTTTCGCGGGTTTGTTGAATATATGAACTGACTTGTCCAGTCACCCCCAAACCATCCAAATAGTTAGCAATGTTATCTAGATGCTGAACATATTCTTCCTCGTTCAACGGGAAAGAAGCCTGTTCTAGATACTTCCACATTATTTGTACAAATATCTTGCCCTGGGTGCGACGCAACTGGACATCGTAGGAGCGTCCCCATTTGCTCAATAACAACTGACGTAATTTCTCTCCGCTCATAGAATTAATGTAATCTAATTTTACATTTCGTGTTGGTTGTTAATTTAGGTGACTCAAGTATGATAGGAATATAAAGAAATGTAATGCTACCATCGGAAATGCTAGAAAATTCTTTTGTCAAGGAATTCTGGCTGGCAAGTGGGCAAAACGGCAGATTGATTTCGACCTGGGTTTTTCGATATTTTAGAACTCAAGTCAAAAAATAGTTAAACAAAATACACAAAGAACGCATAGATTATGGCTCAGTTTTCCGAATCAATGGATGTTCCCGATATGGGACGACGGCAATTCATGAATCTTCTCACATTTGGGACGGTGACAGGAGTTGCTCTGGGTGCATTGTATCCTGTTGTGAAGTATTTTATTCCCCCGGCAAGCGGTAGTGCGGGTGGTGGAACCAGTGCAAAGGACGAACTGGGCAACGATGTGTTGGTCAGCCAGTTTTTGGCGAGTCATAATGTGGGCGATCGCGTTCTTGTCCAAGGGTTAAAGGGAGACCCAACCTATATTGTCGTCGAGAGCAAAGAAGCGATTAGCGATTATGGGATTAACGCGGTTTGTACCCATTTAGGTTGTGTTGTTCCCTGGAACGCGGCGGAAAATAAATTTAAGTGTCCTTGTCATGGTTCCCAGTATGATGCAACTGGTAAAGTGGTGCGCGGACCTGCACCTCGTTCTCTGGCGTTGAGCCATGCTAATGTGGAAGACGATAAAATCCTGTTGACACCTTGGACGGAGACCGATTTCCGCACAGGGGAAGAACCTTGGTGGGCGTAACGCATCCGAAAAAATGGGATAGTGGAAAAATCTTACCATTTCCGCATTTCTTGCCAAACCCTACAAATTAGAGGGAATAGTCCGTGACGGGAGTAGAAGGAAGATCAACCCTTTACTCAAGGCTTACAACTTACTCGTGAGAAATCCAGGTATTGACTCCAAAGTGATTGTTGACCCTGAAATCACTACAACAACCGACATCATACATAGTCCTTAAATTGAGATGAGAAACGCCGACAAACCTGCACGCTTACAATGTGTCCTCAGTCAAGTGGGAAAAACCCTGTTAATTGCGATCGCAACTCTAACTTTTTTTGTTGCTAGCGATTTAGCCTTTCCCCAAACAGCATCCGCTTACCCATTTTGGGCACAACAAACCTATCCAGAAACACCCCGCGAACCAACGGGACGGATTGTTTGCGCTAACTGTCACCTTGCAGCGAAACCAGCTGAAGTAGAAGTTCCCCAAGCGGTACTACCAGATAAAGTATTTAAAGCCGTTGTCAAAATTCCCTACGATACCAACCTGCAACAAGTTGCTGCTGACGGTTCTAAGGTTGGTTTAAACGTAGGTGCGGTTTTAATGCTACCAGAAGGGTTTAAAATCGCTCCTGAAGACCGCATCCCTGAAGATTTGAAAGAAGAAGTCGGCGATGTTTACTTCCAATCCTATGGGGAAGGGAAGGATAATGTGATCTTGGTTGGTCCTCTTCCCGGAGAACAGTATCAAGAAATCGTTTTCCCGATTCTTTCTCCTGATCCAAAAACCGATAAAAACATCCGCTTTGGTAAGTACTCTGTTCATCTAGGTGCAAACCGGGGACGGGGACAGGTTTATCCCACTGGTGAGAAAAGTAATAATAACCTTTACACCGCACCTGCTGCTGGTACAATTACCAAAATTAGTAAAACAGAAGATGAAGATGGTAATGTAAAGCGGACTGTTACTATTCAATCAGAAAATGGTAGCACCGTTGATGAAGTTATTCCCCTTGGTCCAGAATTAATTGTTTCCGAAGGACAAGTGGTTAAGGAAGGGGAAGCTTTGACCAATAATCCTAATGTTGGCGGTTTCGGTCAAAAGGATACGGAAATCGTTTTACAGGATGCTAATCGCATTTATGGGTTAGTTGCCTTCATCTGTTTGGTGATGATGGCACAAATTATGCTCGTTCTCAAGAAAAAACAGGTGGAGAAAGTTCAAGCTGCGGAAATGAACTTCTAAATTGTGTAAAATTAGAGTATCTTGCATGACAGGCTTTTAAGCCTGTCTTTTTTTGTCTGTTTGGTTATGAGATTTGAGATTTGGGATTGGGAACCGTTTTTATATGGGTTTCACCTTTCTATTTGCTCCCCTGTATTCTTTCTTAATTAACCTTCCGTTCTCAAAAACAGCCTTGATTGAAAGCTTGATTCCCCTTCACCCATATTATTCCCAAACCTATGGTTCAGCCTATTTAGGCGATAGTTTTGAATTGATTAAATATATCCCCGATTGTAGTATTAATTTAATTTTGACCTCCCCTCCCTTTGCCTTAACGCGACAAAAGGAGTACGGTAACGAGAGTGTGGATAAATATATTGAATGGTTTTTACCCCTTGCGTGGGAATTTAAACGGGTGTTGTGTGAAGATGGTTCTCTGGTTTTAGACCTAGGAGGTTCCTATCTCAAGGGAAATCCTGTTCGTAGTATTTATCAATATGAATTGTTGGTGCGATTATGCAAAGAGGTGGGATTTTTCCTTGCTCAGGAATTCTACCATTATAATCCTGCTCGCTTGCCAACACCAGCAGAATGGGTGACAGTGCGTAGGATACGAGTCAAAGATGCGGTCAATTTGGTCTGGTGGTTATCTAAACATCCCCATCCAAAAGCAGATAATCGAAAGGTGCTAAAACCCTATAGTGAAAGTATGAAAAAGCTGCTTAAACAGGGTTATCAAGCGAAACTACGTCCTAGTGGTCACGATATTTCTCCCCATTTCCAAAAAGATAATCACGGTGCAATTCCCTCGAATTTACTAGAGATTGCCAATACGGAATCCAATAGTGTGTATCTTCGTCAGTGTAAAGCAAACGGAATTAAAGCTCACCCAGCACGATTTCCATCGGCTTTTGCGGATTTTTTTATCAAATTTTTAACAGATGAAGGCGATCGCATTCTTGACCCTTTTGCTGGTTCTAATACTACCGGATTTGTTGCGGAAAAGTTACACCGCAATTGGTTAGCCTGGGAAATTAACGAAAACTATTTGCTGGGTAGTCGCTATCGGTTTATTGCTGGGAATGGGGAGTAGGGAGGGGTGAAAAACCACTTTCATTAGTTCTGGTGTCAACGGTACATGTAATTAACTTACTTCTCCTGAAATTTCTTCCCCTTCCCCTACTCCCCCTGAATCCCGTCAGCTATCAACTCCAAATTATTATTGGTTACGGTGCAGAAGGTGAATAATATCGCTGGATATTCATAACGCCATTCATTTCAACGCGCTTAACCTGCGCAACTGAAAATTCAACTAAAAGGGAATGTCGTCTGAATCATAATCCTGACTATAGGTCGGTGTTGTGGGGGTTTGATAGGTGGGTACGGGTGTCGGATCTGATTGTTGATAGGTGGATACGGGTATGGAAGGTTCGTAACTCGGTATGGCTGGTGCTGGGGTAGCCATGTTACCGAGGTTAAATTCCCCATTTACACGATAAATTCTTTGAACTGTCAAGTCAGCCCTTTTTTCCTTAAATCCTTCCGGTCGTTCAACGGTACGCATCCCTAAACGTCCTTCGATAATCACGCGATCGCCGACTTGGTAGTTAGCGTGCATTTCACTAGCTGTTTTCCCCCAACCCACTACCCGTAATGTCGCTGGAGGGTCATCTGCACGTAACCCCGGAAACATTACCATCATTTCTGCGACTTCCATATTGTCCGGAGTATGTCGCAATTGGGGAGCGCTACTGATTTCTACCATCAAAATACAATTGTTCATCACATAAGTCCTCAAATAATCCCATTATCTGCAATCACTACGATAATCCTTTGACTGGGAGCGTATCACTCAATGGTTCGGAATGGACAATATTTCATAAACCTTTATAGTTCAATCGTATCATTTCCGATGATTGTTAATTCCCTAAATATTCCTGACAATTCCCTCAATATTCGTATATGTATGTATTTATATAAAATTTTATTGAAAAATATCTAGTTTGATAGATGTATAATTTCAGTAATTGTGTTTCTACCAAAAGAGAGAATGAAAGCATTCTTTTATACCTTAAAAATGGGAGGATTTATTAGATAATGCATATTAATTTATCTACAGTTCGGAATAAATGTAATATAATTTACGTTCCCAATCCCAAAATTCCGTTCTTTTGCTGGCAAGTACTTACTCAGCACAATTTTTACCCATAAATTTACTTAGGAGTTAGAGGTTTCAGCCGTGTATAAACGAAATATGCTTGTGTGTGCTTTCCTGTTTACCAGTATATTCACCGGATTTTCCGGGTTTGCGGATGGGTCGCTGGTGATAGCACAAGCTCAAGGGAATGACCAGGAATTTAGGCAATTATTAGAACAGGGACGACAGCTTTTTGATCGCGGCGATTATGAGAGTGCCATGAGAATATATCAAAATGCGGCTCAGATGCGACCTCGGAATGGTTCTGTACATTCGGGGATTGGCATTTTGTACGTCAAACAGAATAACTACTCTGCGGCTTTGTCTGCATTTCAGCGTGCGATCGCTCTGGAACCGAATAACGCAGATTACCACTATGCTTTAGGCTATTTACATGGAAACTTAGGTAATTTACCAGCTGCACGGGAATCCTATCGTCGTGCAATTCGTCTCAATCGCAACCATGTTGATGCCTATTTAGGGTTAGCATCGGTATTAACCCATTTAGGCGATCGCCAAGGTGCTGGTTGGTCCTATCAGCAAGCAGAAAAAATTGCCCCTCGGAACCCCCGTGTTGCTGAGTATCGCAGTTTTATTATGAATCGTTAATCGTTGACCTTCTGGATAGATTTGTATCCTGCATTTCCAATACTCAGATTCACCCTAGCAATCGTCGCAACCAAGGAAGTTTATCAGCGTAGGGGGGATAGGCGAGGGAAACATCGAATAGAAAGGGTTTTTGCAGGATACTCTTATAGTGGGAGAAGGTGTCAAAGTTGGCTTTACCGTGATATTTACCGATTCCACTACTACCAACCCCACCAAAAGGTAGGGATTCCACGGTATATTGTTTCACGGTATCGTTAATTGCCACGGTTCCCGAAGAGGTGGAGCGAAGAATTTGTCGTTGTAAATTGCGATCGCGAGAAAATATATACAAAGCCAAGGGTTTCGGACGACTATTGATTTCCCTGATTACTTGATGAATATCGGTGTAGGTGATAATTGGTAAAATTGGGCCAAAAATCTCCTCCTTCATTACCGTGTCATCCCAATTCACCTCATCAATGAGGGTGGGAGCAATATATAAATCTTCCCCATGAGTTTCTCCCCCAAAGATAATTTGGCCAGATAATAAATTGATTAATCTTTGATAGTTACTCTGATTAATAATGCGGGCATAATCAGGACTCAGAGCGGGATTGTCACCATAAAATTGGCGTAAATTCGTTTGAATAGCATTGATTAATTGCGACTTAATTTGGGAGTGAACCAAGAGATAATCAGGAGCCACACAACTCTGACCACAATTATAAAATTTACCCAAAATAATTCGACGGGCTGTAACATCAATATCCACATTTTTATCAACAATACAGGGATTTTTCCCTCCTAACTCTAGTGTCACCGAAGTCAAATGTTGAGCCGCAGCCGCCATGACTATTTTACCCACTTTGGGACTACCTGTAAAAAAGATATGGTCAAAGTGACAGGCTAATAATGCTTGACAAGTGTGTGCATCACCGGGAACCACATGAACGTATTCCCAAGCAAAATTTTGATTAATTAACTTCACCAATAATTGGGAACTAGCGGGAGCGATTTCCGAAGGTTTAATAATGGCACAATTTCCAGCTGCGATCGCCCCGACTAAGGGTAATAGGGATAGGTGTATTGGATAGTTCCAAGCACCAATAATTAACACCACTCCCAAGGGTTCGGGATAAACTTTCGCACTTCCGGGTTGCAACACCCAATTTAAAGGTTTGCTTTGTGGTTTGATCCAGGTTTTTAAATTTTTAATTGCATAACTAATTTCCCGTCGCAATATGGAAATTTCTCCGGTATAAGCTTCCGCTTCTGGTTTATTTAAATCGGCTTTCAATGCTTGATAAATAGCTGGTTCATAGCTGGTAATTAATGCTGTTAATTTTTGTAATTGTTCAATCCGGAAATTAACATTGAAAGTGGCTCCACTGCGGAAAAAATTACGCTGTGTACTAACAAGTTCTGATTCGAGTAATTGTATCATTGAATTGAGAAGACAGGAGACAGGACAATCCGGTTCGGATCAGAAAATTCGTCAATCCCAAATAATTCTAGAGACACGTTATATTGCATCTCCCGAAATCACCACAAAAAATCAATTAACCGAACCCTATTGGGAGACAGGGGATACCCCGATTTGATTTATGCACTAAAAATTCAACTAGAAACAGGTTTAATAGGTAGACTCACACAAAAAGTACTCCCTTGTCCTGGATTAGACTTGACCTGAATTTTACCACCATGTGCTTCCACAATCCGTCGAGACAGGTACAATCCTAAACCACTTCCCGAACGCTTGTGGGAACCAGGACGAAACCGTTCAAATAAGGTTGCTTGTTGCTCCGGTGGTATACCTACCCCCGTATCAATCACCTGAATATTCATCATTTGCTCAGTTTCCTGAATATCGGTTTGAATCGTGATTGTCCCATTGTCGGTAAACTTAATCGCATTACCCAGCAGATTAGTAAACAGACGATGCAACTCCAAGCGATCGCCTACAATATTTTTTGCTGTTTCTGTTGCAGCTAATACCATTTCCACCCGTAAACCCTTCCCAGCTGCTAAAGGATTTAATTCTCCTACCACCTCCGTTAATAACTGATGTAAATTAACTTCTGCGAATACTAAGGATTTCCTTCCAGCTTCAAATCGATACACTTCCAGCAGTGTATTCACCATTTCTAACAAATTACTATTACTTCGCCCCATAATTGTAATTGCTTCCAACATCTGTGGAGATAGTTCCCCCAATGCTCCTTGTTGTAGCAATTTCAACATTCTCTCGGCCGCAACTAGGGGTGTACGTAAATCGTGGGTCAAGCGAGAAACAAAATCCTCCCTCTGACGAGCAATCTCATCCCGCTCATCAATACTGTGTTTCAGACGTAATAAGCAACGCACCCGTGCTAATAATTCATCAACTGTAACCGGTTTGCGAATAAAGTCATCAGCCCCTAAATCCAATCCACGAGCCACATCTGGGGAATCATGGGCTGTAATTAATAAAATTGGCATATAACTTTTTATTTCAGTATTTTCTCTGATATGCTGCGTTACTTCGTAACCATCCATTCCAGGCATCATGAGGTCAAGTAAAACCAAATCAAAGGGAGACTCGTTAATTTTTTGCAGTGCGTTAGGACCATTCTCCGCTGTTGCTATTTCATAACCTTCCTCTTCGAGAATAGTTTTCACCAGAAAAACATTATCGGGAGAATCGTCAACAACCAAAATTTTATCGATATAGGTAACTGTAGACACAGAAGATAAGCGCATTAGCAATCAATAAGGATTTAACGATAAGATAATCTGATAGGGGGTATCCCCCCTATTTTTGGTGATTTCGCTGAATTTACCTCTGACTTAAGAATGATTTCAGCTTCAGATGGTTAATTGTATCGCGAGATACGGTAAATATCGATATATTCTAGGTCATTGGATTTTAGATTTTGGATTTTGGATTATTTTAGGGAAAACTGCTGATAGCCGTCCTCAGCTACTGAGGTATATTTGAGGTTTGAGATTTTGGATTATTTTAGGGAAAACTGCTGATAGCCGTCCTCAGCTACTGAGGTATATTTAAGTCTTGTAGGAAAAGGTTATTAGCTGAGAAAATGTACTTCACCAGATTTGGAACCACTATACTTTACCTTAAGATTTATACTGGGTGCTGAAAATCCATCAACTTTTCTTGGTACAGGATGGGAGTTTAACTATTAACTGATTAACTCAATGATAAGATCGAATCTAAAGTTCTGGGCTAATTCGGCGATTTTTCTTTGTAGCTGCTGTTCGGATTGTGGTAATTCTTTGAGCAAATCAAAAACTTGATTATCATCACATAAACAGGAAGCATTGTATAATCTTTCTCGCCATTCTGGTGATGTTTTCCCTAAAGACGATTTAATTTTTTCGGTATTTACATTTATCTTCACTGATGCTTCATCCTCATAGGCATAACTGATATTTAACTGTCTACCGATGGCTGCTAATAATTTATTGGTGGAAAAAGGTTTGCTAATGAAGTCATCACAACCTACAGCTAAAGCCTGCTGTTGATCTTCAATAAATGCATTTGCACTCACGGCAATAATTGGAGTGGATTTTTCTGGAGAATTGGATTTAATAAATTTACTGGCTTCGTAACCATTAATGATTGGCATTTGCATATCCATACAGATTAGGTCTGGTTGCCATTCTGACCATAATTTAATTGCTTCTTCGCCATTTTCTGCTTGTTGAGTTTGAAAACCAATTCCTGTAAATAAGTTTACTAGTACTTCTCGACTCTATCGATGATCGTCGGCAATCAGGATTTTATATTTGGGTTGATTTGCTGCTAACCCAATCACTTTTTTATCCGGTAACAGTATTTCTGATTCAACAGTATATTCGATTGATGGTTGACAGATAATAATTGGTATTTCTAAGATAAAAGTACTGCCCCGATTCACTTGACTTTTAACATCAATTTTTCCACCCATCAGTTTAATGAATTGATAGCTAATAGTCAGACCTAATCCGGAACCTTCCGTTGATTTGCGACCAATGTCAGTTTGTTCAAAGGCTTCAAAAATTCTTTGCATATCATCTGGGGCAATTCCCGAACCAGTATCTTCAATTTCCATTATGAGTGTATGAGTTTCTCCCCCATTACCAGAATCTTGTTTAACTCGAAACCGAATCCATCCTTGTTCTGTAAATTTAATAGCATTCCCTAAAATATTAATCAGAATTTGGCGTAATTTACCTTCGTCGGCTTGAATGTATTGAGGTGTATTTGCTGCTACTTCTAAATAAAAAAATAAATTTTTGGCTTTGGCTTTCAATTCAAACATTCTTTTTAAATTTTCAATCATGCTCAATAAATCAAAGCTGTTAATATTAACCGATATCCGTCCAGCTTCAATTTTAGAAATTTCTAAAATATCATTAATTAACGAGAGTAAATGTTCCCCAGCGCGATTGATTGTTTCTAAATGTTGTTTTTGTTGTTCATGGCTGAGATTTTGTTGCGTCCCCATCACCTGGGTAAAACCTAAAATAATATTCAAAGGGGTACGCAATTCGTGACTCATATTCGCTAAAAAGGTACTTTTTGCAAGATTAGCTCGTTCAGCTGATTGTTTTGCTGTTTCTAAAGCGATATTTTTTTCTTGCAGTTCCTGGGTTCGTTGTTGTACTTTTGCCTCTAGGCTTTGCATATAATCAGCTAAACGTTGACGATAAATGACTAAACCTTTGCGTAAACGATAGCTATGGTTAATTAAAAAAGCTGCAATACAAGCAGAATAAGGTGCAGCTAGGGTTATCCACCAACCAAAGAGAAATAATAAATAACTGCTAAAAATTAAACCCACACTTAACAGCACAAATCCAATGATTATTTGTTGGGGTAAGTCTCTGGAGAAAAAACCGGGAGATAAAATTGCAAATCTGACCACAGAATTCTGGTTTTTTTTACACATACCCCATCCCCACCAAGCACCTAACCAAGACCAGATAAAAATCCATAGCCATTGCAGTTTTTCCGGAATTCCCTGCAAAATTTGCCGACCTTCTAAAGCTGAGGAAATAATTTGGTTAGCTAGATTTGCATGAATCTCAACACCAAACCATGCTGTTTTAATATTGGTAGTATAGGGTGTATAAAATTGATTGCTGACACTTTCGGCGATGGAACCAATTAGAACTACTTTTCCAGTAAATAAATGGAGGGGAATTTGATTATTTAATACGTCTGTAATTGATATTTTCTGAAAACCTTGTCGCAAAATTTGAAAATTAGCTAAAATTTGATACCCGCCAAAATCCGTATTTATATACCCTCCTATATTCCCTGTCAGAGGAGAAAAAGCTGCTTTCCCTAATCTCAAACGTGAATAATTATGACTGGGTATGGGTTGGATATTTTTCGCTGCAAGGTAGGTGAGAGCTAACTTACTTCCTAGAGTAAAATAGGTTTTTCCGGTCGTGTCCCGTAATGATAAAAGATGACGACGAATACGTCCGTCCTCATCTAATAATAAATCGCTAGCTGCAACCTGTTGGGGTTCTTGGGGTAATTGGGGAACTGAAATCTTTGCCTGCTGACTATTTAATACCTTTTTAACCCCAATTAAATTTGGTGTTGAGGTATACACTTCTAATAATTCTTCTCTTCCCTCTCCTACTGGTAAATTACGGTATAAATCTAAACCAATTACTTGCGGTTGCTGATTTTTGATATTTTTGATGGCTTGAGCTAGAGTTTTGTCGGAGATGGGCCAACTACCTAGATTAGTGATATCCTCCTCACTAATTGTCACAAAAACTACATAGTCCTTACCAGATTCCGGTGCCCGAAGGCGAAACCACTGGTCTAAAATTGCACATTCTAATAATTGCAATCCTCCCAAATATTGCAAACCCAAGATTGCGAAGGTGACAGCCACAGCTGTGATTTCGATCCTTCGCATCTGTAAAATTGTTTTGGTCAGCCGCTTCCACATTCAGGTGCTTAGATATCGTCAGGTTTGCGTCTGCTCAAAAGCAGGGAGTCATGAATAGGTTTTTGGGCTATGTGATTCAGTCCCACGGATGTGAGTAAATTTTCCCAGGCTTTAGTTGTGATTATTTGATTTGCAACTGCGGGTTGATTGAGGACTTCCGCGATCGCATCATACCAGTAACCGTTGCGAGCTAATAGGGAAACTCTTTGCAAAAAGGATGCTTTTTCTAAATGCGATCGCAAATCTCGGTTGATTTCGGTTCTTTCAATCCAACCACCAACGACTAAATCTTCGGTGCGATCGCGTTCATTACATACTAGCGCAAATGTCCAGTAGTAGGGTTGATTGGGAACTAAATCGGGTACTTCCTGGGGTAAAGCCATACCGACAAATCCAGTACGTCCATTAATCGCCACATTCATTTGATACACTCCCCGCATTTGCTGATCAAATATACTCAACTCCCCTACCTTGGCCTTTGTCAAGGGTAGATACACCACAAATTCAGGTCGTTTCATCATAGTTAAGCCCAGGTGATGTCCGGGAGTCACTGCTGTTAATAATTCTTGATGTTTTGCTGGGTTGGGAAAACAAGTCTGATGGACTGGACGGGAACCCCCTGATGCTGTACCTCCTGCGGGTCGATCCCGACCTGGTGGTGGCTGAAATCCACTCATCACTGGTTCTATCACCATTTCCGCACGCAGAGGCAATGCCGAAAAAAATATACAGCACCAAACTCCAATTATACTTAAATGTATTCGATTGGCAATCATGATGGAAACTCGCTTTTACTAACAATAAGTTTTGCTAACTTTACTTTTTGGCAAGAAAACTCGATGTTTCTCTATCCAATACATTTATTTCTCACATGTATGGTTTTTGTCAGTAAAATCACGATGAACCTTTATTAAATTTGCAACAAGTTTTACTTTACCAGATTCATCAATAACGAGTTGATTAGCTTCGACTAGGGTTGGTTTTGCCTCGATGACGGGGTGTTGCTGATTCGGTCTATTGCTCCGTGGTAAATTTGTATTTTTTTGTGCAGATAATCGCCAATCCAACCAGGGAGAGGTGAGGTTGAGGGATTCCTGGGGGTTCGGTTGAATACCACCCCTTCCCGTAGCTATAAAACTATTACTTCTCGCTTGAATTGAACAGGTTTGGGCTATTTCTTCGGACTGATCAATCAAATCTAAAGGTAACTGTTCAATCACTTTCGGTTCTGGATCAAAAGTTTTGATGGTGATTACCCCGTTCACTCCTAACTCGGAACTAGCTGTAATATCACTCCTAGGAGTTAGTTTATCTACAACCTGCAAACCAAAAATACCTTGGGTGGTAATATTAATACTGCCACCATTACCTATGATGGCATTGGCTGTAATATCGCTATTCTCCTGGGGAAAAGCCACAATCAAACGAGAATCAATCTGAATATTTCCCCCATTAGCACTTTGTGCATCAGTCTGAATTAAACTTCCACGACGCAAAAATAAATTTTGGGTGCGTAATGTAATATTTCCTCCCTGACCAGCTCCAGTGGTTGCGTCAATTTTCCCCTGGTCTGATAACAGAATATTCTTCCCAGTCACATTAATATTTCCACCAGTACCTGAACCCGCATTTTGGACACTTACAGTCCCTTGATTCCGAATCACCAATTCATTCCCATTCAGAGTCAGGGAACCACCATTTCCGATTATTTCTTCACCGGTGAATAATGTCCCCACCGAAGCATCAATCCGACTGACGAATTCGCCGTTTAAACCAGTTCCACTCACCAGAATTTGGTTCGCATCAATTTGAATATTACCAGCATCACCCCGACCAAATACGGAAGCAGCAGAGATACGTCCTCCCTCGGTTAACCTTAGCACTGGAGTCACAATCCGGATGTCACCACCTTTACTTGCAGTTAGGGTTTGTGTTGCTAAAATACTAGGAAAACGAAATCCACCCAAAATTAACCCGGAAACACCACTGACATCCACTGATTCGCTTCCATGAATGGTAATATTTCCCCCTGAACCACCCACCGTCACAAATTGACCAGGTGCAATGGTTGCACCGCTATCGGAATTAATGGAAGCACCATCCTTAACAACTAAGCGTTTAGTATTGATGTTAATATCCCCAGCAGCACCACTTCCACCACTAGTAGAGGAGACAATAATTGTCCCCAACACCGATTCGTTCAAATTATTAGACATTTCCACCGATTCGGTCGCAGTGATAGTGATGCGTCCAGAAGGTTGGTCGCTACGAGTTTCACTCCCAATTGCCGAACCATCCCTTAATTGTAAGCGTTCAACTTGAAATTTAATATCTCCACCTTTACCTGTACTACCTCGATAGCTACCACTATTAATTCCCGAACCAATAATTTCTAAATTTTTAGCATTAATAATTAAATTTCCACCATTTCCAGCACCCAAAGTCCCACTGATAAATACAGTTCCATCACGCAAACTAATATCTGGAGATTGGAGGAATATATTACCCGCATTACCGGTGCTTTCTGTTGCGGTAATTAGGGAAATATTGGGGTTAAAAGGGTCAATTATTCCCGTAGCTAAATATGCTCCCAAACTAGCTTGAAATTGTTCCAAGCTAATACCCTGAATCTGGGCTAATTTTTCCGCATAAAGATAGATATTACCGCTATTTCCTGCACCTTGGGTCGTGGTGGACATTTGACCGCCATTTTGGAGATGAATACTATTAGCATGAATATCAATATTTTGACCATGAGTATTTCCTAAAGTTAGGGAATAAATACGAGAATTATCCAAACTGAAAGTATTAGCCCGAATTTGGATCGAACCACCACCCACCCCACTTGTATTGAGCAACGAATTATTTGCGATCGCAATTTTACCAAATTCCCTAATTCCTTGATAATTTAGCTCAATTCCGGTAGTAGTATTAACTAAATTTACAATTCCTGAATTCTCCACACTTCCTAAAAAAATATTCCCTGTTGGGGCTGTTAAATAACCATTATCAACAATAATATCACCACCAATTAAAGCTATCGTTTGACCAGGATTTACCCCTAAACCCACTTGATTATTATCAATCGGAATAACAGGATTAATTCGTCCGACAAAAGCAGCATTTGTGGTTTGAGATTGGTTGATAATAACACCGGGATTCGTACCCATTTGCAAACCAAGGGGAACATTAATTGTTAGTAAGGGGGGTGTTTGGGGATTTTTCGCACTAAAAGCAAATCCATTGCTAAACAAAATACTATCAGCCGTACTTGCGAAAAAACTCCCCTGCAAATCTAACCGTGCTTCCTGACCAAAGATAATCCCATTAGGATTAATTAAAAATAAATTAGCATTTCCCAACACCCCTAAAACACCATCAATTTGCGCCGGATTACCACCCGTAATTCGACCGATAATATTACTTACTTCCTCTGGATTCGTAAAATAGGCTTCCCGTTGAGGAGGAATCTTAAATTCTTGGAAACTGTGAAATAAATTATTACCCCGAACCGCACCACCACCAATTATATCTCTGATTCCAGAGGTGTTAATATTAGTTGATTCTACACCCAGGGTATTATCAGGAATAATTTCTGCTTGACTTCGTTTTGTGGTCAAAAAAAAATTTCCCAATATTGAAAAGATAAATATACAAAAAAGCACAGATAAGCGCTGAGATAGTAAAAGCAATAAAAAATAAGATAGAAGTTGATTCATGATTGACCCAAAACAATTACACCTAGTAACATATACAGCAATCCGATTTAAGTCGCGAAAAATAGCGTGCCGTTGACTGATGACTGCCCTACATCTAAGATTTCACAAATCCCGCTCGGACTGCTGTATGTATTCTGTCTCCTGAATCCTGCATTCTGATCCAAAATCCCCCGACTTACCACCTCGCTTACTCACCAAACGAATGAATTCAATCACAATCGACTTTTCCAACGCCTTAGCCATATCGTACAACGTCAACGCAGCTACCGAAACAGCCGTTAACGCTTCCATTTCCACCCCCGTCTCAGCCTTCGTTTTCACAGTAGCTTGAATTTCATACCCCGGTAGTTCCGGTTGCGGAAAAATCAGTAACTCAATTTTTTGCAAAGGCAAAGGATGACACAAGGGAATTAAATTTGCAGTTTGCTTTGCGGCCATAATTCCAGCAATCCGTGCTGTTGCCAACACATCCCCCTTCGGTGCATTTCCCGCTTGAATCGCAGCTAGGGTTTCTGGTCGCATCCTCACCCTAGCCATTGCCACAGCCGTACGAACAGTCGCTTCTTTCTCAGATACATCAACCATCTGCGCTGACCCAGTGGGGTCGAGATGGGTCAGATTTACAGGCTTTGTCTGGTTTGGCGAAAAATTATCTTGCATAATCTCCTAATTGTCTGCTATTATATTTTTCTTGTAAGGGCGTGTAGCTCAGTGGACTAGAGCACGTGGCTACGGACCACGGTGTCAGGGGTTCGAATCCCTTCTCGCCCGTTTGATGTTGATGATAAATCTGATTTTTAAAACTGGAATTCCTATATTTTATGAATTCTAGTTTTGTGTCCAAGTGCAGGGGTGCTGTATATTGCAACTCTCTGGGTTATATATCAAATCTGGGTTGGATGAGAAATTGGGCTTCTTTAGGAAACTCGATTTCTGGGGTGTCCATCCTTCCTTAACTTCCCCGTTAGTGATTCTGCTAAATCCGAAAAACTTACTTAATATATTCCGCATTTTCCCATCATTATGTGTATCTATGCTTGAAAATGAGATTGTCATCCATGATGGTCTCCCATGTATACACCCGTATCTACTGAATTATTTGATCTATTGGCAGGTCTACCATCCCATCTTCCTCGGATTTGTGGTTATGAGTCGGAAATTCAGACTTTAACTAATCACAATCAGGAAGTATATCAGAATTGCACCAATCTCAAAATCGATAATATCCAAGCTGGGTTTGCTTGCGCTTTACACATGCATCAACCGACAATTCCCGCAGGTGTTAATGGTGCGTTGATTAGCAATCTCCAACATATGTTCGACCATCCCCACGATGGTGATAATTACAATGCAGGAGTTTTTGCGTGGTGTTATGGCAGAATGGGGGAATTTATTCCTGAGTTGATTCAGCAGGGGTGTAATCCGCGGATTATGCTGGATTATTCGGGTAATTTGTTGTGGGGGTTGCGACAAATGCAACGCGATGACATTTTGAATAACCTGAAACGAATTACCTGCGAAGTCCAATATCAACCCCATGTGGAATGGTTAGGAACCATGTGGAGTCATGGGGTGGTTCCTTCCACTCCGATTCCCGATATTAAGTTGCATATCCAAGCTTGGCAACATGAGTTTACCTCCATTTTTGGTGTTGCAGCCTTAAAGCGGGTGAAGGGTTTTTCACCTCCGGAAATGCATTTACCGAATCATCCGGATACCTTATTTGCTTATATTCAAGCTTTGAAGGAATGTGGATATAGATGGTTGATGGTGCAAGAACATTCCGTGGAGAACTTGGATGGAAGCCATTTGCAACAGGAACAAAAATATATTCCGAATCAGTTAATCGCGCGGAATTCCCAAGGAGAAACAATTGGGATTACAGCTTTAATTAAAACCCAGGGTTCGGATACCAAATTAGTGGCACAGATGCAACCCTATTTTGAAGCCAAAGGGAAAGGAAAACAGCAGGTTGGTAATTATCAAATCCCGGCTTTAGTCACCCAAATCGCTGATGGAGAAAATGGAGGGGTGATGATGAATGAATATCCCCGCGATTTATTTCGGGTTTATCAAGAAATCAGAGATGGGGGTGGTAATTATCAAGGGGTTGTGGCAATGAATGGAACGGAATATTTAGAGTTGATTGCAAATACGGGAATCACGGAATCAGATTATCCACAAATTCAAGCTGTTAATCAACATAAAATTTGGCAAAAAGTCAATCTTGATAATTTAAATTCTGTCGCGGTAGAACAGGCAATTCAAGAGTTAAAAAATACTGACCATCAATTTCATCTGGATGGAGCTTCCTGGACTAATGATTTAAGTTGGGTCAAGGGTTATGAAAATGTTTTAGAACCAATGTACCAACTGAGTGCCCGATTTCATGCTAAATATGACAAATTAGTTGCTCAAGATCCAAGTGTCACCCAACGGGAAGATTATCAAACGGCATTGTTATATAATTTATTACTGCAAACAAGCTGTTTTCGTTACTGGGGACAGGGTACTTGGACGGATTATGCCAGGGAATTGTATCGACGAGGTGAGGAGGTGTTGAGTCACTAGGTGCAGAATGCTTCAGCCTGGGGAGAAAGCGATAGGATGATACTTGTAGCTAATTAATACATCGTTATGGACGTGCGATCGCTGTTTCGGGCGACTACGGTTGAGGGTGTCGCTCCCCCCCATAATACCATTCACCTGAAGGTATTTTATCCGGCCCAAGTTTCAGGTAGCGAGGAGGAGCAGAATTTCGGTATTGTTCCTGCCAATCCCCAAGGGTCTCCCTTTCCGGTGGTAATTTTTTTTAATGGTATCAATTGTGGTCCAGAGATTTATCAGTGGTTAGCTGTGAGATTGGCGGAAGGTGGATTGGTGGTGGTGACGTTTTCCTGGGTGGCAGAAAATATACCGGGGATGGTGGCTATGACTCCCGGTGTTGATCTGCAAATGTTGACCCCAGCAATGTATGGTCAAGGAGCAACTGCTTCGGCTTTACCTTCACTATTGCAGGTGTTAGAAGATTTACAATCCCAAGGGGTTTTGGCTGGTTTACTTGATTTAAATAAGATTATTCTGGGAGGACATTCTGCTGGGGGTCGGGTTGCTATTGAAAGTGCCAATCCACAATTTTTCCCCCAGGTTGCAGCAGCTTTTGCCTACGGAACTCATACGGCTGCAATTGTCCAGTTAGGCTATCCACCAAACACAATTTTACCCATTGCCGATACCTTGCCGCTACTGTTGATGGGAGGAACCTGTGATGGAGTGATTGCTAACAGTAGTCATCGTTATGGAGTCACCTGGGACACTGCAACGACACCAGTTAGACGTACCTACCAAGAAGCGTTTGCAGGTGGTAGAGATGATAGTTATTTACTGCTTTTAGAAGGAGCCAATCATTTTGCGATCGCCGACCCTTTTGATGCGACCACAGGTCGATCGTTTCTAGACTTTCCCGCGACCCAACCGGAAGCAGAACTACGAAATTTAATGGTGGAAACCGTTGCTTTATTTATTAATGCCCATGTTCGTTCCCAAGAAACAGCTTTAACTGCTTTAAATCAGCAATTAGCATCCCGTCATCCTTTGATTGCATCATTTGAGCGGAAATAAATACTCAAAATTCTCAGGAGGTAATACAAAAATGCGATCGCTAAATCTGATTCGCATATTGGCATTATTTGTCGGTTCATCAGGTTTTACCATTGTTTATCATTTACCGTCTGAGGCTATGGGGTTGCAACCAGTTTTATCTTCTTTGCCTCAGTCTAGTTATGCAACAGTTAAAAGACCAACGGTTAATGGACCAAAAATCAGAATTCCCAGGGTGACGATTCCTGAAATCAAAATTCCGGAAATCACCTTCCCTGGTATTCGCGTCCACCAGGACAAAAAGACCACTATAATTACCATTGCTGCCGATATCCTCTTCGACTTTGATCAAGCCATCCTGCGACCTGATGCGGAAACCGCTCTGGGACAAATTAGTGCTGCGATCGCTAAACACTATCCCCAGAATTCGCTGCAAATTCAAGGACATACGGATGCAATCGGTAGTGATTCCTATAATCAAGACTTATCAGTACGTCGCGCGATCGCTGTCAAGCAGTGGTTACAAAAACAGGGAAATATCGCTGCATCTCGCATGACTACCGTCGGCTATGGTGAATCTAGACCGGTAGCTGCGAATACAAGGACAGATGGCTCAGATAACCCTGAAGGACGACAAAAAAACCGGCGAGTGGAAATCGTCATTCGTCGCTGATACTCCTATTTTAATCGGTTTTTCCCCAAGGCGATCGCCTTGATTCTCACTAGTCATACTAACTAGGTGGGTGGTACAAATTGTCGTTGAGATCAGGGAGTAGGGAGAGACGCAATATATCGCGTCTGTACGGGAGTAGGGCTTGGAGCTGAATGATTGGTTATGTTGCGGTTTTATGTTTAATTGCACCTACCTACTTAGTAGACTAATAAATTGCGATCGCATGATTGAGAACTGAATATCATGTCCAGCAGCAGGATTTTCCCAAAGTGGCATGAAACTGTAGAATAACTAATGTGGTTGAATTCAAGTATGATTATGTATCTCTCATCAGCGCGGCAATATTTTTACCAAGAAGTTCAACAGCCTGATGAGCAAATTGATTTAGCCAAGGCAGCTTTATACATAGCCCAAGAGGAATATCCCCACCTCGATCCACAAGAATATATCAACGCCCTTGACACAATGGCGGATGAGTTGCAGGAAAGATTACCCTCTCAAAATTATCCCCTCCTAATCATCAAAACGATTAATCAGTATTTATACGATGATTTAGGTTTCAAAGGTAACACAAAAAACTACTACGATCCGGAAAATAGCTTTTTGAATCGGGTTATCGACAGACGCACGGGAATCCCCATCACTTTAGCATTAGTATACATAGAAATAGCTCGACGGATCAACTTTCCCATGTCGGGAGTCGGAATGCCAGGACATTTTCTCATTCGTCCTAACTTTCCAGAGATGGAGATTTTCATCGATGCATTTAATCGCGGTGAAATCCTCTTTCCCCAAGATTGCCAAGATAAACTCAACCAAATTTTTAATCATCAAGTCCAACTGCAACCAGAATTTTTAGCAACAGTAAATAATCGCAATTTCTTGGCACGTATCCTCATGAATCTCAAGTCAATTTATATACACCAAGAAACCTCCAATCATCTGGAAAAAGCCCTTGCAGTTGTCGAAAGGTTATTATTACTATTCCCCCAAGCTATCCTGGAAATTCGCGATCGCGGACTACTACACTATCGATTAGGACAATTCCACCTCGCAGCTAAAGACCTAGAAACTTACCTCAATCAGGTTCCCAATGCCCAAGATACCATCACAATTCACCACATCCTCGACCAAATTCGTCAAAAATGAGAATACTTAGATGTTGCCAAAACACTGTACAAAACCTTCTTATTTGAAAATAACTTTGCCTACTAGTTTAATTCCTAAGCATCCTTGTGCCTTCGCATGTTCAACCCCCATGGTCAAAAAAATCAAATTTCCCTATCTTCTCGGTTCTAAATGGACAGCACAGCAAAAAATCGATGGTTGGCGACATTTTCGCGTCATTAATCGCAAAAACCAAGGAAAATGGGTCTACGCGGAAATGGTTGCTGCTTGTGACCCTAATGTTCGTTTCTGGATTAATGCCAAGCTATTACAAGACCGTTCCCAGTGGGAATCCGGTTGGCAGTCTTTACAAGAAATGGCCAGTTCAAAAACCTCGGAAAACGAAACATTTCCGAAATTGGATTTGTAATAAATATTTGTAATCAAGGTGTGAATGTGGGTTTGACCCTAATTTTCACGAACAGACTTCGCCACGGCTAACAATGAATAAACAAAATTCTTTGCTTATTAGCACCTTTACGCGATTTGGAATATATTTGTCTATTGTAACTAATTAATTTAAAAGAATAACAAAAAAGTATATTTTACTTTTTTGAAGGATTTTATAAGCTTTCAAAAGCTTTATAATCACTCAAATTATAAATTAATTTTTTTTATTCTCATTATCTCGACTTTTTAAAAAAATAACCCCTTTATTTTCTGGCAAATCTGCACAATAATGGCATTCATCAGAACTCACTGATAGCCAGCTAGCGGCACAATCAATGATTTTGGCATGATTTTGGATTGAACCTACAAATAATAGGGGGTAGGGAAAAGTGAAACTAGCAGTTTACGGCAAAGGTGGCATTGGTAAATCCACAACTAGCTGCAATATTTCTGTAGCACTAGCAAAACGGGGTAAAAAAGTCCTGCAAATTGGCTGTGACCCCAAACACGACAGCACATTTACCTTGACAGGTTTTTTAATTCCTACGATTATCGATACCTTACAAGAAAAAAAATATCATTACGAAGATATTTGGCCAGAAGATGTGATTTACAAAGGTTATGGCGGTGTCGATTGTGTGGAAGCTGGTGGTCCCCCCGCGGGTGCTGGATGTGGTGGTTATGTTGTCGGGGAAACAGTAAAACTACTGAAGGAACTTAATGCCTTTGATGAGTATGATGTAATCTTGTTTGACGTTTTAGGTGACGTGGTGTGTGGTGGTTTTGCTGCACCCTTGAATTACGCTGATTACTGTGTGATAGTCACCGATAATGGCTTTGATGCCTTGTTTGCAGCCAATCGCATCGCTGCTTCCGTCCGGGAAAAAGCCCGTACCCACCAATTGCGGTTAGCTGGATTAATCGGTAATCGCACATCCAAGCGTGACTTGATTAATAAATACATCGATGCAGTTCCCATGCCAGTATTAGAGGTATTACCTTTAATCGAAGATATCCGGGTTTCCCGAGTTAAAGGCAAAACCCTGTTTGAAATGGCTGAAACTGACCCTTCTTTAAATTACGTGTGTGATTACTACCTCAACATTGCCGACCAACTGCTAGCGCGACCGGAAGGAGTGGTTCCCAAGGATGCGCAAGACCGAGAATTATTTGCATTGTTATCGGATTTTTACTTAAATCCGAATAAACCACAGGTTCCTTCTCCGGAAGAGGAATTAGACTTGATGATTGTATAAAACATTCATCTACTTCCTAAGGATGGGGAATATGGCATTTTTTTACAGCTTTACAGAATCGTTAAAACAGAAGTGGTTACAATTTTTCCAAGCGAACCATGACTGGATTAAGCTCCACATGCAGGTTGAATCGGTCTATACACCCGATGGGGGTAAGCGACCACCGTCATACCTCATCCTGGGGGTTGTCAACGCTCTAGAGCCAAAATTGGCGCAGTTGATGTTGCCTTTTTCTAAGTTAAATGCGGATGCGGATACTTTAATTGAGGTTTTGGGTTTAAACTTTGATCCAGATGTGGCTTTGGGTAATAGTACAGGCTACGGGGAAACAGCAGCTAACTACGGTGATGATTCGGATTCACCGATGGATACAAGTGGATTTGCAGAAGTTGCTATGACCCAAGGTTTTAGTATGGAGTCATCTTCAGAGGACTTAGAGGAAGAGATGGTAGATGAAATTTCTGCCGTTTCGTCAACCGAGGAAGCACCTAAATCTGACAAGCATCAAGCTGCGGTAATGAATAGTGATGATGAATTCGGTGATGTTTCCTTTGATGGGGACAGTTCCTTTACTACCCAGACACAGGAAGAAAATTCTTTGGCTGATTTTAATACTGCTGGGGAAGAAACCGGATTTGGTGATGTGTTGATGGATGTGTGGGGAGAGGAGTCCAATTCTGCTGTCAAAAATGACGAAGATAACGACATGCTATTAGGGGAAGAATTTGCTACGGGTGCTTTTGATGACTCGGAAATAGCTCGGCTTTTCCCTAATGCTTAAAAACAAGAATTTTGGATTTGAGATTTGAAATTGGGAGTTTTTGAGATTGAGTATCAACTTATTGATATTTAATCTCAAAATCTGAACTAAAAATCCAAAATTCGAGCAATTTACGGGGAGATTTTTGTATGACCGTCGCTCAACCACAGGCTTTAAATTTTGATTGTGAAACTGGTAATTACCATACCTTTTGTCCGATTAGTTGTGTTGCTTGGCTATACCAGAAAATTGAAGATAGTTTCTTTTTGGTAATTGGAACCAAAACCTGCGGTTATTTTTTGCAGAATGCGATGGGGGTGATGATTTTTGCCGAACCGCGTTATGCAATGGCAGAGTTGGAGGAGGGTGATATTTCTGCCCAACTCAATGACTATGAAGAGTTAAAACGATTATGCCAACAAATTAAACGCGATCGCAATCCCAGTGTAATTGTCTGGATTGGTACTTGTACCACGGAAATCATAAAAATGGATTTGGAGGGTTTAGCTCCGAAGTTAGAAGCGGAAATTGGTATCCCGATTGTGGTTGCCCGGGCGAACGGTTTGGATTATGCTTTTACCCAGGGGGAAGATACGGTACTAGCTGCAATGGCTGCACGGTGTCCTGACCAAGCACCTGTCAAAACCGCACCGACGACCAAAACAGAAGCGAATCCGATGCAACGGTTATTCAATTTTGGGAAAAAGGAAACTAACTCCAGCGAAATTAATCCAGAACCTGAATATCATGACCATCCACCCCTAATTTTATTTGGTTCCCTCCCAGACCCGGTTGTCACCCAATTAACTTTAGAATTGAAACGACAGGGTATCAAAGTTTCCGGTTGGTTGCCAGAAAAACGATTCACAGAACTACCTGCGATCGCTGAGGGTGATTATGTCTGTGGTGTCAATCCTTTCCTGAGTAAGACGGCAACAACCCTCATGCGTCGTCGTAAATGTAAACTTATTGGCGCTCCCTTCCCCATTGGTCCCGATGGTACCCGTGCTTGGATTGAAAAGATTTGCTCGGTATTCGGGATTACACCCCAAGGTTTAGATGAACGGGAAGCTCAAATTTGGCAAAGTGTAGAAAATTACCTTCAGTTAATTCGTGGAAAGTCGGTTTTCTTCATGGGAGATAATTTGTTAGAAATTTCCCTGGCTAGGTTTTTAATTCGTTGCGGTATGACTGTACCGGAAATCGGTATACCCTACATGGATAAACGCTACCAAGCGGCAGAATTGGCATTACTGGAAAAAACTTGTCAAGAAATGGGCGTGGAACTTCCCCGAATTGTGGAAAAACCTGATAATTACAACCAAGTTCAACGTATTTACCAACTTCAACCCGATTTAGTGATTACGGGTATGGCCCATGCTAACCCCCTAGAAGCACGGGGTATCAATACCAAGTGGTCAGTGGAATTTACCTTTGCGAATATTCACGGATTCACTAACGCCCGTGATGTGTTGGAATTGGTTACTCGTCCCCTCCGTAGAAATAACCATTTACAGGAGTTGGGTTGGGATAAGTTAGTTGCAACTGAAGTTTAGGCGATCGCATCCTCACACTTCTCCTCTCAATTTTGGTAGTATCGTGTCCGAAAATTTTCCACAATACTGCGCAACGGTAAATCCAGTTTTGCCAAAGCAACTTGGGCGATCGCTTCGGGAACACCTCCATAAAATGCCTCGGCAATACCCCCAGCAATACAGGCAATTGTATCACTATCACCACCGAGAGATACGGCGGTACGGATGGCATCCTCTAAGTTGGTTGATGCCAAAAAAGCAACAATTGCTTGGGGAACCGAACCCTGACAGCTGACATCGAACTGGTAGATGGGTCGGATTTGATCGGGGGTAAAGTTGAGGTTGTAACCAAAGGTGTTTTCGATGTATTCGCGGATGACTGTTTTGTTTTTCCCTGACGAGCAAGGAATATGGCGCTAGCAGTTGCTTGAGCTCCTTTAATCCCTTCCGGATGGTCGTGAGTGACGGCTGCACTGCGCTCGGCTTGCTGCAAAACCATTTCCAGGGTATGATAGGCAAAACCAATTGGACTCACGGGCATAGCTGCACCATTGCCAAAACTATTGTAGGGTGTGGGAAAGTTTGAGTGTGCCCAGCTGTAAAATGATCTACCATAGCCAGCATAGGGATAACGACGACAATAGGTTTTGTCAACTTCAGTGTAGTTGCCATTACCACCAAGGACTACTTCTGCTGTGGCAATGGTGAGGATTGTGTCATCAGTGGGACGGGAATGGATATGAAATAGGGGAAATTCCTTGGTTTTCAGGTTGTCTTTTTCGTATACAGAACCGATAATATCACCTGCGATCGCACCTAGCATTATTTGTCTCCTATTTTTCTTCAACCTACTAGTCGATGTTTTGATTCTAATTCTTGAAAATTAGGCAACAGACATAATCTCAGAAATCATTGCCATATTTTTTAGCTTTTAAAATTAACGTGAGTACTCCGACAAATAAGCTAGCTTAAGACTTAAGATGAGTCATAAAGCCTGAAACTTTTTTCCAGAATTATTCGTGGGAAATAGAAGTTTTTAAAAACCTCCTATTAGATTGAGAATAAAATCAGTAAAACTGGAACCGAGCAAGTTATTAACTTTGTTCCCAACTAATGAATAAGATTTTGATGATAAAGGCGCTAAAGCGCTACTACGTGCCTTTTTTATCCCAATACAGTTCAGTTAGACTTAAAAGTCTGATTATTGGGTAGATTGGGTTGAAGAATGTAGAGGCAGAGACTAGGCTGTGTACCTTTGGGTAAATTTCAACAAAATCAACAGTCTATGCAAAGCCTCAACTCAACCTACAGTTATCTTTAACACCAAGCGTATTGTTTTTTATCCACCAAAATTCATCTGGTGGAGTACTAGGCTATTAAAAATTACGAATTACGAATTACAAATTACTATAACTCCTTCTGAGCGCAATACTTACTTAACTGATTAGCGATTTGATCGGATTTCTTAGCAGCTTGTTCATTCTTTTTGCCAGCTGTATTAATTTCGTTGCGAGCTTGTTTGATTTTTTTCCGTCCTTCCGTATCCGCTTTGGCATTTTTGGATGTACCAAGGGCTTTAGCAGCTTTGTCAATATTTTCACTCACCGTATTAAAAATATCTACAAACTGAGTTTGATACCCCTTCAAAGTGGGGTCAGACAAATTTAAATCTTGAGTAGATTTAGACACTTCCTTTAAATCCCTAGCTAGTTGTAAACTAGTCGTCACCTGGGAACCCTTATTTTTTTCCAATAGGGATATCCCCTGATTCACCTTTCCAATCAACTTTTCACATTGGGCTAATTTTGTTTCCGCACAACCTGCGATCGCGATACTCACCACCCAACCAACCAAACCTATAACTATGTATCGATGGCGAACGAACATTTATACCCCCTCTTTGCACCATCCCAAATTATAGTACTTATTTTGGGACTCGCTTGATGTTGAGGGAGTGGGAATGAGCTATCTCCTTTTTTGGTTGTGTCCACATGATATGGGGAACTGAATGAATATCTTGTCAGCTTGGGATGGGTGTTTTACCCAAAAAGTGTTTTCCAAATTAGGTATACAAGGGCTGAGAAACCTTGCATGGGTAAGTTCTAATCCAAAATCCAAAATGCTCTGACCCATTCGCAGTTTTGTGATTAATGGCTTAATATGGACAATTTAATCAAAACGATGTCTCAATTATGTCCAAACCCATTAATATACTGATGATGATGCATGGGATGAGTCCCAGCAATAAACCGCGATCGCCCTTTGATTTATACGAACCCTTTTGGCAAGCTTTGGTGAAAAATGCTCCCCAACTTCAGGAGATTTTCCCCATCGGATATATTGGGGTGGAGTGGGGACACGAGTTACCAGAGACACCACCTCCCGATTTATCGGCATTACGTACTGACCAAAAATTAATGCGATCGCAAAATTTTCTCCACAGTCGGGTTAGTTGGGAAGCGATTCAAAGGGATAATGACTCAACAAATGTGAAAATGGCAGAATTAACTGCGAATAAAATGGATTTTCCCAGCTTTACGCCGATAATTCGCCAACTAATCATTGGATTGCGCGAATCTGTGATGATTATGGGATTTGGAGATGTAATTTTTTACTGTTCTCAGGAGGGGGAAACCCTCATCAGACAAGTTGTTTACGGACAGGTGCTGGAAAAACTCGATTTATATCGGGATGCAAAAGATGTGCGTCTACACTTGGTGGGACACAGTTTAGGTGTCACCCTCTGCCATGATTTTCTCTACGGATTATTTGCTCCTGACCACGAACCGGATTTTTATCAGCAAGGCTCGACTGAAGATGTGAATCGCTTCCGTTGGTGGCGTAACAAGGCTCAAAGGGGAGAGTTGGTCGTTGGTTCCCTAACTAGCACTGCTTCCCAAATTCCCCTGTTTGCCATGCGCAAACCTAAAATTGTGGAAATGTTGGCAGCAGAGCAATTACTCAATGCTAGAGATATTGGTATTCTCAGCCAGCAAACAGTCAAGTGGAAAATTTTCTACGACATCGATGATATTTTAGGCTTCGGAACCCGTCGTCTGTATCAACCATCCCCGGCAATTATGGAGTTTCAAGTCGATACCAGTGACCATCCCGGTGATGCTCACAATAATTACTGGCAAAATCCAACAGTTATCGCTGAAACCGCGAAATTGTTGCTGGTAAATGGAAGTTAATCAATCCAAAATATTCAAAATATTTGTGTTAGTGTTCGACTACACAAGTTTTAAGGGGGTTTGTAGTTGTGGCTTTAGCTCCGACAAAGTGTTATTATGAAGCGCTAAAGCCCAACTACGTGCCTTTCCTTACCCATCAAAATTATTAATGTGGCCGAATACTATCAGGGATGAAGAATTAAACCTCTATCCCTTCTACTTTCCTCACGATTGATGGGGCCAAAATGATTTGAGTAATACCCCCAAAACAGCTAACTTCGTTACTTCTAAACCCCAGTACAGACCATGCCAAAAATTCATACCCGCAGGAGTGCAAGATACATCGCCAAAGGGATTTAAGTTAATTGCGATCGCTGACATCTGGGGTGTTAAAAAATATGTCTCTAGTAAGGATACAGCCAATAGCAAAATTGCGATCACCATTTTGAATCCGGATATTTGCAATTGCTTTGCTAAGGCAAAACTTCCACTCACAATCAGTGCTGCGGCAATCAATTCTAAACGATTAAAAATCCAAAACACGGAATAACCTGCGGAGGCAAAACCATCCGTCGTCATCATTCCGGAAACATACAAACTAGGCATAACTACCCAGTCAAGTAACAGAATTGCACTCAGCCAAAAGCCTAAAATCAACAATATGGCTGTTTGCCAATTTGTTTGTTTAAATTCAAGAGTCGATATTACACGCATGGGAATAATGACAAACAATTTTGATTGGGAAATAATTGGCGACAACATCCCTTCCTTACAAGCACTGGGATAATTTGCGTGTTGGGAAACTTTGAGTTGGACAAAGCTTCAGATATCAATCAAACAAAACACTATGCAGCAGAGATGTTGTTCGCCATACCCTTAGTGTCATACCTCATCGGTATGGTTGACAACTAATATCAATCTTCTTTTACAATTGTTCGTCTTTCGTGACGAAAATGTCTTGTTTCTTTAGCTTTACTAGAAACACCGAACCAACTTACCACGAACTTATGAAGCAAATTTAGGACGCGATCGCCAATCGATTAAATAGATTTGACTAGACTTATGTCAGGGCTTGCGGAAATGTAGTAAAGACGCGATATATCGCGTTTCTTAGCATCTTTTGTTTTTTGGGCCTTGTGAAAAGTGGAATCCGTAGGCATAAAACTACTTCCTACTCCCTATTGCCTATTCCCTACCTTCACAAAAAAACTTTTCCGCCGAACTTATATTAAACTACATGGCTCCGGCGTCACCATACTCTACTATATTTGGAATTTGTCAAGATGTCAATAATCAGTCGTGAAATGACGATGATTACGTCTATTTTTTGAGAATGTAATCATTAATATTGAGAATAAGGGCAATTTTATTGTCAATAAATCGACGAACTGAGGAAATGCAGAATTTCCCATTTTCACATATTTAAATAACTAATCAATCAACTGGAAAAGAGTATAGTCCTGTATTTCTCACAGTTAAACTGTAAACTTTGAGTAACGGGTTAATTTTCTTTCTACCCTCTACTCCCTATCCCCGCAGATGTTAGGGATTTATGAGAAATCTGGAAGAATTAGTTTGATTAGTTTGGTTACTGCATTACCAAGTAGTCGCAAGGAAACTGGAATGCAGTATCAATCGAGAAAGTATTTTTTCCGCCGAATCATTCAAATGACAACATTAACTTAAATATACTGGGAGACTTTGGTGAATACACTTGACACAGCAAATGGGTGAGCTTTGAGTTGAGATAATTAATCCTTGAAAGTCAATAGTCATCAGTTAACTGTCTACAAACCAAAAGAGAAATATCTCAGCGTACAAAGAAGTATAACCAATTGACAAAGACCACTACATTTACATTCGCGACAAAGCAGCTATTTTTTTGAGCTTATCGGTTGCTAACCCTTCCAATTCCTCCAGTTGTAGCCAGCCTTCCTGAACTAAACGGGCAAAAACAAATACTAGCATCGAATACCTGTAATCGTACTTCCCATCGATTTCGTGTCTTCTCGCACTCAGGTAATCGTGCAAATTCCAAATATGCTCTAACTGTTTAATTGCACCTGCTTGAGAACTAATTTCCTCAATCAAAGCGCTAGTTTCCCTGGCATAAGCCTTGTCAAATGCTTTCCTAGCAATGGTTTTTTCGATTTCAGTCCATTCTATACTTGTCGCTTGCATGTCAAATGTCAAATCAGTAAATCACAAATTTTATAGAACTAACATACTGCGCAACTTGACTACAAACCCACTCCCTAATCTTGACTTTCTCCTAGAGAAAACCCTAAAAGGAAAGTATCACACTTATACATTAGACAACCCTGAGTAGTAGTGATACCATCCTCGCATACCTGTATTTATTACAAGTAGAGGATAAATAAGTATTGAGTAACGGGTTGACTCTCCCACTACTCCCATACAGACGAAATTTGTGTGTGAGAAATCGGAGGTATGGGGTAGCCAAAATGAAATTGCGCATTAAGTTATATTATTCACTCTATCAGATTTCGTTATTCAGACCAACAAAAAGAGCGCTAAAATCCTAGCGCTCGGTGCAAAATGTTAATTTTATTCACTCTAATTTACAATTCTTTAATTAAACGTCCCCATCTTAACGAGCTAAATTCAATAACTCCTTGGGAGAAGCCAGCAAGTCAATGGCGACGAAAAAGATTTTTCCTTCAGGATTTAACAAAAATCTCCAAGCCATATTCATCCCTACGGCAGCACCAAACCAGGGTGTTTGGACTTTACCAGTGACTTTGATTTGAGTAAAGTCATCTTCGGCTGGTTCAATCACACCACGTTCCGGCATTAATTTGAGATTTTGACACTCTTCGCGCAGGAAACGCAACACAGCATCACGACCGACAATCGGTCTTTGGAAAGGAGGTTGTAAAGCGCCGTCCGGAGTAAATAATTCAATTAAAGCATCGAAGTCGTTAGCATTCATGTTGTTCATGTAGCTCAACACAGTTGGATTCTCAACCCCTTCGATTTTCACCTGAGTCCGTTCGGAAATCTCTTTAGGAACAACAACAGGTTCACTGATCCGTTTATAATCACCCATTTTGTTGGGGTCGTAACCCATATCTACCACGGCGTTACGCAAAACAGTGATTTGTTGTCCTGATTCTAAATTTCTAATCGCTTGTAAAACTGCGGCTGCATTGGCAGACAGTTGATAACCTTGAGGAATAGGGGCTACAATACCCTCTTCCATCCATTTTCCTAATTGATACCAAAATCCTAGTTTGATATTAGCAGACCATGAAGCGTAGGTACGACAAATCGGTGTATCTGCCCGGTTTGCAAGGTCGCACATTACCTGTGACTGTTGAGCAAAGCTCATTTGCTTGATTTCATTCATTGTGGCTTCTGCAAACTGCATGTTTGCAGCACCAGGTGCAGCGATGGTGATAGTTTTGCCCATTTCTAAATAAGCAAACCAAATTAATGCCAATTGGTCTTCAGCACTTAATTGCGCATATCTGGCGATTGTTGCAGGTACTGCATCTGCGCTCAGGGTATTAGGAAATATATTCCGGGCTGTATCAATGGTAAATGGCATAGTCTCGGTTTTACCTGTATTGGGGTTTGCAACTAATTAAGTTAATTTGAAATTCACAGCTACTGGAAAATTGTGCCGCTCAATACCTAAATTATCACAATATGTAACGAAATGTAAATAATTATTTACAATGCAGTTGATAAGTTATGCTTTCCTGACAGAATCGGGTGTCAGAGTCGTGGATCTGTAAACAATATAACAATGCAACGCAAAAATGACCCCTCATCGCTTTCCCTGTATTGATCGCAAATCCCTGGGAATTGCATAAAATAGGGAGTAGTGGCTCTAATCCCGAAAAGGGTTAATATAAAGGCGTTAAAGCGCTACTACGTGCCTTATTAATGCGATAGATCAGTAGCCCATATGTAATGCTTACACTAGAAGGTATGAAATAGGGGCGATACTTCAGAGGAGTCATTACGGGATACTCCCCAGGAGTCGCTTCGCGATTCTATAATCCTTGCCGCACTTTGATGTAATGTTGACATGGGGGCTACTCCCTACTCCCTATTTACAAGCGAGATTATGGCTAAGGTTTTTGACTCGATTACTCCGGATTTGGCAAAGTTTATTCAGGAGCAAAAGCTGTTTTTTGTAGCCACTGCACCCCTAAGTCCAGATACCCATATTAATTTATCACCGAAAGGATTTGATACTTTTCGGATACTTTCGTCTCAAAAAGTGGGATATCTAGATTTAACTGGGAGTGGGAATGAAACTTCTGCCCATTTACAGGAAAATGGGCGTATTACCTTGATGTTTTGCGCGTTTCAAGAAACACCGTTAATTTTAAGGTTGTATGGGAAGGGTAATGTGATTCTGCCAAATACACCTGGATGGGGTGAATATTCGTCCTTGTTTCCCGATTTACCGGGAACTCGACAAATTATCACTGTTGATATTCATCGGGTACAAACATCTTGTGGTTTTGGTGTACCATTATATGAGTATCAACAACAACGTCAAGTTCTCATAGAATGGGCGGAGAAAAAAGGGGAAACTGGAATTAAACAATATCACCAGCAAAAAAATATGACCAGTATTGACGGTTTAGTTACTCCCCTGAGTCAATTTGTCGGTGAGGAAGATGGAAATTGCTCACATTTGCATTTGGAGTAAATCCGGAAAAATTGTGGGGAGTAGGGAGTAGAAAGAAAATCTAGAGGAATGTGGGTTCTAAATACCCAATGCGAGTAAGGCTGCACCGTAGGCGGGTTCATTTTGGGGTAAAATGACATTAACATGGGGAAACTGCGATTGGAGTTGGGAAATAAAGTGGGGACGTAGTTGGGATTTTCCTTTCCAGACGCTACCAGTTGTCACCACGGGTATTTGATGTTGAACACTGGAAAAATCTGTAAAAAGAGAATTAATCACCGTCCCTGTTGCTAAAACCAACTCGGCAACGCTGTTTTCAATAATCTGCTGGGCTACCGGGTCTCCTGTGGTTGCGAGATGGTCTACAATTGGGGCTAAACTAGCGATTTCCTTGACACCCCATCCCTGACGGTAAATAACACGGACTAAATCTTCCATCGTTGTCAGGTGTAAATGGTTTTGGAAAGCCGCTAATAAGGCAGTTTCTTCTCCGCGACCATCATAGCTTTTCATCACAGCTCGCAAAGCTGCGATCGCAATGTGATAAGCACTTCCCTCATCACCTAATAAATAACCCCAACCACCGACCCGTTTCGTTTCTCCCTGTCCATTGCGACCAAAAACAATCGAACCTGTACCCGCAGCTACCACCACACCAACATCATGACCAATTCCCCCCACCAAGCTAATTAACCCGTCGTGGGTAATGATTAATCCTTCGGGAGTTGGAGATGCGATCGCGATATTTTTGGCTGACAAAAAGTTTTTTAGTTCTGGTGATTGGAGGGAATCTAGAAACCGGGTTTGTAATAAATCCACATCCTCCGGACGACCCATCCCCGCTAAACCCAGACACATCCTCCCAATTTGTATATTTTCAACATCCGTTAAGGATGCACAAATTGCTCCATGAATCGCCTTTAAGGTAGCGTCAATACCGATACTTTGGTAATTAGCAGCACCGGATACACCCCGACCGCGGATTTCTCCTTGCTGATTGACTAACACACAAACGGTTTTGCTTGCACCACCGTCAATACCGATTACATGAAGTGTCATATCATTTTGGTTTTTAAAAACTTTTAGTATTAATTCGTAATTTGTAATACCCGCTACGCGGGAAGCAAGCTACGTAATAGCCTGTGGCAACGCTTCGCGTACGTAATTTGTAATTTGTAATTTGTAATTCGTAATTCGTATTTTTTCGTGGTGGTAGGGTGGTGAGGAATCTTCGCTGCTTTAGCACGGAGCGGATGTCAATTCTTGATGATTGATTATTTAGACGACCCGTCGGGTCGTCTCTACTACCAATTTTAAACAGTACCGATGAAAACCCGTTCCGCAGGTCCTGTCATATAGACCCGTTGGTCAATGTTGGACCATTCAATTAATAAATTTCCTCCTGGAAGCTCAACGGTGGCGATTCTGTCACTGCGACCTGTGAGGACTGCTGCTACTAAAGATGCACATGCACCGGTTCCACAGGCTAAGGTTGCACCTGCACCTCTTTCCCAGACTCGCATTTTCATGTAGTCGCGGTCAACTATCTGGATAAATTCGGTGTTGGTGCGTTGGGGAAAGGCTGGGTGATGTTCAAACTTCGGACCAAGTTCGGCTAAGGGTATGGCTGCAACGTCGTCTACAAAGGTGATGCAGTGGGGATTTCCCATACTCACACAGGTGACTTCCCAGGTTTTGCCGTCGATTTGTAGGGGGTGTTCGACTACTTTGTCATTTTTGTCACCCAGATTGGTGGGAATTTCTGCTGCTAGTAATCGGGGTTCTCCCATATCAACCCTAACTTGTCCATCTGGCATTAATTGGGGTGTAATTACTCCTGCAAGGGTGTGGATGCGGTAGGTATCTGTTTGTTGATCCATCCCTTCTAAATCGGTAATAAATGCGGCTAAACAGCGAATTCCGTTACCACACATTTCCGGTTCTGAACCATCGGAATTGAAAATCCGCATGGTGTAGTCGGTTCCATCTTGACCCGGTAAGACAAAAATCACACCATCAGCACCGATACCAAAATTGCGATCGCATAATTTAGCTGCTTGCTCAGATGTGATGATGGGCAAAGGGTTCTGACGATTATCAATTAAAATAAAATCGTTCCCCAAACCATGATACTTAGTAAAATTAATTGCCATTTTGCCTGTGAATGCATTATCAAGGATTAGTTATGGATTGATGATCTGAGTTTATCAACCAAGGCTAAATCATCAAACCATTAACTTTTAACATTTTTCTGCCAACCTAGTTTAGGAATACAAAAATACTGATAATGCTGACAGAATTCGATACTTCCCTACCTAGCACTCGTCAAATTCAAACCCTGATAAAAGAAGCTGGTCAAATCGAGATGAAGTTGATCACTGGTGATTTGATTTGCGGTAAAATCCTCTGGCAAGACCCCCAGTGCATGTTAGTTCTCAATGATAGCAATGAACGGATTACAATTTTCAAACAAGCGATCGCTTTTTTGAAAACGAAATAGGGGGAATGGAAAAAGCGGTGGGGGAGGAAAGTGTATTTATATCCCCTTCCATACCTGTGTGGTCATCTAAGGACAACCGAGACTATCACGGGTAGCGACTCCGGTGACTGGGTTGACACCATCAGCGCGATCGCACATTAATTTCACTTGATAACGGTCAATTAACGCATCGCTAAAATCAGCCCCCGTAATATCCGCATCAAAAAAACGACTACGGGTTAAGGTTGCTTCTTGAAAAATCGCATTCTTCAGATTTGCACCGTCTAAGGTGACTCGATCCACTAAAGCACCAGTTAAATTTGCCCCTTCTAAGTTGGCTTTGAGTAAAACACCTTTGGTGAGAATGGCATTAGTTAAATTGGAACCGTGAAAATCAATACCACGCATTTCCGCAGCGACAAAAGTCACACCATGTAAATCCAGATTAGAAAAATCACGGTTTTCCAGACTAGTGCTATTGTAGTTGATAGTGTTTACTTGAGCATAGGCAGGTGTGGCACTTAAAAGAACCAACAACCAAGCAAGATAAATGATTATTATTAATCCTAGAAAACGGCTAAGTAATTTTTTCATACCCTCAATTTTGACATAAAATTGGCTAGGCGAGAGATATTTGGTCAACAAGCATAAATATATGATGGAGAAGGCTTATACCTATCAAAGGTCATCCAAAATCCAAACCTTACCTACCAGGATTTCTCAAAAACCTCTCAAATTTTCAGGGAGTTGGGAGTAGACTACATGTAATGCTTACACCAAAACCGTTTGAGATGAAAGTGGTTTTTCCCTGCTACTCACTGCTACCTACACTCTTCGGGTACGCGCAGCGTCTACACTTTCAAGTCGGTGAGAAATGCGGGTAGTGGGGCTTCTTTCAGATTAATCCAAAATCCCCAATCTAAAATCCAAAATCCCATGTCTTTCCCAATGAAAGCCTCTACACGCAAAATCAAAAGCTGTTATTGGCCAGTATCCGAACTACCGGGGTTAAGTAGTGATGAATTATCCCTGCTGGAAAATGCTGGAATTCAATCGACCCAGGAATTACTACAACTGACCTCAACTCCAGCTAATCAAGTTAAACTTGCTCAAAAGTTACAAATCCACCTCCAACACCTGAGTAAATGGGTGGCATTATCAGATTTAGCTAGGGTGCAAAGTGTTGGTACACAGTATTGCGGATTAATTTTACATGCGGGGATTACTAATTGCGTCTACCTAGCGAATGCACCCGTGGGTAATTTACATAAACAGGTGATGCGTCTATATGTTTCCATGATGCAACGTCGTGATTTGTGTCCCGGAATTGATTTGGTGCAACAATGGACACAACAAGCACAAATGCTGATTGGAGGGGAAAAGGGGAAGTAGGGAAACAGCTAATCCCAGAAGTCAATTTCCCAATTCATAAGTGTATAGTCTGAATATATGTCATTTTATACACTTTAAGAGAACTCACACAAAGCTGCTAAGGCACAAATTAATATGAAGAACCCCACCCTGAACCCTCCCCGCTTGCAGGGAGGGAACAAGAATTTAGTTCCCCTTTCTCCTAAGCTGGTGTACACACAATTACATATTCAAAATTGGTATAAGACGCAAAATAATAAGTATTGAAGCATATAGGCACTGCTAAATTTCATTAATCCAAAATCTAAAATCCATTTGTCCTATGGGTGTAACCGTATTTTCCCGGTCTTGGAGAGTGGCTTGGGGAAAAATCCATACATTAGCAAGTCGATTACTGACAGATGTAGTTTGGCAAGATGGGGAATTTGCTGTGATTTCTCCTTCTGGTCAGGAAATTTTTCGTCTTAGTCCCACGGAGGATTTTGTCGTTGTTGGGGATATCTGGTTAACTAACCAAGGGGAATTATTGGGTAAATTAGGGTTAACAACAGAGGAATTTGGTGGTGATGATTTAGACTTGCTAGGTAGACTCTGGGAAAGATGGGGTGGGGAATGTTTACAGTTGTTGGTGGGGATGTTTTCCCTGGTAATTTGGGAACGACGACAACAACGACTGTGGATGATACGCGATCGCGTTGGTGCGAAAACCCTGTATTATACCCGTCATGGTGCGGTGCAATGGATTGCTCCCCAATTACCCAGTTTATCAGCTTATCGTTCCTCAGAGTTGGATTTGGTGGCATTGCGGGATTATCTGTGTTGTGCTTTTGTTCCGGGGGAGAGAACCCTATGGCAAGATGTGAAGGAGGTACGACCGGGTACGGCAGTACTATCACCCGCAACGGAAGTTTATACCTATTGGCAGTTGCAAGAAAATATTAGTAACCAGGAATCTTTGGAATGGCATGGTGAATCTTTACGAGGTTTGTTAAACCAAGTTGTGCAAGAATATTTACCGACAAATCAACCTGTTGGTGTGTTTTTATCGGGGGGGTTAGATTCCAGTTGTATCACGGCTTTAGCGGCAAAATTTCATTCCCACCCTGTCCATACCTATTCCATGCATTTTGGTGCAGAATCGCCGAATGAGTTGGAATTTTCGAGTTTAGTTGCACAGCATTGTCAAACCCAACACCATATTTTAGAAATTACCTTTGGGGATATGTGGAATTATCTGCCGCAGGTAATGTTGCATTTAGATGACCCGATTGGAGACCCCTTGACTGTACCCAATTTATTATTAGGAAAATTGGCGAAAAATCACGTCGAAGTTATCCTGAATGGGGAGGGGGGAGACCCTTGTTTTGGTGGTCCGAAAAATCAGCCGATGTTGATTAATTGTTTGTATGGTGGGGTGACAAATCAAGATGGATTAGCTGCCTATTTAACATCATTTAAAAAGTGTGCCGATGATTTACCGCAATTGTTAAAACCGGATGTTTATCATGCAGTTGTGGAGGAAAAATCCGTTTTTGCTCCGGATTTAAATGCCAAGATGAATTATTTGAATTGCTTGATGGGATTAAATATTAAATATAAAGGAGCAGACCAGATTTTAACTAAGGTAAATAACTTAACATCTGCCGTCGGATTAATCGGTCGTTCACCCCTATTTGACCAGCGAGTGGTAGATTTAAGTATGACGATTCCACCGATATATAAACTTTCTGGTGTTGAGGAAAAAGCTGTTCTGAAACAAGCTGTTAGAGATATACTTCCCCCAAGTATTATTCACCGACCGAAAAGTGGAATGATGGTTCCTGTACAATTAGGTTTTCGCAAATATTGGCAACAACAAGCCAGAAAAATGTTGTTGCATAAAAAAAGCGCGATCGCACCCTATTTTCAGCAACAGGTAATTCAAGATTGGTTGAATTATCGTGGTGATATTTGGGGAAGGTATGGTGTCAAATTATGGCTATTAACTAGTTTGGAAGTTTGGTTACAGGTGCATCAAGGTTAATCCGTGTTAATTATCCACCCTAATTATCATCAGTAGTAGTTACAGCAGAAAAACTATAATTGTCTCTAAATCTACTCAATAATTCCAATTAATATTTGCATCAAGACATCTAAATCATCCGGTACACGATACAAAGTAATATCTTGAGTAATATGCAACTTTTGTTGCTCTAATAAACCAAAACGCCAAGTATCTCCCACTGTAACTGCTCCATAGAGAATATCTTGTTCTTCTGCTGTCGCTAAAGCAATTAACTCTGCTGATAGTTGAGTAAAACCCCTTGATAAATCATCATTCTTTGCCTCAACCACCAGAAAAATTTTACCTGTTTCTGTGTGTGTATTTCGTAGTAAGTAATCTAGATTTCCTTTCAATTGAGAGTTGACCTGAAGGGGGTATTCTACACGCATTTGACACTTACAAAAACGGGTTACTTCCGCAAGTACTGGTGCTACTAGAATTTCCCGACGTGCTGTTTCGCTGGATAAAGTTACTAGAGGTAATAAATCCTCAATTTGCTGACGCAATTCCGGTAAACGTTGCGGTGTACGTTGAGAAGATGGTAAAGTCATACGCGCACGCGAAAAACTATAACCTAATTCAGCTAAAATATCTTCTGTTTCATAGGGTAACTCGAAGTAGGAACGAAAGGTGTAACTTTGTCCTTCTTGCAAAATTTTTGGCTTAGACATAATTAATTTAATAAGGGGTAATCAGGAAGTATTTTCAATCTTCTACAGCAGATGGGTGCTTTATTGTTTTTGAGAGTAGCCTACATATACTTGACATCAAAACTGATAAAAGCGTTTTTCTCTCACTTCCCACACAAACTTAACATCCTGTGTCTCTACCCACCTATGATAATTTGTTCCGATTGAAATTGTTGATTGTCATCTAAACACCAACTATGAATATCAATGGTATGGGGAAAAACTCCAGATTCCTCCCTAGAAAATAGGGAGTAGGGAGTAGGGAGTAGGGAGGAGGAATGAACTATTTTCTGATTTGATTGTCTACAAATCTTCATCGGAGACTGATAAAAATTGACATCACTATTGGTGATAGCAACAATAATGTAGGAATATCCAGACCAAGCATAACGACGGTCAAACTCGGAAGGAATCGCAGGATAATCAGGATGGGAATGGTAAATACCGATAATATCTAAACTGCGATCGCGAGCATTTTTTTGCACATTCAGCATGACTTGGGGTGCGATCGCATATCTGCGACGGGGGGAATTTTCCTCATTTTCCCCAAAAATCACGGCATTTTCAGCATTCCACACGTTTTCTGTGGGAATTAATTCCACTGCAATTTTTTCCGATTCTGATGTTTCACAGTTAATAGAACCCAAAATAATTCCACAACATTCAAAGGGATAACTGACACATCCATGTTGATAAATTTGCTCTATCTGTTCCTGAGTTAAACAAATTGCCATTGGATTAAGAGACTCTGCAATACATTATCCACTACTCCCGACACCCGATTCCCCACTCCCTGTATTCACAATCACAAACACCCAAACAACACACTACTTAAATAAATGTATAGTTGTGTCTACAGATTGAGCAATATTCCAGTTCTACTGGTTAAATTCAAGATGGTGTTTTGATCTGAAAGCTGTATTTCGATTCTCAGGAGAAGTAGCCAATGATTTTTCCGCGTATACGTCGAGTGATGGTAGCTCTACTGCTATCAATTGTACTATTTACTACCGCTTGTGCTACCCAAGCACCGGGAAGATTTGATCAAGTTCAGCAAGAAACCCAACGGGGTGTACAAGCTGTCGATAAAAGTGCGACCCAAGGTGGTAGTTTTAACAAATATTTCCCCATTTCCCAATCTGGTTTTGAGCGGGTATTTACCCAGGAGAAACAAGGCTTTGCTCAAGCTAACCTCAAAAAAGATGGTAAAGTGGTCGCTCAATTATCCGTATCTGACACATCCAGTGTACCAACCGCAGCCGCCAAATATGCCAACAGCGACAAAAAAATTGCTGGATACCCCGCAGTCCAAACTGGTAATACCCAAACAAGTATACTAGTCGGTAATCGTTATCAGGTGACAGCTCGCTCCGTAGACCCATCATTTACAGCAAGCGATCGCGCTGAGTGGTTAGGTAAATTTAATCTCAGTGGGATAGCCAATTTGAAATCATAGGCATATAGGCATATATAGGAAACAGGTAAGTACTCCCAACTCCCTGAAAGTTATTTGACACTTAGCGGTTAGCAGTTAACAAATTACATATTTATTGATAACGAGGACGAGACTGTGAGCAAACCAATATTTCAACTGGTTGACGAGTTACCCACCAGTGGATTAACCGTATCCCTGTTAAATTCCCTGGATTTTATTGCACCGGGACAATGGAAAAATACGGTGGGTTTTGTCAATACGATTAAAACCGTGACTGGGGAATCAGACGAAGCCTTAATTCAACAAATCGGTGAACGAGCTGTCACCCTATACAATGATAAATCCCAAGGTTATCAAACCGCGATGTGGTTGTATCAAACCGTTGATAGCACAGATAAGGCATTAGCAGCTGCGGCTTTAGCGAATAAAATTGGTGAAAGTGTGTCTTTTTTGGGATTTTTGAATAAAGTGACACCCAAAGCTGATAAAGCTCAAACCATTGATTTAACCCTCAAGTTAGTCGCTGAATTAGTTGCCTTTTGTAAAATTAATGGTATTCCTGGTGATAGTATTGGTGATTTTGTCGCCGCATTAGGGGAATATAGTAGTGAAGCCCTAATTCGCATGGCTGCTTTAGTCTGCTTTGACGGTTTAATACCCCTTGGACCAGACTTTATCCGCAAAGCTACTGATGTCATTGGAGGTCTAACACCCCAGGAACTAGAACAAAATTCCACCTTTAGCACCATGCGTGATGAGATTCCGGGTAATAATTCCGCCGGAAAACTTGATTTCATTGGTCAAAGTTTTGACTCAGTAAAAGGTTGGATGGGTGGATTAGTTACAACCCATAATCTCACACAGGATCGAGTTCTTGGTAACATCCGTAGATTTATCGATGTTACCGATGATAAGCTGGATTATATCGCCGCATTTATCGACATGTCCACCAACTACTACGAACACACCGGAACCCAATCCTTAGCTAGACGCTTAATTGAACGAGCAATGGCTGAAATTTAACGATTTTGGATTTTGGATTTTGGATTACCCTTATGGGAAATTGATTGTTGGGTTAAAGTGCAGAAGGTGAACTACTCCCTACTTCCCATTCCCTGAATTTGCGGACATTTTTGTTTTTCTGCTGCAATTGTAGCTTTTACTTTATCAGGTAATCCAGGTTTTGAGTTGCCATATAAACGCTCGATTTCTTGGGTAAAATGGGCAGCAACAACAGGATTTTTCATAATTACTACTGTTTCATCATTGTTATGATTCGCTGCTGCTGACCAATTATGGGAACCCGTAATCACCGTTTGATTGTCAATTACCGCAAATTTATGGTGCAATAAATCACCTCGTGCAAGTTGCGGGATTGCAACCGTAGCTGGTGTTGACCAGGGACGATTATCGGGTTCATACTTACATTTATGACTACGAGCGACCCCCAATAAATCCAGCGCTTCACTGTAGTAACGAAACGCAAAGGAGGGTTCAAATAAAGCCCTAATTCTCACATTTTGTTGATGCTTATACTGCAAACTATCAGCTAATTTTTGTTCGGAAAAAACAAATAATGCCAAATCAATTGATTTATTTGCCTTCTCTAATTTGCTTGCAATTAAGCCATTACTGGAACTCTCCCAGGGTTGAGTCGGAGAAATGGGAGAAAAGTTAATTGTCACCAGATTATTACCAACTTGAATTGTTTGCGGAGGACGGAAGGGTTTTTGCAAACCAAATTTACTTTCAGAATTTCCCCTAATTCCTGTTCCCCACATTAAATCAAATTCTTGTCGAAAAATATCAGCAACTTCGACATTATCAATCATCACTAAATTATTCGCATTTCCTAAACTCTGGGAATTGAAATTTGCTGCTTTCGATGAAGAATTACCAGGTTTAGTATAGTCACCATGTAGATCACTCATGGTAAAGTTAGCAGAAGTAACAACTACAAAGCGATTATCCACCACGACAAATTTATGATGCATTAATCCGCTACCTTTACTACCTTCAGCAGTATCATCAATCCAAGGGATTTTAGCATTAGCTATCATGACTAATGCATCCCGTTGATTAATTTCCCCTTGACTTAATTTACCATCTTTATTTATATCAATAAAATGTTGATATTCTTGATATCTTGCGCGTTCCCGCTCCGGCATTTTTTTGATTTCAGCTAAACTAAAACTACTTGCAGGACGACTATAGTTATTTTCTAAAATTACCCGAATTTTAACTCCTTGTTTTTGCTTATTCACTAATGCTTGAGCAATTCGGGGTAAACGTAATTCCTGAACTGCTATATCAATAGTTTTTTCTGCCCTATTAATCGTATTGATAATTTGCTGTTCTAAATCATCTCCTAATCGCGTTTTTTTTCGGTATGGGTCTTGATATTTAGATGCAGCAGAGTGATTAAAATAAACTTGAATAAATTTATCTTGTGGTAATAACTTTTCTTGTTGAATATTAGATTTTGCCGCTTGACACCCGACTAGAATTGTAGTCAGAGTAAATAGTAAAAATACTCGTGAAAATAAATGGTAATAATGCACAATATTTATTACAGGAATCAGTATATAGCAATTAGACTTGAGTAGTGAAGAATAGTGTGCCGTTGACAGTTGACTGTTAACCGTCAACAACCCTATATGTAAGATGTCACAAATTATTTAGGACTGCGGTATATTTGGAATAATTGACTAAAATAGTATTAAATTAAACTTGTTTTTAAAAATTATTATTCCTCATTCTCTAGAATAAAATCTCAGCAAAAATACGGGAATTAGTAAATTTTTCAAACTTGACTTGGGGTGCATCCTAGCTTTTATTGCTTGGTTAAAAAATAATCATTGTATGGGAAGCACGACCTTCAGCAATCGATGGACTCGTTCGGAGTGATGGATTTTGCGATCGCTACGTTGCAACCCTACGGTCGATCCGCTACGCGTCTACGCAATGACAAAATCCGCATTTCTCACACAACCATAAAACTCACAGGAATAGTCCGTACAGACGACCCGAAGGGTCGTCTGTACAGGAGTAGGGTATAGAAGGAAAATCAATCCCTTACTCAAGGCTTACAATTTACTCGTGAGAAATCCAGGAATAGCCTCAAACGGTATATTTGTTTTTATAAACTTTACAGACGCGACATGTCGCGTCTCTCCTGATTCCCTACTACAATCTAAATTAAACCGAACTTTTTCCAAGATTCTGCACAATGGGTAGGCATAATTTTCAACTGGGGATTATTTTGATGCAGGATATGTAGTTTATATAATGTATCTGTATATTGCTGAGAATCAGCAAATAAAATAGTAGCTATTTTTTGTGGTTGAATAAATTCTTGATATGCAGGACTTAACCAACAAGCATCTGCAATTAAAAAATATTGTTGGTGGTGGGTATCCGTCAAAATTAATCCTAATTGTCCTGTTGCATGACCAGGTAATTCCACTGCTATTAAACTATTGTCAGCAAAGATGTCAAACCCGGTTATAAAAGGTGAAAAATCAGGGGTTAGTTGGATATTCTTGGTATCTTCAACATAGATAACTCTTTGGGAAAAATTATCGGGAATTAAACCGGGTAAAAAACCAGCTTTAACTGCATTCCATCCCCGGAGATTTTTGACTGCATTGTAAGCTGATTGAAAACAAATAAATTGTGCATTGGGAAATTCCCATAAACCACCTACATGGTCAGCATGGAAGTGAGAAATAATAATATATTTGATTTCCGTTGGCTTAATTCCATATTTTTCTAATTGGGATGCTGGGTTCTCTCCTGGTTGGAGATATACAGGAGTAATCATGGCATATAAACGATTGGGGAAAGTTCGAGTTTCCTCAAAGAACTTTTGTGAGTATCCAGTGTCATATAAGATAGCACCTCGTTGAGGATGAATAATCAGGGCAAAGATTGCTGGGAAATTGGCTATTTTCCACTTTCCTCCACGCATGACAATTGCTTCCGGATGGGTGCAATATCCGGCTTGAAAAAATTTAACTGGAACTGGAAGCATTTTGTGATTTCCACCATTGACAGAATGAATTTAATCCTTGTTCTATATCGATACGGGGTTGATAATCTAATTCACTTTTGGCTGAGGTAATATCTAGGGTTTGGCTGAAGGATAACACACCGACAGTGTAACGGGTGAGAATAGGTTCACGGTGATGAAAAAGGCTTTTTGAGAAAATTTCCATTACTTGAGCTAGAGAATAGGCAAAGTGATAATTTAATTTTTTCAGTTTTAATTGACATTCTAATTTTTGAGCCAGCATTGCTAATAAATCTACCAAGTACATGGGTTGACCGTTGGCAATATTAAATATACGTCCTAATAAATGGTTTGGTGCAGATTGACACAAAAGTAAAGCATCAACAACGTTCTCGACATAGGTCATATCGATTAATGCTTGTCCCTGATTAATCAGGGGGATTCCAGTTCGGGAATTAGCTTTGAGTAGACGTGGTAAAATAGTTGTATCCCCAGGACCAAATATGGCGCGGGGACGGATAGAAATAACAGGTAAACCTTGTTGATGGGCTTTGGTTATTTCTTGTTCCGCGATTAGTTTTGTTGCCACATAGTGATTAGCGGGTTTGGAGGTGAGATAATCGGTTTCTTTGATATTTAATCGATGGGAGAAATCAAAATATACGCTGGGAGTGGAAACATATATTAAACGTTTAGTTGCATGGGTTTGACAAGCTTGAATAATATGACGTGTTCCCAAAACATTAGCGTGATAAAAATCCATGTATCGACCCCAAGGGGAAGATAATGCACCACAATGAAAAACATAATCGGCATTTTTACAGGCAGAAATAACTGCTTTTTGGTCTTCTAAGTTGGTTTTTAAAAACCTTATTCCCTGGGATTGGAGATATTCACCAATATTCTGATTTCGTCCAATTACGGTGACATTAGAGCCATTTTTCACTAAGCGCTGGGCTAATTTTTTTCCGAGAAAACCCGTTCCTCCGGTAACAACAATATTCATTTTTCCTTTTCTGGGTGATATTTTCTTGCTTGTAAATAGACTTAATAGGGAGTGGGGAGTAGGCTGTAGTCTATTTGATAAAAATGTTGATAAATTTTCTCCCCTGCTCCCGTAAGCATCTCCTGCTCCCCTAAATGTATCAACTTCAAAGTATAACTACACTGCCGATTGAAGTATTTTTTACTCTAATTATAATCAAAATAGCCGGTAAAAACACTCTTATAACAGTTAGTGTGAGGAATGTAGGTTATAATGATGGACAGGACTTACGCAACTGTCACAAGCAATGGCGCGGTGTAACCGCGCCGCGCGCCAAACAACTACACGATAAACATGGGAACAGCCGGACGTTTTAGTTGCTGAACTAAATAATTTGATAACAATCCATGCTTAATTTGATAGATTGTTTGACCAGTTTTATAAGCTCAGGACTTACGCAACTGGCACATTTTCAGTCAAACTATCACATTGGCTGAATTCAGACGTAAGGTTTATAAATTAAGGATTACACACATTAAACTCATATTCAAAGGTATGTGCCAGTTGACCTTATTTTGTGACGCTTG
>CALJJQ010000007.1 GCA_937973965.1 uncultured Calothrix sp. | reverse complement strand
ATCCGTTAATTTTGAATTGGCAAAGATATAACTTGCTTCCCCAGGGTGATAAAAAATACAGGGTTAGAGAAATTCTTGTTCATGAGTCCATACTGGATTTTCATATCCTATATTACCTGATGTCTAGATAAAACAATTACTTCGTCCGATTAACTTCTCTATCTTTACAAGGAGGAAGGACAGGGGTGAGGTGTTGCTTTAATATTTAATTATCTCTACCCACCTGATTCTGTATTATTTCCAAAATGTATTTTTTCGCTTTGACTTTACATTTTTATTCTGCGTAAACTCATCAAGATATATTCTTATAAGTGGTGTGCTATGGTATCCAGCATCGATTTTATTCGTGACAGTTGTATATCTCATCGAGCTGAGGAATATCAAACTGTTACACTGGTTGCCAACGGTGCGGAAATCGAATTTTTACCGTTAACAGATTTCCCGATAGTGCGTTTATCGTCACAGATTGTGGCAAAGTTAAGGCCTATTTATCAATTATATAAATCCGAAAATAAGTTATTGTCCCGTCAACCGGCTTTTTTTCGTTTGGTGCAAATGCTAGTGACGGTTGCATTGATTAATTTTCATGCTCGTCGTCAATTTCCGGAAGATTCTCGTTATTTCGCTAAATTGAATCGTCAGGATTTTGAGAAACATAAGGCTGCGTTATTGAAGCAAGCACAAAAGTATGATGCTAAAGTCGCATTAAAATTACAATCCCACCCCCATTCTTTAAATCCAGATTTAAATTGTCAGCAGCAGCGATTGGGATGGTTAGATGTAGCTAAAAAAAGTATTTATAGATTGATAAGTATTTTAGATAATTCTCTGCATCACTGTCAAAGTGATAGACATAACTCAGAAAACTGTGGGGATGATAATAATTTTAATTCCGTCAATCTCGAAGAATTGATTATTAAAATTTGCGAAAGAATTGAACATTTAAACTTAGTTGCTCGTCCCGGTGAAAATATTTTAGCTGTGGGGATAGATGGTTCGGTACATGGTACAAACTCAGCTAATATTCAAGCCTATGAACGGCTTTATCGTACCCATCAAGATACCCGCTTCAATTTCCGTATTTATAGTGGTCAAGAAATTGGACTTCCGGTTTGTAATTCGATTGAGGAAACAAATCAAATCTATGATTTTGTGGTCACCACACTAAAAAAATACGGCGTAAATTTTACCACCACAGCCGGAGTGCATTTACATGTGAATGTGAGCAATAGTAGTTTATCAGTGGAAGACGCGATCGCGCAAATTGGCAATACGACCATTGCTACTGCTGCGGTGTCTCAGGTATTAGAAAACATTTTACCAACCACCCGTCGGCAAAACACCTATGCAGTTACTTTTGCTGACCAGGTAGAAGGACATATTTGCCGTCATCAACGTCCCTTGAGTAAACTGGAATATGTGCAAAAAAAAGTGAAAATGATGCAGCAGGCGGTTTTGTCGGATGCGGATTTATTACTTGATAAAAATGCTGCAATTTACGAGTTTATTTTAGGGTTGACCTATGGTATTGCACCAATTCAACACGAATATAATTATCAACAAATCATTGCCATCAATAGTAAATCCCCTCCGGAAATTATCCGTCAAGCTTCCATTATTGCCCGCAATCCTCGCTACACATCAATTAATATTACACCTTTTCTCCAAGACCCGAATAAACCAACCTATGAATGGCGAGTTTTAGCATCCTGTGAGGATAGTCATTTACAGGGAAAATTAATGACATTTTTATATCGAGTCATTAGTTATCAGTATCAAGTTCAACGGACGGAAGTGATTACTGACCATAATCATAATCTCGATTATTTATATTTTTATTATCCAGATGGTAGGGTGAGAACCATTCAAAATAGCCTCTGGGATTGGTTAGATTTTACAGACTGTTTAGAATTATTTACTGCTGCCGATTTTGATAAAATTAATAATCCCGATTATTGGCAAGCCTATAATATTCAAAATCAACAATATCTAGACCTGAATGCTAATCAGTATTGGGCTACAGGTCAATTTTATCCTGCACCAATTATTGCTGATTCTGCATCAGAGTTAGGAAATAATAATTACCTAAATCATCATTCACAAATGCAGGAGCAAATCGAACAAGATACGGCAATTCTCGACTTCCTCAATTTTGTCTTTGATATCTGAAAATAATTATTTTTTCTCATTTACTCCGAGATTATTGCTTGATGTAGAGGGAGTTTTTTTGGGTTCCACTGCGTTCCCATGTTAAGCTTTACCTATCGCCTATCGCATAAGGAATTACTTTCCGAACCAAAAGGCGATCGCAATACCCAAAATTAGCATTGCTGAATTGAGTAAAACCAAAATAATCGTGGAGATGTAGCATCCCTACGTCTCTACACGACGTAATATTTTCAATTCATATTTGTGTTCAACAACGTCCCAAAATTTAATATAAGGCGATCGCATGACTTTTAATTATAAACCCTCACCTTTCCTCTACTCCCTATTAACTCAGTTGAGCAACAATTTGATTTTCCAGGAGCATATCATTGGTGAGTAAATCTTCAACGCTGATGCGGAGGAATCGCTGCTCATCCACCATAAACCGGATTTTAATGCGATCGCTACCGGGAAAACCAGGTGGTGTTAATTTGGCGATTGTTCGCGCTCCTTCGCTGTCGTTCAATGGTTTAACGCTGGTAATACCTGTATCTACCCGTCGGGTAATCAAGCGATCGCCATCAAAGTAAACTTCGGTTCCCCCCGTATCTACACCCAGTTCACCCATGATTAATTCGATACTGGGTTGGTTTTCCCTAGATGCACCTAATGCTAATTCTACCGGGTTATTCATGGGATAGGGTTGTCCTGCGGGGATAATCGGATGCCATGCATGGCGGTTGTTGCGTCGATCCCAGTAACGGATACCATAGCTGTGGTAGAGAAAATCTTTAATTTCCGAGCCTTGAGCAATTTGTAATGCACCTTGAGCGATCGCTTCAAAGGGTCGTTGACTACGAATTTTGCTATCTTCAAAAAATTCCCGTATCCAAGTTTGGAAAGCTGGTAGTTGAGATGTACCACCCACCAACAGGACTGCACTAATATCGGTAATTTCCACCCCTTGACGACGAGCTTGTTGCAATAAACTTGTCATCGATGCATTTAAACGGTCTTGAAAACCATTGGTTTGGAGGATATTTTCTAAGCGATCGCGATTTAGTTCTAATTCATAGGTTTCTAAACTATCTTCATCAAAATAAACTTCGCTTGCTTGGTGAGCGCTGGAAAGTTGGATTTTGATCCTTTCAGCGAGTCTGGTGGTCAAAGCATTTGGGGATAAACCTTGATTTTGGGCAAAATAATCAACAATCCAATTATCGATATCCGTTCCCCCTAAATTTTGTCCAGCTTTGGCTAATACCCGTGCAGTTTTCACCTTTTGTTTAGAATCCTCCGCGAGGGATTTATTTCCCCACTTGAGCAGAAAACCAATCGGTTTTCCACTACTTACCCCCTGGACACCCCGATCCAACTGTACCAACGATAAATCTAAAGTCCCACCCCCAAAATCAACAACCAGTAAAATTTCCTCCTCTGTCAAACCGTAACCTAAAGCCGCAGCTGTCGGTTCATCAATAATCCGTACCTGCTCCACAGGTAAGGATTGACACACCCTACCTAACCAATGGCGATAGGTTTCAAAACTATCCACAGGGGTGGTTAAAATCAGGGAATCTTCAACCTCGGTGTAGGAATTGCGCAATTGATGAATTACCTGGGAAAGAAACCATTCCCCCACCTGTTCAAAGGTAACAGTTTTACCATCCAACTCCGGTAAAAACCCTTGAATATCTGTACCAATACCCCGCTTAAAACTGCGGAAAAACCTTGTATCGGAAGCAATATCTAAACCGCGATCGCGTACCTGTTGACCCACTAGAATTTTGCCAAGGGTAGCATCTTCAACATAAACCAAACTGGGAATCAACGGTGGATTTAAACCTTGTTGCAGCGATAAATTGGGTATGTTGAGGGTTTCAGCTTGACCAGTTGCGGAATTCCAACGGGCAATAACCGTATTACTAGTACCAAAGTCAATTGCGATCGCCATTGAGTAATTTAGTAATTGATAATTATCTGCATGAAATTATTAATTACATTAAGATATTACCCCCCATCGGGTCAAACGATTTTGGATTTTGGATTACCCCGCAGGTACGTCGTTGTGTTGTGTGTAGAGACGTAGCATTGCTACGTCTCTACAAATAGGTAATACAAATCATCAAACCAAACAATCCCTGATTTTTACCGTAGACTGCCCACTGACTCGTATGATGATTAAAGAGAATAAGAAATAGCCATTTCAAAAACGGCATAACATGGGTAGTATTTGGGAGCTGGATTTTTACTCACGTCCAATCCTGGACGAAAATCAAAAAAAAGTTTGGGAGGTGTTGATTTGCGAATCTCCCCAAAGTGTGAATGACGATTGGAAAAATCTGTTTCGCTATGCGCAGTATTGTCCCAGTACAGAGGTGAATTCCGTCTGGTTGCGTAATGCAATTCAAACTGCTGTGACTCAAGCTGGTACAGCACCGATGCGTATCCGCTTTTTTCGACGGCAAATGAATAATATGATTACCAAGGCTTGTAATGATGCGGGGATTGCTGTACAACCGAGTCGGCGAATTTTAGTACTACACCAATGGTTGCAGGAACGCATGGAAACCGTCTACCCCAATGAACCGGGTTTTCAGGGGGGAACCAATCCCTCGGTGCGTTTAGATGCACCCTTACCGCAACGTTTACCCGATGCATTGGAAAGTGAAAAGTGGGGATTTGTCACTTTAGCTGCTAGTGATTTTACGGATATGCCCGATTGGGAAATTGGTTTTGCCGGAGGATTCCCCTTGAGTTTAGCAGGAATTAGTCCAGAGACAAAAATTCCCGGAATATTACTGTTTTCTGCGCGAGCTTTACCTGTAGCAGCATGGATGTCTGGATTAGAGTTAGCATATCTACGATTTGATCCGGGTCAAGGTGGACAAATGTTATTGGAAACAGGTGCTACCGAAAGCTGGATTTTAGCTAGTGTGCGGAATCCCCAACTTTTAACCCAAGCTCAAAATTTTGAAACAGCCAAACGAGCAGCGAACGGTGTGCATTTTCTCGGTATTCAAGATAATCCTGAATCGGAAGCTTTCACTGGTTTTTGGTTATTGCAGGAGGTACAATTGCCGTAAATAGGGGCTTGCTGAATTTTGACGTGAACCGAAACAAAAAATATTTATAACATATGTAGAGACGCGATATATCACGTCTCTACTAATCCAAAATTGTAATTGTTTGCTTTCTAGGTAATAACCGTCGGTTTATCCATACCCGTATTCACTTTAATTTGAGCAATCTCATCAGCAATTTGAATTAAATCACCTAACGCTTGCTGAGTCTCAATATCTTGTTTACTCACATCGGGTTCATAACTTTCCAAATATACCCGTAACGTTGCTCCCTGGGTTCCTGTTCCCGAAAGTCGGAACACAATCCGCGAACCATCGGTAAAACCAATCCGTACACCTTGGTTGGTACTGACACTACCATCCACAGGGTCTGTATAACTAAAATTATCACTATATTCCACCTCGTAACTGCCATATTTTTTACCTGGCAAACTCGGCAGAATTCCTTGGAGATTTTTCATTAAAGTATCGGCACGCTGGGCATCAATCGCTTCATAATCATGACGCGAGTAATAATTACGACCATATTCCTGCCAGTGGGCGCGAACTATTTCCTCCACCGATTGCTGACGTACAGCCAAAATATTTAACCAAAATAATACAGCCCAAAGTCCATCTTTTTCCCGGATATGGTTGGAACCAGTACCAAAACTTTCCTCACCACATAACGTCGCCTTACCCGCATCCAGCAAATTGCCAAAGAATTTCCAACCAGTGGGAGTTTCGTAACAATCAATACCTAACTTAGCCGCAACACGGTCAGGAGCTTGACTAGTGGGCATAGAGCGAGCAATTCCCGCAAGTCCCCCAGCATAACCGGGCACCAGTGTGGCATTCGCCGCCAAAATCGCCAAACTATCACTAGGAGTAACAAAAAACTTCCGCCCTAAAATCATATTGCGATCGCCATCACCATCGGAAGCTGCACCAAAATCTGGTGCATACTCACCAAATAACCGCTCTACCAAGTCATGGGCATAAACTAGATTCGGGTCAGGATGACCCCCACCAAAGTCTTCTAGGGGTACACCATTCATCACCGTACCCACGGGTGCGCCGAGCCGTTTTTCAAAGATAGCATGGGCATAGGGACCTGTCACCGCGTGAAGTGCATCGATACAGATACGGAATTTGCCGTTGGTTAAAAGTTGTTGCAATGCATCAAAATCAAACAAGGATTCCATCAAAGCTTGATAATCGCTGACCGAATCAATCACTTCTACGGTCATACTCCCCAGTTTAGTTTCACCTAGGGTATCAATATCCACATCCTGGCTATGGAGGATTTTGTAGGTATCGATGACTTTGCTGCGAGCATAAATAGCCTCTGTTATTTTCTCCGGAGCCGGGCCACCATTACCAATATTATATTTAATTCCAAAATCCCCATTTGGACCACCAGGATTATGACTAGCAGAAAGAATAATACCACCCAATGTGTGATATTTACGGATAACGCAGGAAGTCGCCGGAGTCGAGAGAATACCTCGCTGTCCAACTTTCACTAGACTAAAACCATTAGCCGCCGCCATTTTCAAAATAATTTGAATCGCTTGACGGTTATAAAAACGTCCATCACCACCGAGAACTAAAGTCGCTCCGGTACAGTCACCAATCGCATCAAAAATCGACTGGACAAAATTTTCCAGGTAATGGGGTTGTTGGAAAACACTAACGGCTTTACGTAAACCAGAAGTACCTGGCTTTTGGTCACTAAAAGGTGTTGTGGCAATTGTCTGGATAGTCATATAATTTGTTTGTGAGGTTTCCTGGGGCGCGATGCAAACCACCACACCATTTTAAAGATTAAATAAATAGCTTCCATTACAGTAATACCTCACAGATGACCCCTATGGATAAGTTTTTTCTGTAATTCCTCAAGCTGATTTTGCCCCTAATTGGGCCACAAACTGTTGATGTTCCAGAGAATTTAACCCTAACTGTAATACCTCTAATACCCTTGCCATCTGATTACTCAACAGTGCATCTACCACTAACCATAAGTAGGTAGGCAAAATTAAACTGAACTATGTAAAATTTTGTAAAATGCTCGAAATCCTTGTACAATAGGGCTTTTAAGTTATTTACATTTTTAAATTTAGTGGTGTTTTTTAGCGTCCACCTACTTAAACCCGGAAATCTCTCGGAACAAATGATTCCCTGCTCATTCACTGGTAGTAGCCGATACTCCTCCGCCTGCAAGCTATACCAATCTAATTGATTTTCAAAGGATTGCCAGATAATATATTCCGATACCCCATTGCGACGATAGGCTTGCTTTTTACTACCAGTATCAATAGCCGCACTACTAGCAGCAATTTCCACGATTAATTCGGGAACCCCTTCTAAATAGCCATCCTAGTAAGCTCTTCCCCCCACCTGTTGATCCAATATCAGCACGATATCAGGTTGGGGTTCATTATCCAAGTCTAGGCGAATTGTTGGCTCAATCCCAGATAATGTAACCGGTGTATAGACGACATAGGTTCCCAGCCAAGTTGATAAACGGCTATGGGGTTCGGCGTGTTGTTGAAAACGTAATGGAGATGCCACGTAAACAATTCCTTCAATTAATTCAGCTTTCCTGATGTGGGGTGCTGCTTTATACCGTCGTTCAAATTCCGGACGAGTCAAGCGATCGCCATTTTCTAGGGGTGGTATTTGCTGGGTGTTGAAGCGAGACTGGTGGTTTATATTAGTTGTTATGATTTCCCTTTGTTTAAATCGTCCCCAAGCAGTTTAATTGTATAAGTCGCAGGAGAAGGTGTGTACTTGATGTGATTCTCAAAGGTCAAGGATGAAAGCTCATAATAGCCTAATGTACAACTTATACCGTTTTACTTTGGTGTTGATAGATTTAGGAGAGCAGGGGATGCAGGAAGAGTAAATGTATCAAAATTTTCGTGAAATGATATTACACAAAAAAACGTAGACACGCCTAGCGCAGCTTCTCTTGGAGATGAAAGAGTTTTTCCCTACTCCCTGCTTTCGTCACAGACTATTCCTCTTGCTGCAAATCAAGCTTGCTACAGACCAAAGAGATGTATCGGCTCCGTAGATATTAAATTACGAATTACAAATTACGAATTACGTAGGCGTAGCCTTGCCGCAGGCTATTACGAATTACAAATTACGAATTACAAAAAATTGTGCTGACTATACTAGTTATTTTATTAGCATTTTACTTTGCCCTGAATTTGGGTGCGAATGATGTGGCCAATGCAATGGGAACTTCCGTTGGTTCCCAAGCAATTACCCTTAAACAGGCCTTAATTATTGCGGCAATATTGGAGTTTGCGGGTGCAGTGCTATTTGGGGAGGGGGTGACGGGAACTTTAGCCACGAAAATTGTGAATCCCAGTCAATTTGCAGATACACCCTCTGTATTAGTATTGGGGATGGTTGCAGTGTTAATTAGTTGTAGTGGATGGTTACAAATTGCCTCCTTACTGGGTTTACCCGTTTCCTCCTCCCATGCAGTAGTCGGTGCGATCGCTGGATTTAGTTGGGTTGGATTAGGTCTGGATGGAGTAAATTGGCATTCCCTGGGTTTAATTACACTGGGATGGCTGATTTTACCCGTTATGAGTGGAGCGATCGCAGCTTTGTTCTACAGTCAAATGCGATACTGGATTTTGGATACCCACCAACCTTGGGAACGTTTAAATGAGTGGATTCCCTGGTTAAGTACGATTTTAGTCGGGGTTTTAGGGATAATTATTTTACCTCAACTTACCCAACCTCTCCAGACTTTGCTTCATCAATATCTCACTTGGGAAATCCCGACCACCACAATCACGTTAATCATCGTGGCTTTACTTTCTCTGGGTTTCAGTATATATCTTTGGCAACTATTAACCCGACTGCAATCTCCATCTAACTTCTCCCCGGAAGTAATTTTTAGTCGATATCAAGTTTGCAGTGCTTGCTGTGTTGCTTTTGCTCATGGTTCCAATGATGTGGGCAATGCGATCGCGCCTTTAGCTACCATTTTAACTATTCAACGCTTCGGAGCAATACCCCAGTCCCAAATCGAAATCCCCTTGTGGATTCTAATTCTTGGTGGTTTGGGTATAGTCACTGGGTTAGCTCTTTTGGGGAAAAATGTGATTACCACCGTTGGTGAAGGTATTATCAATTTACAGCCTAGTGACGGTTTTTGCGCAGAACTTGCCACCGCAACCACTATTTTACTCGCTTCTAATCTCGGTTTACCTGCTTCCACTTCCCATGCTCTAATTGGTGGGGTCGTGGGAATTGGTTTAGTCAAAAATCCCCATCTAGTCAAGTTTAGTAATCTCTATAGCATTTTTACGGCTTGGGTGGTGACAGTTCCCATTAGCGCTGGTTTAGCTGCTATTTCCTTCTCTGTAATCAGAATTTTATTCATTTAACCTGACTGCTAGATATCTGATAATTCTGGTTTTCTGGATGGATATTAGCAATCTCAAACCACCGCAATCACAACCGGAATCTTCACCCCACGCAAAATAAAGGTTCTGCTTCAGTTCATATTCAGTATTGATGAAGTTTTTATGAGAAATTTCTCATCCGTATTTTTATAGATTTAGGTTAAGGCGAGATTAATAAATGGTTATTCATAAATTATCTGACAACTTAACTAGAGCTTGGTGCAAATTTGCACAAGTTCGTGAATAACCCTTTAATCCCATCAATCAGATTAATTCGCAACTATGAGTGGAAATGAAAGATATAGAAAATAATGCCAGTCAACTACTAAAAGAGTATTTACTAAAAGCTGAACTGAAGAAATATTGGGTGTAGCCGTATTTATCTATGGATTATTATCCTACATTAGTACTTCCATGCAAGGTGCTAGTCTCAAGCTGAAAATACCTGCTTCATTTCCAAGACGTAACCTACATTTTGAGCAAGTAAGGGAGTGATCAGCTTTGAGTCATGGGTTGATTGTTCTACTACTTCCTTGCTTGATGCAGAGGTAGTGGGGAGTAGGGAATAGGAAAAAATCACTTAAAATTAAAGATAGAAGCAATGCCAATCTAGACGGGGCAATGTTACAAAATAGCGAATCCACTTACTATGCCGTATTGGGACTGCATCCCTCTGCATCCCCCATCGAAATACGTCGTGCTTACCGGGAACTAAGTAAACGTTATCACCCGGACACTACGAATTTACCAAACGCGATCGCCACGGTCAAATTTCAGGAAATCAATGAAGCCTATGCTATCCTCAGCAGTCCGGAACGGCGATTTAATTACGATATTCAAATTGGTTACTCCCGCTTGCGTGTGATTCAACCCCCAACCGATTTAAATTACCCTCTCCCCCAGCGTTATGATTGGACAAAATCAGCCTATCTAGACGCAACCGAACGTCCCCTCTCCTCCGGTGAGATTTTTGCTTTGTTTATGTTGGGACTAACACTGGTAGGTTGTTTATTTTTAGCGGTCGCGATCGCAGCTATTCGTGGAGACAATAACCTACATCCCCAATTATCTCTGATTGATTGGTCTTTGACCCTCAGACAATTTTGGATTTTTGATTTGAAAACTCTTATACAACACTAGTTTCTAATATTCATCTGTCGCATTTATTTTTCAAATTGGTATCAGATCCGCGATCGCATACTCCTGTATCCTGTATTCTGTATTCTGTATTCTCAATCCTATGCTTCCAGCAGAAACACCTTTATATAACCACCCTCTCCCCCAGATTGAAGAATGGCTTCGTCTACGGGGATGTACACAAGATAGCAACGAGCTTCATTGTTGGCATTTATCCCATCCCAATTGGCAAGCTGAAATTTGGCTTGATATCGAACAAATAACTGTCTGCTACCTCAAAGCTGGAGAAAATGGCCAGGATATCCAACGCTCTTTTAAATACTCCCTCAGTCGTAAAGATGTTGAAGAGGCAGTGTTTTCCGGCCCTTAAGTAGATAAGAATACTACATTAACCCGGGGACAAAATCATTTGTCCTTTTTTTTATTTAATTTGCTTAACATTTATTTATAATAGTTATAATAAAATAGCAATAATTAATATTTATTAACAAGAGAGAAACACAATGCAAGCGTCAGTCACCGAACTGAAACTGCAACGGATTACAACCCTATTATCTGTAGCCATAATTACATTTACCGTTGTGGCAGCATTTACAGGTGTGTTATTGTCCTTCTATTACGAGCCAGCAGCAGGGAGAGCCTATCATTCCCTCGAATTTATTAGTACTGCTGTTCCCTATGGTTGGTTATTCCGTAAAGCCCATGATGTGGCAGGAAATGGCGTAATTGTCATTGCCCTGATCCAAATCGTGGTCATGTTCATTAGTCGTCAATTTCGTCGTAGCTGGTTAACTGCTTGGATTGCGGGAATTTTCTTTACCCTCAGTGCCATTGGTTTAGGATGGACAGCGATGATTTTGAGTTGGGATCAAGAGGGTTATTGGCGCTTTAACATTGAGTTAGGAACGGTTTCTGCCATACCCGTAGTTGGCGGATTGCTGCGGACAATCTTAACAGGTGGCGATGGAATTAGTACAATTACAGTACAGCACTTGTACACACTGCATAGTTATGTACTTTCAAGCGTGGCGTTAATATTTGCGATCGCTCATTTAGTCAGTGTATTCAGACAGGAACAAGAAGCGCGAGCGGAGTTACCAGTTGATGGCTATCAGTTGACCGTTGATAGTTAGGGTCTGGGGAAAAAGTCTTTTTAGTGTAGGTAGGGAATAGGGAATATTTTCAAGCCTTTATTTTCACTTTTCACAGGCTCAGAAAACTACAAATGCAATCTTTTCTCATTTAGATACAACTAAACATCAAACCAGTTCATTTACAATCCCTATTTCCGTACAGACGACCCACCGGGTCGTCTTCCCCCACTTCCTATTGTCGAGAAAACGGTCATTGTCTATTCACAACCCGTGCTAGACCCTTAAGTGAAAGTTCTTCGCTTTGAACAAAATTTTCTAAAGATAAGCGGGTGGATTGACGTTCACCGGATAATTGTTTGAGTAAATTAGGACGAGGGTCGTGTAATAGATAGATAATGCGATCGCCAGCTTCCCATTCCTGTTTAGCGGAAGCGACCAGTAAAGATCCATTACGTTCAATTACCAAGGGAAGTAAATCACCTGCATTCATCAAGGTTTGTAATTGAGACTGTTGGTTTTCCAAATTATCAGCTTCTAAGGTGATTTTCCCCAGTTTGATTCGTCCTTCTTGAATGTATTCATTCCAAGTTTTAATTGCTAAATCAGACATAAAAGCCTGCTCCACCAAACTTTCTGGAGTTGTACTTTCTTGGGTTTTGCGGGGAAACACAGCTAAAACGCGGGGTGGGCTAAATTCCTCAGCAGCTCGTTGGGCTAAGACAAAATTGACCTCCCCATTCTTGGTCATCGCCACAAAAGTACCTACGGAACCTAAACCAGCCGTATCTAACACACCCTCATCTAAAGCACTGCTGACAATCAAGCGAATATTCTCATCTTCTGCTAGTTGGGATGCATTGGGGTCTGTATCAATCATCACAACTTCTTCGCCATGCTGTTGAAATAAACGGGCAATTAGTAAACTTAAGGGATTGCAACCGACAATGACCGCACCTTTAGTTTCATCGGCTGTAATCCCTAGACAGCGAGCAACCCAACGAGCGGTCAAACCTTGACAAACCACGGTCATAATAATCGTTAAAAATACCAAAGCCTTGACCGCATCACCACCATTGATCCCGCGTTGCGTTAGGGAAATGGCAAACAGAGATGCAACCGAAGCACAAACGATACCCCGTGGTGCAATCCAACTTAAAAATACCTTTTGGCGGAAATTTAAATTACTATCCCAGGTACACAAGAAAATATTTAGGGGACGGACGACGAACATTAACACCAAAACCGTAAATAAACTACCCCATCCCAAAGCAAACACACTGGCAATAGATAAATCGGCAGCAAGTAGGATAAATAGAACCGAAACACTCAAAATCGTTAATTGACCCTTAAACTGGCGTAATTTGCGTTCTGCGGGAACCGAGGAATTGGCAAATACTGCTCCAGCCATCACCGTAGCCATTACCCCCGATTCACTGCGGATACTTTGGGAAAAGGTAAATATTGCCCACAAAATAGCTAAGACCACCAAGTTTTTTAACTCAGAGGAAATAAACTTAGCATGTTTAAAAATTAAACTCATTGCATAGCCACCGACCCCACCGATAGCAGTACCAACACTAAGACGGATCAACAAACCCGCGATCGCAGTCCGGGGGTCAGCATCGCCATTCACAATCGTATCCAAAACCACAAATGCCAGGATTGCCCCTACAGGATCGATAATGACACCTTCACCCTCCAACAGGGTGGCAACACGTCGATCGACGTTAACCTGCTTCAGTAAAGGACTAATGACCGTAGGACCTGTGACAACAACGATTGAAGCATACAAAATTGCGATCGCCCACGGAAATTCCCCCAGCCAATGAGCAGCCATACTACCACCCACCAGCGTCACCAAGGTTCCCAAAGTCACCAAAAGTTGCAGCGTCCGTGAGACTTTGCCTAACTCATCTAAATCTAAATTTAATCCCCCCTCAAACAAAATAATTGCCGTCGCCAATGACACAATCACTTCCAACCCCACACCTAGAGTGTGGGGATGTAAAATTCCGATTGCGTCCGAACCAAGAATAATCCCAAACAACAGTAAAAATACAATGCTGGGAACACGCAGGTACGCAGCTAGTACCTGGGCGCTAATTCCGGCAACAACCGCAATCACCATCTGGAGGGTGATTTCAAAGGATGCGTCCATACAGGAAGTTTCGCTCGCAACAACTTCTACTCTTTTGTCAAGAATAGCAAAGACATCTTTGGGCGCGTAAAATATTCATCTTAACATTTAGCTCGAACATTATAAGGCAAATAACACCAGAGCAAAAAGATTTTCCAAAAACCTTTTGATTTTTAATTTTATTCGATACTTAACAGACCTATATTTACCAGCAAGAAAAATACCTTTTTCCAACCGCAAAAAATAATCTGACAAAAATGTTGACATTTACTGGATTTTTGGTTAAGCTAAAGAGCGTCGAGAGTTCTTAAGCCCCCATCGTCTAGAGGCCTAGGACACCTCCCTTTCA
>CALJJQ010000006.1 GCA_937973965.1 uncultured Calothrix sp. | reverse complement strand
CAACTGGCACATTTTCAGTCAAACTATCACATTGGCTGAATTCAGACGTAAGGTTTATAAATTAAGGATTACACACATTAAACTCATATTCAAAGGTATGTGCCAGTTGACCTTATTTTGTGACGCTTGCGTAAGTCCTATATGGAAACGGTTCTGGAAGATGGAATTGGAAAAACGAGTAGCGATCGCAAAGATTTCAGCCTTTCAGATTACTAATCAACTTCGACTTCCTACTCCTTTTACAAATTAGACCTAACTTGAACACCAAAGGTAAAGGGGTCTCCAAATCCAACTGTTCCAGATGGGGGAGGGAATAAAAATCCGGAAGTAATATAGCGAGTATCAAATAGATTATTGGCATATAAATAAACCCCATACTTTGGCTGTTCATAGCCAATTCTGGCATTGAAAACTGCGTAGGGCGATTGTTTGATTTGGTTATCGTCATCAAAATAAGTGAGACCATAACCCCGCAATTCTGCACGAGCAAATATACCTCCAGGGCTACGGTATTGAGCGGCTAAATTATAGGTAAACTGGGGTGATAAGGGTACTCGATTATCGCTCAAATCAATACCTGTTTCCGTATTCAAGTAATTTTTATATCTACTATCTACATAACCAATTGCAGCAATGAAATCCAGACCTTTAGTTGGTTTAGCCGTGAGTTCCAACTCAACTCCCGTAGCTTCCAGGTCAACATTATTTACCCGTCCGAAAAATCCGCTCGCGTCAAATTGCAAAACCTGATAATCGCTGACATTGCTATGAAATATTGAGAGATTAGCTAGTAAGCGATCGCTTGTTTCAGGTGATTGTAAACGTAATTCCTGCGTCCATAAGGTAGATTTTATAAGAAAAATGCCGAAAACCCCAAAGAAAGCAACACAGTTGCATCTTTCGTGCTCCAGACAGGGGATGTACGCGCTTAGCGTTGCCGAAGGCTAGGCTAATAGCATGATAAATCATGCATTGACATTAATTCTTTTGTTGCTCAATATAGCGCTTCACTGTTTCTGTGCAGTTACAGTCAATTCTATATCTGTGGATGGGAGAGATACATTGAAGGCTAAACCGTTAGTTGTATTCGTGATTTGTGCTTGAGGAAGGTTGGATATTCCCTTGACTATCGCCCGTACTTTATGATTTGATGCAAATTGAGTAACGGTAATGCTTGCTATTCCCTCTACTGGATTGTTAGCGCGAAATTCGTTCCCGGACGGTAAAGCGAGAATTGCCTTGTCGATGTCTGCAATGTATGTATTACCATCACTGCGGGTATCAGCAATCTTCAGAACTCCATCGGCTGTTTCCAGAGTTATTTCTATTCCATCCTCTGTGGGTTTAAGTTTGACTGCGGTAATTGGGGTTGATTTATCTTGTGGGTTTTGCTTTGACTTTACCAGTAAATCCTGAGCTGTTGCATGGAGATATTAAGCATTCCGTAGTTGATCAAGATTCTGAATTGTAGTTTCTGTTTTTCAGGATAGACAAATATAATCGCTGGATATATCCTCCTGCATTATTTCTGCCAATACGGTTTCAATTGCACACAGGTATATTATTCCCACCGTACTCATGCGTATTGCACTACACAAAAATCTCCGGAATGGCAAAAATTTTCCCCCCATAACTCGACAATTCCCTAATAATTTAATAATTGAATACACCCAAAATGTATAAGTAATATTAAGAACTAATATTCACTTTTACTATGTATGTCAAAAGACAGACTGTCAAAGATGATTTGATGTAAGCAAGAAAACTTAAGCCAAAAATATTAATTATCGCTAATCATTAATTAACCAAGGAAATATTGTATTATTTTAAACAATTGACGAGTTATCTTTTGACAGGTATTAGCGATTATGATAAGTAAAATGCTAGATCAGAAAATTAATTTGCATTGCGATCGCTTGCTCTGCCAATACTTTCCAACAAAAGCAAAACTATGAAATCTGCTGTAAAGTCTGCGACTGTGATTCTTACCCTAGTAGGGATGATTCCCCTGGTTAATTACTACGGTGTCCGACCCACACATGCATCGCAAAAGCAAGAGGTAACGATTAAATTTGCAGCAAAAGTGGGCGATCGCGCTTTTAATTGTGGTGAAAACTATAAATTGGGGAAACCTGCAACCACGTTTACACCCCTTGATTTTCGCTTTTATATTTCCGACATTAGTTTAATTGACAGCAATAATAAATCGATTCCCCTGCAACTAAATCAAGATGGAAAATGGCAATATCAAAATGTAGCATTAATCGATTTTGAAAATAAGACAGGTGCTTGTGGAAACGGAACAACAGAAACCCGTGATATCGTAGTTGGTAAAGTTCCTCCTGGTAAATACAAAGGAATTAAATTTACCCTAGGAGTACCGGAAAATCTTAACCATGAAGATGCAACTTTAGCTCCTTCTCCATTAAATTTAACTTCCCTGTGGTGGAATTGGCAATTTGGCTATAAATTTGCTCGGATTGATTTTAGTCGCGTCCAATCCTATCAACACCATCCATCCCATCAATCTAAACACGGTCAAAAAGACTCTGGAAATGCTTTTTTTATCCATTTAGGAAGTACGGGGTGTCAAGCAGAAGCATCCAGTCAAAAGCCAACCACCAAATGTATGTATCCGAATACTGCAACAATTCGTTTGACTAATTTTGACCCCAATAAAAATATAATTATTGCCGATGTTGCCAAACTAGTCGAGAATACGAATTTAACTCGAAATCAAGCAAATACCGCCCCAGGATGTATGTCAGAACCGAATGACAAGGATTGTACAGGAATTATGGCCAGTTTCGGGATTCCCTTTGGAATTCGCAAACAGACTTTAGAGTATCGCTTCGATAGTAAACAAACTTTTTTGAGGGTGAAATAATTTTAACTTTCCGGTTGAATTTTTTGGTGTTGCAGAATTAATTCTTTTGATCTTTGTGTCTTGGTCTGAATCTAATCCAGAATTTAACACCAATCCTCCAATTCCACTGTTCCTAAAATAAAAAATGATTTATCGATGGAAGCGTTGTTTAGTACTATCGATTACTTTTATATTTACCCTGATTTTATCTATTGCTTTATCCGCCAGTTTAAATCGGGGTTTATCCGCATCGACTTCCAACCATGCCTATGTTTGGGATATTCCTCCTTGGGCACCCAAACCGATTGTACCAGCTGATAATCCCATGACGGCAGAAAAAGTAGAACTTGGTCGTCATTTATTTTATGAAAAACGTCTTTCCATCAATAATCAATTCTCCTGTGCATCCTGTCATATCCAGGCGATCGCATTTACTGATGGTAAACCCGTAGCAATTGGTGCAACCGGGGAAAGCCATCCCCGAAATTCCATGAGTTTAGCAAATATTGGCTACAATTCGGTTCTTACCTGGGCTAATCCAGGGATGACAAAACTGGAATTTCAAGCGTTAATTCCCATGTTTGGTGAACATCCCGTGGAAATGGGTTTAGCGGGAAAAGAGCAAGAAGTGTTGAAAATGCTACGGGAAGACCAAAAATATCAAAAACTATTTGCAGCGGCATTTGGTGAAGGAGAAAGTAGTATTAATATTAACAATATAACCAAAGCGATCGCATCATTTCAACGCAGCTTAATTTCCTTTAATTCCCCCTACGATCGCTATCGTTATGGAGGCGAAAAAAATGCCATTTCCGCAGCAGCAAAACGGGGAGAAGCACTATTTCATAGTGAGCGGTTGGAGTGTTTTCACTGTCATGGTGGTTTAAATTTTAGCGATTCCATTAAGCATGAACGCTTGGCTTTTGAAGAAATTGCTTTTCACAATACGGGACTATATAATGTTGACGGTAAGGGTAGTTATCCTAGTAATAATACAGGTATCTATGAATTTACTCACAAACCGGAAGACATGGGTAAATTTAAAGCTCCAACCCTGCGCAATATAGCCTTAACAGCACCCTACATGCACGACGGTAGTATTGCCACCCTAGCAGAAGCCATCGACCACTATCAAGCTGGAGGAAGAACGATTACCCAAGGAAAATTTGCTGGAGTTGGCAGTCAAAATCCCTTCAAAAGCAACTTTATTTCCGGATTTTCTCTCAGTCCCCCAGAAAAGCAAGACCTAATCGAGTTTTTAAAAACTTTGACAGATGAAAAATTCATCGCAAATCCTGCGTTTAGTGATCCAAATGTGGTAAATGCAGGCAAAACAGGTAGTTAGTCTCCCATATAATTTGGATACTAACCACGTATATATACAGCCTTAAGCTTTGAGTGCAGCCAACCAAGCGTCTAAATCAGCCATGCTGCTAAAATCAAGCAATGCTTCCCCCAGATTTTCCAATTGTTCCAGGGAGAGAGATTCCACTTGCGATCGCACTTCTTGGGGTATAGGATTCGGCAAATACCCTTTTTGAACAAAAATATTGAGCGCAGTCCCTACCTATAACTTGTTTCGGTAGGGTTAGCGTGCGCAGTATATGGCGTAGCAACATTATGCTATTATAATTTTAGTACGGCAAAACGATAGAGATTTCGTAGAGGCACTCCAGCAGTCTTTTTTGCTAAAGTATACGTAAGTAAAAGTTCCCACGGCACGTTGAGAACGCCAACTTGTTTGACAACGCGATTAAGAAGCGCGAAAGAATCCCCAACTAAAGCCGTAGGCTTAATTGACGGTGGGTTCAAAACATAATTTACGCATTCGGAACTGCTGGCATATTGTTGGGAGGGGAACTCAGACGGGGAAAATTAGGTAGGTCAATACCGCTATGGTTAGCAGTTCTGGTTTTTAAGGCTAAACGGTAACTAACGCTTTGCAACTCGGCTTGGAGTTGACGATTTTCGCGTTGGAGGGCGATCATCTTTTCTCGAACTGGAGTCATCCGTTCCTCAAATTTTTGGCGATAAATTTGTGGTAGCTCTTGGACAACTTGTTCGAGCATCCGACTGCGATCACTTAGTTCCTGGACAGTTTGACGCAGTTGATAAATTTCTGCATCACGAGTTGTAATCTGTTCCTGGTAGAATGTCACCTGTTGCTCAACGGCTTGAAGTTGGTCACGCAAAGCCTGTACTTGGCTTTGGTGACGTTCGGAAAACTCCGGTTGGGGCATAAAGTTGGTATTTCCTTTCACCAACCGGAACAACTCTTGGGAGAGTTGTTGAACAAGCTGATCGCGAAGTTGCAATTCTTGACGCAACTTCGATACCTCCGTTGAGAGAGCTTGGATTGTGGAGTTGTCAGTTTGGCTCACAGTGGCTTAATGCTCCCATTGATTTGTTGCTACTTTACATGTATAACTACGGTCATACTGGTTTTGACAAGTACTTGCTTTCAGCAAGTACCTGCTTGTTAATGTAGCATTCGTTCCGCCAATTGCGGGAAAAGCTCTAATTACATTTTCGGCAATTTAGACTTTTTTTCTGGTAAACTAAGCTGATACTGGAGTCGCTGCGACTGTTTCTTCAGTTTTTTCCAGTTTCACTTGTTGTTTAATGGTGAGGAAGCGGATTACATCTTCGCTTAAGCGCATAGCCCGTTCCATAACTGCGATCGCTTTTGCACCATTGGTATAATTCATTTGGATATAAATACCATCACGATGCTTACCAATTTCATAGGCTAAACGTCGCTTTCCACGGTTTTGAATTTCCAGATTTTCTGCACCTTGTTCGCGCATCAAGGCTTCAAATTTACCTGCAACTTGATCGACCTGTTCGTCGTTTAAGTCTGGACGCAGGATATACATGGTTTCGTAGACTGTTTGCATTTTTTCTCCTTCCGGACTATATTGGCTGCGTTGAGTTGCTCGCTATTGATTCAACTTCCACGCAACAAGGAGTTACTATCATATCAGTTTTTTGTTTCTCTTGCTTGTAAATCAGGGGGTAAGGTAGGTGACAGTAATCAAAAAACGATTTCAACGCTTTGTGCTGAAGCACAAGCTACATGTTTGTAAGGACGTAGTATTGCGAAGTAGGGTTTACTCTTCAAGCGATCCTGTATCCCCAATATTACTTCTTCCCAACTTTGTACTAGTTACTCTGGGTCAAACTCATATTAAACTAATCTGTTAAAGGTTTTTTGGTGGTCGAGAAGCTATGGCACAGCGTTATGTGCGGATTCAAAACTTAGAAGGACAAATTTTCTATGGATTGTTACAGCTATCGCTGGATGTCCAAGTGTTAGATGCACCACCTTGGTTGCATGGGGAACCGACGGATTTGATTTTAAAACCCGAATCCTATCGAATTCTCGCTCCCTGTTCTCCTTCTAAAATTGTGGCTGTGGGGAAAAATTATAGTGACCATGCGGCTGAAATGGGGGGGGAAGTACCCAAGGAACCATTACTATTTTTAAAGCCACCGACGACGGTGATTGCTTCTGAGCAGGAAATCAAATATCCTCCCCAATCACAACGGGTCGATTACGAAGGTGAGCTAGCTTTAGTTATTGGCGATCGCGCAGTAGAATGTACACCGGAGGAAGCCCAAACCAAAATCTGGGGTTATACCATTGCTAATGATGTCACCGCAAGGGATTTACAGCGTCAGGATGGACAGTGGACGCGTGCGAAGGGTTTTGATACCTTTTGTCCTCTTGGTCCGTGGGTGGTGCGGGAATTGAATCCCGGTGCGCGTTTACAGACGTTTTTAAATGATGAAACCAAACCAGTACAATCAGCTTGTATTAACCAGATGGTATTTTCTCCAGAATTTTTGGTTGCCTACATCAGCCAAGTTATGACCCTGTGTCCGGGGGATGTGGTGTTAACCGGGACACCAATGGGTGTGGGAGCTTTACAACTGGGTGATAAGGTGCGGGTGGAAATTGAAGGGATTGGTCGTTTGGAAAATATTGTTGTTGCTCGTTCCCCTCGTTTGCAAAGTGAAGGGAGTGGGGAGCAGGGAATCGGGAGTGGAGGAAATATTTTTAACCCTTGAATTCGGTAGGCGAAATTAGGTGTTGCTGAATTTGAACACGAATTATAATTTTTGACATTTTTGGATCAAAACCACAATCATCGTAGTAGAGACGCAGGAATGCTACGTCTCTACGATATAACGTCAAATTTTCAATTCATATTTGTATTCGGTAACACCAAATTAATCAATTTATGGGAATTATATTTTGACTGTTTACTTTTATTTTTTTATCTTTTTACTATCTTTCTACTCTTTCAATCATTATCGCACTTGCATATAGACAGCATCAGAAATGGCGGGAATTTCTGCATATTTTCCGATGAGGGATTGGACGACTGAGTAAACAACAGCAACAACAATTCCGAGGAAAATGGTTGTGGATAGGGTTTGAATCGCAAATTCGATTCCTGGGACGTTTGACAAGATGCGCAGTAAGTATCCAAACAGAATAATCACAATATCCAGCAAAATCGCTTGCATGGTGTTAAAGCGGATAAAGTGGGGTATGCGTTCGTTACGTACTACCAGGAAGAACAAAGCAAAAAAGACCACCAAACTACCAAAGGGAATACTGCCGTAAATCGCGATAATGGGGGCTAAGGGGACAAAAATCACACTTAATGCGGGAAATTGCCGCATGAGGAAAGTACCGAATACTAATACATCTACCAGGGGTAGGGTATAGGGTAAACAAGCAAAAATCCGGTCAGAAACAGTTGTTGAACCACGCCAACTCATCCTTTGTACTCCTGTTGATTGAGTTTTGAACACATGTCCCTAGAATAACGCAGGTGATGCTAGTTGGAAATAATTATTGCGACCAATATCCATCTCAAAAGCTTAATATAGTAAATGTTTCACCATCACTTCAGTGGCTTCCGCAGTCACTCCCTAATCTCTAGTGGTCCACTACATAAGTCACCACCTAAGTTATTATGAGGGGTTTGTAGTTGTGGCTCTAGCTCCGAACAAAGGTTCTAAAGCGCTACTACGTGCTTTTATTTACCGAATTTATAATCACTACACCCTACTCTCTGTAGTTTTTAGTATCAGAAATTCAGGTCAAGTAATACATTAAACTAGAGTAATTCAAATAGGACTTACGCACTCGTGAGGAGAAATCAAGTGTTTGGGATGGCTACTTTGCAAGAAGCCGCTTCGCGTCTACGTAATGTCGCAATAACAGTGTTTACATTGTCCTTGAGTAAGTCCTGCCAAAATCTAAAATGGAATGATGAATTTATTCAACTTTAGCAATTTTAAACCCCATAGTACACTCAAATAGGTCAGCTTGAGCCAGGGAAGTTTTATCAAGCATGTTACCGCAACGCAATTTTCCATCATTGCAACGTGGTTGACCGTTCCCATCAGCTAGTAAACAGGATTGACAAACTTTCGTCACAGGGACGATTTGATTTTCCATCAAAATCACGAACATCCCATCCCTCCTTCGTGTTGCTGTTTGGACGCTGGATGTTTTCTCGGTATGAGCCGAAAATTTGTTGATTTTTTGTTTATTGTATCGAGAAAAAAGACTTGTCGTTAAAAAAAATACATAATTTAATTAATCGCTGATTAAAGTTGAGCCAATGGTTAATCGGAAGGAGTGGAAAGAAGGTTATGATTATTAACGCGCTATGTGGATATTCAGGATTGTAACCCAATGATTTATTCCTGATGGAATGCAGTTAGCGATACTCGATAAACTGTTAACCAAAGATAAAATTGGCTTCCTGATTTCCCAAAATCTAACTAGCGCCTTCTCAAAACCCCTATTGTCCAGATTTCCTCAAGGATAAACTTTGTGACCACAAATTATGATTTTTTGACAACTTCCGATCCAGCGATCGCGAAGTTGCTGAATGACGAATTACAACGTCAACGAGACCATTTAGAATTAATTGCCAGCGAGAATTTTACCTCCGCAGCAGTTTTAGCTGCACAGGGTTCGGTTCTCACCAACAAGTACGCTGAAGGACTTCCCGGTAAACGCTACTATGGTGGTTGCGAATTCATCGATGGCGTGGAACAATTAGCAATTGACCGGGCAAAACAACTATTTGGTGCAGCCCATGCTAATGTCCAACCCCATTCCGGTGCGCAAGCCAATTTTGCTGTTTTCCTCACCCTGCTCAACCCCGGTGATAAAATTATGGGGATGGATCTATCCCACGGTGGCCATTTAACCCACGGTTCCCCAGTCAATGTCTCCGGAAAATGGTTCCAGGTTGCCCACTACGGTGTCAGTCAAACTACCGAGCAACTAGACTATGAACAAATCCGTGAGCAGGCGCTAAGGGAGCGTCCTCAGCTCATTATTTGCGGCTATTCTGCCTATCCGCGTATCATTGATTTTGCCAAATTCCGTAGTATTGCGGATGAGGTGGGTGCATATCTGATGGCAGATATTGCCCATATCGCCGGATTGGTCGCCAGTGGTTTACACCCAAACCCCATCCCCCACTGTCATGTGGTGACAACTACTACCCATAAAACCCTCCGTGGACCCCGTGGTGGTTTGATTTTAACCGGTGATGCCGAATTAGGGAAAAAACTAGATAAGGCGGTTTTCCCCGGTACTCAAGGCGGACCCTTGGAGCATGTGATTGCGGGTAAGGCGGTTGCCTTTGGTGAAGCATTAAAACCCGAATTTAAAACCTACAGTGCGCAAGTAATTGATAATGCTCGTGCCTTGGCTACCCAGTTACAAACACGCGGATTTAAGATTGTGTCCGGTGGCACTGACAATCATCTGATGCTCGTGGATTTACGTAGTATTGGAATGACAGGGAAAGTAGCTGACCAGTTGATGAGTACGGTAAATATTACCGCGAACAAGAATACTGTTCCCTTTGACCCTGAATCCCCGTTTGTGACAAGTGGTTTACGTTTAGGTTCTCCAGCGATGACGACTAGGGGAATGGGAACTAATGAGTTTACAGAAATTGGCAATATTGTAGCCGACCGCTTGTTAAATCCCGACAATGAGGAAGTAACCCAGGACTGTCGTCGTCGGGTTAGCGAATTATGCGATCGCTTTCCCCTTTATCCCCATTTACAAATTCCCGTTCCTGTTTTGGCGTAGTTATGCGTAATTATTGTCATCCCAGGTGTAATCATATCAGTTAGTTAAATTAGTTGATTACTTACCAACGGTAGAGGAATTTCCCCTACCGTTTTTTGGTAATCATCTTTTTGGTTTTCCAGGAACTTGTATTCCAATTATCACGGATGATTGTCCATCTCTTGGTAAATTTGTGAAGTTGCGATCGCAGTTTGCGCAGGAGGTACTATTTATCGTCGCGAATACTACAAAGAATTTATGCAGAATCCCAAATTACTTGATTGGGTTTGGGTAGCAATATTTACGACTATTTCCATCTCGAATGGATGGTTACTCAGAACGACACATGCTCCAATACCACTGGTAATTTTTTTCGGAACTTTTCCTTTACTTTCCCTTGTTTATAAACTAATTGAACATCCTTTGTTTTTGAATATTTCCCTGATTATATTCTGGATAGTAATTGCCTTTGTAATTGGTAATTTTCAGCCCCCAGGACTCACGATAGTCGGGATTATTTTCTATTCAATTAATATTTTATTTTTTTCTCTGGTGTTGCTCAATATTTTGAGTAATGTTGGTTCTTTAGGTTATTTATTAATATTTCTATTTGCGATTGCCACTTTATTTCTATTCCAAATCACCAATTACAATTGGGAACGGAGTTTAAGACTCATTTGGTACTGTAACCTCATGCTCAGTACCAATAATGCGGGTATCCGTTTCTGTCAATACTTCCAAAGTTTTTCCAAGGCTATGTTAGTATTGACGGCGATCGCTTCCTTGGGAATTAGCCTGGGTTGGGTATTACCTACTAAATAGGACTGGAAAATAGAGTAAGTAGGGTCTGCTGTTCGCGAAGCGCTAGCTGTAAAAGTATTTTCGTGAGGTTAGGGAATAGGGAGAGATGCGACATGTCGCATCTGTACAGGGAGTAGGGAGAGACGCGATATATCGCGTCTGTACGGGAGTAAGGCTTTGAGCCAAATGATCGGTTACGTTGCAGTTTTGTGTTTAATTACACCTACTTATCGTAAGTAATTTGGCGGACATAATCCGATACAGTTCAGTTAGACTTAAAAGCCTGATTATTGGGTCGGTTGGGTTGAAGAATGTAGAGGCAATAGCCCTCGTGGAATGCGTCCCCAGGCGGAGCATCGGGACGAGCTCATCACAAAAACTGTGTGAACTTATGGCTAAATTTCCACAAAATCAACAGTCTATGCAAAGCCTCAACCCAACCTACAGTTATCTTTAACACCAAGCGTATTGGGACATAATCTAAAATCCAAAATCCAAAATAATAGAGACGCAGCCAACAGCCACGTCTCTACTCAAAATACAATGACAAAATTATCACTTAGAATTTTTCCGTATTCACGGCGATCGCTTTTTCAACTGCTGCTTGCTGATGCAAAATTGCTGTCTGCAAAATCGCAGTGTGGGTGACGGAGTTATTTGCTAAGGTAAACAAGGGATTGGAGAGAATGCCCGCTAAAGAAGTGGCAATCAAGGTCGTAATTAAACCAACCTGCATGGGTCTGTAACCTGGTAAATCCCAACGCACCACTGGATAATTTTCCACGGCTGCTGACATTTCCTGGGGTTCTTTGACCACCATCATCTTAATTACACGAATATAGTAGTAAATTGATACCACACTAGTTATCAAGCCCAATAGTACTAATCCGTATAATCCTGCTTGCCAACCAGCCCAAAATAGGTAAATCTTACCAAAGAATCCAGCCAAGGGGGGAATTCCTCCCAAGGAAAGCAGAGAAATACTTAAACCCAATGTCAGTAATGGGTCTTTTTGATATAAACCCGAATATTCGGCAATTTGATCCGTACCTGTCCGCAAGGAGAACAGAATTACGCAGGTAAAACCACACAGGTTCATAAACAGGTAGACAAGCAAGTAAAAAATCATACTTGCATATCCTGCCTCAGTGCCAGCGATTAAGCCAATCATCACAAAACCTGCTTGGGCAATTGAGGAGTAGGCTAGCATCCGTTTCATGCTAGTCTGGGCGAGGGCAACTACATTACCCAAAATCATGCTTAATACAGCCAAAGCTGTAAATACGAATTTCCACTCTTCTTGCACCAAGGGGAATACAGTGGTTAACAAACGAATCGCCAAGGCGAAACCTGCGGCTTTTGAACCCACCGACAGAAAGGCGATAACAGGTGTCGGTGCGCCTTCGTACACATCGGGAGTCCATTGGTGGAAGGGTGCGGCAGAAATTTTAAAGCCAACCCCTGCAATCACAAACACGAGGGCAATTACTAACCCCAAGGATTGACCCGCATTTGCAGTGGCAATTCCCGTTGCGATCGCACTTAATTGGGTTTCTCCACCGGATAATCCGTATAGGAGGGAGGCTCCATACAAAAATACTGCGGTACTGGAAGCTCCAATCAATAGGTATTTTAACGCTGCTTCATTGGAGCGGGGGTCGCGCTTGGTATATCCCGTTAACAGGTAGGAGGAAATACTCAAGGCTTCCAAGGAGATAAAAATTATCACTAATTCACTAGCTGCGGAGACAAACATTCCCCCCAGGGTAGCGGTAAGTAAAATGGCAATAAATTCCGCCAAAGCCGTACCACTTTGTTCAACGTAGCGAATTGACATGAGGATGGTGACAGCGCTAGATAAAGCAATAATGCCACGGAAAACAATGCTCAAATCATCGCTATTAAAGGAACCAGTGAAACCCACCGGATTAGCACTATCCCATTGTAGTACCAAAGTAGCGATAGAAATTACCAATCCCGCGATCGCTAGGTATCCAATCCAGCGTGACGAACGACGACCACTAACTAAATCGACAATCAATACCGCCATCAGAGTCAGAATTACAATACTCTCTGGCAAAATAGTTCCAGCATTGAGCTGGGATGCAAGATTCGCAAAATCCATCTTTTACTCTATTTGGTTGAGCTTTTGAAAATATAACCCTAACTGTGTTAATTCTATTGTCTTTTTCTTAAGTTGGATTCATTAAAAATTGTGAATCTAGTCATTAGCAGACAAGATATTTATACCTGTATGTCCCAGAAATTTTCGTTCCCACCCAACTAAATCAAGCGGAAACACAAAAATAAAAGGTTACATCTGGACATGTTCCCATCACCGCAGAAAGTAACCGATTGCCAAAAATATAATTTTAATGCTTTAATGCAGATTCACGTTACCACGTCCTTAGGACCACGGGATATTTTTTCAACTTGTCAAATCGGGAATTACTTAAATATTTCCCTACGTACATTTGTACGCAAGTCTGATGAAAATATCCGAATCACTGTATTTTCCAGATAGGAAATCGGAAAAGACGATACCTTTGGTAAACTACGTGAATGCAACTTTTTTGAAAGTATGATTTAATAGTTTCTGGAATACCCAGAATTGCCGCCTCTTGACCAGCCTCCGCCACCAGAACGGCTACCTCTGTCCTCCTTTGGTCGTGCTTTGTTTACTTTCATTACGCGACCCATCCATTCAGCCCCATCCAGGGCTGTAATCGCCGCTTCTTCCGCCGCTTCAGATGCCATTTCCACAAATCCAAAACCTCTAACTCGGCCGGTTTCCCGGTCAGTCGGTAATTGTACCCGTGTAACTTCACCATATTCGGAAAAAACTTTTGACAGGTCTTCCTGCGTAACGCTGTAGGATAGGTTACCTACGTAAATTGACATGAAACTCTCCAGAAAAATCGAATGCAGAGATGTAATTCCGGAGTTGGGCTTGATTTTGGTGTAAAAACAAGAACATTTTCACCGAACCTACTTCTCTAAAACCCATGCTAGCACAAATTTTTCGAGCCGAAACTATTGATGCAGCCTAATTATTTAGGTTAAGGTTTGTTTTTGGCAGGTGTAATTAAGAAATATGGGATGGCAAGTGAATCTTTTAATAGATTTTAGCTGCAAACAGTCGCCAACTATCCCCAATATAAGTTAAAGATGGAAATAGTTTAGTCATCAAGCTAACTTCCTTGGTCTTGTCCTGATGACATATCGGGGTTTTGTCAGCAATGCGGGACTAAATCTTAAACAAACATAAAATAAATCAAAACAAAATGCTGATATTCAAGTTTGGATATATTAGATTGGACAGATATGAAGTAGAGAGCGATCGCTCGATCTCGATACTGAAGTTCGTCACACACCCAATTAGTCACCCATCGAGGCAGAACTAAATCGTTGGCAAGTTCTATTGCCTTCCCAGGTCGATTCCGACCTGGATATCTAGTCAACTTGACAAATAGTAATACTTTGTTCCAATTTGACTATTTAGCTATTAGTGCGCAAGCAGGTCTCTTTTTTTACCTCCATGTCAACTCTTGTCATTGTCGAATCTCCCACCAAAGCCCGAACAATTCGCAACTACCTGCCAAAGGAATATCGGGTAGAAGCATCAATGGGTCATGTCCGTGACCTTCCCCAGACAGCTAGCGATATTCCCGCAGCCGTTAAGGGGGAAAAGTGGGCACAACTTGGGGTCAATGTCGATGCGGACTTTGAACCGTTGTATATTGTCCCCAAGGATAAGAAAAAAATTGTCGCCCAGTTAAAAGACGCGCTCAAAGACGCTTCGGAACTGATTCTGGCAACGGACGAAGACCGAGAAGGGGAAAGTATTAGCTGGCACTTGTATCAGTTGCTCAAACCCAAAGTGCCAACTAAGCGTATGGTATTTCATGAAATTACCAAAGAAGCCATCCAAGCGGCCCTGCAAAACTGCCGCGAAATCGATGATAAGCTAGTACGCGCCCAAGAAACTCGGCGCATTCTCGATCGGTTGGTTGGTTATACCCTTTCACCCCTATTGTGGAAAAAAATTGCCTACGGTCTATCTGCCGGACGGGTACAGTCGGTGGCGGTTAGGCTTCTGGTACAACGAGAACGCCAACGTCGTGCTTTTCGTCAAGGTTCCTATTGGGATTTAAAGGCCGAACTAAGTCACAACCAAGCTGGGTTTGTGGCGGTTTTAACCAGTTTAGGGGGAACCAAAGTTGCCACAGGTAGCGATTTTGATGCTGCAACAGGGCAAATTATGGCCGGACGTAATGTGGTTTTACTCGACCAAACCCAAGCCAATGAACTGAAAGAGCGTTTAGCAAATCAGGTTTGGCATGTTACAGAATTAGACGAGCGTCCCGTCACCCGCAAGCCATCGGCTCCTTTTACCACTTCCACCCTACAACAGGAAGCCAACCGCAAGTTGCGCCTATCGGCGCGGGATACCATGCGTACTGCCCAAAGTCTCTACGAACAGGGTTATATTACCTACATGCGTACTGACTCGGTACATTTATCAGACCAAGCCATTCAAGCCGCGCGGGAATGTGTTGAAAAGTTGTACGGTAAAGAATATTTAAGTCCCAAACCACGGCAGTATACCACAAAATCCAAGGGCGCTCAGGAAGCCCACGAAGCGATTCGTCCTGCTGGTAGCAGTTTTCGTACACCCCAGGAAACAGGATTAAGTGGGCGAGAATTACAACTGTATGATTTGATTTGGAAGCGGACTGTGGCTTGTCAGATGGCAGATGCGCGACAAACCCAAATTACTGTACAGTTACAGGTGGAAGAAGCGGGATTTCGAGCTTCTGGGAAAAGGATCGATTTTCCTGGCTATTTAAGGGCTTACGTGGAAGGTTCGGACGACCCAGAAGCCGCTTTGGAAGACCAGGAGGTGATTTTGCCTAATTTGCAGGTGAATGACCAGCCCATATGTGAAAATTTGACCGCAGTTAAACACGAAACCCAGCCACCAGCCAGGTATACGGAAGCAAGTTTGGTCAAAACTTTAGAAAGCGAAGGGATTGGTCGTCCTAGTACCTATGCGAGTATTATTGGCACAATTATTGATAAGGGCTATGCGAATTTAATTAATAATGCCCTAGTCCCGACCTTTACGGCCTTTGCTGTCACCCATTTACTAGAAAAATATTTTCCTGATATCGTGAATCCAGGGTTTACGTCAAGTATGGAACAAACCCTGGATGATATTGCCGCAGGGGAGGCTAATTGGCTACCCTATTTACGAGAATTTTACCTGGGTGAAAAGGGCTTGGAAACCCTAGTACGGGAACAGGAAGATAAAATTGATGCCACCGCCGCACGGACGATTGATTTGGAAAACCTTGATGCCAAGGTGCGCATTGGTAAGTATGGGGCTTATGTCGAAGTGGAAGGGGAAGAAGGGGTAATGACAGCTTCTATTCCCAAGGATTTAACCCCTGCCGATTTAGACCCAGAAAAGGTGCAAATTATCCTCAAGCAAAAAACCGAGGGTCCTGATAGTTTGGGTCATCACCCGGAAACCGGAGAACCAATTTACGTGAAAATTGGTCCCTACGGTCCCTATGTGCAGCATGGCGATAAATCGGAGGAGAACCCCAAACCCAAACAAGCTTCCCTACCAAAAGGAGTGACAAGTGAAACGGTGACCCTGGAAATGGCTGTTGGTTTGTTGGCACTTCCCCGTGATTTGGGGGTACATCCGGAAACGGGAGCCAAAATTCAAGCTAATTTAGGACGTTTTGGTCCCTATGTGGTTCACAATCATAAGGAAGGGAAGGACTATCGTTCCCTAAAGGCTGGGGATGATGTGTTAACGATTACTTTAGAACGGGCTTTGGAATTACTGTCGGAACCGAAAAAAGTGCGGGGTAGCAGCAAAACTAAAGCGGCTTTACGGGAATTGGGTGTCCATCCCGATGATGAGCAACCAGTAAATATTTATGATGGTCCCTACGGTGCTTATATTAAGCATGGTAAAACCAATGTGGGTATTCCAGAAGGGGAAAGCGTTGAAAGTATTACCTTGGAAACGGCTTTGGCATTGCTAGCCAGTAAGGCAACGACTAAATCGGGACGTAAAGGTAGTAAATCGAAAACCAGTACCGAAAAATCTACTAAATCAACTAAATCCACTACTAAGACCAAGAAAACTGTGGCTAAAAAGGCTTAGATATGGTTGATAGTTAACTGATAATAACTGATAACTGTATCTATATCTATCTTTTTTCCCTATTTCCCCATTGCTTGATAGAAAAAATTAATCGGTCTGAGGATCGATGTGAATGGATACTAAATACCCTTCTTGAGTCAGATGTCGCTCTACTATCTCAGGATGTGATAATCTATAGAGAGAAGGGAAAATAAAAACCTGTTTTCCGCAATTAAATGTGGACAGTTTTTGGAAGTGTTACTTTCAAGAAGCATATTGGTTGTCACCCTAATTACTCCGTAGGTTCAGGGCAACTACATTAGATAGTATCTCAGGAGCAGTCAGTTTAATGGATTATATTGATAAGGTACTGGAAAAGCTCAAAGAATTAGCGCGTAAGCTGATAGAAGCTCTGCTAGGACCAGAAGCAGAACCAGAACCAGAATTGATTCCCATACCTGTAAATGACCGGAATCGTCGTCGCTAGGTTGGTTAATTCTCGGATCGCAGGATACTGTTTTGGATATTCTAAGTATTTTGGTGCTGCATGGACCAAATTTAAACTTATTGGGGACGCGAGAACCTGATACGTATGGTGTGCAAACCCTGAATGATATTAACCGCTTGCTGGAGGCTGAAGCCCAAAAGTTGGCGGTTCGTTTGTCCTGTTTGCAGTCAAATCATGAGGGTGTTTTGGTGGATGCAATTCACGGGGCAATGGGTCAACAACAGGGAATTTTAATTAATCCGGGAGCCTATACCCACACGAGTGTAGCATTACGGGATGCGATCGCGGCGGTCAATTTGCCAGTAGTGGAGGTGCATTTGAGTAATGTGTATAAGCGAGAGGCTTTTCGGCATCATTCCTACATTGCTCCGGTCGCTGTGGGACAAATTAGTGGTTTTGGTGCTGACAGCTATTTATTGGGATTGCAGGGTTTGGTTAGTTATTTACGTAAAAATAATTCGTAATAGCCTGCGGCAACGCTTCGCGTACGTAATAGCCTACGGCAAGCCGTTTCGCGTCTACGTAACACCCGCTACGCAGGAAGCAAGCTACGTAATAGTCTGCGGTAACGCTTCGCGTACGTAATTCGTAATTAATACTCGCTACGCGGGAAGCAAGCTACGTATCTACGCAATTTGTAATGCCCTGGAAAAGATAATTCATAATAGCCTGCGCCTACATATTATAATGGTTGGTGATCAGCTGCTAGGTGTGTAATTTTTGGCTGGGAGTGGATAGGCGATGATTTGATGGTAGTATGGGGATGATATGCGCTATTCACTGCAAGCAAGATTACGAGGTTTTTTATTGGGAGCTTTGGTGGGAGAACATCAAGCTTTCACAAGACGAAGAGAACAGGAAACTTGTTGGCGATACTCACGGACTTTGCTGCATTGTTGTGAGTTGATTGTCAAACCCGGTGGACACAACTGGGAGAATTTGTGGGAATTTTTAGAACCAGAGTTGCATGGTTGTGAGTTAGAGTCTGCGATCGCTGCTAGCTTACCGATTAGTTTCCTTTTCCATGATAACCGGCAAAAGTGGCGATCGCATTTAGATTATTTCACAACTAGATTACAACTTGATCCCATTGTCAAAGACTGGTTGTATATATTTAGCTATACTTTGTCCGCATTTTTACGGGAAGAATCCGACTCCGAAGGACTGATTCCGACCTTACTAGACCAGGTAGAAACGGGGAGTGAGGTGAGAGAGGTTGTAAAGTTAATTCGTGATTGGCAGTCAAAAAATCAAAGTTTAGCCAGCATTATCGGAGAACTAAATCAAGTCCGTTTTACAGCTCACACAAAATTAGCGATCGCGCTATACTGTTTGCTGAACTCATGTGAAGATTTTGGTTTAACCCTAACTCGGTTGAACGAAAATTTTGATTGTGGTGGTGTCGCGACAATAATTGGAGCTTTATCAGGTGCTTATAACAGCGAGATAGCCATTCCCATTGAGTGGGATCTCGAAATTGCAAATATATCCGGCGATGGCTTGGGAAATCGGACACAAGTGTTAAGATTGGCTGATGAACTTTTAGCGTTTTGGTCAGGAGTGTACATTGATACTTCACTTCCATCCGATTTGGGTACTATTACTACGGTGGCATCACCCCGTGTTATGCGTCTACGCTAACCTGTAATAGGTTTTTGCAAAAGTCGTTTTGAATACTTGACTTTTTTAGGTAGTTTCCCAACATCTGCTCAGAATGTTGGCACGATTTTCCATCGGTTGATCAACAGAGGAAATCAATCAGCTGTTGTGCATTTAATTTTTTATATATTCACTACTTTCGATGGATGACTGTACCCGACAGGAAGGCTTTGGCTATAACTGTTGACTCTCAAGCGCTAGCTATCAACAGCGAGCGAATAGTTATGTGATTTCCATGAGTTTTAGCTGACCACAAGGTAAAGTGTCACAGATGTCCCATGCTATTCCTATTTAAACAAAAAATCGCTCTGATTGGGTGATGTTTATATGTCCAAGGACGATCGCCATGAAAATACTAGTGAAGCCAGAATCCAGAAATTAAATATGTCCATAATTATAGCTAGGTGTAGCTAGGGTTAGCTAATCAAAAATTCTCACCATGAACTCCCAATCAATCCTAGTATTCGACCACATTAATTTTTATCGGTGAGGAAATCTACCTAGTTGCGCTTTAACGCCTTGATATTAAAGCTTTTTCGGAGCTAAAGTCACAGAAATTATGTGGTGGAGTACTAGAGGTAGACCACACCAAATCTCACATTTGGAGGGAGCGAATCTCTAAAAATAAAAGGGAGTAGGGAGTGAAAGGAAAATCAATCTGTCACTCAAGGCTTATAACTTAACTCGTGAGAAACCCAGGTAATGACCTCATGTAATTGTCTTCAGGAAAAGTAAAATATTCCTATTTACATCGCAAAAATGAAATGATATTGCAATCCTATTTTAGTGGTAAAAAATATCGGTTTTGAATGTACTCCGGGGACGGCTTTGCTGATGACTATCAACGGTTAACGGTCAACAACCCCCGATTTAATATTTTATAAATCATTAAGTAGAATTGCTGTAGTAAAACTGGTTATGTTGATTTTGATGATGTTAATTTAATCTGCAAAAATTGGGTTATGCTAATTGTGGAATAGCTGAGGTTATGGTTGAAATATTGAATCAGTTTCCGACACGTATGGGTGGATTTGGCTCGTGTTATGAATCATCCCAATTAGGCAATCGCAGTCAGATACATTGATGAGAGACACACGACTATTACAGATGTTACTGGGACGATTACATCGCTGTTGGCAAAGATGTTGGGAATTTTGCCATTGTCGCGGTTATAGGTGGCAAAAATTGCGAAAATCCCAGGGTTTGCCCGATGATAGCGTGTTTTTGCGGAGAAATCGTCGTTATCTCTTGCGTCATCGCATCAAAAATTTTTCGCGTCGCTCCGACCTGCTAGCGATGATCGCTGTGATTTGTCTCACTGCAACAATCGGTTATCCACTTTATAATCAACCCCTACTCAAGGTAGGAGCATTAGCACCACAAGATTATATTGCTCCCCGTGATGCTAAGGTCGAAGATACGGAAACAACTGAACACAAACGTCGTGAAGCTAAAGAACAAGCGATACGGGTGTTGATGATCGATGAGGTCAAAAATCAAGAAATTGAGCGAAAACGTGATTCAATCATCGAAAAAGGTGATGAGATTCGTGCGGTTGCGGGGAAATTTCCCTTTGTCGAACTTTCCGAATTAACGGAATCTACCCAGCTGTATTTACGGAGAATGAGGGAAGCGGATTGGGAAAGGTTGCAAGAAACTTTACGCAGTCCGAACCCAGAGAAAAATATTGCTAAACACGCACCCACGTCTGTAGGGAAAAAAACTAGTAGGGTTGCTAGTGAGTATTTATTTGTTTCTCCGAATCAGCCAAGTTTCGATCAGGTTAATGCAGCTTCCAGCGATGAATCTATTTGGCCACAATCTTGTTCTGAGGACGACTGTGGAAGATTAACCCCAGTACAAAAGTCAGAAGATGTATCAGATGCTGAATTTAATCAAGCTTTAGAAGAATTAAAAACCCATCAAATTGCGCCAATTTCTAATTTTAATTCTTTACTGACAAAAATTAAAAATGCCAGGGACAGCTACGCAAGAGCCAATCGCAAACGCCAGGATTTTATTTTAGCTAATCCTAACAGTCCAGATATTTTTAAAGATAGATTGATTCTGGATTTACTTGATAGTGAATGGGATAACGTCAAAAAACTGGTGACCCGCAGTACTAAGAAAATTCTCACCCAAGGAGTTGCTAAAGGATTACCACCCGCGATTATTGAAAATACAATTGAATTGCACTTGGAACTAAACCTAGAATCGATTCCCAGTGAGAATGTCAGGACATTGGCTCGTTCTATGATGATGGATTTAATTGAGCCAAATTTGCAGATAGACGAACAGCAAACTGAGTCTAATCGCAGGAATGCGATCAAACGAGTTGAACCAGTCTACAAGGAAATAAAAAAAGGCCAAATAATTGTTCAAAGAAGTAGGGTTCTGAAACAATTAGACATAGATATTCTCGAATATTTCAGGTTGAATCGACGGGAAATTCTGTGGCGACAACTATTACAATTGAGCGGAACTATAGCCGTGTCTGTGTTAATTATGGCACGGGTGATATACCGTACATCCTATCGTTGGCGACAACGCGATCGCTTGTTAATTCTACTATTAACTTTAGCGGTGGCAGGCTTTTTAGTAATTACCTCCCAATTTGACCAATTTGATTTTCCCTATGCTCCTTGGAGTGCTTTGGGTTTATTACTAGGTAGTTTCTACGGTGCGGTTGTCGGTTCCTCCACCATCATCCTACTTGTCTTAAACCTGATTATGGGACTCGAACAAATCAATATCAGTGGGGTAATTGCTGGTGGAATTGCAGCATTAGTTGCTGCCAATATTGCCCCCCGTTTGCGATCGCGTGAAGAATTTGCCCTACTCGGTGTGGCGATCGCGGGAACGGAAGGATGTGTATATTTACTCCTGAAAACTCTTATGGGTACAGTGTTTTCCCTCTGGTATGAGGTATTGCCTAGCGCTCTATTTTTCGGGATTTCTGGCTTTTCCTGGAGCATTGTAGCACTAGGTTTAAGTCCATACCTAGAGCAACTTTTTGACATTGTGACACCAATTCGTCTGGCGGAGTTAGCCAACCCCAACCGTCCCCTACTCAAACGTTTGGCTGGGGAAACCCCAGGTACTTTCCAACACACCCTCCTCGTCTCCAGTCTCGCGGAAGCCGCAGCTCGAAAACTCGGATGTAACGTCGAACTAGTTCGCGCTGGCTGTCTCTACCATGATATCGGTAAAATGCACGACCCCCTCAGTTTTATTGAAAATCAGATGGGTAGACCCAACAAGCATGAAACGGAAATTAAAGACCCCTGGGTAAGTGCGGCAATTATCAAAAAACACGTGACAGAAGGTTTAGTCATGGCTCGTCGTCACCGTCTACCAACGGCAATTCAAGCATTTATTCCCGAACACCAGGGAACAATGACAATAGGTTATTTTTATCACCAAGCGCAACAAATCGCCCAGGAAAATCCACATATCCATGTTGATGAAAGTGATTTTCGCTACGATGGACCAATTCCCCAATCACGAGAAACAGGTATAGTTATGCTGGCTGATTCCTGTGAAGCGGCTTTACGTAGTCTGCAAGATGCTACGCCAGAACAAGCTTTGAATATGTTAAATAATATACTTAGGGCACGGTGGAAGGATAATCAATTAATCAATTCCGGTCTCACCCGTGCAGATATGAATACAATTGCAGAGGTTTTTGTGGAAGTTTGGCAGCAATTCCATCATAAGCGAATTGCCTATCCGAAATTGAAGGCTGGAAAGTGATAGGAAATAGAATACAGGAGGGGAAGAAGGATAATAAAAACGAAAACAGATTAATTCCGTAGAGACGCGATATATCGCGTCTCTGATTCTTGTCCAGTATCATTCGTAGGAATTCGTAGGAAATAGAAGTTTTAAAAACCTCCTAGTATATTGAGAATAAAATCATTAAACCTGGAATCAGTCAGTTACTTTGTTCCCAACTAATGGATGAGGTCACTTTAAACCTTCATATTCAAAATCATTGATTCACAAGGATTGTAGCGTTTATAATCCGTCGAATTCACGTTAATTAGTTGGTGATGGGGAGGGTGGAGAAAAGGTTGGTGAGGGTAATGGTTCGGGTGCTTGTTTCCATTCATCGAGTTGACGATTTACAGCATTAAAAAAGTCTTGGGAAAGGAGAAAAACCTCTGGTTTTTTATCAGTTTGAGCATATATCTGGATATTATTAAAGCTAGGTTTGCCGAGGATAATTTGATGACGATTTTGATTTTTTAACTCAATCTCAATGGTAGCGGTAGGTGAATCTAAACCATATTCACTGAGGGAGAGGGAGGTCTTCTGTGGATCTAGATTCAGTTTTTCTTTAGTTGCGGTGGTGAGTAAATCGGTTAAATAGGAAACTGACGCGTTGTTCGCTGGTTCATTAATTGGTGATTTTAGTAACCACCGGGGATTATCTTGGCGATTCCGTTCGAGAATAATTTTGCTGTCGGGTTTAGTAATTGTCAGCTTTTGAATATCATCAACAGTAAATTGAAATAGTTTTTGTTTATTTGCTTGTTGTTCTTCCCGTTGCTTTCCACCTTGAATTTCGTAGAAATAGACAAAGCCACCTAAACCAAGGGCTACAAGTATTAAAATCAAAGTAGTTCGCTGTAATTTCATTTTCAATACGTAGATGGGGAGTAGGGAGTAGGAATAAATAAAATAGTGTTGAAATCGACTTTTAAAATACCCTCTAAGCTCGACTTTACCCATTTTTAAAAAACCTAAAACCCGACGCTGAGAGCATTGCAAGATAGTTGTTTTAGTTTTTGGACTGGAGTGCAAATCTGTGACATGGAAAAAGTCTTTGCCAAAAAACCAGGATTTTTGCCGCACCAGGAAAGCCAAGTTCTTAATTTTGGATGAAGTTGAGCTAAGGGTAATCCAAAATCCATAGACGCGAAGTGGATCGACCGAAGAGTAATCCAAAATTCATTCACCGTCTTTGCCACCAGAGTAAAGCGCCAGTAATAAAGCCGATTAATGGTAAAATAAATAGGGTCGATAACCGTAATAATAAACTTTGAAAAGCAGATAAATTTAAACGTCTATTTTTCGCTTCCCGAGGACGAATTGATAGAATTGGCTGTTCTTGTTGACTTAACCAGCTAACGGAGTTTAAAAACACATCCCCGTTAATTTGCTGTTCAAATAAGCCATTACTCGCAAAATCCGCATCACCAATTATGACCATCCGCGCTTCTTTTGATGGTGTTTTCTCTTCCGGTGATGGTGTCGGTGTCGCAGTCGATTCGGGAGTGGGTGTCGGTGTGGATTTATTATCTCTGATTTGTTTTACCAAAGCCACACCGATATGAAACGGACCCTTACGGTCTTTGCCTTCGTTAAACTCAAGTTTTTCGCTGGTTGTGTCACTTTCAGCCCAACTTTGGGGGTAGGGTTTCGTTGTTAGTAGGGGTGTTGCTGTAACTCCATCCACTGGGGTTGTGTCGATGGGACGAGCTAATCGATAGAAAGAAATATTATTTTGGAAGCTTTTGGTGATGGGATGTTTGCCGTATTCATTAATAAAAGTTACAGCCGGCCCGTAAAATTGGCTACCAACTGTGTCAATGGCGATACGACTATCAATGGTGACACCCCATTGCTGAAAAATTGGGTCTAGTTTGGGGTCTCCTTCCACGTCCAGTAACACCATTAAATTTCCTCCCTGGTTCAAGAATGTTTGAATTGCTTGAACTTCCTGGGGGAGTAAACCGCGTTTTGCACCAGCAATGACGATGACATTTGCATCCTCCGGGATATTGAGGGATTCGGTGAGGTTAAGGGGTTCAACGGAAAAATTCCGGTCTTTGAGGACACTAACTGCGGTAGAAAAGGATGCAGATGAATTTTCTAGGGTATATTCTCCATGTCCTTGGAGAAAATAAACTTTGGGATTGGAGGTACTAATTACTTGTTGGAGACGATTGGTGAGTAGTACCTCGGATATATTTTCTTCTGGTGTTAGGGTTTGCACCAGTTTACGGTTATTTTTGGCTTCAATAAAAACATCTCCTCCTTCCCGACTAACGTTGTATTCTTGAGCTAGTTGGGGACGCAGAAGGGGGTCGATGTATTCAAATTGGAATTTGGGACTTTGACGACGATAATTTTCTAGTAAGTTGCGATCGATGGGGTTTTGGTTGCCACTGAATACGGATACTTTAACTGGTGTTTGCAGCGATCGCAATAATTCTACGGTTTGTGGTGCAAGGGTAAATAGTTTGTTTTCGGTGGTATCAACTCGCCAAGTATAAAGGGTTCCCAGGAAATTTATGAAAGCAAGGATGGCGATAACTGCAATTGTGGCTAAAATGGCGTTAGTTCCGGTTTGGGTGGAGCGTTTTTGCCACCATTGATGGGTCGCTGCTTGCCAAATTAACCAACCGATAATTAAAATTAATCCGGGGATGAGGGTGGCTGCGGTCGTTCCTCCCCAAATTCCGGAAACTATACCCAGGGATATTCCGGCGCTGGAAAGGAATAATCCCAGTAGTAGAATTAGGTATTTCCAGGGTTTTTTGTTGATGATTTTTTTCATATTCTTGATATCTATGGGCATCCAGTTGCAAATAAATTTCCAATTTACTGACGTTGAAATCTGAATGCATCGATAGATTGGGCAGTCAGAAATACACCGAGAAAAATATAACTGAAAAACAAAATTACGCTACTGGTATCAAAGATGCCGTTCACAAGGTTACTGTAATGTCTCAGAAGGGAAAAGTGACCAATGGCGGAGCCAATTGTACCACCAATCCGTTCGGCGACAAAGTTAATAAATAGGAGGGATAAAACTAGGGCGAAGGTCATAACTGCGGCTAAAATTGTGCTGTCAGTGAGGGAGGAAACAAACATCCCTAAAGCCAAAATTGACCCCGCTAATAAAATTAATCCCAGATGACCCACCCAAATAATGGCAAGGGAAATTGGCGGATTAGAACTAGTTAATACCAGCACTTCAAAAACTAGTAATGGTAAAAATAGGGTAATCACAAACGTTAAAACGCCTAGTAATTTACCAACTGCGACAGCCCAATTTGTCACAGGGGAAGTGGCCAATAATTCTAGGGTTCCCCGTTTGCGTTCTTCGGCATACAATCCCATTGATAGTATCGGTAGGATAAATAATAATAAAGTTCCCATACTATCTAAAAAACCCCGAATAAATTCGTAGGGAACATCTAAAGCCGGAGTGGGAATTCCTAACTGTTGACCACGAATATCTAGACCAGCAACATAGGTCAAAATTTGTTCTAGGGTATTCACAAAAAATAGACCCGCCAAAAACCAAAAAATTCCCGCGATCGCATAGGCTAAGGGGGATAAAAAATAACTTTGTAATTCGCGCCGGTAGATGGCAATAATATTAGCAAAAATCACGCCCATTTAATTTTCTGCTCCTGCTTCTTCTATCTCCCTGTCACTATCATGATGGTCTGAAATTTCTAAGGTCTTTTCTTCCGTTGTCAATTGTAAAAATACATCCTCTAAACTGGCTTTCACCCGTCGCATTTCATACAATCCAAACCCCCCTGTTAGTAATGTGGATGCAAGTTGATTTCCTAATTCAGTTTGTGATTGACAAGCAACTCGCAAACAGGAACGATTCCCTGGTGTTGCTGGATGTAATCCCTCCGGGGTCGGAATTGATTCTACCAGACTCACCCCGGGAATTTGCCGCAATATTTGTTTGGCTAATTCAACTTCTCCCTCAATTTCCAATTCGTATCCCGTCCCCCCCATCAACTCCTGCATCAAGTTTTCCGGAGTATTGGTTGCAACTACTTTCCCCCGGTTAATAATGGTAATCCGACTACAGGTCATACTCACTTCTGGTAAGATATGGGTAGATAAAATCACTGTATGACTTCCAGCCAAACTTTTAATCAGATTCCGGACTTCAATAATTTGCCGTGGGTCAAGTCCGACGGTGGGTTCATCTAAAATAATCACTGGAGGGTCGTGAACGATCGCTTGAGCTATCCCCACCCTTTGTTTATACCCCTTGGATAATTTACGGATAATCGTGTGCCGACGTTCCGTTAAATTACACTTCTCCATCGCCAATTTAACCTGATGTGCGCGATCGCCTGCTGCTACCCCTTTAATTCTAGCCACGAAAAACAAAAACCCCTCGATGGTCATTTCCGGATACAAGGGGGGTGTTTCCGGTAAATAACCTATACGCTGACGTACCGCAAGGGAATTCTCATGGACATCAAACCCCGCAATCCTTGCTGTTCCCCTCGTTGCAGGTAAATAACCACTTAAAATCCTCATCGTTGTTGTCTTCCCTGCTCCATTCGGACCGAGAAACCCCAGTATCTCCCCCTGTTCCACCTCAAAGGTGACATCCGCGATCGCTTCGTTACTACCGTAGGTTTTGCTTAGATGTTCGACTTCAATCATTGTCTAGATAAATATTTCCTTAACTTAACTTCATACTTCGCCACTAATTTCCCACCATATTACAGTATTCATCGCCAATTCCTACCCCTGATGTTTGGCACTCAAATTAGTTCCCATGTTTCCATGTAGGTACAGTTATTTTGTTTTTATATGCAATTACCTCAGTGAAGCCAAATGATCTAGCGTGATTTATACCTGATGGAAAGCGGGGAATACAGGGTAAGAAAATGTATCAAAATTTGAATGAAATGGTATTACTTGAGTCAGATAAGTAATTTCAAACTAATTTCATCAAAGGTTTATCATCTCTTTGTGAATATATCGAAAAACGTTCATGATTAGTTTATAAATCTGAGAAGAAATAAAAAAATCAAGTTAATTCGTAATAGCCTACGGCAAGCCGCTTCGCGTCTACTTAATACCCGCTACGCGGGAAGCAAGCTACGTAATAGCCTGCGGCAGCGCTTCGCGTACGTAATTCGTAATTACTAATTCATACTAATTCGTCATCATGTATTTATGTTCTGAAGATATAGCAGTCCTAAATAATGCGTAGAATCAGGCGAGAATGCTTATAGACTGAGGCTTTTTCTTTGAGTGTTTTCTCACGAATTATTCTGGATTCCTATCGCAGTTAATTGTCTTCAGTGGGTAATTTACCAACATGATTTATTCGGAATGTGTTTAAAGGAGATACATTCATGCAGCATATCGCCTCAAGTAATCAAGAAAACCAAGTAAATCAAAAACACAAATTACATTTTAAGTATCTAGATGGTCTACGGGGTCTGGCCGCATTATATGTTCTTTTTGTGCATATCGACCCAATAATTAATCCAGAAATGGTAACGGAATTTCCCCTTTGGTTTTCCTTATTTTTGAAATTATTCCGCAATGGTGCATTTAGTGTTGCTATCTTCATTACTCTGTCGGGATACGGATTAATGTTATCCATCGTTCGTTCCCAAAGTAGATTTATTCCAGGTGGAATTATGGGCTATCTGAAACGACGTATTTGGCGCATATTACCATCCTATTATATCTGTCTAGGATTTTGTTTATCAATCGCTATCGGTGTATTCTTTCTCGAAAATTTTAGTGAATTTCGTTGGGATAAAGTTGCTGCTGGAGTACAATTTAATCCCCATTTTTCTCTGTGGGATTTATTTACCCATTTACTGCTAATTCATAACTGGAGTTTAGATACCTATCGAGCTATTAGCCCACCCCTGTGGAGTATTGCTAGTGAATGGCAATTATATTTTATTTTCCCCTTTCTCCTATTACCCATTTGGCGAAGATGGGGAATTATATTTACGGTTTTCACGGGATTAATTATGGGCTTAATTCCCGTTTATTGCTTCAATGATGCTCTCAGTAGTGCAGCTCCTTGGTTTATCGGTATTTTTACACTGGGAATGGCTGCTGCGGATATTGGCTTTTCCCACAAACCAAATCTGGTCAAGTTACGTCAAACCCTTCCCTGGAAAAGTTTAGCATTAGTTTTTACCATCTTGGCATTCATTACGGAATGGCGACGTTTAGGGTTGCATCTGTGGATTGGGGAAACCTTTCTCGGATTTGCATGTGCTTGCTTATTTATCTTCTGCACGGAACAGATTTTACAAAATAAACCCCTCCCTCGAATTTTACAGATACTTGAACATCCCTGGGCAGTCACCCTTGGTAGTTTTTCCTACAGCCTATATCTCATTCATGGCCCTATCGTGGCGATGGTGCGTTATGCCCTAGTCTACTTTAACTTACCACCCCTAACCTTTGCGATACTCCCCTGGAGTATCACATTTTTCCTGGTCGCCACGTTTTTTTCCCTCATCATCAGCTATCTCTTCTTTTTAGCCTTTGAACGTCCCTTCATCAACAATTTGACGAAAAAATAACCAACATCATCACCCCCTCTGGGAACATCCCGTTTCCCAACCAATTCTGGAATCTCAGAGGTCTAAGCCATAACTGTTAACTGTTTGGATTTTTCTTGTATCACAAAATGTAAATTTTATCTGTATATTCCATCACTTTTTCTCTGGTTGAGTCATAATGTAGATGTGATGAGGTAAATATTTAAAACCGAACCAAACCAAGTTTTATCGAGAACCGTGTATTAAGACTCAAGCATATGTGATCAAGAGTTGGGCAATCACTTGCTGAACCTAAAGCTTGTAAACAAACGAATATTCAAAAGTTTCTGTGTCGATGCGTAGCCAATCTGCGAAATCGGTTTTTTAAATATTTTTCCTCCAAATCAACACTGTCCTCTAAAAACAGCCCTGATAAAGGCAGGGAGGTAGGTGTGAATCATCAAGATTATCGGAGAATATCAATTAATCTCCTTCCAGCTGTTCTGACTGCAACGGTGTTAGCAACGACTTTAGTTGTGCCCAGTTTTGCAGCGCCAAAATTCGGCATCGACAATATAAGTTATGGTGGTAGCGGTTGTCCAGGGGGATCTGTCGATTTGCGATTCAGTCCCAACGGTCAAACTGTAAACATCCAAACCAATCAATTTATTGCCGATGGAAATACTTCTAGACAAAGGCGTAAAAGCTGTAATTTGACAATCCCGATTCAAGTTCCTTCTGGCTATCAAGTTGCAATTCGCAATGCAGATTATCGCGGCTATGTATCCCCCAGAACCGAAGGAAATCTGCGAACGGAATATTTCTTTGCTGGTGAAAGGGGTCCGGTGTTTTCACGAAGATTAAGGAGTGGAAATTACCATGTACGTCATTATCCAACAGCAAGAACGAATCTCTGGTCACGTTGTGGTGACAGTGTAAATATGCGAGTGAATGCTTCTGTGACTGCTAATGGTCAAGGTATTGCCAGAGTGGAGCAAATGGCTTTGAATATGGCTTGGAGACGTTGCAGATAGAGTCTACAACAGAATTGCATGTAAGTTATTGGCAATTGTTCTGTAATCTCAAACTTACTGAAAAAACTGAACAAAATTAATCACATCTCTTCATCTCATTGTGGAAGGTAAATATGAACGCGACAAAAATTCAAAAAGCATCGATGAATTTTGCTAAAACCTTTCTCGCAACAGCAATACTGACTGCTGCTTCCGTTGGTCCAGCCTTTGCAGCACCTAAAGTCGAAATCCTGGGTGCAGATTACGGTGGTAGTGGTTGTCCTGCTGGTTCTGCAAGTGTAACTGTTAGTCCTGATGGTCAGGAAGTGAGCATTTTATTTGATAAATATATTGCTGAAGCATCCAGTTCAACTGGATTTCGGAAAACTTGTAATTTAACCATTCCGATTAAAGTCCCTTCAGGCTATCAAATATCCCTATTCACAGCAGATTACCGAGGCTACGTTGCTCCTAATACCAGTGGAACACTGCGAGCCGAGTATTTCTTTGCTGGTCAACGCGGTCCTGTTTTCTCGAGAACATTAAATGGTGAACAAGAATACAACGTTAGACATGGGTTATTAGCTGAAACCTGGTCTCGTTGTGGTGATAGTGTGAACGTTCGCGCTAATACTTCCATGACAAGTAGAGGCAGAGGAATCGCTTCCGTTGACTCCCTGGACTTTGCTCGTCGTGCTGGTATTATTTACCATGTCAAATACCGTGGCTGTCGGTAATTTACGGTTGAATTTGGCGAAAATTTCGCAAATGTTTGTTCGCTGATATTTAAGCCTGATTAAAGCTTGCTTGCTGTGAATCCCCTGATTAGGTCGATATAATCAAGGGGATTTTCTTGCATTTTGGTTTGTTGACGGCTGATTGGTGACAGAAAAGATGAAGCAATAATATCGATTCTCTTGTACTTTGCAATAAATGAAACTAGAATAATCAAAGGTTACAGCCCCTGATATGTAGCAAGTATTGCGTAAACGACATAAGTGCATCGGCAAAATTAATTAGATGTTGTCCGCAGTGTCAGCTTCGCTATACTACGTAAGCGCGTAGCTTGTCCAAATTAATGGGAAGGAAGCTTGACATACTCTTCAGACTTAAACTTTCTTAATCAAGCGCTGTTTGCGCAACTACATGCTTTTTCTTATCCATCAAGTTGAATCGCGATCGCGTGATGAGTTACCGAATTCAAATCTCTTACTTTCCAACCTATCTGGGTTGTTTTTGATTTATATAGCTCCGGCGGCAAGCTATCATACTATATCTGGGATTTGTCAAGATGTCAATTATCAGTCCTGAAAGTATGATAATTTCGTCAGAAAATTGAGAATAGAATCATTAATATTGAGAATAAAGCGGGTTTTTTGTCAATAAGTCCGAAAACTGAGGGAGTTGACAATTTTGGCGTTTTCACAGATTTAAATAACTAATCAATCTATCTATTTTAGATTTTGGATTTTGGATTTTGGATTTTTATACAATTTCACAAAAATGTTGATACATTTTCTTCCCCTCCTACCCCTGCTCACCTAAATGTAACTCTATAGCTTATTCCTACTCCCTACTCTCCACTCCCGATTTTCTAGCAGGACTGTTGTAATTTTGATTCCCCACTACTTAACCTGCATTTTTCACAAGTAAACGGTAAACCTGGAGTAACGGCTGAATTTTCTTTCTACTCCCGTCACGGACTGTTCCCTATTCCCTCAAATCCGGGTTCAGGTTCCAGATTTGAAGGATACAAACATCGACAATAACATAGGTTAGAATCAGCCCAATTAGGTTGGAGTAGTTGCTACCAGGGAAATAGAGAATTGAGCATGGAAAATTCTGTGATGGATGTAGTGGATTTAAAAGCGATCGCAAACCAATTTTCTGACTTGAATGGGGTGAGGGGGGTTGAGCCTTTAGGGAACGGCATTATTAATGATACCTATTTTGTGACAACGGATTCACCGACCCGACCCCATTTTGTTTTACAAAAGGTCAATACCCAGGTATTTCGTCAACCCCATCTAGTGATGGAAAATATGTGTATTCTCACAGAACACATATCCCAGGTATTACGAAAAGGCGATTCTGCAAAGGAGTCGCTGAGTCGCAGAAGCGACACGCTACGCGAACGCGATCGCCGTTGGGAGGTTCCTGGAGTTTTGCGTACCATTAGGGGCGAAAATCATTATATCGATGTTGAAAATGGTTTTTGGCGAGCGATTAGTTTTATTCCTGAGTCCTATTCCTTTGATCTGATTGCCAATCAGCAACAAGCTCAGGAAATTGGTTATGCATTGGGTTATTTCCACTATTTAATTAGGGATTTATCTCCCCAGAGATTAGCTGATACCTTACCTGGTTTTCATATTACGCCTATCTATTTGGAAGCTTATCAACGGGTTTTATCTCAAGTATGTAGACCGAATCGAAAATCGAAATTTTCTCATGAGTTGAAATACTGTTTACAATTTGTTGAGGAGCGGCAAAATTGGGTATCTGTTTTAGAAAATGCCAAAAATCAGGGTTTATTACCTTTACGATTAATGCATGGCGATCCGAAAATCAATAATGTCATGTTTGATCGGCAAACCCATCAATCAATTAGTTTAATTGATTTAGATACGGTGAAACCGGGATTGATTCATTATGATATCGGAGATTGTTTACGTTCTGGATGTAATTTGTTAGGGGAAGAAACGGAAGATTGGCAAAGGGTAGTGTTTGATGTGGATATTTGCCAAGGTATTCTCCAGGGTTATTTATTGGTGGCTCAAGAGTTTTTCACGGGGAATGATTATTTATATATATATGATGCAATTCGTTTAATTCCCTTTGAATTAGGATTACGATTTTTGACCGATTACTTAGCGGGAAATGTATATTTTAAAGTGAATTATCCAGAACATAATTTAGCTAGAGCTTTAGTACAGTTCCAGTTAACTAAAAGTATCGAGAGTCAAGAAAATAGTATTCGTCAAATTATTCAATCATTCCAGTGATTTACAGGTTGATCAGTTGTTGCGTATTTTAGTTACATATCCACTACTTTTAATGGGTGACTGTTAACTGTTAGCCGTCAACACCCTGGGGGGTGACGAAAACTTCTGAAACTAGGATGCAGCAATAGTTTTCAGCCGGTCTGTCATGAAAAGATAAAAGATAAACTTCATTTTTCGGCTTGATTGATTTATTATCAATCAACTGCGGGTAAAAACCTTATTTTTCCGTTGAACTCGGCTCTGAATTTAGTTTTATCGTGAAGGCGATACTCCTTCTTGGGTCACTGCGGGATAAGCTAAGCTTAACACAATCATGGGTATCGCTATTCTATAATCCTTGCGGTATAAACCTTTGAAGCTAGATTGTTACCCCCCAAGTCAACACCAAATCAAGTAGCTACAGTAATCCGATTTAAGTCGTGAAAAATAGCGTGCTGTTGACTGATGACAGGTGACTGTTAACCGTCAACTGTCAACCGTTAACAACCCTACATGTAAGATTTCACAAATAATTTAGGACTGCTGTATATGATTGATGTGAGTTATAGCTGAATATAATACATACACAAATTATTATGAGGCCAATCCCCTTTTCCCTTATCCCTTTCGACAACACAAACATTGATCTCGAAATTACAGGTGATATTCATTGGGATAAATCTAATTATTTACTTCAGATACATTACCGACTAACTGGCAATATTGATAAATTACAAATACCACCCCTATCCCCTTCCCCTGAACGTCGAGATTATCTTTGGGAACACACCTGTTTGGAGTTTTTTTTAGGAATTGAAAATTCTCCTCGTTATTGGGAATTTAATCTTGCTCCCAGTGGAGATTGGAATATTTATAGTTTTGATGATTATCGCCAAGGGATGAAAATAGAATCAGCGTTTACCCAACTTCCTTTTCAAATCAAATCCTTACCTCACCAATTGGAATTATCTTTAGATTTAAACATCCAGCCAATTATGAATATCCACCCTCAGATTGATATGGGAATCACCGCAGTCTTGAAAACACAAGATGGTAATATTAGTTATTGGGCTTTAATTCATCCTGGAAAAGAACCTGACTTTCACTTACGCAGTGGTTTTGCTATTCATCTCGCTTGTCAATAGGGATTGGGGAGTAGGAATAAATTATTTGAGACGCTTTACGTCAACTCAAATCTTGCACCTCACGAAAAAAGGTTTTTAAAAACTTTTATTCCCTGACGAATAATGCTGGACAAGGGTTTAATACCAATTTTTGATGAAGCTGCATATAATTTTTTGCGTGTCATTGTGTAGCTTGCTTGTTGCGGAACGAAGTGGAACTCGGCAATCTCAGCAACTCGTTAACATTAAAGATTATGAGATTGCTTCGTCGTTCCTCCTCGCTTCGGACAACTTGTTATGTGCAACTTCATATGAAAACGATTTAAGATTTGATTACGGATCAAACTCACATCCTCATAAAGAAGCTAGTTCTAGCTGAATTTCTCACAAGCAAGTGATAAGCATTGAGTAATGACTTGAATTTACTACTACTACTTCCTACTCCCTGTTCCCTGCTCACTGAAAGTTTTAGGAGTTTGTGAGCAATCCTGGATTTAGGCTATTCCCCCAAACTTCTCTTGTATCTTGTATCCTGGATTCTATATTCCTCAATATTCCTTAATACTCTGAAAACAGCATCTACCGTGAAAGTCTTTCAAACACTAGATAAATCCTTGCAACGCAACCTGCTGATTTTATTCACAGCAGGTTTATTTTTCTGGTCATGCATGGCAGCCTTGTTACCAACATTACCCCTATATGCCGAGTCAATTGGGGCAACAAAACAGCAAATCGGTTTAGTGATGGGTAGCTTTGCCATTGGTTTATTATTATTTCGTCCCCAATTAGGGCGAATGGTAGACCAGGGGGGACGGAAAAAAGTACTACTACTGGGGATTAGTATTGCCGCGATCGCACCCGTTGGTTATACTCTCATCAAGTCAGTACCGTTGCTGATGTTAATCAGAGCCGTTCACGGTGTGAGTATTGCCGCTTTTACTACTGCCTACAGTACTTTAGTCACAGACTTTGCACCAGCCCACAAACGGGGGGAAATTATTGGTTATTTAAGTTTAGTCAATCCGGTGGGAATGGCAATTGGTCCTGCGGTGGGTGGATTTCTTCTATTTAAAACTGGCTACACACTCCTATTTTTATTTGCCAGCTTACTCGCTATCCTCAGTTTTATCTGTGCCTATGCCATCAAATCTCCCCCCGTGGATGACATGCGATCGCCTCAACAATCAAAGTTCGATACATTAGCCATTCTCCTCAGTCCCAGGGTTCGCATCCCCACCCTAGTCATGCTCATGGTCGGACTGGCTTTTGGTACAATTAGCACTTTTGTTCCCCTATTTATTAAATCCCTGCAAATCGACTTTAACCCTGGTTTATTTTATTCCTTTGGAGCCATTACCAGCTTTAGCATCAGACTAATTGCCGGACGAGTGAGCGATCGCATTGGTCGGGGTTTATTTATTACCATTGGGATTATTTGTTATTGTCTGTCCATGTTTACCCTTTGGCAAGCCGATGATCAACTGGACTTTATTTTGGCAGCCCTTATTCAAGGAACAGGTGGTGGTATCATGATACCCATGTTAGTAGCCATGATGGCAGACCGTTCCTATCCCCAGGAACGGGGACGAATTTTTGCCATTTGTGTTGGTGGTTTTGATGTCGGTATCGCCACGGCTGGTCCCACCCTAGGTCTAATTGCAGAAAGCTTTGGCTACGAAAATATGTTTTTAATTACAGGTATAATTACCCTATTTGCGATAGGTATATTTTTAACCAACTCCAGTAAAACACCAGCCCAATCCATCCGGTTCGCCCTGGGAAAAGGAGAGGATGCATATATCATCCGTAACCCCTAATTGATCGCTTTTGCTCCCAAGTTGCCTTCTGTAGTAGTACTCCATGTCATGAATTTTGAGGAGTTTAAAAAGGCATGTAGTAGCGTTTTAGCGCCTTTGTATTAAAGCTTTTTCGTGGCTAAACCCACTACCACAAATCCTTCATCACCTACGTGGTCAAGTACTAGTTTGCTTCCCCTCAACGGATTTTGTTTGGTAGAATAATCTTTTTGACTTTTAGGGATTCAGGGTAATCATGACACGGCTGGCACTGCTTTCTGTCTCAAATAAAACTGGGTTGATTGACCTAGCACGTAGTTTAGTAAATGAATTTGGTTTTGATATCATTAGCAGTGGGGGAACTGCTCAAGCTTTAAAGGAAGCTGGTTTACCTGTGACAAAGGTGGCAGAATATACAGGTTCGCCGGAAATTTTAGGTGGTCGGGTGAAAACCTTGCATCCCCGCATTCACGGTGGTATTTTGGCTCGGCGAGATTTGGATGCTGATCTGCAAGATTTGCAAGCTAACCAAATTCGACCGATTGATTTGGTGGTGGTGAATTTGTACCCGTTTGCGGAGACGATTGCTCAACCCGGTGTCACCCTGACAGCAGCAATCGAACAGATTGATATTGGTGGTCCAGCGATGTTGAGGGCTGCATCCAAGAATTTCGCCCATTTAACCGTTCTGTGCAACCCCAATCAATACGATGAATATTTACAGGAACTGCGTCTCCATGATGGTGTACCTTCCCTAGAATTTCGCCAAAAGTGTGCTTTACAGGGCTTTTTACACACCAGTAGCTACGACCAAGCGATTGCTGCTTACCTGAGCAGTCAATCCCCAGAACAGGATTTACCGGATAATTATTTCCTCGGCGGCGTAAAAATTAAAACTTTACGATATGGGGAAAACCCCCAGCAATCGGCATCCTGGTATCGAACGGGGAATCCTAGCGGTTGGTGTGGAGCGACCCAACTACAAGGCAAGGAATTAAGTTATAATAACCTGGTGGATTTGGAAGCGGCACGGCAACTTATCGCTGAATTTCGCGAAACCCCGGCAGCAACCATAATTAAACATACGAATCCCTGTGGAACTGCTTTAGGTGATTCCTTACTAGAAGCCTATCAAAAGGCATTTCAAGCCGATTCGGTCTCCGCATTTGGGGGGATTGTGGCGTTGAACCGTCCCCTTGACGCAGCGACGGCAACGGAATTGACGAAAACCTTTTTAGAATGTATTGTCGCACCGGGATGTGATGGGGAAGCAGAGCAAATTTTGGCTCAAAAAGCCAATTTACGGGTATTAATCCTCCCTGATTTACAAACGGGGACAAAACAAATCATCAAGCAAATAGCCGGTGGCTTTATAGTACAAACGGCGGACGATATAGTTACAGATACCAGTAAATGGCAAGTAGTCAGCGATCGCCAACCCACCCCAGAAGAATTAGCCGAGTTAGAATTTGCCTGGTTAGTTTGTAAGCATGTGAAATCGAATGCAATTGTCACTACTCGTGATCGCACCACCACGGGAATTGGTGCAGGACAGATGAATCGGGTGGGTTCGGTCAAAATCGCCCTAGAACAAGCTCAAGAGCGAGCTAGAGGGGGTTTTCTCGCGAGTGACGCATTTTTTCCCTTCGATGATTCCGTGAGGACAGCAGCAGCAGCAGGAATTACAGCCATTGTCCAACCAGGTGGTAGTCTACGCGATCGCGATTCCATTCAAGCAGCTAACGAACTGGGTTTAGTCATGGTATTTACCCAAACTCGCCACTTTTTACACTAATATCGTCTTTATATCATACTGCAAAAGACTGATTTTATCCTCTTGATAGGCAATTCTAAAGAAAATCGGTAGTTTGTATCAACGAACCTCACAAAACTTGGTACACCTGATGAAGTGTCACTCTAAATACTTGTTTTTAGTCGCCACCTCCTGTATTCTGTAATTGTGTGTGAGGAGTAAGTTGAAAGAACAGAAAAGTGCTTGGAGTGGAAACACGGCAACACGTCCAGGCACTTTTTGTTTTTCTCTGAGGAGACGGTCGTCAGTTCGGGTTAAGGCTATTTCGTAATACTTTCCACAAGATAATCTAGTTTACAGCCAACGATGGAATCGGTGTTTCACCCTATCCCGAACTCAGGTTACAGTATAATTATCAGAATAGAGGATACGTTCTTATAATAAATCTAGGTTTAGCCAAGACTATTAGGGGACTTTTGACTGTCCCACAGAAAGTTTTTCTCTGGAAGAATAACTGCAAAAAGCGACAGGGAGTGGCTTTAGCCCTTCCTGTCGCAACAGTTTGAATCACCGCGACTTTTAGTCCGGTGAGAGTCAATAGAGTAGAGTTAGTTGATCTACAAAAGGTGCGATCGCATTGACAAATTCGGGTGCAGATTCGTAGGGTAAAACGTTACGTCCGGGAATTTTGACACCTTGGGCTATGGGAAGATGGGTGAGGTATTGGGATAATCTATCGTCAGCAGATTCGATTTTTCCCTCTTTGCTGACGCTGGACGCTATTTCTCCAAAAACAACAAAGGTGGGGATATTGAGGTTGGTAATTGCAGTGCTGTAATCTTTTCGCCAAAAGCCTGCTAAAAAGGAAAAGACGGCGAATCGACTGGCCATATCTACTGACCCTAAGCGGAGCATCATTAACCATTCCTCGTCTACGTCCTGACTGGATGCAAATAATTGACGGGTGGAAAAGGAGCGTAAAAATTTTTCTGTCCTTGCATATCGATAAAATAGGTTTCCCAGGATGGAAATCAGGAAACTCCAGGTGAGTTTTTGTCGCCATTTTGGACGGGGTTTGCTAATGATATTCCATGCTGGGGGTCCTGATAATACCATCCCTTTGATTAATTGTGGATGGGTTGTGACTAGTTCAATGGCTACGGGGAATAAGGCTCCTTGAACAACTAATATCACTGGTTTATTGATAACTGTGGTCAGAAAAAAGTTTAATTGTTCAGCATGGAAGTTTGGAGTATAGGCAATATTGGGCATATCGCTATCACCGCACCCTAATAAATCGGGTGCATAAATGGAGTTGAATTTGTTTTGTATCTGCCATTGTTGAGAAAATCTGCGCCAAAATAACCGGGATAATCCCACACCAATCGGATGAATTAAAACCAGGGGAATCTCTTGATTGGCTTGGGGATTGGCTGGATAATAATCATAGGTACATTGATAATTTTGCCATTTGTAAGTCAATGTTTGATGGTGTTGATGTTGGTTGACAGCCATTGGATTTTGGGATTTTGGATTTTGGATTACTCTTCGAGAAGCCACACTACGTGCGTCTATGGATTTTGGATTTCCTGCATTTCTCACCAAGGGGTGATAAGTCAATACAGTTGGTGTTAAAGATAACTGTAGGTTGGGTTGAGGCTTTGCATAGACTGTTGATTTTGTGGAAATTTACCCATAAGTTCACACAGTTTTTCTGATTATCTCGTCCCGATGCTCCGCGTGGGGACACATTCCACGAGGGCTTACTGCCTCTACATTCTTCAACCCAACCTAGCCAATAATCAGGCTTTTAAGTCTAACTGAACTGTATTGGGTGATAAGTAGGTAGACTTAGTGACAAATACAAAATGTAGGTGAACAGAAAAAACTGAATGAGAACCCTATTTAAGTCAGGAAAATAGCGTATCGTTGACTGATGACTGGTGACTGTTAACCGTCAACTGTCAACCCATAACAACCCTACATGTCAGATTTCACAAATCCCGCTCGGACTGCTGTATCATTGAAAATGTTTAAAAGCTCATACATTAATCATTGATTTTGATTTTTTACTTTATGACTTTTTTATTTTACTTGGTTGTAGAAAAATCTTCTTGCTTCAAACTCGTAATATACAATATGTATGCCCTGGGTTAGTGTTACTAGTTGACGACGAACCGAAATATTGTCGTTGGGAACTATGTTTTCCATCCCACCCATGCTTACCGTGGATGCGGAACCTACGAGGCTCCTACCTCGTGAATGAAGGCAGTAGCCCTCGCTGACTGAGTAACCACCCAGAGCATAGTCACAAGATAATTTGTAATAGCCTGTGGCAAGCCGCTACGCGTCTACGTAATAGCCTAAGGCAAGGCTGCGCCTACGTAATTCCTTCGAGAGTACAGACGCGAGATGTTGCGTATCTTCCCATTCCCAAAAACGGTAATTCAAGTATTAAAAATAACTTTTGAAACAACCTCTTAGGACTTACACCATTTCACTCAAATTTTGATACATTTCCTCCTGAAAGCTCCCCCTGTATCTCCTGTACTCTGTATCCTGATCTAAATATCTCTCATCCCCCAATCTTGTTACAATGGCTGAATATAGTATTATTTTTTGACTAATCACCTTGATTCAATCAGAAACCCTAGAATTATTAGAATGGTCGCGGTTGTGCCAACATTTGTCAAACTTTGCAGCGACAAAGTTAGGTGTTTTTGCCGCGCGGAATATACAAATACCCACAACTTTAACGGAAAGCGAACAGTTACTTAAACAAACGCAACAGGTCTACGATTTAGAAGGACGTACACCTACAGGGTTATCCTTCGAGGGAATACAGGATATAGGTGATTCCCTGGAAAGAGCCGAATTAAAAGGACTACTGGCTGGAGATGAATTACTCGCGATCGCTACCACATTGGCGGGAGCGCGTAATTTGCGGCGAACTATTGAAAATCACGAAGATTTGGATGTTTTACTGGCTTTGGTGGCGGATTTACGCACCTATCCGGAGGTGGAACAGGAAATCCATCGCTGTATCGATGAACGAGGTCATGTGGCGGATCGAGCCAGTAGTAAGTTGGCAGAGGTACGTAGTGAAATCCGCCGTGTGCGCAGCCAAATCAACCAAAAACTCCAAAATATCATTCAGGTCAAATCAAATGCTCTCCAGGAGGGGATTATTACCCAACGGGGCGATCGCTATGTACTTCCGGTAAAGGCTTCCCACAAAGATGTGATTCCCGGTATTGTCCATGACACCTCCACCAGTGGGGTGACGCTGTATGTGGAGCCAAATTCGGTGGTGCCGATGGGAAATCAATTGCGACAGTTGTTACGACGGGAAGAGGTGGAAGAGGAAGCAATTCGTCGGGCTTTAACTGGTCAAATTGCCGATATTATCCCCGATTTAGAAAGATTACTGGCAATTATCACCGTTTTAGACTTAGCCTGCGCTCGTTCCCGTTACAGTCAATGGTTGAAGGGCAATCCACCCCGCTTTGTTGATCCAACCCAGGAACAAATCACCCTGCGTCAACTGCACCACCCCCTCCTCCTCTGGCAGCAACAATACGAACAAGGTCATGCCGTTGTCCCTGTAGATTTACGGATTGAACCCCACATTCGTGTTGTCACCATCACAGGTCCCAATACGGGAGGGAAGACAGTCACCCTCAAAACCTTGGGATTAGCAGCCTTAATGGCCAAAGTGGGTTTATTTATCCCGGCTCGTGAACCGGTGGAAATTCCCTGGTTTGAGCAGGTTTTGGCAGACATTGGCGATGAGCAATCCCTCCAACAAAGTTTATCGACTTTTTCCGGTCATATTCGCCGGATTAGTCGGATTTTGACCGCCATTAGTCCGGGGGAATCCCCGGAAGACCAGGATTTAAAATCCCCATCCCCCTCCCTCATCTTACTCGATGAGGTGGGAGCTGGAACCGACCCGGTGGAAGGAAGTGCCCTGGCGATCGCCCTATTACGGTATTTGGCAGACCATGCTTTGTTAACAATGGCCACAACCCACTTTGGGGAATTGAAGGCGTTGAAATATGAGGATTTACGCTTTGAAAATGCCTCCGTCGAATTTGATGAAGCGACCCTTTCCCCCACCTACCGTCTATTGTGGGGAATTCCCGGTCGTTCTAATGCCCTGGCGATCGCATCTCGGCTGGGATTGAAACCAGAAGTGATTGCAGCAGCAAAACAGGAAATGGGAGGTGTAACTGACGACGTGAATTTGGTGATTGCCGGGTTAGAAGACCAACGTCGTCGTCAGGAAATCAAGGCGGCTGAGGCGCAGAATTTACTACAACAAGCAGAGAAATTATATAAAGAAGTATCTGCAAAAGCCGATGCCCTCCAGGAGCGGGAACAAGCCCTCAAAGCCTTCCAAGAAGCGGCAGTCCAAGAAGCGATCGCCCAAGCGAAAAAGGAAATAGCCCAGGTGATTCGCCGCTTACAACAGGGTACACCCACCGGTCAAGACGCCCAAAATGCCACCAACGCCATCAATCAGATAGCGGAAAAATTTATACCCCAAGCACCACCGAAGGCAAAACCAGGTTATATTCCCAAAATCGGGGAGAGAATTCGTATACCCAAACTCGGACAAACAGCCGAAGTGTTAACAGCACCCGACGCAGACCGAGAAATCAATGTCCGCTTCGGAATTATGAAAATGACTGTGAAACTGGATGATATTGAATCCCTGGATGGTCAAAAACCGGAACCAAGTGGGAAGGAAACTAAAGTCAAAGAGAATAAAACCAAAAGCGAATCCCCCCCAGCCGCAACAGAACCCCTAATACGCACATCCCGAAATACCATTGATTTGAGGGGTAAACGGGTTGCCGATGCCGAATATATTTTAGACCAAGCGATCGCCCAAGCCCATCGAGCCATCTGGATTATTCACGGTCACGGTACAGGGAAATTACGGCAAGGGGTACATGAATATTTACGTCAGCATCCACGGGTATCTAAGTATGAACCCGCCGAACAAGCTGATGGAGGAACGGGGGTAACAATTGCCTATATTGTTGATTAATTTTAATCCCGGATTTGGAGCCAACTCCTCAAACTTTTAGTGAGTAGGGAGTAGAGAGTAGGGAGCATTGCTCACAAGTTAAGCTTATTAATCTTTTGCCAATAAGTAATAATGCTCAAAATATTCTCAAAATCTGAGTGAATAAACATGATTTTGAAGGATGCGATCGCTAAATTTTCAATGCATAATTGATTCTGGCGCTGAAAACTCAGTGCAAAGGAGAATTTAAGACTTCTCCTTCACCTCACTTTTTAGTTTCACCTTAACTGGTCACGAATGCACCAGACCCTAAATAGGATTAACAAACCCCTTCGCTTCCACCTAATCGACCCTCACCCAAAAGCGGACAAAACCAAAATTATTACCCTGATTATTGTCCAAATTCCCCAAATTCACAATTACAGCTCCAGTCGGATTAGTTTGATGAGGACAGACATTTCCCGGTGGTAAGGGTGCAACGGGACTAAAGAAACTGGCGTTATCTGCATCAGCGATATTGGTTGGATTGGTCATATTATTAGCCATATTTACCCCAATCCCCCTACCACTACCCAAGCTATTGGGAATAAATGTAGTTCCAACGGGTATGGGGTCACAAAAGCGAGCATTATTAATTGGTTGATTACCTTCCACCAGATAATAAATTGTATATTCCACCTCATCCCCACTTTGGAGGGGATACTCATTGCCGATAGTGAGGACACCAATTGGTAAAAATTGAGACCATCCCCCCATGTTATCGTTGACATCATTGGGGTCATCCACAAAGGTATTAAAATTAATTTCTGTAATTGGCACTCCATTGCGACGGACGTTAGTAATACGTTTGACTCCATACAGGTTGACAATTCCTGGTGGGGGTGGTTCAGGATTGGGGGGAAGGGTTTGGATATTTACGGTGGTGATATCGGGTATGACTCCATCTCCTGTAATTTGGTTAATATTACCGTTACGATCAATGGCATTCCCAGGGTTATTCCCAGAACCTGGTTGGGTAGGGTTGAGGGAATCGCTAGCATCGGAGAGAATTTCCGGGATGGGATTGGGGTCTGTGGGGGTTAAATCGATTCCTGCTTGGTTTTCGATTTGTCCGGTTGCATCCGGTAAAATTCTGGCTGTGTAGGTCAGAGTCAAAGTGGTATTCATGGGTAAATTACCGGGATTGGTGAAGGGGATATATTGATTTGTACCGTTGAAATTACTTTTAGGTAAACTGGATGCAGCTGTAAAACCGGTGGGAAAGAGGATGGAATTGCGGATCACCTGCAACTGACTGGGAACTCGATCGGCGATCGCCATACCATTCACGGGTAAAGTTGTACTCGGATTGATGATTGTGAGGGTATACTCTAGGTCATCTCCGACGGTAATATTGCCAGAGTTATCATTATCATTAAGTAAACGTACCGATTTGTAAATTAACGGCTGGGGTGGTGGTTCTGGTGCGGTTAAACACTCTGCCCCCGACAAAATCCCCGTAATACTACTAATATTTCCCGCTACCCCATCACTTCCATTGGTCGCACCGTAGTTTCCCTGGTCACCAATAATATCCGGTGTTTCACTCGCATCATCACCAGTATTAATAAAAGTTCCGCAAATTCCCCCTTGCAGATTCACCGTTTGTCCAACATTACGGGTTAAGACCACACCTCCACCCCCACCCCCACCGGGTCCGTGGGGAACTCTAGTGCGGACATCTCCCCCTTCACCACCTTGAACGTTAATATTTAAATTACTCCCCGTACTATTCACAGCCGAAATTACCACACTTCCCCCTGCACCACCACCACCATCATTTACATTCAAAGTTGTGGTTTCCAAGCGACTATTGGGAGCATTTGCACCCGTTGCATTCACCGTACCATTACCGATAATATTCCCAGCGCGGATTAAAACGATACCACCTCCCGTCGCACCACTACTGGCAATCCCATTACTAGTGGAGAATAGGTGATAAGCTGGTATATTTTAAGTTCGTAGTCAGGACTTTAGTCCTCAAATTCAGCACTCTCAGCGTAGATTTCTAGCAGAGTAGCGCTGACTATATAAATGATAAAGAACAAAAAATCAGAATTTGAATCACACCTGTGTCACTCCTATTTATCTTCAGAAAATCAACTAATAAATCTCTAATCCCCTCCTGTATCCTGTCTCCTGTCTCCTGTTTTCTGAACCACAATTTCCGACTCCTGTTGTTGCTTCGGAGCAGGTTTTTGCCGTCCAAAACCAGCAAATAATTCATTGATTTTGTAGGTAATATTCAAATAGGGACCCCCAGCAGAACGATAACCAGTGAAATCTCGATCGTCAGCATCACCAAAGGCATAACCAACACCAATCCGTAAATCCGGTGTCAGATAATATCCAGATTCCAGCGCGATCGCAAATTCATTAAATCCAACACTGGGTTGTCCTAACCATCTCCCTTCTACGGCTACATCGGTACGATAACCAAGTTGGTAAGTAGCACGTAGTTGAGCAAGATGGGCTGTGGAAGTGTTGGTAAAATTATCGGCTAGATAACTAGTATGATTACGGAAGGCGTATTTTCCATAGAATTCCCATTGCCAATGGGGTGCATAAATGGCTTCAGCCGCAAATACATGTTCTGTGGAACCATTGCCATTACCTGTCAGCAGCGTTTCAGGGGTAGTTGTTGGGTTGAGACGATATTCATAACCAAGGAGGGTATTAAGTTTATCGTTGCGAGGGTCACGATAGGCCAATCCAAAGCGTAAATTGGCAGTATTTGGTAAGTCACCCAGTAATTGGTTTGCTCCTGCTGCTTGTTGATAGCGAACAATATTATTGGCCAACAGGGCAGTCACCTGTAAATTCCCCAAATTATAATTCCCCTTAAACCCATGTAATTGCCGTGTCATCCCACTAAACAACTGGGAAGGACGGGCAAACTCTTGTGTATGGTAATCACCCCAAAGAAAGTAATCCGACTCCGCACCAGGAATATTGGGAGTACGTTCCAACTTTGCATAAACACTATCAATCGAAGGAGTTGTTGCCGTAACATTTCCAGCATCCCCGTAGACAGGATAAACCCGTTCGCAAACCTGTCCACCCCCAAATAAACGAGTATCTGCCAGACAATCCTCATTCAGATTGCGATCGCTATTATATGCTCCAGTGAATAACCAATCGCCAATTTTACCAATGGCAAACACAGTCGCATCCAAGTCTACATCAGTTCTACCGATTTTGCGAGGATTGAGGAAATCGCGAAAACGACCATGATAATTAGTTCCACCCCCACCAATCCGTAGATTAATGCTTCCAGTTGCGAGGGATGGTCGTAGATTGGTGATAAATTCAATATTTGTATAGGCTTGGGGTACAGTATCAAAATTATTCTGTTGTTGCCAATTATCAATAGCTGCACGAACTTTCACATTTTGCGGTTCCAGGGAAGCTTGGAGTTCAACGGTAAATTCCCCATTTCTAGCTATAACTTGGAAACCCGGTGCATCAGCCGGATAGGAATTAGTCAATGATGCTTTTAAATCTACACCTTTGTCTCTAGAAACAGAATTAATCCCTGTATTCAACTCTCCCTCAACAAAATTCGGTGAATGGGAATTTTGGATATTGTTAGTACCTGTAGTTTCTGCTAGTACACTTGCGGTAGAAACGACAGGCAAAGTTGTACAAATTGTAATCAGCTTTTTATCAATCGATTTATGACTTTTCATATACTATCAATGACACCAACAATTCGTACTTTGAACTTAGTAATAGGAGACAGAATGCAGGAGACAGGATACAGAATGAAATATATGGAGATATATCAGAAGTTTTTGGGAAAGTTATTTTGAATACTTGACTTATCATTTTGTGGAATTAACTAGGTCAGGAGAAGTGTAAGTAGGTGGGTGAGTGGTACAAATTGTCGTTGAGAGGATGTTTTAAAAGTCGATTTTAATACTTGAATTATCGTTTTTGGGAGCAGGAAGAGACGCGACATGCTTCTGTACTCTCAAAGGAAAAATCAGCTTTATAACCCCATGTCCAGAGTCAGGACGATAGTCAAAATAGTGATAATTAATACTTGACAAACATTCTCTGAGATCAGGGAGTAGGGACGACCCGTCGCGTCGTCTGTACGCCGAATGATTGGTTACGTTGCGGTTTTATGTTTAATTGCACCTACCTACTTAGAAAGACAACTAGACAGTTTGAGATTTTTTACTATATTTAGTCAGATTTAAAAAAAGTATTTTTTTTGTAAGTATCTTCTCAAGGAATAGATGCGTGAAAGGGAGAAGAGCATTGATTGTTAAATTATCAATTCAAATATAGGAATCAGGTTTGATTTCCGAACTGACTTTTGTGTTGATTAAATTCAGATTATCACCGCCAAAATTAGCTGTATTGGAAACTGCGATCGCAAATGCGTGATAAATTGTTCCCATCGCAATTCCTGGACATATAACAAATAACCAATAGTGGTGTTTCCATCGATTAAATAAAAATTGCATGGGAAATAAATTATGAATAATCTATGAATGAAATTACCAATTACTAATCACGAAAACCTTTAGTTCCCCTCTCCCTCGTCCCAAAAAAAGGTTGTTAAGTATTAAAATCGACTTTTAATACATCCTCTTAATAACGTAAGTTGCTAGTTAGTACTTCTAAATGTATCAATGTGATACATAATATCTGTTTTTCTGTATTTTTAGACATGAAAATTTGAGATTTTGTACTTAAAAATCGACATTCTTTTATAACTAGCAACTTGGGTTAATATTTGGTTATCTTGAATGGTGAATGCACTGTGAAAAAAACTAATTTTGAGGCAGATGCAGCGTGTCTTAAAGAATATGAAAACCGAATTAACCATCAATATATCTTTTGTGATATCCATTGATAACAGGTTTTTTACGTAAAAATAAACAAATCAATCTTAGTAATTTACCACATTAATTACGTATATATACTGAAATATCATCACTAGAAAAAGTCTGGGAGTTTTGTTTCCATGATTGAAGAAGAGTATTTGAGGCGATTATGGGTGATGATGTAATTTGTTACCTAATTTGTGGTGACTACTGATGATGGGAATTATTGTGTTTTCTATTTAACTATGCTTGTCAAGATAGCCAAGGCAAACAGACCTAATAAAGAGGGCAAAATTTACTAACCACTTATCTTGAACTTTTATACCTTTAAAAAGCATTTTCAGTATAATCATCGTCTAAAACCTGCCTTTATATCCAAGGATAAAGTACAAATTATTACTTCCAAACAATCCAGCTTTTTGTCACCGCAATCCCTCAAAGATATTAACCGATTTAACTGATTAGTTATTTAAATACGCAAAAATGCAAAATTTGTATTTTCTCCCCTTTATTCGACTTATTGACAAAAATGCAGCGTCAATTCTCAATATTAATGACTCTATTCTCAATCTTCTCACGTAATTATCATACTTACAGGACTGATTATTGACATCTTGACAAATCCCAATTACGATAGTGTACATTGCCCCCGGAGCTATATAAATAGAAGCTAGATTAAGGGTAATGCGATCGCAACAGTATTGTACGACTCAGTAATTTAAAAACTGGAATTTTAGTCAAGATGGGTAGGGAAGCCTTGACACTTCCAAAACGATGTAATTTGTTTAGAGAATTATCCAAATCATATCGTAAGCGTTGCGGAGTGGGTTTAAAAGACTCCGAAACAACAAGTTTAGAAACCTCTGTGTTTCAAGCAGGGGAGATGTCAAGTAGATTTAAATCTTGTATTTCACATCTTAATCGGAACTTTCCCCGGAATGGAATAGAAATCACATCCAAATCGACAACCTAAATAACCCTATGCTTTCACAAAAATTCTCCACCTACTTCCCTACTCCTTAAGGCTGGGGGGAATTTTTTCAATAGTAATTAAAGCTTCCATGACCTTCTTAGAAATAGGTGCAGCCACCGTTCCACCATAGGCATCTTTACCCTTGGGTTCATCAACAATTGCCAAGACAACATAACGGGGTTGTTGAGCAGGGAGAATACTGATAAAACTGGTAATTCTGGCACTGGAATAACCACCGCTTTGACTGGCTTTTTCCGCAGTACCGGTTTTCCCAGCAATTCGATATCCAGGAATTCTGGCATTTTTCCCAGTTCCCCCAGCAACCACTGTTTCCATCATTTCTACCACTCGTTGGGTGGTCATGGGTGAAAATATCTGCCGAGGAGCAGCAAAGGATGGTGCATCATGAATTTTACCTTCGCTATCCACCAAACCCTTGACAGTGTGGGGGGAAACTAACTTGCCACCATTAGCTAGCGCGCCAATCATTTGCACTAACTGGAGTGGTGTGAGGGAAAAACCCTGACCGAAGGATGCAGTTGCAGGTTCAATGGGGGTAGAAGCAAATTCCTCTTGAGGTTTGAGTCTACTCGATGTTGCCCCGAATAAATCTGTTTGCACCGCTTGTCCTAGCCCTAACCGTTCCAGCCAACCATAGTACGCATGGGGACGCATTTTTTGAATTATTTGCACCATGCCGATATTACTGGAATGTTCCAGGATTTGGGCAATATTAATTCTACCGTAGCGCTTATTGCCAGCATTTTTGATCCAACGGTCGTACACTTGGTAGGAACCATTATCTACGAAGGTATCGTTAGGTTGGATTACACCATTTTCGAGAGCGATCGCCACGTTTAAAGGTTTAAATGTGGAACCGGGTTCATACAAATCTGTCACCGTCCAGTTTTTCAGCAGTGACATATCGGCTTTACTAAATTCATTGGGATTGAAGGTGGGGTGATTCACCATTGCTAACAACCCGCCATCATAGGCATCCATCACAATCACGGCACCCCGTTTAGCTCGATAACGCTGTATTTGTTCCTTGAGGGCATTACGAGCTACCCGTTGCAGACGACTATCGATGGTTAATTGTAGTTTAAAGTCATCAAAATCAATAAATCCCTCCGGTGCATAATCAGGCATCAATACCCCTTGACGGGTACGGTTTAAACGTAGGGTTTTCAGTTTTCGCTCCAATAACCTTTCTTGGGTTTGTTCGATTCCCGCTTGTCCCTTACGATTAGCATTGACAAACCCTAAAGTTTCTGCTACCAGTTCATCTTGGGGATAAAACCTGGCATACTTTTGGCGTAGGTCTAACCCGTCTAAGCGTAATTGCACAATCCGGTTTCGATCCTCTTCCGAAAGCCGTTGATGGAGAATTATGCCGCTTTTTTGGCGTTGAAATTTTTGTTCTAAATTGCTAACTTCCTGATTTAAAATCGGCGCTAGGACTGTGGCAACTTCTGCAAAGGATTTTTTAAACAGGTTGGGATGGGCATAGAGAGTATACACAGGCTGATCGATAGCCAGAAAATTACCATTACGATCAATAATAGAACGACGGGGCATATAGGGACGTAAGGTCAGCATTTGTTGATTACGTGCCCTTTGAGCTAGTGTCGCACCATCAACAATTTGTAAGCGATACAAGTTCAAGATTAAACCCAATCCGCTAACAATTAATACACCCCACGCCATGAATAATCTGGATTTGATTACCGGATTATTGGACTGAGAACTAGCACCTGTTTTCGCTTTCAAATGGGATTCTGGTTGCTGTCCTAAACGTTCTTTGACCCGTGATGGAACTTGCCAATTACGTCTGCTGCGATATTTCTGTTTCATCCTTTTCTAGTATCCCATCGGAGTAGTTTGGTTGCGAAAATTATGGGACTGTTCTTCAGTCGGCTGGTTGAAGTTATTCCCAGATGATGTCCCAGAAACGGCAGAAGGAATAAATATGGCCGTTGCGGGAGTCGGTGTCACCAGTCCAGTAGAAGGCTTTTCCGCTTCCCGAATGATTTGGTTTTTGAGAACTTCGTTCTTGGTTGTTAACTGTTGTTCGTGTTTTTGTAAACGTTGCAATTCTTGATATGCCATCCCCCAGGATTGCTGGGAATACACATTCAAGGCATAAACAGCAAGAGTCGCACTTACTAACCCAAATGTTAGTAGGGAAGAGTAGCGCTGTATTTGCTGGATTTTTTTTAACCAAAAGGGAACTTCTTCCAAAGTCGGCATCAATGGAATTTTTTGCGGATTTTTTGCAGCTTTCTCCGGAAAATTAGCTTTAGCTCGTTGACTCTGGGAACTAATCGGGACACTTTTTTTGCTCGGTGCTGGTTGACGACTTGATCGGGGTAATTCCGGTTTGACAACTGTTTGACCGGGATTGGCTGTCGAGGTGATTTGATTTACATGTAATGGCGCACGACGACGTACTGGTTTCGACCCTGGCCAACCACTTTTGACGATGTAGGGATTGGGGGAGTTATTCCCTGATTTACGAGTAACAGCCATAATCTTCTCGGTGGGATATCTACAAGAAAGTAATAACGTTGTATCTTAAGCTTTAATCTGGGTATTTGCCATATTCAGCAGTATCTTAATCCAATTCTTGCCACTCTTGAATATCTTGTGGAGACGATTCTCGATTTTGCAGAAAATTGTGTTGTGAAATCGATCTCAGGGTATTGTAATTTCGGCAACTTACGGAACTATAAATCGTCAATACTCCGAATATTAAGAGAATATCAAGAATTTATGGGCAAAAAGAATCCCTACAAATCAATTATTTAATCCCTCTTAAGTATCCTTTGAGTATTAAATATACCGATTATACTGACGGAGGAGTAGGTAGATTACCAGATATTTGGCAAAAAGTCATCCCATCTTCAGGAGAAATTTATTTTTTTGTCCACCTGATAAGCTAAAGTTTTGTTAAGATATGTATTGTCAGCATTTATTAAGCGGAATCAGTCAGTCAGGCTGTGGAGTGTACAGATAACTGCTAACACACTGTAAATTAGGTATTAATCATGAGTTACATGTTTTTTGATGAAGCCCTACATCTGTTCGTAAATGCCTTTTTGGCATCAATTGTGGTTTTAATTGCAGTATCCGGAATTGGCATTGCGATTGTCGAAACCCTGGAAAAGTCGGATAGTCACTACCCTTCTAAATACTCTCGTTAGAATTTTGTCTATAATCCTTGCTTGTAATCGCAAGATAATTAGTATTTCGCCGATTCGTCTTCTGCATTACTCCGGAAAAGCAGAACTAGAGAAAATACATTTGGGAAAATGCATTGACAATTACCATATCTGTCAGTCCATTCCAGCCTATTGTCATCAGTTTCATCTGCCGATTTGGGATTCGGTCATAGAAACAACTATTCGATGACATAAATTCGCTTTCAACGTACAAGTGTAAATCCATAGATATTAACCCTGTGACGGTATACATTCATGGGTTGTAGAGGAATGTATCACCAGTGAGAAATGGGTAAGGCTTTGACAATTCAACGATCCGCAAAATGCGTAAATCTTCACAAATAGTATCGTTGATTAAAAAGTCCTATGGTAAGATATTTTTTTCCTTGGTTTAGAACCATTAGTGTATCGCATTTACAACTCAAGAGTGTGAACTAATAATTTTGTAATTTTGCAAGCCCCCTTCCTAATATCTAAACAAGGTTAACTTGTTTTTCTCTGCATAAATTAAATATCGAAACTCCAAGGGAGATGTTACTGGATAAATCTGTCGCAGTTGCATTTTTAGGGGTTGCAACTAACATCATGGTTTGTTGACTAGTATACGCAAATTAATGTGTTAGTTTTTACATTTTATTGGGCACACTGAGAATATCGAAAGTAAGCGTTGCACCGCCACTTATGCCTAAATTTTCAGTTTAAGTGCAACGTTATTTTTTCTTTTTTACCAAAAAATAGGATAGCACTAAAATGAGTTTATTTGACAATATTCTCGGTAATAATACGGTTGAGAATAAACTAACTGCGATGGAAGCATTTGCAGCCATAACCCTGGTTGCAGTAGCTTGTGATGGTTATCTGAGCGATAAAGAGGCAGAAAGTGTTTGTTTAGCATTGTCAAAAATCCATCTTTTTCAAGGTTATTCGCGGGAGAGAATCAACGCCTTGTTAGAGAAGTTGCTAGAAGTTCTCCGGAATAACGGTTTAAATGCCCTATTTAATGCCGCAAAAGCCTCTTTAAGCGAAGAGATGCGTGAATCAGCCTTTGCGATCGCCGTAGATTTAGTACTGATGGATGGCAAGGTGACATCGGAAGAGCATGAATTTTTAAACGATTTGTGTCAAGCTTTAGGAATCAAACGGGAAATGGCGATGCAAATTGTACAGGTGATGATGATTAAACATCGGAGTTAGATGGGTAGGGGTAGGGAAGTGAAATTTCCCGCATACATTTAGCAGTGCGGAAAAGACGGATGGCTGCGATAATCAAAAAGTTGTCGCGCAAATTCTGACCACAATTATGACAGATACAGCCCTTCCCCCCGTCATTCACAAGATGTTACAACCAGGGTTCTATCCCCATCCGGTGGAGGAACCGATTCAGTTAGTACAAACCCATTGTTCCTATGTACTGTTAACTGGGGAGTTTGTTTATAAAGTCAAAAAACCGGTGGATTTCGGCTTTTTGAATTATTCAACTTTGGCAAAAAGAAAGTTTTATTGTCACGAAGAATTACGATTGAATCAACGGGGTGCTGCCGAGTTATATTTAGAAGTGGTGGCAATTACCGTAAGCAACGGTGACTATGTGTTGGGTGGTGAGGGAGAAGCTGTCGAATATGCATTAAAAATGCGTCAGTTTCCAGCCGATGGTTTGTTGAGTACAAGGTTTGAAAATGGTACGATTACGGCGGGGGAGATAGAAGAACTAGGTCGGGTTGTTGCCAATTACCATCGCCATACCGAAACCAACGATTACATTCGCAGTTTCGGGACAGTGGAAAAGGTGCGGGAATCGATTGACCAAAACTATAAGCAAACGGAAGTTTATATAGGTAAAGCCCAAACCCTGAGCCAATTTGAACAAACCAAAGCCTATACAGATCATTTTTTTGCCACCAAAGTCGAGTTATTTAACCAACGTTGTGCAAATAACTTCATTCGTGAGTGTCACGGGGATTTGCACATGGGAAATATCTGCTGTTGGCAAGGGCAAATTTTGCTATTTGATTGTATAGAATTTAATGAACCGTTTCGGTTTGTGGATGTGATGTACGATGTTGCCTTTGCGGTGATGGATTTACAAGCTCGACACAGACCAGATTTGGCCAATATCTTTTTAAATACCTATTTGGAGCAAACTGGTGATTGGGAAGGATTGCAGGTATTGCCACTGTATTTGAGTCGTCAAGCCTACGTTCGAGCTAAGGTGACATCTTTTTTACTAGATGACCCCGCAATTTCCCCAGCAGCCAAACAACAAGCAGCCGCAACAGCAGCAGCCTATTATCGTCAAGCTTGGAAATATACCCAAACCCACCAGGGGAAAATTTTCCTGATGTCGGGGGTATCAGGTTCCGGGAAAAGCACTACAGCTAAGTATATTTCCCAACATTCAGGGGCGATTTTAATTCGTTCCGATGCGGTGCGTAAGCATTTAGCGGGAATTGGGTTATTAGAACGGGGTGGAGATGAAATTTATACACCAGAAATGACTGCTAGAACCTATGGTCGGTTATCAGAACTAGGAATTTTGTTAGCCCAGCAAGGTTGGACAGTGATTCTAGATGCCAAATTCGACCGGGTGGAATTACGGCAAAATGTACTGCAACCAGCCATAAATGCCCAAATTCCCGTGCAAATCATTGAATGTGTTGCACCGGAAAGTGTCCTTAGAAGTCGTTTAGAAGCGCGTACTGGTGATATTGCCGATGCCACAGCAGACCTGTTAACATCCCAGTTAGCAGCAGCCGAGCCATTTACAGAGGAAGAGAAAAACTATGTCAAGACTTTAGACACCACTTCCGCGATCGCGCCACAGTTGTTAGATTGGGGATTTTAGATTTGAAATTTTGGATTATGCTTACGGATATGTGCAGCATCATCGTAGACCAAACACTATATTTTCATATTTCTCATTCGTATCCCTATAGGCGTTGAATGAACGAGTTGATTTTCCCACTACCCCTACTCCCTGAAAGTGAGGGACTTGTGAGAAAGAAACCCAGGTTATGGGTCTACGGATTTTGGATTATCCTCTTATTTAATTAACCGAATCAACCTCTAGACTTATGGCTTCAGACGATAAAAACGGAAATAACCTCTGGAAAGTACCACCAAATTTTTCGGTGCAGTTGATTTTTGGTATCTTCTTGACCTTGATTTTGCTGATGATGGGGCAAAAATTAGAGGTCAGTCTATTTGTCGGGATATTAGCTGGTTTTATTGTTGGCTGGATTACCGAAGCCAATAAAACTGGTCCCAACCAACCGGAAAATGTTGCATCTTCAGACGGTGTAGAAGCTGGTTTAAAGTACTGGCTATTCTTCCTGGTGGGATTTACTATTTTGGGCTATCAAGCTCCCATGAGCATCCTCTTGGGGGGATTAGGAGGATTAGGTGGTGGATTAATTATCGCTTGGTGGGGAAGCAAAGAAAGCAGTCAAACTGATTTACCCAAGGAATTAATTGAATCCGATCAGACCTTCCCCTCCTCCACCATTGCTCAACGTCGATTCCGTCGTCCCATTCAGCGATCGCGTCGTCCTCGTTATCAAGGTTTTAATCGGTTAAAATTCTGGGAATGAATGTTCCTCTATCTTTCCAAATTACTCCCCCTATTTATCTACCCCCTCGGCTTAAGTTCGATGCTGCTGGTGGTAGGATTGACCACAGTCTGGAAACGTCCACGTATCGCTGCTATTTGCATGGCTTTGGCTCTGGGGACTTTACTTATTAGTAGTAATGCCTTCGTTGCCAATTATTTAGTGCGATCGCTTGAAAGTCAACATATCCCCGTCGGTGAATTACCAACCGCAGACGCAATCGTCGTCCTTGGTGGTGCAACCCGTACACCCTCCCCTCCCCGTCCCAGTGTTGACCTGAGTGAAGCAGGCGATCGCGTCATTTATGCAGCCCAGTTATATCGACAAAAAAAAGCACCTATAATCGTTCTCAGTGGTGGTAGGGTGGAATGGTCAGGTAGCGGGAATGCGGAAGCGGAAGATATGGCTACTATTTTGACCTCTATTGGTATCCCCCGCAGTGCTTTGATTTTGGAACCCAATTCCCTCAATACCTACGAAAATGCGAAATTTGTCAAACCCATCCTGGAAAGGGAAAACCTCAAAAAGGTGCTATTAATTACTTCCGCCACCCATATGCCCCGTTCTTTCCTAATTTTCCAACGTCAAGGGATGGATGTCATCCCTGCACCTACTGATTTCCTCGTCAGCGACAGCGAACTCACAGAAATAACCGCTACCCCCAAAGCTGCCATATTAAGTTTGTTACCAGATGCTAAATATATTCACATGTTTACCAACGCTATGAAAGAATATATCGGTATGGTTATCTATCGTCTGCGAGGATGGATTTAATATTCTGTCTCCTGTATTCTACATTCCCCAAAAAACCATGTCCCGTGATACGCGCAACCCAAAGCCTCCCACCTATGGCACTTTCATCTGCACTACCATCGCTTTAGTTTTTGGTGTGTCATCTGCCTATTTCGGTGGACAACTCAGCACCCATCTCCACAACCAAAAATGTACTACCAAAGGTTGGGGATGGCAGCAATTATGCCATATGACCACAACTCCCGCAGCCATGTGGCAAGGTAGTACGACGGGTTTATGGACGGGAATCATTTTCGGTGCGTTCCTGGGGGGTATTGTTTGCCGAAGACGCTGATAGGATTTTGGATTTTGGATTTGACAATACTTGATTCATCTACTCCGTGTTTGCGGTGGTAGAGGTGAGACTGCTCAAGGATTGCCAGGAATTAGTCCGGGTGTCAAAACAATTCCAAATCGCCTGTTTTTCATCCCAATAACAAAACAGCGATCGCCCTCCAGCACTAAAGTCATCTGTCAAATAGTATACAACTCCCCGAAATGGATAGGTCTTGCGACTTAGACGTTTAGCCACAGCCTGATTCGGACATTCGACGACAAACACCAATTGGCCATCAACATATCCTAGGGAAAAGTAACACATCCGCAAAATCGCCCGCAGCCAACTTTCCGAACTTCCGAAATATCTATCGATAATTTTGTTCGTCAGGGCTTTTTCTAATTTGCGGTCTTCATTGTCGGGAAAGTCACGGTTGGGCATAGCACCACCTATCGCGATACCATTGGTTTCGAGGATAAACCATAAGCAACAACAGTGACAAGTGCATAGGTACAAATACTACTTGCTGTTATTACCACTTACTCTTTGATGGTAACTTAACATGGTGGAATCTTGCCTTGTCTTGCTTGTAAATCGGGAGTGGGGAGTAGGGAGTAGCCATCGTGTCGGTTTACGTCAGAAGGGATGAAAGTTGTTTTGCCTACTCCTTGTCAAGTCAAGAATCAACCGGGAGGCCATGCAAAAGCTCGTCCACCAAGAAGATGGATGTGAAGATGGTAAACTGTTTGACCGCCATCGTTACCAGTATTAATCACAACTCGATATCCATTGGTAAGTTGTTCTTGCTCGGCGATTTTTCTCACGGTTTGTAACAAATGCCCTAATAATTGAGTATCATCTGCTTGAGCATCGGCAAGTTTGGGGATGGGTTTTTTGGGAATAACTAAGATATGGGTGGGTGCTTGGGGGTTAACATCGCGAAATGCCAAGGTTTGGTCGTCCTCATAGACAATATCTGCGGGTATTTCGCGACGGATGATTTTGCCAAAAATAGTATCTTGGGTGTCTTGATTAGTCATGGATTGATTGGGGAATACAGGATACAGGATATAGGATACAGGAGATCAACCCAGAAATGACGGGTGAAGGTCAAGAGGGGTAGTAGAGAAGGAAAGAATTTTGCTTTTTCACAGATCTAAATGTAAAGCTCCTAACTTTACAAAAAATTTACATGTGCAAACTCAACAAAAACTCTTACGACGATTTGATAAATATTTGTTAAGAATAGTGACAGATATGTCAACAAAAGGATGTCCCTTTTATGGTAAATGGAGTTAAGTGTCAGCCACCCCATCAGGTTGTGATTGTTGGGGGTGGGTTTGGTGGGTTGTATGCAGCAAAGGCATTAGGTAAAGTCAAGAATGTCAGTGTCACCCTGATTGATAAGCGTAATTTTCACTTGTTTCAACCTTTGTTGTATCAAGTAGCGACGGGAACGGTTTCACCTGCGGATATATCTTCTCCTTTGCGGTCGGTTTTGAGTGAAAGTCAAAATACGCGGGTGTTTTTAGGAGAGGTGAGTGATATTGATCCGGATGGTCAAAAGGTGTTTATGGGGGAAGAGGTAATTGCCTACGATACCCTAATTTTGGCGACAGGAGCGAAGCATTCCTATTTTGGTCAGGATGAGTGGGAAAAATCTGCACCGGGTTTAAAGACGGTTGAAGATGCGATCGCCATGCGAAGACAAATTTTTTCTGCCTTTGAAGCCGCAGAAAAGGAGACTGATCCAGCAAAACGTCAAGCTTTATTAACTTTTGTGATTGTGGGTGGGGGACCAACCGGAGTCGAATTAGCAGGTGCGATCGCGGAAATTGCTTACCAGACGATGAGGAAGGATTTTCGGAATATTGATACTGGGGAAGCACAGGTTTTATTATTGGAAGGGTTGGATCGGGTATTACCACCCTTTGCACCCCAGTTATCCCAGGAAGCGGAAGCAGCATTAACAAAATTAGGTGTCACAGTCCGGACAAATACGTTGGTGACAAATATTGACAATGATATCGTCACGATCAAATCTGGGGAAGAAACGGAAACCATCCATGCCAAAACGGTATTATGGGCAGCAGGGGTGAAAGCTTCTCCTTTAGGAAAAATTATTTGCGAACGCACCCCAGCAGAATGCGATCGCGCAGGACGGGTGGTTGTGGAAGCAGATTTAAGTATTCCTGGCTATCCCAATTTATTTGTAATTGGAGATTTGGCCCATTATGCCCATCAAACAGGGAAACCGTTACCAGGTGTTGCACCCGTAGCGATGCAGGAAGGGCAATTTGTGGCATCCTTAATCAAAGCGAAATTGAATCATAAACCTTTACCCCAGTTTAAATATCGGGATTATGGTAGTTTGGCTGTGATTGGTCAACATGCAGCAGTGGTGGATTTAGGCTTTGCGAAACTGACGGGTGCTGTAGCTTGGTTATTTTGGTTATTCGTCCATATCTATTTCCTGATAGGATTTGAGAATAAACTAGTTGTGATGCTGCAATGGTTGTGGAACTACTTCACCCGTAGACGGGGAGCAAGATTGATTACGGGAATGGATGTAGGGGTGAAAAATCCTGTGAATCAATCAGTGGAATATTATCAACCAGTAGATAATCGCACTCCGTTAAATGTTTGAAAATTGGTAATTTAGTCATCAGTTAACGGTTAACAGTTAACCGTTGACTGGAAAAATTATTCGATTTGAGATTTGGGACTTTAAATTTTGGATTTTTGTTTACAGAGTATCCTGTCTCCGAAATCAAAGCATCCCATGTCGAGCGAGTATTGCCTTCGTTTTTAATCGACTTAGTTCAACAATAGCTTGAATTGTATCCCATTGATCCCGGTCTAAACTCAACTTTGTCACCGCAGATTCTATTTTTTCTCCCGAACGCACGTAGTAATCGAGTTCCGCTCTTTGGCTTTGGTCAAGAACCTCAATTATATCGCGGTTACGGCGTTGACGAACCGCTTGTAACTCTTGACGTGCTAGGGGAGTTAATCGATCTTGATTGCTGTGAACAAGGCTATCGATTGGTTGTGTAAACGCGATCGCTTTGGCTGATGGGAATTCTGTGATTGGTGCAAAAAATGCGATCGCAAACACAAAAACAACTACCATCAGCATGTTTTGGAGATTTCTATTCATAAGTAAGTTTAGTAACTTTGATTTTTATTTACTCGCTTGATGCAGAGGGAGTGGGGAGAGACGCGATATGTCGCATTTGTCGGCTAAGTATATATGAACTACTTTATTGTTTGATTGTGTCCAAGCGATATGAGTACTCGCTAAAATTATCCTTAACTTTGCTTGCGTATAACTGTTAACTATCAACCGTTATTCATCAATAGGTCAATCAAGTAGTTATACACTATACAATTTATGTGAGTTTCAGCTGAATTGATTGAACTAACTTGATCGCCATCGATCATAATTTTTTGAGAAAAACAATAATGTCGTCTTCACAACCAATAAAACCAATAAAAAAGCTCCCTTGTATCCGACAACAAGAGAGCTTGGTATGGTGTGAGGAGCAAACTGCATGTTTGCTTATAGTCAATTATACTGATTCTGTATGAAGCATGTATGACAAAGCTGTAAAAATGTGATGAAATTTTCAGTGATTTACCGTTGAACACTACGAGGGTCAAGAGCGTCACGTAAACCATCCCCCAGAATATTAAATGCCAGTACGGTGACAATAATTAAAATTGCTGGTGGCCAAATTAACCAAGGTTGTAAAACCAAAATCGATGCATTACTCGCGAGGGATAACATATTTCCCCAGGAAGGATCAGGTTGTTGAATACCCAAGCCAATCAAACTTAAAACCGCTTCTGCTTCGATAAATCCGGGAATGGAGAGGGTCGCAGCAATGATAATATAGGTTGCCGTTTGTGGCAAAACATGGCGGAGAATAATGTAAAAAGAATTACCACCCATTGCTCGCGCGGCTTGGATGTATTCCCGTTCCTTAATTGACAAGACCTGTCCGCGAATTACCCTAGCCAATCCAGCCCAGCGAATCAGGGAAGTAATGACAATAATCAGGAGAAAACGCTGGGCACTGGTTAAATTTGCTGGTAAAACGGCTGCCAAGGCGATTAACAAGTAAATACTGGGAATTGTCATAATCACTTCCACCAGACGCATAATGATGCTATCTGTCCACCCAGCAAAATAACCGGAGATACCGCCAATAAACAGACCAATGGGGAAAGAAATCGCCACACCGACAATACCAATAAATAAACTAATCCGTGCCCCATGTAGTAAACGGCTAAATTGGTCACGTCCTTGGTCATCCGTACCCAGGAGATTAATTTTCCCCTCTCCATCAGCACCAAATAAATGTAGAGTCATGGGAATACCGGAAAATACCTCCACCTCCTCCCATTTTGGTGGTAAAGGTAAACTGAGACGAAACAAATTATACTGATGTCCAGAGGTAAACAAACGAATTGGTGAAGGTTTAGTTTTGTCCACAATCATCTGGCGATCGCCCGTTTCCAAATCTGTTTTACCTTGGGTGGTAGGATAAACAAAGGGCGCGGTTAACTGTCCCGATTCGTTAAACCAATGTATTTGTGTTGGAGGTAACAACGAACCATTGACCTGGGAAACATAGGGGTCATAGGGGGCAACAAAATCAGCTGCGATCGCGGTTAAATAGAAAATCAGCAGAATCATCGCCCCTAATTTGGCCAATGGGTTTTTTTTGAATCGTTGCCACCAAGTCATAATGCACCGATATCTACAAGTTTGTGAGTATGTTGATTGTGATTAATGCCCAATCATACATCACAGCCTCGGTAAATGGGAAACTGTTGATCAATATTTGGGTAGAGACGACCCGTCGGGTCGTCCATCCCTACATTGTCAACCCTACATTGTCAAAGATTGGGCATTCGTTTCGATTAATTTTGCCAAATCCTGTAAAAAGGCAGCCGCATGAGCGCCATAGATAATACGGTGGTCGCAAGTAATATTTACCTGCATTTGCTGCTTCACACCGAACATCCCATCACTAGTAGCAACCACCAGGGGACGGGATGCACCAATCGCTAAAATAGAGCCTTGACCGGGTGGTAAAATTGCATCAAAGGAATCCACACCGAACATACCTAAATTCGACACTGTAAACGTTCCTGTGGAATACTCATCCGGTTGCAGTTGTTTTGCTCTGGCTCTTTCCACTAAAGACTTCCATTCCCGCGATAGGCTATAAATATCGATTTGATCGGCATTTTTCAACACCGGGGTAATTAACCCACCATCATCCATTGCCACCGCTACAGCAATGTTAATGGCTGACGGATACACAATACCTTGGTCAGAATAACTTGCATTCAATAGGGGGTGTTTTTGTAAAGTTACCGCTACCGCTTTGGCAATCAAAGCGGTCATGGTGACACCCTTAGATTTCAGTTGTTTATAAAGTTGATCCAAACCATCGGTGGTGATGGTGTAAGCAACTCGGAACACGGGGACACTTAAACTGGCATTCATTCCCCGAATCACGGCATTTTGTAGGGTTGTAAATGGGGTGGTGGTTCCGGGAGTAACAGCTACGGGTGTGGGAGTAGGTGTAGTTTTCGGTACAGTGGGTGTGACAGGTACAACCGGAGTCGTTCCAGTTGTCGGTGTACTTACCTTTCCGACTGCGGCTTCCACATCTTCCGCCACAATTCTGCCATAGGGACCACTACCAATCAAACTGTTTAAATCAACCTTTAACTCCTTGGCTAATTTACGAGCGCGGGGAGAAGCCACAGTCCGACCACTACGCTGAGTTGCACCATTGACAGAAGTTGAGACAGATGTGGATACGGGTTCAGGTGTCACCTCCTGACTGGATGCAGGTACTGAGGTCGAGGTTGTACTTGCCAAACTTTGAGCTTGAGCGATCGCATTTTCAATTTCCGCTTCCGTCTCCGCTAAGAGAGCGATCGCTGCACCGACAGGAGCCATCTCACCCGCAGGCACTATAATATGAGCCAAATACCCCTCATAGAAGGATTCCACATCCATATCGGCCTTATCAGACTCCACAACCACCACTGTTTCGCCCTTTTCCACCTTATCCCCTGGTGATTTGAGCCACTGGACAATTTTCCCCTCCGTCATGGTGGAACTCAGTGCGGGCATGAATACTTCGTTAATGCTCATAATTGGCAGTTTATTGAATCGATAATTTGATGGACTACGGCAGAGTGATGCCAAATCGAATTGTAGCTTGCTTTTGCTAACGGGAGGAACTATTTTACGCCCAAAATGTCTATTAGTATGTATTGCCCATGACGACTTGGACAATAAGGATCTATACTCAGTGTGTGTGAGGAAAAGTGTCTGAAAGTCTTGGCTTAAGACTGATATTGATCACTAGGAGATTGTTTTCAACAGGACTCTGGTGAATCTATTTGTGTTGGGATTAGGACACAGATAGGAGCATCAGTAACTTCGGAAAATCGCGATGTGGCTTTACCCCTGAGCTTCGCGTTTACCCAGTATCGGGAAGCGATCGCAAAACCCGATTTCCACCTCGTCAGTGGTAAGTCCCAGTAGTTTGTCAACCTAATTGTAGTGAATATCTTGTATTTAACCTGTCGAAGGATGGTCAAGCAACCAGTATTCGACCCGGGACGGAAACTAAGCTTGTCAAAGTGCAAACTCAAGTTCTGTCAACCTTTGAGGCTTTAATCATGATATATTCACGGTTTTGATATTGACAGACATTATCTACATTTCTGGTAAGTGAATAAAAAAAAGCTGAGTACATCCAGGATGAGAGGATTGAGAACATCTAGTCGAAAAATTCAATCTTAATTGCCCATAACCATTCATAAACGTCCTTTCCAACGTTTTTTATTATGTCGGCAAAGTTCAAATTACTTTTCTGTTTAATACTCACCACCTTGGCTACGGTGGCAACCGCAATTTATATTTGGCAACGTGAACAATCCACTTCCGTGGCTACTAAACACCCTAATCAAAACCAATTTTTTCCCGTTAGCAATCCCCGTACCAACCTAACTGTTGAAGCGGAAAGGAAAAAGTATAAAATCATCCCCATAGACGAAATTGATGCTGTTCGCCAAGGAACAGACCCTAAGGCATTAGCCCTAGATGTGTTTGATGAGATTGAAGCCAGAAAAGGCCAGCGCCAAATCGAAGTTGATTACCCAGAACCAGACCTCGCCCTAGTTACGATTACCCAGACTCAAAAAGTTGATAAACTACAAAAAGCGATTAAATATCGAGTTGAAATGACAAGTTTTGGGCGAACCCTACTGGTAAATTCGCCCCCAATGTGGCAAATAATCTGGGCTGGTTCCCAACGCCAATGTACCTATATGTACGCCAACAACCGTACCGAAGTCAAACCCTGTAATTAACTTTTCCTTACCTACCTATTTCTAAACCCAGTGCCAATCAGTCCTCTATGTCGTTTGGATAAAGCCAAACAAGAAAATGGTTCTTACTACTGTTCCCTATTTAACCTGAGTTCGGGTTTCCTCGTTAGAGGATGTTCGTCAAGTGTCAATAAATACCTGATTAACCACTTATTGAAGACAGGGAACAGGCACAAAAGGTATATTTTGTCGTTATAACCTTCTCCCAAAAACTGATAAACAAAAAATCAAGTAACTTTTAACACCACCAAAGTCATATCATCAGTGTTATTTTTATCCGAACCAATAAATTGACGCACCTTTTCAAACAAATATTCGACAATATCCTGGGGGTCATCATAGATTGGACATGATTCGCAAAAAGCCTTAATTAAGTTTTCTTCATCAAACCGATGACTACCATCCGCAGAAGCCGCATCCGTCAACCCATCGGTATAGTACATCACCACGTCACCCGATTCTAACTGTACCTGTGCGTCTTCATATTGACTGTTAGCATCTAGACCAATCAACATTCCCAAAGTATCTAGTCTCGTCACAGTCTGTGTTGCTGCGTGCCACCAAAGGGGAGGATTATGAGCTGCATTACTAAAAGACAAAATCCTCGTTTTCGGGTCATACTCAGAATAAAAAAGGGTAATGAACCGATTGGAATTTTCCAGATCGGCATACATAACTCTATTTAAGTTTTGTAAAATTCGCCGAGGCTGATGGCCATGTAACACCTCTCCCCGTAACATCCCTCGCATCATAGTCATAATTAAACCAGCAGGGACACCCTTACCCATGACATCACCAATTACCAAACCCCACGGGTCATTTGCAGCAGCAGCGTTGTCTTTGGCGTGAGGCTGAATTTGATTGTGGTTAGTGGGAATAAAATCGTAATAATCTCCACCAACCCGATTAGCTGGTTTACAGGTAGCAGCAATACGAATACCCGGAATAGTCGGACATTGACGAGGCAATAAGCGACGTTGAATTTCCGCCCCAATTTCCAATTCTTGATCGAGACGTTCTTTTTTACGTAGTTCTACCCCCAGTTCATCGTTTTCAATCGCAACGGCTGTTTGGTCTGCCACTAGGCGAACTAATTTTTGTCGGGTTTCTGTCCAGGTATATTCTGGGTCACGACTAAGGACGTATAACCAACCTCTTTCATTATGTTTAACTAGTATGGCAGTCCCAAAAATTTGCATTCCTGGACCGAGATGATGGTGCATATACTCATCCAAAATACTCGTAGTCACAGTTGTAGTCGAGGGTGTGATGGTGGGTATTTGGGTGATTTGGTTGGTTGCCGTCTCTAAAGCTTTACGAATATTCTTGCGCTGGCGACTGTCTTGCCAATGTAACTGTTCCAGGCGTACCTGTCCATTGGATTTGTAGAGAAAAAGGGCACTTCCATCTGCATCTGTCACTCGTGTTGCCATTAAAGGAATGAGTTCCAAAAATTGATTTAGGTTGTTGAAACTCCTTAAAGCAAAACCCAAAGAGCTGAGTAAATCTTGGATTTTGTTCTGTTCACGGTGCAGACGTGCCACAAGCTCTTTGAGTGCAACAACTGGGGTGACATCGGCTGTTGTTGCACCATGATTTGTGTCTGTTGGTCGGGAAGGTGGTTGAGGCACAGAATTATTTGTTCAGTTTCAATATGCAGATTTTGGTTTCAGTCAACTAAATGCGGTTAAATATTGCTAGACCATATTCGAGCAAAAGATGTGATTTTTGCAAGGGTATAAAGACGTAACCCGAAAAATTTACAAGTATTTCATTTTTCCGTTCCTATTCTTAATAATGAATTGAACCAGCTTGTAAAGATTGTACTGGGCAAAACCCAAATAAGTTGTGGAAAGTTTGTGCTTTAGAGTCAAGTTTAAAGCCATTTTCTACAAGCTCCAAAATTATTTGACCTTATCCTCCCCAAGTATTTTCCACTAGCAATAGGTATGAATGAATATGAAACGTATTTGCAAAAATTGCTATATGTTGCTGGAGTAACTAAATTTTATTTGGATATTAAACGAATCCTATTTTTCATTGACTTGATAAATTAGGTGATTTCTGGGACAGCAATTGCGACCTGCATCCTCACCCAGATATTCCTACCTCTCCTTTTTATTTATGCTTAATGGTACAGGATGAAAACAAACATTGATATTGGTAAAACATACACTAGGTGTCCCCTGAATGCAATCAAATTTTATTCGCCTTAAAAAGAAAAACATCAAATCCAGACGAAAACTTAGAATTAGGGTATTTGTAACCGTGTCTGGCTTGTAAACAGAGTGAGTAGGGAGTGGGGAATAGGGAGTAGGGAGTAGCCCATAGGTAATTCTGGCACCAGAAGTAATATGAAGTAATATAAAGTGTTTTTTCCTCATCCCTTTCAAATCAGGGAGTGGAAATAATGAGTAGTTTTCTTGTTGGGTAGTGTCCAAATGACATGGGGACTGGTTCGGAAATCGGGAGTAGCCGACATGTAATGTTGACATCAGAAGGTGCAAAAGTGGTTTTTCCCCACTCCCGACTCCCTAGTACAGACGCGATATATCGCGTCTCTCCGTACCCCCTGAAAATTTCTGGTTGCCCCCAAATCGGTTTCTAGCCATTTAGTAGGGCTTCAACGAATTCATAGCTAGAAAAGGGGCGTAAATCTTCGATGCCTTCGCCAGCGCCAATAAAGCGAATCGGTAATCCTAACTGTTTGACTACGGCCAAAGCTACACCTCCCTTCGCTGTACTATCAAGTTTAGTTAGGACAACACCGCTTAATTGGGCTGCTTGGGAAAATACCTCTGCTTGTCGTAGACCATTTTGTCCCAGGGTGGCATCTAAAACCAATAGGGATTCAATTTTGGCATCGGGTGCTTTCTTATCGATGATGCGGCGGATTTTACTGAGTTCTTCCATCAAATTCTTTTTGTTTTGTAGTCGTCCGGCGGTATCAACTAACAAAAGCTCAGTTTGACGGGATTGGGCAGCTGCGATCGCATCGAAAACAACGGCGGCTGGGTCAGTGTTTTTACCAGGGTTGGCAATTACTTCAACTCCGCTACGACTTCCCCAGACTTTGACTTGTTCTACCGCAGCTGCTCGGAAGGTATCGGCTGCACCAATCAAGCATCTATAACCGGATTTTTGGGCTAGGTGGGCAAGTTTACCAATAGTTGTGGTTTTTCCAGCCCCATTCACTCCGGTCATCAACCAAATATTTAAACAATCCTTATCGGGGGCAAATACGGGTTTTGCTGATTTTTGTAAAGGCGCATCTAACATCCCTCGGAGAATTTCTTTTAAATAAGCGATCGCGGCATCGGGAGGAAGGGCTTCTTCCCGCAGACGATTTTGTAAGGTTTCAATAATATATTCAGTTGCGTCAATTCCCACATCAGCCTGTAGTAGTAAAGCTTCAATTTCCCCGACAGCTGCTTGGTTGAGGGGTCCTTGGCCAACAATGGCTTTGAGTTGGTTAACAACGCTACGACGGGTTTTATCTAGTCCCTGACGTAATTTTTTCAACCAGGTAATTTCATCCAGGGAAATATCTTCTGCTTTTCGACCCTGGGCTGCTAAAACCTCTGCCGACCAAATAAACCCCTCATCAAAACTTAATTCTTCTGATTCTGCTGTGGATACGCTGTCCCGTTCTTGAGCAGCATCTGGAGTTGCGATCGCATTTTCTGTTGGGTTGGCAATCGGCGATTCGTCGGAGATAGCTGTCGCCATCAAACGTTCCTGTTTTGCTTCCCTTTCCGCCGCCGCCCGTTCTAAAAACGACGGTGTTGGTTTTACCTCTGGCTCTACTGTATCCCTATTCAGGGTAGTGCTTGCATCTTCGTCAACTTTTTCTACATTTATCACCCCATCGACAGATGCATTTTCCCTAACTGTTTCTGAGGCAATATCTGCCCCAGTTGCAGTGACACTTACCTCCGGTGCTTGTTCAACTTCCGATGCATCTTTTGGCAAATCCTCGCCATCTGTCTTCACCTCCCCAACCTCTGAGGCTGTAGCAGTGGATGTTTCCGGATTTGTCACTGCTTGCTTTTGCTGAATGTTTTTATAGGCAGCTTTGGCAAAAGCTAACATATCACTGGCAACATCAGGTGCTGAATTAGCTGAAGATTCATTACTTTCTGACGTTTCCACTGGTTCAGATACCGATGTATCCGTTTCCTGCTTATCAGGGGTTTGTGTTTGTGGAGTAGGGTCGTCATGCTGACGACGGAACCAATTAAAAACCATTACACCTAGATATATCGTTTACTAACTTGGAATACAGAGGGAGTAGGGAGTGGGGAGTAGAGACGACCCACCGGGTCGTCTCCAAGGGAGTGGGGAAGAATTGATAAACGGTGGGTCGTCTCCAGGGGAGTAGGGAAGAAAAAAATACAGTCGGAGGATTCCGGAGGGTATAGCTAAGGGTCTTTCGTATTTGGTGGTGTCAAAGTAAAGGTGCTGGTTGCATTTTTTTGCAGGTATGGTATGGAGCAAACAGATCTCAATGCTGATGGAAAATTAGGCGTTGCTGAATACACATATGAATTGAAGATTTGACGTTGTGTAGAGATGTAGCATCCCTACCTCTCTGCGACAATTGTGGTTTCAATACAAAATGTAAATAATCATAATTCATACCCAAATTCAGCAATACCCAAAATTAAATATATATTGTCCACAGCATTAGCTTCGCTATACTTCGTAAACACCTAGTATGTCCACAGGACTTAGAAGGTTGGCGAGGCTTTCTCAAAGAGTTGCAATTCTCTTAGGATTTCAGCGTTTTGGAATGTCAAATTAATTTTGCACTACTACTTATCTACGAGGTTAATCCAAAATCCATAGATCGGTAGGAGCTAATTTTCTTCCAGTAGCTAGTTTCCCCCGTAATTCATACCCGCCTTTTTTAGAACTTTGCAAAATAATTACTGATCAAGTGGAACAGGCATCTTGCCTGTATTTGGCTTTACAACCCGCACCACTTATTTTTACATAAATCCAAAATCTAAAATCCTGCGGTTTCCCATTCCTGAAAATTAATTTACAACTAAACAGCCTTCTTCTGTTCGGTAACGCGTCGTAATACACCGTTAATAAACCTGTGTCCCTCTTCCTCGCTATAACGTTTAGCTAATTCTACCGCTTCATTGATGGCAATTCGGTCAGGAACATTGAGAAAGTCCATTTCTGCCACGGCAATGCGCAAAATATCCCGATCAATTTGTGCTAAACGTGTTACTTGCCAATCCACTAAGGCAGAACCAATCGCTGCATCGATGGCATTTTGATTGGCGCTGACTGTTTGGACAATCTCTAGGGCATACTTTGCCACTTCTCGGTCTTGGTTGGCAAGTTGGATCAGTTCCGGGAATTCAACTGCTGCTCCTAATTGATTAATTGCTGTTTGCGTAAACGAAATAGCTTCCTTGAGCATCGTTCTGGCTGTATTTAGATCCGATGCACGGGTTTCGCTACTTAACACCCTGTCATGACTGCGTTGTAGTTCCGCAGAGGCGCTATTCAGGGTTTCTTGAACTTCTGATGTCAAGGTGCGAACTGCGGCTAAAACCAACTTGGGAAGTTGTTGCTCGGTCAGTTTTTTGGGGTTGGCTGGTAATTGACTGAGACTTAGCAGGGCCAATTCGCGGGCTATTTGACGAGGGATACGCGGTTGCATAATGTTAGGGCAGAATTAATTTATAGATGTCGGCAAAATCGCACTTAACTTAAGTATCAACTTACCTTTTTTGTCGTCGCTAGACCCCGACGACGGTTGAGCAAGTCTAAGCATGTACGAAGGCAGACAACTTATAATAATTCGATTGGTGCTAGTTTGGGTTGATTTGCCTGCTGATTATTTTAAATTTAACTGTCTTCGAGTTGCATTACCTGTCTTTTGGATTCCAGGGATGGGATTTCAATTTTACGTTCTTTCGCTAAAGAGATGGGTGGAAGTACTGTATTTGGGGCAACGATACCACCGGAGATGACAATTTTGAAAGCTTCTTCAATCGAGATAGAAAGATTGATCACTTCATCTTCCGGAACCACTGCATACCAGCCTGTTGTTGGATTCGGGGTTGAGGGTACAAATATACTCAACATTGGTCGTGGCATCTGTGCCTGGATATCAGCACTAATTACACCAGTCACAAAGGCGATCGCCCAAATTCCCCGACGTGGGTATTCGACTAAAATCACTCGCCGAAATTTACCATTGGTATCTTTTAGCAGGGTTTCTAATAGTTGTTTGAGGGTTTTATATACTTGTCCAGCCAGGGGAATGGCTTGGAGTAGACGTTCTCCCAATTCTAATAACCATCTACCAGCAATGTTACGGGCCATTAACCCAATTGTCAAAATACTGACTAAAGGTACAGCAAATCCAACTGTTAAATTCAGTAAGTTAACTAATACTGGATTCAGCCCTTCAAAGGGATTGAGTTGTTTGGGAATCCGCGTCAAAAAGTCAATCACCCAATTGGCAATGGTGATTGTGAGCCAGATTGTTGTCGCTAAGGGAATCACTACCAACAATCCAGCGATTAAATCATTTTTTAAATCCTGCTTCCAACGTTCGATTCCCAACCCCCGATTCTCCTTATTTTGGTTAGTGGAATTTCTCAGATTGATTTTCATGTCAACCGATTTGATTAACTCACATAAGTTGCCAGTCTAAAAACAGTAATATCAGCACAGCTTAAATCCAAATGGTCACTTACACCTCAACTCAATGTCTGATTTTGGAAATTTATCCTATTCTTGAAGTTGTTTTCTCTCTTAAGATGAGCATATTTCCTTCATCTTCAAACCCCTAAATCATGGAAACTCTACTTATCCAGTAGCCTATCAAGGAAACGAAAGTGGTGTGAGTGGGAGAATTGAGGGTATTTTCCTCCCCGCTCCCCTTGCTGACCTTAACCTGACATTTTTGGTGCAGTCGAGTACTAGGCTTACCCGTATAAATTAAATATCAACAGGTTCTATGGAGGTTGAATTTTGGCTCAAAAATACTTGTTGCAGCATCACTTGGCCCAAATCAATCCACGACTACCTGATGTTTTTTATGTTACTTTCATTACACTCATTTTGTGAATGAATGTTGCAAATTGTGGGATTTTTGTGAACACAATGAGAAACTGAACCTGGAATTAGGATAATCAATTTCTCTCTAATTAGCATTCTGACATGCTTTTTACCAGATTGGGTCGGGAGGTAGTCACCCTGAGAACTAATGTAAACTATATTAAGTTATATTTCACGTGCTGCGATCGCGGATTTCCGCCCTATCAAAAAAAATAGGGAGTAGGGAGTGGGGAATAGGGAGTAGCCTACATGTAATGCTGACACCAGAACCGTAGATGCGTTTAGCGCTGCTTCTCCATGAGATGAAAGTGGTTTTTCCCACTCCCGACATCTTGTTTTGTCTCTTGTGCGTCTACACTTTCAAGTCAACCCCCCAGATTGTTTGAACACAACCAAACCAGAAAATAGCTCATTTCCACTCCCTCCCTATTCCCTATTTACAAGCGAGGATGGTTGGAAACTGGTTTTAGTTGCTAGTTATCGCTGATTCAACCTGGGTTGAAGGAACTTGGACTGAAACAGGGGGCATATTTTTGATTTCCCAAACTTTGAGTAAAATCAAATACTCGTAAAATGCTTGTAGGGTACACCAGGTAAATCCAGCGCGTCCATCTAACCAACCACCAAGGAAAAAGTACATATATATAAACCGAACCAGGGGACGACCGGGAATCCGTAAAGATAAATCCTTCAAAGCTCGACGACGTTCAATTTCGGTTTTACCAAAGAATAAATCGACCCAATTAATTTTCCCCGATTCCAGTTGTTTAATAGTTTCTACTGCTTCATCACTGGAATAGCGGTTATGTTTATCAATCCATCGACTAAATCCCTTACCACTAGTATAGTGGGGGTAAGTTTGGGTTAAAAATCCAGTGGAACCGTCGCAAACTTCCCGTTCTGTGTGTCCATAATCCGTAAACCAAACTTTTCCGTGTTGAAACAAACGTAATTGGTAACGGGGATACTGGGTGCTGTGACGAATCCAATGGTTCATGAACATGACTCGTTCGGCAACATAATAACCAATATGCTCACCAGTTTGGGATTTTTCGACACACTCAGCAAATAATTCCGGTGTCATGCGCTCATCAGCTTCGAGAATATATACCCAGTTATATTTGGGGGTAATATTTTCCAGCATCCAAGTACGTTGTTTCCCATGACTTTCAAAAGCATGTTCAACTACACGTACCGGATAACTACGCGCAATTTCCACAGTGCGATCGCGACTACAGGAATCGACGACAATCACATCATCGGATAACATTGCTGATTCAATACAAGCGGCAATATCTATTTCTTCGTTATAGGTCAGAATATAAATAGAAATCATCTTAATTTTGGATTTTAGATTTTGGATTTTAGATTAAATAGGGTCTGCGGAAAAGTCTTTTCGCGAGGGTAGGGAATAGGGAACAGTCCGTGAAGGGAGTAGTTTTAACCGATTTGGCTCGTAGTAGCGCTTAAGCGCTACTATAAACAAGTAATAAATATTTACACCTACTTACTCATATAAATTTGGGGTTAATTTCCATCCCTTGGCTTTCCCCCATTCATCCCAAATATTTAAAGACGCGATATGTATGTCGCGTCTTTACCAAAATGCACCCTACCCTCTGCACTAAATCTAGCGTGCAGTGGCTTTGCGACCACCACCTTGAGCGACACCCATACTGCGTAAACCCGTCCAACCGATAATGATGTAACCAATTGCTAATGATAAACTGCTCACACCAATTCTCAGTCCCGATTTAAAGGCTTGGTCTTGAGCAGCTTTTTCTCTTCTTTCCCGTTGTTCGCGAATCTGACGTTTTTGTTGAGCTGCTTGAAGTTGAGGATTTGCTTGCTCGTCAAGAAACTTGTCAATTTCGGCAGGATTTTGCTTAAATCTCTTTAATAATTCTTTAGTTTGAGCAGGTACGTTTGGATCTTCTAAGCGTTGTTTATATACTGCTTCGTTGTTGATTATATCCGTTAATTCTTTCTTGGCTGCGGCTTTACGCTGTTCGAGAGCTGCTTTTAACTCCGCATTCCCCAAAAATTGATTCAGTTGACTATTCAACTGATTTTCTTCCTGTTCAGCTTGCTTACCAATATCTTCTATTGTTTGAGCGCTAGCTTGGCGAACATTATTTAGATGTAGGGGGAAAATTAACAAAAACATCAATCCTAGTACGCAGGATATTACCATCGCCGGCATTCGCAAATCAAATCCGCTTCGGTCATCCTCCACCATACTATCAGCCCAATAGGCGGCAAATAACATGCCTAAACCGACAAGAGGTACAATTCCCCTATCTACCAGAGCTGTTGCAAGGGAAATTTGCCATCCCCGTTCAGTTGGTTGAAAGGGAAACAACAAAATCACAAAATCCAGGAAAAAAGAAAGAATACAAACCAATCCCGCAACCTTGAGAGTTCGGGAAGCAGTGATTGCAGCAAAACGATTAACCATAACTTTTTAACTTTGCAGTCCACTCAAAAATAATTACCATACATAAAGTTACTGGAAGATATACCAATAACCTTGCAGTTTCTTTACAAACTGAATCTTGTTTATAGCCACTTTTGCCGTTTTTTGCAAACAATGGGGCTAAAGTCAGCAGTCGAAGGAACTGTGAGTTGATAGCGAAATACGGTATACGGAAATAAAAAGCGATAAAAAGCCCTACAAACCACCCCAACCTAGCACTTGGGTTTTCTGGTGTCCTCAGAAAAAATACAGTAATATATTATACATAAGTAATTTTCATTCAATATGAATACTCCCTATGAGTTCACCGCATCAACGGGAAAAATCACCTTCATCCGACCTACTTGTGAATTTAAAATCCATAGACGCAGGTAGCGCGACTTTCTCCAAGGGTAATCTCACATCCAAAATCTAAAATCCAAAATTGAATAAGTCTTCAGGACGGTCGATATCGCTGAGAAAGGGGAGTAAGGTGGGGGTTAAGTTCAGTTTTTCCCATTGGATACACGTCTGTCTAAGCACATCAGCAGTTCCCCAGGCTATGTTAACAAATAGTTCTGGGTACAGACGACAGCAACCGATTAGATAGTAACCACCATCCTCAGCAGGACCAATCACGATATCAGAATTATCCAGGGATTGGAATGCATGACCGAGAATATTTGCATCTAGGTCGGGACAGTCAGTACCGATAATCACAGCTTTTTGGCAATTTTGAGCAAAAACATTTGTTAGCGATCGCGCCATTTTTTCTCCTAGGTCATCTCCATCTTGGGGGTGATAAATCCATTCATCTCCTAACCAGTTGCGCATCAATTGTAAACTTCCTCCAGCAAAACGTATCTCCACAGAGATAGATATTTGCTGTTGTAGGATACGCACTTGCTCAAGGGTATGTTCTGTCATTTGCCGTTGTAAATTAGCTGCACCTTCCGCACCTAATTTGGGAATTAATCGGGTTTTTGTCCTGCCTGGTTCAGGATAGCGTGTAAAAATGATTAGGTGGGAAGGAAATATCATGGGGATTAAAAATTTCTCGTGTTATCAAATTGCACAACGAATTATAAACGTATAGATGTCACATATTGCGTCTAACCGGAATTTCTAAATCACCTATTCATCTGAAATTGATGCCAGCAAAATTTGTTCTAGTAACAATATTTTCCGCTATCATTAGCATTAGTGTGTTCCCTTCCCTGTCTTAAAGCTCCTAAAATTGTTGATACATAAACACAACGTTTAATTTGGCTAGATGGGGGGATATGGAGGGTGATTTGTCCGAGGGTACGTAATGAGGTTTTTATACATTCATTACTGACTGCGTACACAGGACAACCTTGATAGTTAAATAAAATCCGCCATTCTGAAGCGGATGTCCCTTTCGGAATAGTAGTTTCCCGATTCCCTTTGGTGTTAGTGGTTTCATCAATGCGTACATCACCGGGTAACTGTTGCCAAAGTCCCTCCTGATTACGGATATCTGGGTGGATAAATTGATTCGGATTTGCAGGATGAACAGCCCAGGATACTACTCCATTAGTATCACTGCGGAAACTAACTTGCCAAGTGCGTTTGTTTTTAGTCGCTTCACTTTGGGCTTTACGTAGAGCTAGATAAACTTGATTTTGAGCCGTGTTGAGACGATGGACAGCAAGGAAATTCAGCCAAGTTGGTAGTGCGATCGCGCTGAGAATTCCTACTAAAATCAGCACGATTAATATCTCCAGAGTCGTAAAGCCACTGGAGCTAGATTGATGATGATATTTTGACATGAATGTGATTTGGTAAATGCGTCCAAATATTTGGTTAATTAATGCACCCTAATTCATGCCATCAAAGCGAATAATTAATAATTGCAACTCTGAAAATTATTAATATCAGCCACCCCTAATTCGTCAGCTTAAATTTGTTGGTTCGTAGTTACGCTTTAGTCACTAATACCAACATGATAGTTTAACGTGAGTACTCCTACAAAGAGAGCTAGCGACGATGGTTCGGCATGGCTCACCATAAACAGATTCAAAGAACCTCTATTCAAAGGGAACAAAGTTTTTTCAAGCATTAATTTCTAATTTCAAATTAAAGATTTATCTGCCCCTCTCTGAAATTGGAGAGGGGTTGGGGTGAGGTTAATAGAACTCACGTTTGATTAATTTAGTTTGTATTCCCAGAATATTCAATGATGTGTCACGCTACATTAACAGCATTCCAGTTCAAGTAAATCAGCTTGATGATTTTTTAAAATACCCATGACTCCACAAATAAAATGGACTCATTAAACTACTAATATATAACTGAAGTTCACAAGCCGCAACTAAATCAGTATTAATCACCAAGCCATACTTCCACAAATGTATGAGAATCTTGCGGACATCATTGATTACATACAATATGTAAACCAATGGACGCAAAATCACTTTCACATCTATCATCCGCGTCACATAGCGACTTAAACCAATACCGCGAAAAAAAGGAATTAAATACTCCCGTGTTAATCGCCAAGCCGGAATTTGATGATAAATTTCCATCGCCGGATTATACCAAATTTCCCACCCCGACTTTTGCATATACCCCAGCATTTCTAAATCCTCACTGGTGAGAGTATTTCCCGCAATTCGACCATTTAAAATCGAATTTTTTGGTATACTTTCTAGCCAAGCTTGTCTACGCACAACTAAACCAGCCGATGGCGGAAGTAACTTCGATTTGGGAGAATATAATAATGCTTGATTACCCCGTTCCGTAATCGCTAAAAAAGGTGCTATTCGTTGGAAATTTTCCGGTGGTTCCACTTCCCATTGGGGATGAATTTGACTAGCAAAAGCTCCCGTTTGGGGATACTTTTCCCCAAATTCATAGGCATTTTTTATCCATGTAGATTCCGGGTAATTATCATCATCTAAAAATCCGATATATTTACCTCGTGCTTCCTGAACAGCCCGTTTACGAGCATACCCAGCACCTTGTTTGGGTTCAAAGATGTATTTTAATGGAAAGGAATATGGCCAATTAGCTTGATAATTTTGGATTATTTTAGCTGTGTCATCATTACTGTTGTTGTCAACAATAATTATTTCCCAGTTGATATTTTCTGTGTGAATTTGGTTTTGGAGACGGGTGAGCAATTCGGGTAAGCGAGTTGCTCCGTTGTAGGTGGGTATGGCGATGGTGAAGTCTATTTGTGTGTTCATCATGGAGCCTATCTCGCGCCTAGTGAGTCTATTTTGGATTATTAACTATGAATTTAAATTCAGTTGATTTACTGATTTTTGGAAAATTAGTTAAACTCCAGATATTTAATCACTTATTGAGCCATTTTATGCTTTGTCACGTAGGTTTGTTTTTGAATGTCTACTCCCTGAAAATATTTGTATACTTTTGTTTACTTACCTCCCAGAATGATTCTGTAATTTACTGCGATACAGCTTGAATTACGGAATGTGGGATATAATGACTTTGGAGTCAAAACCCGACAGAATCAAGCTGATTTTTTTGCTGAAAATCTTGATGGCAAAAAGTTTTTACCATTCATATTTTTGGCGAATGTATTGTTAATCACCAATTGGCTGATAGGAGTAGAGCAATTTTTTATGGATATTAAAGAATAACTTCTCCAAGAAATTGAATCATCTACAGACCTTATCCTCGCGGAAACGCTAGACTTTTTACGTTTTATTAAGACAAAAACAAGGTCAGAAGAAGCACCTCTAGATTCCTTACCAAAAGATAATCGTACCGATGAGAATAGTCACTCTCCGTCACAAGAGAGAACAACTAAACCTGAAACAAAGGAAGCAACGCCGATTTTTAAAGGTTCAAAAGCGGAAGATTTGTTACAATTTGCGGGAACTTGGCAAGGCAATGACTTTGAAGAGTGCTTGCAGCTTGTTTACGAAACCCGTTCTCAGGCAGAATTTTAGCGATGTATCTCCTAGGTGGATTACTAATCACAATTACTATCCTTATTTGTTTGCATTGAACCCAGTAATGTTCTAACTGCAACACATCTTTTTGTATTAGATGGTTGGTTGGTATTAGCTCTGGGGATTGCCAAAGCGATAATTAATCCTTTTGTTCCCCCTAGCTTTATATCTTGCTGTTGAGTTAGTCCTTCATTACGAGTTTTTACCTGCAAATCAAGCATCCCAAAATGGTCAAATGTAATTGTCATGGGTTTGTTTGTATCGTTATTTGCTCCCTGGAGAGTATAGATCACATTTCCTCCACCAGTAACAGAATTTTCGTTGGTAATATTACTACCAAGTAATATCTGTCCTGGTTTAATATCTAAATCTTGAACCAACCTTCTCCAATTTGAGGGAGCTGCACTTTGTCCATTTGGTTGTTTTGCTCGATAAGTTGCAACCTCTAAAACACCCTGATTTAACCTGAAACTAGCACTATAGGTTAACTTTTGTCTTTTTGCTTCCCGTTGAGCTTCCTGAAGTGCTGCTAAAACCGCATCATTGGCTTTATTCAGACGTTGACGACTAATAAAACCTAGCCATGATGGTGCTGCGATCGCAGACAACACACCAATCATAATCATGACAATTAATCCTTCTAGAAGGGTAAATCCTTGTTGATTTAGTTTATGAGGTGCTTTTTTTGGTTGTATTGGCAATCTGATAAATAATTTCAGCAACCATTTATTAAAAATAACTTTACTATACATTGACCTATTTCCATCTCCAGGAAACTTCTTTAAACTTCATTTCGTAAAAACAAAACCGCGTCCTTTAACTCTGGTACTAACTTCTGGGAAATAGACTCGATTATTGCGATTAAAATCAATATTATTGTTCTGGATACGAGCGATCGCGTTACCCCGAATATTCACTTCTGCAACTGTATTTAAGGAATCTACACATACGTAAAAGCCTCTGGTGACAACGTTTCCCGTCGCGACCCTATCTCCTGTACCTGTATATTGGGGAATTAGCTGTAGTGGTGGGGTATTTGGGTCTGGGGAAGACGGACAGGTTGGTGCTGGATTTTGATCAGCGTTGATCGGGGTATGGTCAATGTAGTCTAATAACACAAGTGGTCTTTGTGTATAGTCTTCTGGAGCTTTTGTCCACTTGTTCATTTTGGTTTTTAAATCACCCTGTTCCCCAAACAGCTTAGTAAAATCTTGAAATCCGCGATCGCGTGTATCTTCAATTTCTTTTGCGGTTTCTCCATAGCCATTACTGATTTGAAAACGCTCTATGCGTGCTGTATTTGACCAAGCAGCATTATTATCTTTGACAATGTAATAAGCAACTAAAGCATAAACAAAAGTATCGTCATTTCCTTTCGTCGCTCCTGCACCTACATTCAATCCTTTAGGAATAAATTGGCGTTTCCAAAAAACTAGGACAGGAAAATTATTATTTCTTTGATTATATCCAGGTAATTGTTTGCGAATACTATTAATGCCATCGGCATCATATATATAAACAGATTGTTCTAGATCTCGTTTAATGTAATCAAGCGCTACTTTAATTTCCTGCTCAGTATTAATTTTCGCTTGCTCTTTGCGATCGGTTTCTAAAATATTTACCATAAACCCCAACAATGGTGTAATAATCAGAGTTGCCATGATTAAACCGATTAATAACTCAATCAATGTAAAACCATAATTGGAGTCAACTGTCTTTCGTGGATAACGATTCAATAAAAACGATTTCAATTTATTCATTGGTAAATCTTATTTTTTAACATGAAATTTTGATATGATTGAATAACTTACTATCTGCATAGTGAACTGGGATTCGGATTATTAGCAGTGCTACCTGCTGGACGTGAATCTAAGCGATCGCAAAAATCACTAAATGTAGTTTTTCCAGTGCTAATTTCAGTTGTGGTTTCAAAATAAGGAATTTTCGGATTCCCTAATCTACCAGTGAAACTAGGCTGTTTGTTCGGTGATTTTTGTAATGCTCCATTGCCATTAAAAGCATCTGCTCGATATACACGTAGACCTAATTGATAGCCATTATCTGCTGTATTTGGAGGAGAACCAGAGGTCGCGGGTTTTGTGTAGCGAAAAGCCTGGATAATAAAGTCTTTCCTACTTGCTGCTCGACAGTGACCATCACCATCACCATCAATACAGAAAAGTGTGCTATCGCTGGTATTTACACAGTATTGATTCGCTTTATTATCGCAATTCAAAGGTGGTTTGGGAACCGGAAAATTGCCCAGAGGAGTTTGTCCAGGTGTTGTCGTGAGTTCAGCTAATGTTCCTGGTTCTTGAATTCTGCCAGAGCGTACACCATCAATATATGCGCTAGCTGCATCTGCTGCGAGTTCCACTCGTCGGGATTGGACACGGGTGCTAACTGATAAAAGAATTACAGGAGCGATCGCTGACAGGAGAATTGAAACAATCACAATTGCAATTAAAGATTCAATAATTGTGAACCCTGACTCACTAAATTGTGCTTCCTGTCTTGGGGGATTAATTTTTGGGAAAACCATTGTTTTTAATTATCGAAAATAAGGAATATACTATTTGTCAAATATATGCAACTCGCCCCTAATATTCCCAACAATTTAGGGGCGAGAATCCCATGACAGCAACCTAAATTTTGTCGCAATCTGACGGACGTTGATCTTCGTTTAATGCGTATCTGTGATTAGTCCCATAACGATTGGTTGGTGCACTATCATATCCACTAGTCAAATTATTTTTATCTTGGGTAGTAGGTTGTTGAGCAGCACATAAAAGTGGTTTTACCCAACGGTCATCACGAGACACCTCTCTGAAATATTCATTTGGTGCATTAGTTGTAGGGGAAGCAAATCGTTGTGAAAATAAATCCGGTAACTGGCTAAGTAATGCTACGTCATATCCCCAAAAACGTGTGGGTGCAGCATAGAAGGGTGAACGTCCCAGGTTGCCAACATTTGTTACCGCAGTTCGATAACCTTGTGGATAACCAAAGGTTGTTGGGGTAGAACTAAAACCATTATTGGCATTGCTGTGTGCTTCTTCAAATACCCACCAAGGTGCTGTTGCATAGGAACTACGCTTAAATTGAATGAAAGCACCTTGAGCAATATGGCGAGTGTTTCTCCATTTTTCCAAGTAGCGAACAAAGTTTTCCAATCCACCGTTACTTTCGGTTGGACGTGCAGGTGTATCGCCTTGGGCAAAAATTAGATTTGTCTCGGTATCTGTTGCTTGTTGTATCCATTTGTTGTCATGATTGAAAACATCCTTGTTTTCTGTTAGGGTCGTTGTGTTGTCTGCTGGACTTCTGAAGGGATATTGAATTTGCAGTACTGGTACTAACAAGGGCTGATCTTCTGCTAGCTGACTTCTGGAAGTTGCAAATAGGGTCGGATTTTGAATCCATAAAGGGTAATTGCGTCCATAATTCTCCACACCAGCATTATTTGTTTTAAACCATAATGCATTGCGATGGCGACGGGGACGGTTACCAGAAGCAAAAGCTTTATACTGTTTACCATCAACGGTATGGTCTGCGTAGGGATAATAATTTATTTGTCCACTATTATCTTTATCAGACCCAATATCACTCAATTTGGTAACATTATCACCTTTCACACCTAAAGGTATTGGTAAACCACCAGCCAAAACTAACTTGTTATTTTCGTCGCGTAAAAATGCTATGCGTCTTGGATAACGCCAATCTTGTGTATCTATTGGAAAACGAGCTGTTGTACCAGCACCGAGTTTATCAACTGTGTAAGTAGTATCATTCGGCTTTAATTCTCTTGCTTTAACGTTTTTATTTCCATCGTAGCCAACTACCCAATCATTGGGAGTACATGCTGCAACTGTAGATTTACGACAGATTTCCATTACGTACTCATTAAAATCTCCTCTACGCTGGATTGGAGTCACAAAATTATTGAAATAGGAACTCTTTAATTCCCCTCCAGCAAATAACTCAGGGAAACCATATTCATTATCAGCTTTAGCATCCTTCCACGGGAAACTTGTCACAAAGTTATTATCCCAGAATCCATTGATGCGCGCAGCCACAACAGCAGGTACATTTCCAGCAGAAATAGTAGTAGTGTTATCAATATTGCCATCACGATTGAAATCGATTTGTAAATCCGTTTCTGTGGAACCACCAGGATAGCTGTAACCCAAAGTTGCATAACCTAGATTATCTCGCAGTTCATAATCACCCTCGTTGCGATACCCTTCTCTAAAATCAGCGGAAAGAACGGTAATTCCATCGGCAATAATTGATGCAGGTCGCCATGTTTCTCCAGTTGTACAGGTTTTAAATTGACCTTTACGGCAAGCAAATTGAGGATTCAGGGTTTTACGTTTATAAAAATCTTCTCCCCACTGTTGTTTTTCTTTGAGTTTGATATCGCTAAACTCTTCCTGGGTGTGGCGATTAAAGAATCCTACTTCTTGACCAGTTATCTTCTGTGCTTTGACATATACTGGTGTGTTAGAAGCCAGAATTAAACCTTTTTCCTCTGGTTTGTAGGTGTCATTCCGACTCAAATCACTACCGTTAATTAGCATAATTGCGTTTGGTCGGCGATTGGGGTCTAATTGGAAATCTGTTGCGCTCACATCAGCGCTATTGGGATTACTTTTATCTGGTTCTGCGTCATCACGGCTAGCATATATAATCCCACTATTGGGTATGAGAAAATCCCCTTTGAAAGCTTTTCTTCGCATTAAATCCATATCCAACACAGTGGTACGGATTTCCAAAGGTTGCCGGAATTCCACATCCAGATTATATTTTGTGGTGTTGTTGGCTCCAGGTTTATCAATTGCCTTAATTTGACGAGCATCTAGGAATGTGGTTTCCATGATTGCACCGTGAGGAATCACCGCATCTGTTGGTGAACCAATTGAACCATCAAATATTTTTAATGCACAGATTGCTGAATCTATTGCTGATTGTTCTTCTAGCGTTAAAGCACCATTGTTAGCAATCTTTTTCATTGCCTTATTTAAGGCTTCATTGACTAGCTTTCCATTCGGATATTTGAGTTCAGCTTGATTATCGAGTGCTTTTCGGTAGGTAGTAATTGCTGCGGGTGTAATTCCTGCTGCTGAATAGACTACGCCATTATGGGAGTTTCCACCTGCCCCGACAGCAACCAAAGGTAAGCCGGTTAGATTACGATTTGGTGTCGTCGCATTACGTAAAGACACATTGGGAAGTCCGTCACGGTTTCTTGCCGTTGTTTCGTTAGTCGGATCGTAGAAACTGCTCACACAAGCAATGGGCTTCTGCGTGTCTCTATTTGCTTTTGGATCGTAAGTATCTTCTTTGTAGTGATAGACGACACTCGCCCGCATCCGTAAGTAGGGGGTATCTGGATTATTGATACCATAGCCAGCCAATTCCTGAGTACTTCTGGAACCTGGTGGAATCATTGCCATACTATCTGGCCAAACTGGCGACAAACCTGTAGTCCCTAAACTGGCAAGTACACCACTACCAGCACCTTCATTTACACTCGCTGGCAAGTATATTCCCGCACCAGTGATTACGCGAGTTCCACCAACAACATCCAGAACTCCTTGAGGTTGCTGGGCTGCTGAGAGTTCCCAAAAACCATTTCGTTCAGTAATACCTAGGTCATCTAGCTGATAGGCTTGAGAAAAACGTTTACGCTCTTTATCTCCACTATTCCATTTTTTGCCTTTAATTACTTGCCCATCATCGGGAGAACTGACAAATCGCTTCTTCCCCTTATCGTACCAAAGCTGAGGCATATTATTGCCCACTAAAATGCGATCGCCGATTAATTTTTCTTCGTTCAGTTTGGCTTGTTCATCTGGATCTGTCGCTGGAAGAGAAACTTTATCTCCTTTTGTATTGATCCCGATATTTGCAAAGCCAGCAGCTGTCGTCCCATCGTTCGGAGAGAAGGGAAATACCCACGCATCAATTGGTCGCAGTGAATCCCCATTTCCTTGTAGGGGATTTCCTGTTTTATATGTTCCTAAAGCATCCCCACCAACAGGAACTTCAGCATAGGGAACACGACGTGTCCGTTTGCGAAAATAGATTTTTAATTGTCTTTCCCGTGCTTCCTGAAATGTTCTTGCATCAGCTTCATCCCGACGGATTTCTTCTTGAACTTCTGTTGGTAATTGATTTCGATTCGGATAATTAGCAATAGTCGCTTCGACTAAACGCTCAATTCTGCGCACATAGGCTTCATCATTGTATGCAGCAAGACTACCAAATACATCTTTGGGTACAGTTGAATTATCATTACTTATTTTGTCCTTACCGCCACTATAGGGTAGTGAGAACAAATCTACTTGAACATCGCCTTTGGGTTCATTTGCTGCACTCTCATTTACACGACTTTTAATTACATTTCCAGCAACAACAATTTTGCTATTTTCTTCATTAAAATAACAAGATTTATCACTACTAACTAGATAAAACCTAATCGGGTCAAAGGGTTGTCTTGTCAGTAAATTTCCATTGGTAAAAATCCTTCCATTCAGGTTAATCCCTGCACCAGGAGCAATTTCTAAATCATTTTCATATAATACGGCATTGTTATTTAAGGGTATTCTTTCTCGGTCTTGCTGATATTCTAGAGTTGCAAAACTTGTATTAGCATTTTTATTGATAGGTTTATATTTTTTTCGTTCAGCAGCAGGAATACCAACTAAATTTTGCTCCGTAATTGGTACAGTTGCGGTGTATACAAATAAGCTTCTTTTTAACTTATTACCAATTTTATACCAGCCTTGAGTTCCAACTAAGTTGGCGCTAGTCGCAACTTCACTCTCACACTGCGCACCTCTAGCACCATCATCCATCGGTCTTGTACGTGCTTCTACCGCACCTCGTGAGCGATTACTTTGGGGGGTGCGATAGTAGATTCCATAGAGCGTATAGCTGTCAAATAGACCATCATTATTAGTATCAACTGGATATTTCCAGGCACTTGTCAACGCTTCTTCATCGGCTTGAATACCTGCTTTTCCATTAAATTCAGAAACGACTTTTAACGGAGTCTCGTCCCCAAATGTAAACTTTTCTCGGTCTCCTTCTAATACTTGTCCCAATGAAAAATCTGAAGGGGTAGAACGAGGTAAACGAGGATCTTTGAACAGTTCATCGATCTTCGCCTTAGCGCGGTCAATTGCAGGCATCGCTGAACTCAAAACCGCCTCATTTACCCGCACATTACTAGCATTCTTCGACCGCTCAAAGGAGCGAAACAAAATCGCTACCGTCAACAACACAACCACTAGGGATACCATTGCTACCGTCGGTAAAACGAACCCTGAGTTCGTCGATTTGCGAGGTTGTTTCATCACCAACAGGGTTCGCAATAACCAGGTTTTTTGCTGGCGGAAGGTGGATGCGATCGCCCGAAATAATTTTCGGTAGGTTCTTGGTATTTTTTTGGATAATCGACGATTTCGAGACATAGCTAATTCCCTGTTCAGCAATACTAATTCAGGTTTCTAATTGGATTGGCCATGAAAAATTGAAGCTGACGAAAAAATCCGCAAGCCCAAAATTTGATTCGTACAAAACCATTGTCACCAAGCCTTTGGTGACGCTGATGACCGCCATTTCATTCCATCAGATTGTTTTTTACTTGTTACTTGTGATTTTATTTTCGGAATTTGAATTTGGTAAAATTTAACCGGATTGTTAAATGTTTGATTTGAATTATTTAATTTATATCCGACTAGAGAAAATAAATACATAACTTTACGTTAACTTTGCCAAGTTTATGAAAAATACAAGGAAAGTTGATAAAGTTGTGGCTGAAGGAGGTTAGGAAAGTAGGTTTATATTACCCAGTTAGAAAGAAAAATCTATCATCCAGTTTTGAAGATATGGGAAATTTCCACTGATGCTTCGAGAATCCGGGTTTTGAAGGGAAAATCTCTTGGTGGGGGTGACGGATTGTCTGCTTTGTGGATACAATACTGATTCTAAAAATGTTTGCAATATATCCCAATACGGTTCAGTGAAAGATAACTGTAGATTGGGTTGAGGCTTTGCACAGACTGTTGATTTTGTGGAAATTTACCCATAAGTTCACACAGTTTTTGTGATGATCTCGTCCCCATGCTCCGCGTGGGGACGCATTCCACTAGGCCCTGCCTCTACATTTTTCAACCCAACCTACCCAATAATCAGGCTTTTAAGTCTAACTGAACTGTATTGCAATATATCCAGAATATGAGACGTAGCAGTACTACGTCTCTACAAAATTCATCTGTCCCATCGTTGTTTCCAATTTTATAAAACCCGACTTCTGGTCGAGAAGCCGGGTTGGGGGTTAAGGATATTCGCTGGTATAGAACGTAAAAAATATCACTAGAATTTATTAAGGTCAAGACCTGCTTCCTTAGCCATTGTCGAGAGACCTTTTTTCTCCAGAGTTTTGATGGCTTTGGTGGAAAGTTTAAGTTTCACAAAGCGGTTCCCTTCTGCCCACCAAACGCGTTTTACTTGCAGGTTAGCGTGTTGTAGACGTTTGGTGCGACGGTGGGAGTGGGATATGGAAAATCCGTTATTGGCTTTTTTGCCTGTGAGTTGACAACGACGAGACATAGTTTTACTTCTGATAATTTTTGATTTTTCGTGACAATCTCCTATTGTACAGTTTTCTCTGAGTGAGTAAAGGAAATTGTTGGGGTAGCTCGTTTCAGAGGTCGGGTTTTTGGCGGAATTGTCTGGTCAAATCATGATTTATCGCTCTATAAGAAGGCTTTAGCCCAACTACATGCCTTTGATTTTGATGGGTTTGTAGTTGCGATTTATCGCTCTATCAAAGGGCTAGAGCCATTACTACATGCCTTTGATTTTGATTGGTTTGTAGTTGCGATTTATCGCTCTATCAAAGGGCTAGAGCCATTACTACATGCCCTTGAGACGACCTGATAGGTCGTCTCTACACTACATAAAATTCTCAATTCATATTTTTATTCAGCAATACTGTTTTTTTTGTCTATTTTGCTGCCTGTTCAGTTAATTTAGTTAAAACTTCGTTGGAACGTTCGACGAAGGATTTCATCCCATCTGCGTCAAAGCCTTTTTGGGTCATGAGGGCTAGGTCATAAACGTGTTGACAAATCATGTTGACTAGTTGTCCGTTGGGGGATTCGCCACTGCCTTGAATTATGGTACCCTGCTTTAGATTGGCAAGGTTTTGAATTAGGGGATGGGCTGTATTGACTACGAGGATATGGTCGTCGGGAAATTCAGCCATTTTTTGTTGCATGACGGCGTTCATGTCCCGCAGACGACGCAATATTTCTGGTAATAATACCATTGCGGGGGGTGTTCCCTGGGGATTGTCGGATTTGATGGCTTCGGTGCGAATGTTGACGCGGGGTTTGTTGAGGGCTTTTTCAAATAGTTCTTTGATGACTTGACTGCGGGTTTTGTTGGTGGTGGGGTCAATGATTTCGCTGGCTTTTTCTTTGTCGAGGAGGGTGTTGTCGAGGTCGGAATCGACACGGGTAAATTTAACGTCTTTGTATTCCTGTTCGAGGAAGTTGATAAAGTGGGTGTCGATAAAGGAGTCCATGTAGAGGACTTCTAGACCTTGACTTTTGTGCAGTTCGATGTAGGTGGCTTGAGCTGCTTCGTCGGTGCAGTAAAATACTTTATTTTCGTGACGTTCTTTGTTGCGTTCGAGGTATTCTTTGAGGGTGGTGTAGGGTAATTTTGCCCCTGGATTAACATCTTGCCATGCGTCACCGTCTTCGTTGGGGATTTGGACGTTGGCTGTATCTGGGTTGGGTTGGTAGGTGGTACGGAAGATGACTGCGTCTTCGATTTGCTTTTTAAATTTCTCGTCGTTGAGTATGCCAAATTTAACGAAGGTTCCCAGGTCTTTCCAAGCATTAATGTATTCTTCCCGGTTGTCGCGGTATAGTTCTTTTAACCTGTCGCCGACTTTTTTGGCGATGTAATCACCGATTTTTTTGACGGTTCTATCTCCTTGCAGGGAACTACGGGAGACGTTGAGGGGGATGTCGGTACTGTCTACAACGCCGCGCATGGGTAATAAAAATTGCGGCATGATTTCTTCGACGTTATCGCTGACGAATACCTGGTTGCAGAAGAGTTTGATTTGTCCTTTGGTGACATCAACGTCGGGACGGAGTTTGGGAAAGTATAAAATACCGTTGATGATGAAAGGGTAGTCGGTGTTGAGGTGTACCCAAAGTAAGGGTTCTTCCTGAAAGGGGTATAAATAACGATAGAATTCTAAGTAATCTTCCTTGGTTAAATTATTCGCTGATTCTCGCCAAGGTGCTTTTTGACGGTTGAGGACTTCGCCATTGAGTTTAATTGGTACTGGCATGAAATCGCAATAGGTTTTCACCAGGTTTTTGACCCGTTCCGATTCCAGGTATTCCAGTTCCTCTTCCATTAAGTGTAGGGTAATGGTGGTTCCACGGGTGGTGCGACGGGTAGAATCACTGATGGTAAATGCGGGAGAACCGTCACAAACCCAGTGGACTGGTTGGGAACCTTCTTGATAGGACAGGGTATCAATTTCTACTTGGTTGGCGACCATGAAGGAGGAGTAGAAACCTAAACCAAAGTGACCGATGATGGGTTGGTCAGAACTGCCTTTGTATTTATCAATGAATTCTTCGGCGCTGGAAAAGGCTACTTGGTTAATATATTTTTTGATTTCCTCGGCGGTCATACCAATGCCATTATCGCTGATGGCGAGGGTTTTGTTGTTTTTATCGATAATTATTTCGATTTCTGGTTCGCCAATTTCACCGGTGTATTCTCCTGCACGGGATACCATACTGAGTTTTTGAATCGCGTCTACCGCATTTGAAACGAGTTCGCGAAAGAATATTTGGTGGTCAGAATAGAGGGATTTTTTAATAATCGGGAAAATATTCTCAGTATGAATAGTGATATTGCCTTGTTCTAACATGATTCCCAATTCCGAAGTTTAGTATAGTACATATAATCAGGTGAAGATACCTGGTGGTGGTTGGTTAACTGTTGACTGTTAACAGTTGACGGGTATGTCAGGGTAGGAATAGAAGAAGAACTAGATAAATTAATTGTTTTCCTTGCTACACCTGTGGTGTTGATTTTTGCCCTGTGTTGGTATACCACCTTTTTTTCTTTATTTTTCGGGATATCTTACCTATGGTGGATTATACGCGCAATGGGGACGCGATCGCTTTTTGATGACAGCATTGTTTGCCGTCTAGTTGTATTTCGGATTTCCGCACTGTAATCTATATCTGTCTGGGTTTGGTTTTTGTGATTCAGCTAGGATTTACGCGTTTTTTCAGTTCTATCCCCAATCGGCTGATACCTCCATGCCATATAGTTTAAGGATGGGGAAATCACATCGGCAAAACTATTGCTGACTAGTTATGAATTTGCATTCTCGGCTACGCAGACTATGCCGTGGGAAACGAAAACAACAAACTTTGGAAATTTTATCGTCGTTGAGTTATCGCACGGGTCAGTTAAAGGAATATTTGCAGGAAATTGCTAACTATGTTCATCAATTAATTGAGGTTGATGTCTGTGTTGTCACCCTTTGTCAAGAGGGTTTCGCTCAGGTGTTAGCTAGTAGTGCGGGGACTGAGGATAATCAGACTAGTTCGTTACATGGTCAGTTGGCTGGGACTGTTGTCAATACTGGACGTAGTTTAATTGTTGAAAATACGAAAACTTGTACTCAATATGGTCAAGCACCAACTGGTTTTCAGGCTTATTTAGGAATTCCTTTGCGTACTTCTCAAGGGAAGGTAATTGGCACTATTTGTTCATTTCATCGCCAATCGCGTCGATTTTCTGGTCAAGAAGTGAGAATTGTAGAATTATTTGCGGAACGGGCTGCTACAGCTATTGATAATTACTTTCTTTATGAACAACAAAGGCAGTTTAATCAGGTTTTAGAAGCGGAAGTTGCACGGAGAACGGAGGAGTTAAAGGTTGCTCAAGATAAGTTGATTCAGCAGGAAAAATTGGCTGCAATTGGTGAGTTTGCAACGGGAATTATTCACGAAATTCGCAATCCGTTGACGACGATGAAAATGGGTTTGAATTATTTTCGGAAGCTGGATTTATCTATTCAGTCCCAAGAGCGTTTATATTTGGCTTTGGCTGAATCGGAACGTTTGGAAAGATTGCTCAGGGAGATATTGTTATATGCTAAACCGCAACGATTAAATATATCACGAATTAATCTTGATGAATTAGTTGCGGAAACTGTGAATGTTTTGAGGACGACACCGGAGGCAATAGATAGGTATATTGAGTATGAAAATATTTATCAAATGGAGGATAAAAATGGTTTAATGATAGAAATAGATGAGGATAAAATCAAACAAGTATTAGTTAATTTGGTACGTAATGCTTGTGAAGCAATTGAGGTTGGAAACAAGGTAAAAGTATGGGTGACAACGGATGTTGATTTACCGCATGTGTTAATTACCATTTGGAATGCTGGTTCGCCAATTCCGACGGAAATATTATCGAAAATGACTCAGCCTTTTTTCTCGACAAAATCTTCAGGTACGGGGTTGGGATTGGCTATTGTTCAACGGATTATTGATGCTCATCATGGGGAATTAAGTATAGAGTCTTATGCGGAATTGGGAACTGCTGTAACTGTAATGTTACCAAGGAAATATAAGGTGTAGGAATTCAGTTTATATAAATTTACTATAGTTAATGTAAGTGAATTTTAGATGCCTTTAAAGCCAATTTTGCTTTCAATTTTTTGATTTTTCTTAATTCCATTACTTGTTGTAATTGCCGTAGAAATTTTATTCTTATGATAGATACCTAGTTGACTGATAATAATACCAATAAAAATTACTGTACCACCAATATATTGGGCTAAAGTTGGTGTTTCTCGTAGGATTAAATAGGCTGCTATGACTGCTGTAACTGGAGTAAAAGAAGCAATTAAGGATGCTTGGGAGATGCTGGTTGTTCTTAATCCAGTCAGCCAACATGATTGACCGACGACTACGATGACTGGACCATAAATCAACATCCATTGCCATAAAAATGGTGAGAATACCTCCATAAAGTGATGGGAACCATAAAAATATAAAGCAGCAAAGAAAAATATCACTGTTCCCAAAGCTGTACGATAAATACTATAAATTCCTAAAGGAATATTATCCAGTTTGGCTTTACTAATCACTGTGGAAAAGGCTAGAAATATGGAGGCGATCGCAGTGAATATTTCACCTGCTCCAAAACTAAATATATCTTGCATGACCATCATGTTTTCCCAACTGTTTGGTAAACTAATGGTCAAAAATACGCCAATAAAAGCAACCAATGCTCCCAGTATTTCCCCAAAATTCACCCTTTCCTGTAATAACCAAATGGAAACAGCCAGGGTTAAAGGTGGTTCTAATCTTCCAATTAAAACCACATTATTCACATTTGTAATTGCTAAAGCTTGAAAGATTAATGCTGGTGCGATCGCTCCACTCATGATGGAGGTAATACTCATATATAGCCACTGTTGTTGCGAAAATTTTCGTAATCTCCTCAACTGAAGTTGTTTACCGTAAATTATAACTAAAACCCATAAGGCACAAATATTGCCGACGAATAACACATTACACAGGGAAACTGGATTTTCTCCATTCACAAAATTACTCGCACCGATTTCAGTCAGTTTACGGGTGACAGAATTCGCTGCCCCAAAAATAATCACAGCACACCACAGATATATCTGACCAGGAATGTTACGCATAAGCAGAAAATTTTGCCTGATTTAAAAGGTGGGTCAATTGCAACTTATTGCATATTACAAGGCTTGGGATATCAGTCAAATTTTTTAGATATGTTAATCTCTGTGATGGCAAAGAAATTTCCAATTCGTTTTCTGCTATTCTAATGTCAATGAGTTATGCTGCCTAAATCGTGACATTCCACATTCTTTTGGTTGAAGATGAAGCAAAATTAGCTCGGTTTATCGAGTTGGAATTGACGAGCGAGGGTTATCAAGTTAGCATCGCCCATGACGGAATTGCAGGATTAACTTTGGTACGAGAATCCGATCCAGACCTGGCTATTTTGGACTGGATGTTACCTGGGTTAACTGGTGTGGAACTGTGTCGGCGTTTGCGAGCAACGGGGAGCAAAATTCCGGTAATTCTGTTGACAGCTAAGGACGAAATTAGCGATCGCGTTACTGGTTTGGATGCTGGAGCGGATGATTATGTTGTTAAGCCTTTTAGTATAGAGGAACTGTTGGCTAGGGTTCGCGCTCATTTGCGTCGTCTGGAGGAAGAAAAGGCTGATGGGGATAGTTTACGGTTTGCAGATTTAAGTTTGAATCCTCGAACCCGTGAGGTATTTCGGAATCAGAGAGCAATTGAGTTAACTGCCAAAGAGTTTGATTTGTTGGCTTATTTGATGGAAAACCCTCGTCAGGTATTTACGAAGGAACAAATCTTAGCACGGGTTTGGGGTTACGATTTTGTCGGGGATTCTAATATTATTGAGGTGTATGTTCGTTACCTACGCATCAAGTTAGAAGAAAATCAACAGAAGCGGTTGATTCATACGGTTCGGGGTGTGGGGTATGCTTTGCGCTGCAATTAAGATTTCAGCAGCCATCTCGATGAACAAATATTTTTTTTAGTCAAGTGAGTGGGTGGGCGATCGCAATACAAATTTCAACGGGGAAAACTAACTGTAAAAATACTTCCTTCTCCTAGTTTTGAGCTAACGCTGACACTCCCATTCATCTTTTCGACTAAGGTTTTGACGAGGGATAGACCTAAACCAGTACCCCCAGAGCGGGTTCGGAATCCGTCTACACGGTAGAATCTTTCAAAAATTCGGGATTGGTTTTGCCAAGAGATACCATAACCGCAATCGCATACTTGAATGATTGCTTGTTCCTGCTGTTGTTTTAATTTGAGTTTAATCGGTGTATCGGGGGGGAGTATTTGACAGCGTTATCGATTAAGTTGATTAAAATTTGTTTCAAGCGATTTCGATCAATAGTGATGGATATTTGATGGTTATCTGATTTAATATTAATTTCATGCTGGGTATTTTGTCGTACTATCTGGACGACTTCGTTAACAATATCATTGAGTTTTCGGTAGTATTTGGCTATAAACTTCCACATCTATTGGCAAACGGAACATAATTTGCTCAATATTGTCTTTATGGCTATTAATCAAAAGTTGCTGCATTTTCCAACCAGTCCAGGTGCTTAAACCACCCAATCCACAAGCCGAAAATACAGCAATCCCAACTGTGAGACGAACTCTTAAGGAAGATAGATGAAAGTTCGTCAATACTTGTTTAAATTTATTCACTTTCCTCGCTGCTGCTGATCACTTTTGTGTTTCTAAGGGTGTCGGACAGGTTTTATTGACAAAATCACATTTATATATGTAAGATTCTTGCCAACTTAGGGGAATTTCCAATAAATCCCGTGTTCCTGTCATTCCTTGACCGATAAATAACAAGATAGCAATGCAATTTAAAATGGTATGAATAATTCGCCAGCGATGGGTTTTATCTCGATAAATTTCCGGTACAATCGCTAGAGAAAATATCATCAACATTGCTGTTGCAACACCAATATAATAATGAGAAAAAAACCATTCATTGTCGCGACGAAATACTCCTTCTTGACAGCCTAAGATAATTATTCCCGCACCAGTTAAACTCGCAAATATACCTCTCCACAGTTTTGTACTAGCTCTATATAAACAGATTAACGAAGCAAGCGTGAGGACAAACATAAATAGGATAAAAACGACTTGAATAGGAGCTTGATTCCACAACTGCTTCTTCACAATATTTTTACCAATAGGATATAGTAATCCTAACAAGGCAATCCCGACAACCGCAGCAGTCAACCAGTTTCCCAAGCGTCTATGTTCTGCTCCACTGACTGGTGGAATTTTACTCTTGACTCCAGCAATTGTTTGTAAACGACGCTGACGGGTTGACCAGGCAAAATTAACTACTATCCCCATTAAAGGAAAGACAAAAAAAACTGCGATCGCTGGATGAATTAAAGCGATAAAATCTGATATTTCCATAGTATTTGCGTTCTGAATATATTGTTTGAGAGTTGCGGAATCGAGACATGAATAAATAATTTAATCTCACTATCTCTCAACATAGCATTACTACATCTTGACTAAGATTTTTCTATCATCCATACATCAATTCAGCACCATAGTTTTTCCCTGATGAGGGATATTATCAACGATAATATCTCGTGATTATATCCCAGATACTCGAATTAAATATTTAAACTCGCAAATCCAAAAGTAGCATTAAATTTACGACACCAGATTGCAACAGATTTAAAATCAGCCAAATTAATATTCTGGGGAAGTTCGTAACGCTGTCTACCCTGAACTCTCCTTAATCGAGCAACGCTTACGTAATCCTTTTCTTTAAGACCAGAAATCGGAAGGGTGCGATCGCGGTGTAAGATGACGAATAAATCTGGACCCTGAGCGGTTTTAAAGCTCCGGTCGAACTCAAGATAATGTTTACCTCGATGAGTAATAATTCTTACCTTTCCTTGGGTAGGATGTTCTGCTGCTTGAAAATTACCAACTTGCTTACTGAGTACCTTTGCTGCAACCTGATTGATGGCGATCGCATTTGCATTGTAGTTGGGTGATTGTTGTCCAAAAGCTGTTCCCATACTTGCGGTGTTTAACAATGCAACCAAACTGAGTATGGTGAGGTATTTGAATTTCATGGTGTGATTGTCCTCATTGTTGACTATGAGAACAATCTAAAACCCTTTTCCTAAAGGGAAATTAATCCCAGATGAGAATTTGCTGAGAATTAACGAAATTTTAGTTGCTGGGATTTCTCCATTCGTGAGAGGTTAAGGTCGGATACCTTTTGTCAATAAGTAATAGTACTGAAAATATTGCTGAAAATCGGGTCAGAAACACAATTTTTGAGCAGGCGATCGCCTAATCTGGATACCCATGATTCATTCTTGCCCCATAGTTTCAGTAAAATAACTAACTTTATATCTACTTTTTCTCAAATTTTCAGCATAATTTCTAATTGACAAAAGCAAAATTATCTTAACCTCTCACCGATGGGATTTCTCAGCTATTTTTAAGCTAAGTAGGTTAAGTTATGTGTAGTGACTTTTCTGGTAATAGTGATGATAATTACACCGTGGAGAAAGAAAAAATCCCGTAGTCTTGCGACGAAAAATTCACTAAAATTACGGACTGCAACTTTAGTTTTATTCGCAATCGTCATTTTCTCTGCGATTATTGTTTCCGCTTGGTTTACGGGTGAAGGGACAATTAGTCAAATTTTTTCCCAAATCAATACTTTTCAGCAACAACCACCAGTATGGTTAGAAGTTCCGATGGTGACGGGTAAATATTTGCTATTCCCGACGGTAGGGCTATTTCTAAGTATGTTGGTGATTACCAAAATATCTCCCTACCCGCAAACTTGGTCACGATGCTTAGTAGTGACAATTATTTTGGTTTTAACAGGACGTTATCTTGTCTGGAGAACCCTTTCTACCCTGAATCTTTCTACTCCCTTAAATGGTGTTTTTAGTTTGGGATTATTTTTGCTAGAACTACTGGTTTTGGTCAGCAGTACCATTCAATTATTTTTAATGTTGAATGTCAAAAATCGTCGTCGAGAAGCAGATGAAAAATACCGAGCTGTAATGGATGGTAATTTTCATCCCTCGGTTGATATTTTCATCCCCACCTATAATGAACCAGTATTTATCTTACGACGGACAATTATCGGCTGCCAAGCCTTAGATTATCAAAATAAACAAATTTATCTTCTGGATGATACCCAGCGTCTAGAAATGAAACAATTAGCAAGAGAACTAGGATGTAATTATTTAATTAGACCCAATAATCATCATGCGAAAGCTGGTAATTTAAACCATGCACTTGCCCATACAAAAGGTGAATTAGTAGTAGTTTTTGATGCTGATTTTATCCCCACTACTAACTTTTTAATTCGTACTCTTGGGTTTTTTCAAGATGAAAAAGTTGCCCTTGTGCAAACGCCTCAAAGCTTTTATAACGCCGACCCCATAGCTCGTAATCTTGGTTTAGAAAATATTATAACTCCCGAAGAGGAAGTTTTTTATCGGCAAATTCAACCGATTCGGGATGGAGTTGGTAGTGTTGTTTGTGCAGGGACATCATTCGTTGTTCGTCGCAGTGCCTTAGAAGAGACAGGGGGATTTGTTACCGAATCTTTAAGCGAAGATTACTTTACTGGAATTAGTCTTTCAGCTAAAGGTTATAAACTAATTTATTTAGATGAAAAACTCAGTGCTGGATTAGCTACCGAAAATATTTCTGCCCATGCAACTCAAAGATTAAGATGGGCACAGGGAACCCTACAAGCATTTTTTATTCAATCAAATCCGTTAACGATTAAAGGTTTAAAACCCATCCAAAGATTAGCCCATTTAGAAGGATTATTACATTGGTTTACTAGCATTTCTCGTCTCGGCTTTTTATTAATGCCCCTAGCCTATTCCTTTTTAAATGTTGTACCCATTCGTGCTACCACTGCCGAGTTATTATATTACCTACTTCCCTACTGGGGTGCAAATCTTATTGTTTTTTCTTGGTTAAACTTGCGATCGCGTTCTGCTATCCTTGCAGAAATTTACGGTTTAGTTTTAGTTTTTCCTCTAGCAATGACAGTGATTAAAGTCATGTTCAATCCTTTTTCTAAAGGTTTTAAAGTCACACCCAAAGGAACTACAAATCACCAATATTACTTTAATTGGCATTTAGCTTTACCCTTAATTATCCTCTTCATTTCTACAGCCATTAGTTTGTGGCGAAATTTGGGTATGTGTTTGAGTCAATTATGGATGGATACCAATGCACCCCAACTTGGACAACATATTAAAGGTTTAGGTTTAGGTTGGATGTGGAGTATTTATAATTTAATTTTATTAGGAGTTGCTTTGTTAATTTTATTAGATACTCCCAAACCAGATTTATATGAATGGTTTGATTTGCGGAGAATAGTCAGCTTAAATTTTGCTGATAAAAAAATCTGGGGTGTGACAACCAGTATGTCAGAAATCGGTTTAGAAATTTCCCTCACCCAAGCACCACCAACGGATTTAGTTATCGGTAGCGCATTAGATTTAGAAATTAAAGAATCTGATTTAAAATTAGAGGGGATAGTTATCGCCAATACATACAAAGATGAATTTCCCACCTTTCGTGTCCACTTCCAAAATCTCACCCTCGAACAACATCGTCATTTGGTGAAAATGCTATTTTGTCGCCCTGGACAGTGGAAAAGTCACTGTACACCCAATGAGTTCAAATCCCTATTATTACTGTTAAAAATCCTCCTCAGACCCAGAATCATCTCTCAACCCAAAATCGATATTAGTGTGATGAAAATTGCTAAGGTCTAGGATTTTGGATTTCTCATATTAACTTTGACCCTCAATTCTCGTACTTCGCTCGAATTTACCCTTCCCCCTAGGGAGCAAGGAATTAAAGGGTGGGGTAAAATTCTGTAGATGCGTTTAAATTACCGAATCCCCTCATTTTCTATTAAATATTCTAATAACATGATTAAATTTGGCAGATTATTCTTAGCAGTATTCCAAACTATTTTGAGGTTAACTTGAAAATATTCATGAGCCATCACATTTCTCATATCCCCCATAATTCGCCAGGGTATTTCTGGGTAATTTGATTGAATTTCGGCTGGAATATTGATAGCCACTTCTCCAATTATCAAAAAATCATATAGAACTGCTTTTACGATTGTTTCGTTATTTTTAAAATCGGTAAAACTCAGATTGTTCACTCGATTTTGAATTGCTATACAGGCTTGCATCATATCTTTGATACGAAACTGCCAATCTCTAGAGGGCATGAATCAAATCCTTTGTAACTACTTCCCTCATATGTTCTCGCAAAGCATCTATAGTTCCTATATCCACTGAACAATCTAATATATCTTCTAAAAATAATCGTACTTTGATAAACTCGAATAAGCCAATTTCGCTATCAAATTCTACCAAAAAATCCACATCACTATCAGTTTTTGCTTCGTCTCGTGCAACAGAACCAAATAAATTGAGAGATTTTACTCCCATTTTTTTGAGTTCTTCTCGATGTAAGGCGATAACTTTTAAAACTTCATCTTTTTTCATTGTTTTAAATATCATAATCTTAATTCCATATTATTCATAAATTATTTTTTATGCAACACCCTTAATTTAAATATCGTTGGATTAATCTTTGTGCTGTTTGCGGGTGCTTTTGTGCTAATTCTGATGGTGTGATAATTTGTGCTGCATCCATATACCGATGCAACCATAGCAAAAATTCGTCAAAGGAGCGTCGGGGAAGGGTGACTGTATAGTCAACCGATAATATCTCCCCTGTGGATTTGTCTTTAACTACATTGCTAATTTTTTGACTGGGATGACGGCGATCGCCTTCTAAAATAAACGTGGCTACGGGTGGATAAAATCTCACCTTAATGGGAGTTAATGGCAATTCTCCTGCTAATTCTAAATTTTGTTCTTCCACATCTCCTAACTTCAAACCCCAACCGTTTTCCAGCAGTCGATAGGCTTGTTTCAGCTTTTCCTGTTGTATGGCTATTCCCCTAACAGTATCCAATAGTTGACAGTGATTAGCAAAGCGGTTTACCCGTCCAATCGCAAAATGTCCGTTGTCACAGTATTCGTACAGCAAATACCAGGCGATATCGTGGTAAATTAGTTGTATGGAATATACCTCCATCATCCCCAGATGCTTTTGGTTGTAGGGAGAAGATTGACGGGAAATTGCGATCGCTTGTCCTTGACTAATGGCTTTTTCTACTAAGTTAATTTGATGATATAAATTGTCTTTATTTTTACCTTTGGCAATAATTTCCTCCGGGTCTGTGTAGACTATAGCCCGGTTTAAATGTTGACGTACTGGGTAAAATAATTCACCTTTTTACACTCAACAGGTATTATCTTTTTTCTCTGGGCGTATGAAACCACCCTGCTACCCCGAACTTTGGGGTAGGGGACTAAATTCTTGTTCCTCCAAAAATTTCGTGGAGGGTTAGGGTTGGGTTCTAGATTTTAGTATATTTGAGTAATTGTGTGCACACCATAGTCCTGATATCGGGGAGGAAAATTGGGGCGATCGCAAGAATACATCTTCATATTCATATAGGAATCGTACTTGAATCTTGCTAAGTATACTCAGAAACAAACCTTTCTATGGTAGGCTTCTAGCTAATTTGGTTTTTCAGAAATCAAATATGAGTCCTATATTAATTTGGTATTAAGTAAGTCGGCGTTAAAAAACATAACTATTATGTTTAGTTCTGTAAAGGGGCTCAAACTCAAGCTAAAAAAGCATTTTTATTCGACTTTACATTATGTTACATAGTTTGGTTTATTTGTACTCACCTACTTAGTTATAGATTGAGTTCAATCTTTGTTTTAAAATTTTCCGGAATCGTCATCAACCCCGGTGTATTTCCATATTGTTGAGAGTTAAACACTTGGGCTAAACTCTCACCACAACGATTTTGACGCTCCCTAGCATCAAACTCCTAGGTTAATTTTAATCTCTAATTTGAATACGCTATTTCAATATTAAATTTCAATAAGTTTGTATAAATTTTATTTTCGCTTACTCGATGGGTTTCCTCTCTGAATTCATGACGCTGTTAAATTTCAGCGTCTTTTTTGTTGCACATTAACTTGGGGAAGAATTTAAAGGCTTGTAGTTGGGCTTTAGCCCTCTTATAAAGCGATAAATCGCTACTACGAACCAATATTAATTACATAGACTACTAGTTTGAGTCAGTTATCACATATCTTGCACCTCTATGTATATACCCAGATAAAGTTAGCAGATGGGCGATATCGCTACATTTATTTTATGAGTATTTTATGAGTTTTTATCGCTAAATCAAGGATTGAAGGATTTATACTGAGTGTTTAAAATCCATCAAATTCTCTTGGTGCAAGATGTGAGTTATATTACTTACTAAGTCTAATATCTCCTGTTTACGAATGAAAAAAGCCCCTGTGGTAACAGGAGCTAAATTACTATTATTGAACTACTCGCAGAAACCTGATTTATAAGCCTGAAAAAACAAACCTAGTCAAGTTCCTTCATTGCCATTGCGGGTTCATTCTCACGGTCAATACCTTTCTCGAAACCACCAGCAGCAGCACGAGCGCGTCCTGCATGCCATAGGTGACCGACGAGGAAGAAGAAACCTAAAACGAAGTGAGAAGTTGCCAACCATGCACGAGGAGATACATAGTTAAACGAGTTGATCTCGGTTGCTACACCACCTACAGAGTTGATCGAACCCAGGGGAGCGTGGGTCATGTACTCAGCTGCACGACGTGCTTGCCAAGGCTGAATATCATTCTTGATTTTATCCAAGTCAAGACCATTAGGACCACGTAATGGCTCCAACCAAGGACCACGGAAGTCCCAGAAGCGCATGGTCTCACCACCGAAGATGATTTCTCCAGTCGGCGATCGCATTAAATATTTACCCAGACCGGTAGGACCTTGGGCAGAACCGACGTTCGCACCCAGACGTTGGTCACGGATGAGGAAGGTTAGAGCTTGTGCTTGGGAAGCTTCGGGACCAGTAGGACCAAAGAATTCACTTGGATAGGCAGTGTTGTTATACCAAACCATAACCGAAGCAATGAAACCCATCATTGATAAGGCTCCAAGGCTGTAGGAAAGGTATGCTTCACCAGACCAAATGAATGCACGACGTGCCCAACCAAAGGGTTTGGTCAAAATGTGCCAAATACCACCACCGATGCAGATGAAAGCAATCCAAATGTGACCGCCGATAATATCTTCCATATTATCAACGCCAACAATCCAACCATCTCCACCAAAAGGTGATTTAATGAGATAACCAAAAATAATCGCCGGGTTCAGTGTGGGGTTGGTAATCACGCGTACATCACCACCACCGGGTGCCCAGGTATCGTAAACACCACCAAAGAACATGGCTTTTAATACCAATAACAAGGCTCCACAACCCAAAATAATCAGGTGAAAACCAATAATATTGGTCATTTTGTTCTTATCTTTCCAGTCATAACCAAAGAAGGAAGAATACTCTTCTAAGGTTTCTGGACCACGAACTGCGTGGTAAATACCGCCAAATCCGAGAACGGCTGATGAGATTAAGTGGAGAACCCCTACCACAAAGTAGGGAAATGTGTCAATAACTTCACCGCCAGAACCCACACCCCAACCAAGGGTAGCAAGGTGAGGCAGCAAAATTAAACCCTGTTCATACATGGGTTTTTCTGGGATAAAGTGAGCAACCTCAAATAGGGTCATTGCTCCAGCCCAGAATACAATCAAGCCAGCGTGGGCAACGTGTGCGCCCAAGAGTTTACCAGAGAGATTGATGAGACGAGCATTTCCAGACCACCAAGCGAATCCGGTGGATTCTAGATCGCGTCCTCCCATCATCATTGAAGAACGATTAGAGAGCGTTACCACGGGGTAGTACCTCTTCGGGGAATACAAATTTTTCGTGAGGCTGGTCTTGAGGAGCCATCCAAGCGCGGATACCCTCATTCAGCAGGATGTTTTTCGTGTAGAAGGTTTCAAATTCCGGGTCTTCTGCAGCCCGTAATTCCTGG
>CALJJQ010000005.1 GCA_937973965.1 uncultured Calothrix sp. | reverse complement strand
ATCAAATTAAGCATGGATTGTTATCAAATTATTTAGTTCAGCAACTAAAACCTCCGGCTGTTCCCATGTTTATCGTGTAGTTGTTTGGCGCGCGGCGCGGTTACACCGCGCCATTGCTTGTGACAGTTGCGTAAGTCCTGAAATAGTTAAAGTTACGACAAAGTAGTCCCCATACCCTTGACAGTCACCGGGAACAACAGGCAAGCTAATCGGGAAGTCGTCATCAGAAAAATAAAGAAATTTTGGTTTGCTAGTGTTAGCATAAGCTAGTGAAGTGCGCCTTCACCCATGAAAATCCAAATATATATAGAGGAATCATTTAATGGTTGCAACATCTCCCCGATTAGAGCACGAGGTTAAAGACCTCGCCCTAGCTACCTTGGGAAGACAGCGCATCGAGTGGGCTGGTCGAGAAATGCCAGTTCTCAAACAGATTCGCGATCGCTTTGCCAAAGAAAAGCCCTTTGCGGGTATCAAAATTTCCGCTTGTTGTCACGTAACTACAGAAACTGCCCATCTGGCGATCGCTCTCAAAGCTGGTGGTGCGGATGCATTATTAATTGCCAGCAATCCTCTTTCCACCCAGGACGACGTAGCTGCAAGCTTAGTAGTCGATTACGGTATTCCCGTATTCGCCATCAAAGGTGAGGATGACGCAACCTACCACCGTCATGTGCAAATCGCCCTAGACCACCGTCCTAATATCATTATTGACGACGGCTGTGACGTAGTAGCCACCCTAATCCAACAGCGTCCCCATCAAATCGCTGACCTGTACGGAACCACCGAAGAAACCACCACAGGTATTGTCCGCTTGCAAGCGATGTTAAAAGATGGTGTGTTGACCTTCCCAGCAATGAACGTCAACGACGCAGATACAAAGCATTTCTTCGATAACCGTTACGGAACTGGTCAATCCACCCTTGACGGTATCATCCGCGCGACTAACGTCCTCCTCGCAGGTAAAACCGTAGTAGTCGCAGGTTACGGTTGGTGTGGTAAAGGTACAGCCATGCGCGCTCGCGGTTTAGGTGCGAATGTAATTGTCACCGAAATTGACCCCATCAAAGCCATCGAAGCAGTTATGGACGGCTTCCGCGTATTACCAATGGCAGAAGCAGCACCATTAGGCGACCTATTTATCACCGTTACCGGAAACAAACACGTTATCCGGGGTGAACACTTCGACGTGATGAAAGATGGCGCAATGGTTTGTAACTCCGGTCACTTCGATATCGAAATCGACCTCAAAACCCTAGCAAGCAAAGCCAACGAAATCAAAGAAGTTCGTCCCTTCACCCAAGAGTATAAATTAAATAATGGTAAATCCGTAGTTGTACTCGGCGAAGGTCGTTTGGTGAACCTCGCAGCAGCCGAAGGACACCCCAGCGCAGTTATGGACATGAGCTTTGCCAACCAAGCAATGGGTGCAGAATACCTAGTTAAAAACAAAGGTAAATTGCAACCCGGTATCCATTCCATCCCTGCGGAAGTTGACAAGGAAATCGCTCGCTTGAAGTTGCAAGCAATGGGTATTGTTATCGACTCTTTGACGGATGAGCAAATCGATTACATCAACTCCTGGACTTCGGGAACTTAATGTTTTTTGAATCGTGATAATTAGGGGTTTTTAAAAACCTGCTAATTGCTAAGAGATAGTTTAATTTGATGATTTTGTTTGTTTTTGAGGATGGGCAAATGCTCATCCTTTTTTTGTTGCTGGTTGACAAGACAAGGCAATCGTAGTGATTAGACAAGTTATAATTATTTACACCGACTTACTTAATACATTCGTGACAAGTTAAGGTGAAATTAGTTTTGTCAACTCGTAATTATCCTTAAAATTAAAAGTGAGGTGAAGGAAAGGTCGTAAATTCTCCTTTGCACTGAGTTTTCTGCGCCAGAATAAATCATGCATTAAAAATTTAGCGATCGCATCCTTCAAAATCATGTTTATTTATCCAGATTTTGAGCATTATTACTTATTGATAAAAGACCAAAGTGGTAGAAATGAAAATTGATCTTCTACCACCAATGAATTAAATGATTAGTACCTTTGATTATATACAGAAACATCCATTACGCGCCAAGCAACTTCTAGGGATTAGTTACGAACAGTTTAGGAACCTTGTAGATGCTGCGAAAAAAGCTCACGAAGACGAACAACAAAAACTAGAACAGAGCAAAGTTAGAATACATCGTCGTGGAGGTGGACGTAAAGAAATTTTATCGATAAAAGAACAAGTATGTTTGTGCATTTTCTATCTGAGGCAAATACCAACATTTGAAGTGTTAGGAATGTTATTTGGTATATCAAAAACAGAAGCGAATGATACTTTCCACTATTGGGACGAGGCTCTGCCTCGATTGGGAGGCATGAGCCTCCCTGAGTGGGTTCCCACGCGGAGCGTGGGGACCAGTTACAGCCAGCCCCCCCTCGTCCCCATGCTCTGGGCAGGGTGGTTTGATACCATGAGAGAATAATATTTCAGAGGTTTGATTATTGACCCAAATTTCTAGTTATGGAACTCAGGGTGCGACATCCGCATCTCTGACAAGCCAAAAGGTAAAAAATTTTGCTAGGATAGATGATGATGTGTAAAATCTTGCCCCTTAGTCGAGATTATTACTGACCGTAATATCGAAAAGAGAAGCTACATGGATACCAACGAATTCAAATTTCTCCTCAAGTTATTAGGACGTAAGGATTATCGTTCCAACTACAGCGCTAGTATATTCGACTCTTTCAAGGGTAAGGGAAAAATTTGCCAAAATCTAGCCCAAAGGGAGTTAATCGATTTTTCCCAGGAAATAGCTAAAGTCAAAATTTTACCCCCAGGTCAAGCTTTACTGGCACTTGAATCTCAGGAAATACCTATCGACAAGAAACAACTTCAGGTATTACAAAGTATTAACAAAGCGTCCGGGGAAGTCACACCCAGCAAAATTACTCCTAAATCCTTAAAAGCTATCGAAAAAGCCGAAATTCTCCACTCCTTAGCTACAAAAGGGTTGATAGAGACAGAATTAAAAATCAAAAGACAAAAAGCAGAAGTTTGGTTGACGCAAAGGGGAATAGAAACTTTACGGGATGATTATATTCCCAAAGGAGCGGCCAATATTAGCTTGGATTTAGTCGCTAATTATGTTCGCTTTCTACGCAAGACTTTAACAAGTCCACATCAACGGGTTTCTTCACTATCCCCAAATCAGTCATTAGTTACAACCAATACCAACATCAGTGATGGGGAAATTTTAGAAATTATCCGGGAACTAGATCATGAACTTGGTACTGACAATTATTTACCCATTTTCCACCTGCGTCAAAAGTTACAGCCCCCTTTCTCCAGGGATGACTTGGATAAAGCACTGTATCGTTTACAAGCTAGCGACAAAATTGAATTGAGTACCCTATTAGACCCAACTGGTTACACAAAGGAACAATTGGAAGCAGGTATTCCTCAAAATGTTGGTGGTTCCCTATTTTTTCTCAGTATTTGCTAGTGAAGTTGCACTCAATACCTACTAGTTAATCCAGTTTATCTGCTGGTTTAGTCTCAATCTACTTTTGTTTACTTCCTTGAATACACTGCTCAAATTTTCAGCTATGGTATCTATCAACGACATTATTCAGCGTGAGGTTAATCCCTTTGACCTAATTAACACAAAAGTCGGTAATTTTTGGACAGATAATTCAGATGCAAAGATGATTGTTGCATCGATTCATCAACAGCAAATTAATGAAATTGAAGATATTCTTAACTTAGTTACTAAGGATAATCATAGCCGGACTATTTTATTGATTGGTGATGCTGGTTGTGGAAAAAGTTATCTCTTAGGTCGGTTGAAAAAAACCTTTAATCCCAAGGCATTTTTTGTTTACATTGGTCCTTGGGCTGATAATGAATATATTTGGCGACATATTTTACGTAATACGGTTGATAGTCTAATTCATGTTCCCGATGGTCAGCAAGAGTCACAACTCATGTTGTGGTTAAAGAATCTATCCGCTTTTACCAAAATTAACGGTGGAGTTTGGCAAGGATTATTAAATGACCGTCAGAAGTTTATCAAACATCTGAAGAAAACCTATAAAACAGCAGGTATTTATAATGCTGGCATGTTTTTTGGGGTATTGCATGATTTAACCAATCCAGAACTCTACGATTTAGCTTGTGAGTGGTTAAGGGGAGATAGCATCAGCGAAGAGTCAATGCAAGAATTAAAGGTGAAATTCTGTATTGATACTGAAGATGCTGCTAAAAATATTTTGGCTAATTTTAGTAAAATCTCTTTACAAACTCAGCCTTTTGTCCTCTGCTTTGACCAGGTAGAAACAACTCCCAATTATGATGTTAATCCTCTGCCACTATTCAATATTAATACAACTATTCACAATGATAACTTCCAGAATTTTCTGATTATAATTACCATTATTAAAGACCACTGGATGCGTACTAGAAATAGTATTTCCCAAGCTGATAAAGCCAGAATCGAAAAACTCGTTCAGTTGAAATCAATCAATTTAGAACAAGCGGAAGCAATTTGGAATTGTATCTTACAACCCTTACACATACAAGCAAATCCAAAACCATCTACACCCACCTTTCCTTTAGATATAAAATTATTACCTGTTACTTTTCCTGGCAATAAAACCTATCCGAGACAGACAATTATTCTTGGGAGAAAAGAATATCAGCATTACAAGGAAAGACTAATTCTAGATGGGTTTGCAGGGAATACAGAAAGAAATGGAACTAGTTCACCAGATGAGGTAGAAATAGTTAGTCAACAAGAATTACAAGAAGTTGTAGACAAGAGCCATAAAATTCGTCCACAGGCTGAATTGGAAATAATTTGGCAAAAAGAATTGCAAAAAAATCAGGAAGAAATCACTAAAATTCTACTTGTTTCTTCCGTAAATTTTATTGAAATGTTAGGTGTAGCATTACAAGCTTTAAAAATGAAGTATGTCAAAACCAAATTACTCACTGGAAGCTATAGTAATCAATCTCTCAGTTTCCAATCTTTGCATCAAGGACAGGTGGGAATAGTTTGTACAGAAGACCTACAACTGAGCAAATTCTATCATATTATGAATGCCACCCATCAGGTGATTCAAAAAGGAATTTGTCAGCATATTTATTTAATTAGAGTATCTGGTGTTGGGAATGCTAAGTTAAAAGGATATCAGATATATAGCCAAATTTTTGATGGTAATAAAAATGTCCATATTTACCCTGATTTAGCATCCATTCATATTTTGCAAACCTACAGGAACCTAGTAAAATCCTGTGAAAGTCAAGAGTTAGTAATTGGTGGTAAAACCGTTAGAGTTCCAGAACTAGAAAATTTCGTGCGTACATCCAAGTTTTTAGAAGAATGTACTATCCTACAAAAATTAGGGGTAGTTACAAAGGTTAAAACTGACCCAATTAAACCACGAGTAGAGCCAACTGTAATCAGACCTTCACGAACAACAAAAGATTTGCGTCCAGTGAAAGAATTTATGTTGAATTTGGTAAAAACCCAAAGTTTTATGAGTGTACCAGCTTTATATCGATATGCACGGGAAATGTTTAAGCATGTGACGGAGGAAGAAATTAAACATTTAATTAATTTATTATGCGAAGAAAAGAAAATTAAATTTATAAACCCCAAAGAAGTATTTGAAAAACAGCTAGTATGTTTGGTTCCTTAAATTTAAAAAAAGTTCGTAGTGAGAGCTTTAGCCGCATTTCTCACAATCAATATGCTACTATTACTCAAACCTTTATTTAGCTTTAGTTTCGAGCGTTTTAGATGCTGCACAAAGATAACAGTATGGAATGGAGCATTTTAGCTCAAACGAAATCTTCATCAGGTTTTGGCTAGTCATCAAAATCTTTGTGAGAAATCCAGGTTTAGCCCTCACGGATTTTTGCTAATAAATATTTTCACCCTGAGAGGTTTTTTGAAAAGTCGTTTTTAAAACTTCAATTATCTTTTTTTAAAGAGTAGGGAATAGTCTAGTTTTTTGGGGAGTAGTCGATAATAAAAAATATACTGTTTGAGCTGATTTTCTGTCTCCAAGAAGTGGTTAATAAAGTATTTAAGTAGGAAGACGTAATTATTTGTCAAACCTGTAATTCATTAAATAAACACTCAACCTTAACAACCGCATGGGTTACGCTATGCTAACCCATCCTACATTTAATTATACCCACCTAATTGTTGACTTGACACTTTTAAAACATACTTTAAAATTGTCTTTATCTATAAACCGGGAATCTACAATGAAATATTTAACTAATGCAGATGAAATTAAACAACAAATAGATCAACTAACCTCTTACCCGATTCTCTGGTTAGATACGGAAATTGCAGATTGGCATACCAAACGTCCACGCATTTCTCTAATTCAAGCTTCTTGTGATGATGAAAATAATCATCACAATGTTGATACATATATATTAGATGTTTTAGATAAATTGGATGTGGTGGATTATTTTGTTCGTGAAATCATGATTTCTCCCTACATTAAAAAAGTCTTTCATAATGCGAGTTTTGATTTAAAATATCTCGGTAAAGATACTACACAAAATATTACTTGTACCCTTAAAATCGCTCAGAAAATATGTAAAAAGACTTTAGGTGTTTCTAATTTAAAACTGAAAACTTTAGCTGTAGAACTCTGTGGATTTACCAATGTTGATACAGAAGAGGGTGTGAGTGATTGGGGAAAACGTCCTCTGAGTACAAAGCAATTACAATATGCAGCAATGGATACGGTTTATTTGGCTGTACTCTATCGGAGATTGCAGAAACTTGTTGGGGAAGCTGGTGAAAAATATTCCCAATCTTCCTCAGATTTTCAATCTAATACAGTTTCTACATGTAATAAATCTAGCGATAATTTGAATATGAAAAATAATTCAGAATCTGATGAGTTAGATAAACTATCTCCTACTAAAGTGAGAATAGCCTTTGAATGTCCCAGATTATTTTATTTATACCATCATTTTGGTGGCAAGTCTTTATTTGTCCCAGAAGTTAATAACTATAAGTTTCCGATTGGTTCTGTTTTTCATGAGTTGGCAAATGATTTTATTAATTTAGCACTTAGTGAACCAAAATTTATTAATATCTTTTTAGCTGATGCATCCCAGCTTAATCTAGAAGAGGTTGCAAATGGAATGCAGCAGTTATTTTATCAACGTCTATTTTTCCCAATGTTACAAAAGCAGGTATTAACAGATGCAAATTTAGCACAGCCGTTATTATTAATTTGGCAAGGTTTACAAAAATTGATTCAACGATTTGCGGAAATATTAATTTTAAATCGCCATTATTGTCAACCTCAAAGTCTGATTAAAAGTACTTTTATTCAAGAAAATCATAAATTGATATATAACTTTAGACTTCCCAATGGTCAACAACAAAAAGTTAGTGGTGAATATGATTGCTTAGTATTTAATTTTGAGTTAAAATGTCTTTGTGTAATTGAGTTTAAAACCTATTCTTCGGTTGACCCAGCAGCACAATTAGCGCAGGTTGCACTGTATAGTTATATGCTGGCACAACAAAAGTCGGTAAAGGTTGATGCTGCTGTTTATTGCGTTTTACCAGAATTTAAAGAATATCAATATACTTGGGAAGAACTAGAAAGCACCGTTCACAAAATCATTCCCAATAAATTACAACAAATGCAATCATGGTTGAGCTGGAAATCTGGAAATATTAATCCCCCTCCAAAAACAGCTCAACTGAATTTGTGTAACATTTGTCCCCAACAAGAGAAATGTCAGACTTTTTTTGGTGAATCAGAGACTTCCCCATCTACAGGGAAAGAGGAAGAAAAAAATAATACTAGCAAACAAAATGAACAAAACCATCAAAATCAGCAAGCAGAAGTTACAAATCAAATTGGTGAAGACGTTGTGAGAACCTTGGATTCTTTTGGGGTTCCAGTGAACTTGATGGGTGTGACATTAGCACCTAGTTTTATTCGGGTGAAAGTAAAACCCTTAGTGGGAATAAAATTTCGTAAAATCCAGGGATTAGCTGCGGATTTACAGGTTCAGTTAGGTTTGGTAAATCAACCGATGATTGCTCCCCAAGCAGGTTATGTGAGTGTGGATTTACCTCGAAAAAACCGACAAGTAGTGAAATTTGAGGATTATATCCAAGCGAAGTTATTACCTGTAAACTCTCCTGTCAAAATTGCTTTAGGTATTGATTTAGAAGGGAGGTTAATCGAAGCAGAATTATCTGACCCGAATACCTGTCACTTTTTGGTCGGTGGTACAACCGGAAGCGGTAAAAGTGAATTTTTGCGATCGCTCTTGCTGAGTTTGATTATGCGTCACTCCCCAGAAAATTTGCAAATCGCTCTGGTTGACCCCAAACGAGTGACTTTTCCTGAGTTTGAACAGATGAAATGGTTGTATACCCCCATTGTCAAAGATGGTGATGATGCGATCGCTTTAATGGAAAATCTGGTGACGGAAATGGAGAAGCGTTACCAATTGTTTGAACAAGCTCAATGCAATGATTTGAATAGCTATAATAACCTTTCGTCCCGAACTTTACCACGTGTTGTTTGTATTTTTGATGAATATGCCGATTTTATGGCAGATAAAGAACTACGCAAAGACTTAGAAAACAGTATAAAACGTCTGGGAGCTAAAGCCAGAGCTGCGGGAATCCACTTAATTATCGCCACCCAGCGACCGGAAGCGACCGTCGTCACTCCCCTCATCCGTTCCAATTTACCGGGGAGAGTAGCTTTAAAAACTGCAAGTGAAGCAGATTCTACAATTATTTTAGGTGCAAAAGAAGTTAAAGCTGCTTACTTGTTAGGAAAAGGTGATTTACTATACCAAGTTGCTTCTCATACGTATCGTTTGCAAAGCCTGTTCACAGCACAAGTAAAAGTTTAAATTCCATCTGGTTGTTTCTGTGGGATATTGTTTAATTTCACATTAATTTTCCACCGACTAGAAACCTACTCTACGAAACCTTTGCCAAAATTTAATTCCCGTACCATCAAAAACGAGATCAAACTTTTCCACCGCTTGCAATTATACCCTTGATTGATATAATCTGACTGCCGAAACCAAGGATTTGATTCAATGGGACACGTAATTGCAACAGCGAATATGAAAGGTGGGGTTGGAAAAACAACTCTTTCAGTTAATTTAGCTACCTGTTTAGCGAAAAATCACGGACAACGGGTATTAGTATTGGATTTAGATACGCAAATCAGTGCCACATTAAGTTTAATGTCACCTGTGGATTTTGCCAGTCGTCGGAAGAAGCGGAAAACATTTCGACATTTAATTGACCAGATTATTACTCCCGGTGATGCGGCTGATTTCACAATTCAAGATATCATTCAAACGGAGGTTTGTAAGTTGCCTGGTTTGAATTTATTACCGGGGGATATTGATTTATATGATGAGTTTGTGGTTTCAGAATTGTTGCATCAACAGGCTTTAAATGTTGGCGAAAAGGATTTTGAAACTATTTGGAATCGGTTTGAGCGTATCTTGCTAGGGAAGATTTTAGAACCGATTCGGAATGATTATGATTTTATTATTTTAGATTGCGCTCCTGGTTATAATTTGTTGACTAGAAGTGCTTTGGCGACGAGTGATTATTACATATTACCAGCGAAACCAGAGCCTTTGTCGGTGGTGGGTATTCAATTATTAGAAAGGCGGATTGCTCAACTCAAGGATAGTCATGAACATGAGCAAAAAATTGAAACCAAAATGTTGGGAATTGTGTTCACAATGTTGAGTAATAATTTATTGAATGGCAGATATTATAAGCAGGTTATGAATCGGGTTGATCAAGATTATGGCAAGGAAAAAGTTTGTCAAAATCAAATTCCCATTGATGTCAATGTAGCTAAAGCTGTGGATAGTTTTATGCCTGCGGTTTTAAATAGCCCTAATTCTGCTGGTTCCCGTGCTTTTGTGGCTTTGACTCAGGAGTTGTTGCAGAAATTGTAGATTGGAGAATGTCGGAGACAGGATAAGTATTTTGGATTTTGGATTTTGGATTACTCTAGTCAACTGTCTAGAGACACAAATATATTTGAAATGATGATTATTGGTGTCACATGGTTTTACTCTTTTTATACAGCAAAAAAGTATCACAATTATCAACATCCAAAAATAGTATTCTGCTAATTCTTATATTAAACCAGTTTTATTATGAGTCACTTCAATGAGTAATTTTACTCCTGTATATTAATTAACATCTATAGTTGGTTTTTAGTATAAATATTGACTATTGGTGGGAATTGAACAAACAGATATTTGGCGGCATAATCAAGGTTTAAAGTGGTATTCTAAGCACTAATTTACTGGGGAGAGACTGATTATGAATGGGTTATACACAAGGAGACATAAAGGATAAATGTGTGAATGAATACGAGTAGCTGGATGGGGTGATCAGGGTGGTGACAAAAAGTAAAGAGTTTGAATATTTTTCCGGATGGAGCATAAACTATGTTAGAATAATAATCTGAAAACTATATTAATTATGTCGATCAATAGTAAGCCTTACTAAGTAGGTTAAAGATAGCATGGACTGTCCAAAAATCCTAATTATAGAGGAGAAAAAAGTCCTGGCTGTGGATATTAGCAAGAGTTTACAGCGATTAGGATATAAATATATTGAAATTATTGATTCCGGAGAGAAAGCAATTCAAAAAATTGCAGAGATTCACCCAAATTTAGTGTTGCTGGATATTTGCTTGTCGGATGGTTTGGGAGCAATAGAAATGGCGGATATGATTGAGGGAAAGTTTCATATTCCGGTGTTGTACATGGGGGAGTACGGGGAAGTTATGAAACTGACGAGTCAAAAGTTGCTACAACCATTTCGCTATTTGTATCAGCCGTTTGGGGAAAAGGATTTACATATTGCGGTGGAAATGGCGTTGTATAAAAGTCAGGTGGAAAAGCGGCTCACGGAAAAAGTCCAGAAGTTGACTAGTATAATTGATGGGGTTGGGAGTGGGATAGTTGTCACGAATTTGCAAGGTGACATTGAAATGATGAATCCGGTGGCTGAGAGTTTGACGGGTTGGAGAGAATCGGAAGCTTTGCAGCGACATGTGAATGAGGTCGTGAGACTGGTTGATGGTGGTAATGGGGAGTTGATGCTGGATTTACCGACGCAGGTATTCAATGGGAAGGTGACGATGAAGTTACCGGAAAACTGTATCTTGATTGCTAAAGATGGTCGGGAAATTCCGGTGGGAGATAGTATTGCACCAATTCGCGATCGCAGTGGGGAGATTTGTGGTTTAGTATTTATATTTCAAGATATTAGTCAACGTAAGCAGATGGAAGCGCAATTGATGCGTAATGCATTTTATGATGCGCTAACTGCATTACCGAATCGGGTTTTATTTTTGGATCGACTGCGACAAGCTTTTGAGCGCGCTAAACGTCGTCATAATTATCGATTTGCAGTTTTATTTATTGATTTAGATGGGTTTAAGCAGATTAATGACCTCTATGGACATGGGATGGGGGATGATTTATTAATTGCGATCGCTCGGCGTTTGGAGGTATGTTTGCGGAGTGGGGATACGGTAGCTCGATTCGGGGGGGATGAATTTGCCGCAGTCTTAGAGGATATTAAGGATGAAACTGACGCAACCAATATCGCCAATCGAATTCAGGATAGTCTGAGTGTTCCTTTACAGCTGAATGGACAACAATTGGTGGTTACGGCTAGTATTGGGATTGCGATTCATTCCGATAGCCATGAGGAACCAGCGAATCTGTTACGGGATGCAGACATTGCCATGTATCGAGCGAAAAAATTACAAGGTAAAGCGAGTTATGCAGTGTTTGCGTGATTAAATGATAAACAAAGAGACGCAGCAAATAGCTACGTCCCCATCCAGTTGTGAGCAAACCTATTCTGCTGCTACAGATTCAGTTTCTACGGGTATTTCTGCACCTGCTTCCACTGCTGCTTCCGGTTCTGGTTCCGGTTCTACTTTGGGTTGGGGTTTAGAGGGTTTGGGTCCCCGTGCTAAAGCTGGATTAACCGGTGGAGTTTTATCTTCAAACTTCCTTTTCCCTTTGCCAGATTTACCTTTACCACGATTGTCTTTGCCTTCTCTGCGTCTTCCAGAACCACGGGGTTCAAATTCCGAATTTTGGGAATCGCTGTTTGTGTTAGCTTGGGACTGACGCTCGGACTTTTTGATTGGGCGTTCTACCATTGTAAATTTAGATGAAGTTATTTGTATAATACACCGCTTTGTGATAGGGGAGGTTAACCGCGTAGACGTTGAGCATCACGAATAATCCAACGGCGATCGCTAGCATCCCAAACTAAATATAATCGCACATCGGAAGGGGATTGTCTGCCATTTCTGAGGCGATAATTGAGATTAGCTTCAACGGTAGCTGCATTTTCACTACTGCCAATCTCTCGTAATTGCTTGATTTCCACACTTGCGACTTGACCACCCCACCAATCCGTATAGGAATCATAGCCCTTGGGATGGATACGACGATTATTGCGAAATGTGGGAGAAAGTTTATTCCAAGCGGATTCGAGATTGCCATTATTGATTGTGGAATAGTAATTACGAACAAAATCGACGGGATTGGTGGGTATTTCGTTAACAGGTGTTTCGTTAACAGGTGGTTCGTTAACGGGTGTTTGATTAACGACGGGTGTTTCGTTAACAGGTGGTTCGTTAACAGGTGTTTCGTTAACGGGTGGTTCTTCAACAGGTGATGGGGTGGGTGGTTCTGGTTGGGTTGGTGGATTGACTGGTAGTTGGTTAACGGGTAATTGGTTTACAGTAGGTCGATTTACGCGTGGTTGGTTAACAGGTGCTTGATTAACGGGTGATGGAGTGGGTGATTCTGTTGGGGTGAGAGAATCAACAGGTGGTTGATTGACAAGTGGTTCTGGCTTTGGTTGGTTGTTAAGGGCAATGCTGATGATACTAGCAGCACCAACTAACCCCGCAGCAATTATACCACCGACCAAAATCGTTTTATTGTTGTTAGGTGTGATTTTGGGTGAGGATGGGGGAGAAGATGGGGGGTAGACAGGAGGGTTAACGGGAGTGACAGGAATGGTATTTTGGGTAGGATAGGGTTGATTAGCGGTAGTTGGATATGTAGAGGTGGAAATTGGTGGAGAATTATCCTTGAGCGCAGATAACATTTCTTGAGCGCTCAGAAAGCGATCGCGGGGATGGTAGGCGATCGCTTTTTCTAAAATACCCCGCATTTGCGGACTGAGATATGGTGCGTAATTATGCCAAACTAATTCACCAGTGCGCGGGTCTGTCGGGAATTCCTGGGGTTGCTTGCCAGTGATTAAGTAAATAACCGTAATCGCTAAGCTGTAAATATCACTCACAAATACCGGACGACCCATCGCCTGTTCACTTGGCATATATCCGGGAGTACCAATCACAATCGAACTCGTAGGACTACCTTGAGAATTAACCACGGTTCCCATTAATTCCCGGACAGCTCCAAAGTCGATTAACACCGGTTTTCCATCTCGATAGCGCAGAATAATATTATCTGGCTTAATATCACGGTGAATAATCCCCCTTGCATGGATCATATTCAAAATTGGTAATAAATCTATCAGTAAATTTCGAGCTTCAGTTTCGGAAAAAACACCTTGTTTTTGCAATCTTGCAGTCAGAGTGTCACCTTCAATCCATTCCTGCACCAAATAGTATTTACCGTTATCTTGGAAATACGCATACAACCTGGGTATTTGTTCACACTTATCCCCCAGATCTTCTAAGATAGCTGCTTCCCGTTGAAATCGCGTTTGTACCAATTGTTCGACTTCCGGATTATCATTAATTGGCTTGAGTTGCTTAATCACACAACGTCGTAGGGATGGCATTTGGGTATCTTCTGCAAGGAAAGTATCGCCAAAACCCCCACTCCCTAATGTTTGTAGCACACGATAACGGTTATTTAGCAGCATTCTCTGACCGGGTTTTAATGGAACAGCTAGATTACCGTGAATATTCTAGCTTGTAAATGGGGAGTAGGGAGTAGGGAATAGGGAGTAGGATAAAAAACAATGGAACCCAATACGGTTTGGATAAGAAAATTCATAAACCCCAAATAATAATTGTAGAGACGGGATATATCGCGTCTCTCTTTTGTTTGATTATGCAACGCCAGATTGTTAGTAAAATAGGCATGACAAGAGTAGAAGGAGAAAATAGTCGGTTATAAGACATTATTTGAGCGAGAGATGTTATCTCTATCACTCAAGCTATTGATTTACTACCTGAAATATCAGGATATCTCCTCGATAGTTTAAATGTTATACGATTATTCGCTCTTTTCGCGATCGCCTGAATTAATTTTATTTGAAAATGTCGGAAAAAACGCATATCATCCCGCAATGATGCAATGCCGATTTTCTTCCTATTCCCGACTCACCACTCCCTATTCCCTGGAAGTTTTAGGGATTTGTGAGAAATGGGTTATAGTTTAAATCATAAATGGCTCTATTTCATAATTATGCCATTCTCCTTGATAACGTTCCGCGACTAATGGTCTCACGCGAAATTTTGGTGGATAACCATCGCAAACATCTATTCGTAAACAGGAATAGGGTCTACGTTTTTGAAGCTGCATCAAAATCAATTGTAGAACGAAATAGACGGCGAATGGGTAATGTGATGATGGAAAGTAAATTAAAAATCAGGGGAATATCGTAATAATCATGATTACCGGGAACAGGAAAAATCGGTAATTTAAACGTCATTTGGTTATATGGAATCTGGCGATGATTTTCACCACCAACGAGAAATTCTCGATAGGGAGCGATAAAATTGTGGGGATAATATTCACTCGAACCAACTAAATAAACAACATCACCCGTATGCAACATAAAACGACTTTGGGGATGGTGGGGTAGCATTAACTCCGCAACTTGTCGCTGGGGATGGTGTTTTTTTTGATAACCCGTACCACTATCACCAATAACTAGAAAAGAAAATTCCCGATCGCCATTACGTCCATCATCCAAAATAAAACAAGTTTGGTCTATTTGTCGTTCGATAATTTCCCGTGCTTGCCAACGGACTCGCTGTTGCATCTTCATAATTTTAGTGGCGATCGCTGGTTCGGATACAAGTTTAATCATTAAATTTTCCTTGATTTGATGGCTATTTAGGTGGAAACAATCCGTCGATTCATTTCTCTCGCTTGCAAATAGGGAGTAGGGAGAGACGCGACATGTCCAGTCTTCTGTACAGGAATCGGGAGTAGTGTCAGTATGTAGGCTATTCTCACTTTGCTAGTTTGTCAGCTAAACTAGCCAACAACCTCCCTTTGTTTCGCGAATGAGTCTCTGCATCAATCCCCAATGTTTACAACCCCTGAATCCAGACATGGTTTTATTTTGTCAAACCTGTGGTTCGGAACTATTGTTAAACGGACGTTACCGGGTTGTCAAAAAACTGGGTGGGGGTGGATTTGGTAAGACCTTTACGGTGTTGGGAAAAGGTGGGGAAACTAAGGTTTTAAAAATTTTGACTAATAACCATCCGAAAGCGGTAGAATTATTTGCACGGGAAGCTGATGTTCTGAAATGTCTTTCCCATCCTGGTATTCCCAAAGTGGAAACTGATGGGTATTTTATTTATTTTCCTCGCAACAGCCAAACACCGATTCATTGTTTGGTAATGGAGAAAATAGAGGGATTAAATTTACGGGAGTATATGCACCAAAGGGGTCATCAGCCAATCGAGCAAAACCTCGCGATCGCCTGGTTAACTGAACTGACGGAGATTTTACACCAGGTTCATGGTCAAAATTTTTTCCATCGTGATATCAAACCCGCCAATATCATGTTACGCTCCAATGGGGGATTAGCACTGATTGATTTTGGTACAGCGAGACAAATTACGGGTACATACTTAGCAAAACAAGCTGCTGGAGGGGTAACGGGGATTGTTTCCAGTGGTTATACACCACCCGAACAAATTAACGGACAAGCGGTACAACAATCGGATTTTTTTGCTCTTGCGAGAACATTTGTCTATTTATTAACAGCGACAGACCCCGGATTATTGTACGATATCGATACCGATGGCTTGAAATGGCGCGATGCTCACAGCCTGAACCTTCCGAACTATCACCATCCCCAGATATCCCCCCAATTTGCCGATTTAATCGACGCGATGATGGCTAGACTTCCTTCTCAGCGTCCTAGTTCCACCACGGAGATTTTACAACGATTGCGGGAAATTTCCCATCCACCCGTAACAGTTAACCTGAATATTGCCCCCATCCTGATCCATTCTCCCACACAAATTTTGGCAGAAATCGAATTAAAAGCCATTCAACCCACATTTATTCAGCAGAAACGGAGTTTTTTCTATCAGTGGATGTTAGCAAGTGTGGTAGGACTGGGAATAGGTTTATTTTTGCGATCGCTAGTTAGCGCTTTAGTTTATAGTTTAGTCGGCGATTTGGTGGGACTGCGTTATGCGATGCTAAGTGCCATTGTCACCGCCTTACCTGTAGAATGGATGCAGTGGATGGCATTGCGACGACGCATCCATTGGGATTTTTGGTCAATTTCCGAAATTGCTTTTGCCATACTCATCGGTTTAGTGACAGGGGCAATTACTGGAAAGTTATTATTTGCTAACCTGGGACAAATAGTAGGAGCATTAGTTGGTATATTTACCGGAACAGCGATCGCTAAATGGTTGATTTTCCGCAGACAATTGAAACGGACATTTTTTTGGCTAATCACCGCAATTATTAGCATTCCCAGCAGTGTCATCGTGGGAGCGATCGCTGCAATTATTTTTAATCTAATTTTACCCAAAATTTGGTCGCTAAATACCAGTTTTGCCATGAATTTTGCCATTGGTATTACCATCAGTATCTTTTTTTGGAGCAGTATAAGTGGGATTGCGATCGCTTGGTTATTGCGTCATCGAAAGTTCTAAATTGATGAGCAGAGAATGAGCCGATGTATATTTTTGATACCAGGAGCTATCAAGACGCTCTGCAAAGTATATCTTCGTTCCTGCAAGAGATTTTTCCTATTTCCTACTTCCCACTTACTCCTTACTTTAACTTCCGGAAAATTCCGCGTAAATCCGGAAGTTGAAACCCAGAAAAAGTCAGTATATTGAATTGACCTAAGTATTGTCCATTCAAAAAAAAATACTGTGGTAATATTACCTTTTATACGGACATCTACCGGATTTCTCTATGTTTCCAGCCAATCAATCGGACTTTATTGATGATAAAGTAGCGAAAGAATCATTAACAGTTACAGATAGAAAATATCATTATCAATTATCCCCAGAAACTCAGCAACATTTATCTAAAAATTATTCCCAGGAATCTATTTATAAATTAGCTTTCCATCAACAGAAAAAAACAGTAAATTTCCCAACTAATCGGAATCAAAATCAAATATTAGAACGATTGATAAATAACGTACCAGGGATGATTTATCAATTTGTTCTCTGTGCAGATGGTAGCAAATATTTTTCCTACATTAGTCCCGGTTGTCGAGAAATTTTTCAGCTAGAACCAGCAGAAATTATAAGAGATATTAACTGTATTTGGGAATTAATTCATCCTAGCGATCGCTCTTCCTTGGATATCGCTATCATGCAATCAGCCCAAACCCAGGAAAAATTTATTTGGGAAGGTCGTATTACCCTACCATCCGGGTATTGCAAGTGGATACAAGCGACATCCCAACCAGAACTACAAGCAAACGGGGATGTGATCTGGGATGGATTAGTGATAGATATCAGCGATCGCAAACACACAGAAATCGAGAAAGACCAGTTTGTCTCCCTCATCCAAAATAGCTCTGATTTTATTGCGATCGCGACTTTGGAAGGTAATGCCATCTTCATCAACCAAGCAGGTCGTCAAATGATTGGTTTGGGAGATACTGATATCGAACATTTGAGTATATCCGTACACCATACACCAGAGGATTGGGAATATCTCCAGAAACATATTTTACCAATTGTCATGGAAACAGGTAAATGGCAGGGAGAGTTTAGGTTTAGACATCATCAAACAGGAGAAGCAATTCCCATTGACTACAATATTTTTACCATCAAAGATAGTAGTGGGAAGGCGATTGCATTGGCAACTATTACCCGCGATATTACTCTAAGAAAACAAGCTGAGGAAGAAAGACAAAGGTTTGTTTCTTTGGTTGAAAATAGCTCTGACTTTATTGCATTGGCATCTCTAGAAGCTAAGACATTATACATTAACGAAGCTGGACAGAAATTAGTTGGTATTCAAGGAGAAGAAGAATATAAGCAAACGTCAATTAGTGATTATCATACATCTGAAGATTGGGAATTTTTTGAAAAAAATATTACTCCTATTGTTCTCAGGGATGGTCGTTGGCAAGGAGAATTTTGGTTTAGACATTTTCAGACAAGAGAAAAAATTCCTATTGAGTATAATGTTTTCATTTTAACAGATCAAAAAACAGGAAAACCTGTGGCTTTTGCAACCGTCACCAGAGATATCACCGAAAGAAAGCGAGCAGAAGCAGCAATAAAACAATCAGAGCAACGATACCGAGAACTAGCTAGACGGGAGCAACTTGTCAATCATCTTGCAAGTCAAATTCGTCAGTCCTTGGATTTAGATAAAGTTTTAGAAACAGCTATCCATGAAATTCGTGATTTATTACAAATAGATCGATGTAGTTTTTCTTGGTTTCAACCGAATGCAAACCCACCGATTTGGGAGACAATAAAAGAAGCAAAACATCCAGATTTACCCAGTTTAATCGGTTGTCATCCTATCGATAAAGTTGGTTCGGTAACTGAACTATTCCTCAAACAGGAAATACTGAAAATTGATGATGTTTCCCAGTTTGAAGAACCCACCCACCGTCAATTCTTAGAATCTCTAGGAATCAAATCGGAAATAGTCTTACCCATTAAAACCCTTTCCCGTATCGGTGTAATTGTTTGTGGACACTGGAAAGAACCTCGACCTTGGACAGACAGCGAAGTCGAATTACTGCAAGCAGTTGTCGATCAAATCGCGATCGCTATTAACCAAGCAGAACTATATACCCAAAGTCAACAAGCAGCTATCACTGCTCAAAATCAAGCCGAACAAATAGAAAAAACCCTCAAACAACTTCAAAAAACCCAATCCCAACTAGTCCAAAGCGAAAAAATGTCCAGCCTAGGACAACTTGTAGCAGGAGTTGCCCATGAAATCAATAACCCCGTCAACTTTATTTACGGAAACCTCAGTCATGCCAGTATTTATACAGAAGCTATTCTAAATTTACTTAAACTATACCGTCAAGAATATCCCCAAGCTTCCCCAGAAATTCATCAACAGATTGAAGATATTGACCTGGACTTTATTGTCACCGATTTACCGCAAGTCATAGATTCGATGCAAATTGGTGCTGAAAGAATCCGAGAAATCGTCCAATCGCTACGAACTTTTTCCCGCTTGGACGAAGCCGAAATGAAAGCTGTTAACATACACGAAGGTATTGAAAGCACCCTATTAATTTTGCAACATCGCCTCAAACCTGGAAAAGATAGACCAGAGATCAAAATCATCAAACACTACACCTACCTCCCGAAAATTGTCTGCTATCCCGGACAGCTAAACCAGGTTTTCATGAATTTACTTGCAAACGCAATCGATGCTTTGGAAGAAGCTCACCAAAAATCGCAACAAATCTTTAAACATCAACCTCCCACAATTACCATCTCCACTGCAATCCTGGAAGATGAATCGGTCACTATTCACTTTCGCGATAATGGTTCTGGTATGACCCCCGAAGTTCAGCAACGTCTATTCGACCCCTTCTTTACAACTAAACCAGTTGGTCTAGGTACTGGTTTGGGTTTATCTATTAGTTATGAAATCATAGTTAACAAACATCACGGTCAAATCTCCTGTAGCAGCGAATTAGATAAAGGTACGGAGTTTATAATTAAAATCCCCATTTCTCAGCCTGAGAATACATAGTCAAATCTTAAATATCGAGATAATTAATTTAAATATTCATAAACTCTATGAATATCCAGTGTCATCGTAAAAAAACATTAAAAAAATATTTTTTTAATTTCAGAGAAATTACAGCAGTTTTTTTTTGATAAACAGATTAAATTGAGATGAGTTACAAGAAGAGAAAAATCAGTTGATTCAATAAGTAGCAATTGTATTCTCATTTATGCTGTAATCAACTATCTGGTTGTAATTTTTCATCTAGATATAGATTATTAGAAAATAATTATAAATTGTGCTGCCAAAACGTTAAAAGAAATGTATGCTATTTGCATAATACTTTTGTATCAGTACAATTTATATTTTTCTTTACTTGATGTATGAGTATTATCAGGTTGCATTAACTACTTGAAATAAATCTACTAATATCAGTTGGCTTTTCCTCCTCTGATTTAGATAGATTTATATGTTTAAACTTGATAGTAAAAAGATTGTGAACATGCAAGAGATATTTCAGATAATTGAACATAAGAAAAATATTTTTTCTCAACTGCCTTTATTTAAGTTTATGCAAGATAAAAGCATAAGCCCTGAAACCAGAATTAGTTTTGCACCTTGTATGGCCTTCTTCATTATGAGCTTTGGGGACTTAAATAAGTATGTATTGAGAGATTTAAATAATAACAGTCCTGTGCAAAAGATTATCAATGATCATACGAATGAAGATGATGACCATTGGCCTTGGTATATCAGGGATATAGAGAACTTAAACTTAGATATTTATTGGAAATTTAATGATTCGCTCCTATTTTTCTGGAGTGATAAAACAAAGTTAACACGTCAAATCGTTTACCAGATTGCTGGTTATAGTTTACGAAGTGAACCAATAGTAAAATTAGCAATTATCGAAGCTCTTGAAGCAATGGGAAATGTATTTTTCTCCAACTCAACAAAAGTCGTTTCTGAACTAAAATCTCTTAATCATAAGCAGTACATTTATTTCGGTGATGACCATTTAAAAGTTGAAACAGGACATACAATGGGTACACCAGGAGCGGAAAGTTTTCTAGAAAGTGTGGAATTAACTCCGACGCAAAGAGAGCAAGCTTTGGAAGCTGTAGACAAAATATTCCAAGTTTTTTCTGAATGGACATATGAACTACTTGCTTATGCACAAGCACAAAATCCAGATCATATTAATTCAAAGCAGTCTGATTTACTAACGGCTTGTTCATAAATCTGTTTACTTTTCCAATTATCGAATTAACGTACTACATCCTTGATTATAGTGCGTTATATTAATGGCAATATTGCGGTCGGAAAATCCACACCGCAATTTGCCTATCTAATACTATAATTCGACTCACCAAGTTACACCCTTCAATTCAACTGGAAACAACTTACGCTCAGAGAGGCGATCCTCATCCAGCGCATGAATCAAATACTTTGCTCGTAGTTGCGCTTTAGCACTATACACATAGCGCAATACGCTTGGTGTTAAAGATAACTGTAGGTTGGGTTGAGGCTTTGCTTAGACTGTTGATTTTGTGGAAATTTACCCATAAGTTCACACTGTTTTTGTGATTATCTCGTCCCGATGCTCAACGTGGGGACGCATTCCACGAGGGTTACTGCCTCAAATCAGGAAGTAGAGCTTCCCTATATGTATCAACAGCCGGAGTATTGGAACAAGTTTGTTGTCACGATTTGTGCATGAATTTGCGACCCCAAAAAAGGCACAAAGTACACAGCCTAGGCTCTGCCTCTACATTATTCAACCTAACGTACCCAATAATCAGACTTTTAAGTCTAACTGAACTGTATTGACACATAGCGTTAAAAGAGTAGCGCGACTACGAGCAATTATTTCTTGAATAATGACGCTGTTCATTAATGTAATATGATACTCAAAGAGTGCCTCAGCGAAAAGCTATTGGCGTTAACTTTTCTGGATAAATTAATAGCCACCTTATATTTGAGTGTGTAGATATTTCATGGGAAACTAATTAAAAAATAGGACGTGATAATATTTTAACTACTTTATTCAGTGCATTTCCCATAACTTTACGCCACTCACCTTGATTTTGACGATTCATCTCCACCAAGTGATTCATAATCTCTGGTTTTTGTTTTTCATGCTGGGAACGCAATAATTTTTTTGTCTCCTGCATGGAAATATTTGGATTTGATGCTTCGTTATTTGCTAGCCAATCAAATAATTGCTGACGCTGTAGTGCGGTTAAGCTCAAGGTGATTACTTGTGTACAAACACTGGCTTTTTCTAAGGGAAATAATAGTAAATGATAAAAGCCTGTTGTTGCTAGTGCTTGAATAATTTTTTGTCCTTTCGGGTCTTTCAAGTCCAAAAAATAGGATAGCCATCTGGTTAATTCCATATTCATGTCGCAGAGAACGGAACTCCACAGCATAACGGGATAGAGATGTTGTTGGAAGAGGAATTGGGTACAGCTAATATTTTTACTGAGTTGGTGAATTTCTTGTTCTGGTAACATTGCCCAGAGGGTGGGTATAGCTCCTTGTTGGGTTTGGATTAAATGGGGGAAACAAATTAAGGCGACGGGTTTATTTTTGGGCCAGGTTTTTTGGAGACAAATTCGTTCTGATAATGATGTAATTGGAACTAATTGAATTGAATTATCTGCTGTAGAATTGTTTTGTATTGATGATTGAATAGTGGCTACAAATTCGCCATTTATTTGCTTTTGAATTTGTTCTAGTTCGGCTAAAATTATGTTGACGTTTTCTGGTCGATGTTTGACTTCTTTGGCTAAACATTGCATTACCAAGCTTTGTAATTCTTCTGGAATGGTGAGGTGGGGACTGATTTCTTCAAAATTAGGTGGAGCTTGAAATTTATGGGCTTGATACCAGTTGCCAAAGGAATTTGTTTTTAATGCGAAAGGATGTTTTCCCGTCAACATTTCATACATTAATATACCTAAACTGTAAATATCGGAACGTACATCAACTAATTTGCGACCTTCCATATGTTCCGGAGAACAATAGGGTAGACTACCAATAAACGATTCTGTTAGTGTCATTCCTGTACGTTCTGTGAGAAATTTGGCAATTCCAAAATCGAGAATTTTAACAGTTTTTCTATTTTTCTTATCTTCTGTAATAAAAATATTTTCTGGTTTAATATCACGATGTAAAATCGGATAAATTTCACCCTTAAGGGTAATTCCTTGATGAGCAGATTGTAATCCTAAACAAATTTGTGTTGTGATATTGATAAATTCCGAGAGACTTAAAGGATTCTGTTTGAGAATTTGTTTGAGATTTGTCCCTTCCAAATATTCCATTACATAGAAAGGAACCTTATCTTGAGTTATTCCATAACTTAACACACGGGCTATATGTTTATTTTTTCGTCCTAATTGCGCACCAATAAAAATTTCCCTAGCAAATCTCTGGGATATCTGTTGATTTGGTAAATTTAACGATAATATTTTTAGTGCAACCGTCATCCCACCACGGGATAAATCCTCCGCGAGATAGACCTTACCCATTCCACCTTGACCAATTATTTCTCGAATTAGATATCGATTATTAATGACTTTCCCGATATGGCGATCGATGTTTGAATTTGTCATTGGTAGATTTAAAACAGGGGTTGACACCATAAAATAGATAATTCAATAAAAAATAATTAATATAAAAATCTCGAAAATTAATTTTTAACCAATAAACGATGTCTGAGACGCGATGTATCGCGTCTCTACAAACAAATTTGGTATTACGTTCAAAAATCCTGAAAATACTTGTGTTTGCTTGACTAAACATGGTTTAGCATATTCGTCAATTCATCTCTATGAGAAATTGTACGGAAAGCTCAAATCCCTTCAAATACATAAATATTTTCCATCCGTGGATGCACTGAGGGGTTAGACCCATCGCCTGATATCCCTAGATTATCAGAAAGAAATTGGTGTTGTGCAGACGTAGAGACGTAGCAACGCTACGTCTCTACATTGCTGGTTCACTGTATTTAGAAACCAAATTAGCTAACTGTTCTAAATCTAGAGGTTTGGAGATATACTCATCAAAACCTGCATTTAAACAGGTGTCGCGATCGCTTTTCATGGCCATAGCTGTTTGAGCGATAATGGGGGTGTAGCGACAGGATTCGCGATCGCGGATTTGTGTGATTAAATCTAAACCCTTACCATCGGGTAAGTAAATGTCCATCAAAATCAATTCGGGTGTTTGCTGCTGGAGTGCTGTCCACATTTGGGTAGCGTTATTTACCCAAGTAACGTGGTAGCCTAATTTTTCCAAGTAAATTTTGATTAATTGGGCGTTGTTGCTATCATCTTCAACTAGGAGTATATCCCCTTGGTTCGGGGATAATTTAGTATTGGGGGATGGGGTGGTGGGAATGGGAATGGATGCAATTTCTGTTTCGGTGACGACCGGGATATCCTCATCTGATAGGTGGGGGGGGTGCAGGGGTAAAACAATCGTGAATCTGGAACCTTGTTGAATTTGTGATTCCACCAGAATTGAACCGTGATGCAATTCTACTAGTTTATGGGTTAAAGCCAATCCTAATCCGGTTCCCTCTTCCCGACCAACCACTGGATTTGCTATTTGGGAGTAGGGTTGAAATAGTTCTGTTAGGTTTTGTTGGTGTATACCTGTCCCCGTATCCCAGACAGCAAAATGGATATGGTTATCCTGAATAAATACGTCTAGACCAACAGTTCCGGTAGTGGTGAATTTCACCGCATTGAACAGCAAATTCAGTAACATCTGCTTCAGACGTAATGAATCGGCGATTATGGTTGTCACATCGTTGGCGATCGCCAGGGATAATTTTAGCCCCTTATTGGCTGCTTTTTCCTTGATTAAAGCAAACACATTTCGACACAATTGGGACAATTCGACCCTTTCCCATTGCATCTCCATCTGATTGGCTTCAATTTTGGAAAGGTCGAGAATATCGTTAATCAAAGCCAATAAATGTTTACCACTGGATTCAATTATTTTCAAATATTCCTGGTGACGTTCCCGGTCTGGTTCAAACCCTTGAGCAATCATTAATTGGGTAAAACCAATAATTGAACTGAGGGGGGTGCGAATTTCGTGACTGGTATTGGCTAAAAACTGATTCTTGAGTTTATTTGTGCGCATCAAGTCCTGATTGTACTTTTGTAGTGATCGCATTTTTTGCAACTGAGCGATCGCAACTACACACGCTTCTATTCCCCGTGTTAACAATTGCTCTATTAATGCTAACTTGGCTACTTGCAACTTATCTGCTTCCTGCAAGTTAGAGGGGTTAAGCATCAGCAACCAAGTCGAGTTTTCCTGATTACCTACCCGAATCGGTACAACCTGAACTGGTTCACAAGTTGGTAAATCCAGCAAATCCTGAATCTTGATGACTGTCTCCGCTTGTAAACACAATTTTGTCCCTGTGGATTTCATTAATAGCTCTGGAATCCCACCATCCGAACCAGGGACTTGACAAACCGCTACAATTTGACAAGAGTAATTATCCCCCTCTCCATCAACCCGACTTTCAGCCACTGCAAACCAAGCTGTTGGCAATGCTTGGTATAACTCATCGACTAATATTTGCCAAATATCCCGTTCGCAAGTGCAATCAGATACAGCCGCCATTTCAGCAAATAAACGGGTTTGCAACTGGTTCAAACTGCGTTCCAACCAGCATTGAGCTTGCGCTTGCTGATATTGTATCGCCAGCACAGACTCCCTTTCAGACTGTGGTTTTTTCTCCGGAACGCTCGAAAATTGCTGCATTTTCAACCTGAGAGTCGCATAAATTAAACTCGCAAGAATGTAATCAGGATATCAGCATCTGCAACCCTAAGTATATTAGTAAACAGACCCATTACGTTTCTTCTAAACTAAACTAGGGATATTCAGTGTGATTTACCGCACATTTGCAATTGTCTAAAATAACAATCTAAATAATTTAGCAAACAAATCCTAAATATGACAGTGTAATTGGTAAATATCTTTTATGAACTAGCAAAATGAGAATAGGGAGTACAGACGACCCGTCGGGTTGTCTATACAGGGAGTAGGATTAGTAATCTAATCAAAGGGTGCGACGACTCGAAAGCCACAAATCCTTAATCCACCATCGGATTCGTTCCAACTGCGACTAGCGCTGCGACACAGGACAGGACTAAAGCTCCAGGAACCACCTCGTAAAACCCGACGATTGCGATCGCCGTCCCATTCCCAAACTCGACCGTCGTTGGGCGCTCCGATATAATTATTGTGCCAGGGGTCTGCACACCATTCCCACACTAATCCGTGCATGTCATACAAACCAAAGGCGTTGGCAACTTGAAAACTACCGACGGGGGTGGTTTCTTTGCGGTTGCGGGGACGGTTATCGGCTAGGTATGTTTCGCTACCACCACAGTTGGCATAATCGGGGGTGAGGGCATCACCAAAGTGGAATGGTGTGGTTGTTCCGGCTCGGCAAGCGTATTCCCATTCGGCTTCGCTGGGGAGACGGTATTCATGACCAGTTTTTTGCCATAATCGGGCACAAAATTCCTGGGCTTCGTGCCAAGAGACGTTTTCGACGGGACGGTTGGGACCTTTGAATTTGGAGGGATTGGGATTGAGGGATTGATTGACGGGGGGAAGGGCTGCTACTGCTTTCCACTGGGACTGTGTCACTGGGTATTTACCCATAAAAAAGCTATCAATTGTGACTAAGTGTTGAGGACGCTCATCGGCATCTCCTTCTGTTTCTGGGGAACCCATGAAAAAACTACCACTGGGGATGAGAACCATTTCTAAAAAGGCACTGTGTCCCAAATCTTCGGTGTAGGATTTAGCTTGACGGCGATCGCGACGAATGGCAAATCCCTGAGCGTCAACGGTGACAACATCAAATTCAAAGGTTTTTAAACCAGGATAGATATGGATTTCTGGGTCGGGGGTAATAATTAGTTCTGGTTCTGGTGGGATTTCTGAGTCGGGGGTGACAACTAGACTGGGTTGGTAAGCTTGTAAATCTCGGAGAATTTCGTCTGCGGATTGATACCGCTCCTTGGCCACATGTTTGAGCATTTTTTCTAGAATCGCTGCAAACTCAGAACTAATGGTAATGGCTTTTTCTTGTAGCAAATCACGCCATCTCCATCGCGCATTCATGGCATCATATAGGGGGTCTTGGATATTACCAAAGGCATCGTGGTAGGGTAAACATTGGGTTAATAACCGCGCACAAGTTACCCCCAAGGAGTAGATATCACTAGCATGACAGGCAAAACCAGCCATTTGTTCTGCTGGTGCATAACCGATGGTATAAATTACTGTAGCTTGTCGAGCAATACTAGTTTGGGTAATTTGTTTCGCACCACCAAAATCGATTAAAACGAGTTTGCGATCGCTATGACGACGAATGATATTTTCCGGTTTAATATCACGGTGGATCACATTGCGGGAATGGATAAAACTGATGGCTGGTAAAATATCTAATAAGACATCCCGTACCTGTGCTTCACTAAAAATCTGCCTTTGCAGTTCTTCAAATAGGGTCTCACCTTCAATAAATTCCTGGACTAAATATAAACTACCCCCCTGTTCAAAATATGCCAACAAACGGGGTATTTGTAAGTGATTTTCCCCTAGTTCATACAAACGAAGGGCTTCTTCTTTAAACAATTGCGCTGCTTTTGTTCGTGCTGCGGTTCCCTGTTGCTGGGGTAAAAATTGCTTAATCACACAGGGTGCATCCAGTCGATCCGCGTCTTGCGCTGCATAGGTTCGACTAAAGCCACCTTCACCTAACAATCGTAAAACACGAAAACGAGTGCGCAGCAAATCACCAAAATTGCTTTGCCCGCAGGTTACACAAAATCGATTATCATCGGCATTAAAGGGATTTGAACAGTTGGGATTTTGGCAGATTCGCATAACGAGGTGGATATCGTATCTTGTCCAAACTTAGCCCCAATAACATAATTTTGGGAATAGATTTGTTTGTAATTAAACTAGGATTTTATATATTGTTGTCGAGGATAGGAAATTATTCAGAAATAATGAAGATTTTTTAGTTTTCTTCACGTTTCTATTCAGCATGATTTCGACTCAATATATTGAATTATCGCTATTCATATTATAGCGATAATCCATCAATCATATTATTTTCTCCATCTTTGTCAACCCATCAATCAAATATCTGGATATATAGGGATAGGTAATAGGTTAGCTTAAATTTTGTATCTGATGCCAATTTTTTGTAAGCTGTATAGAATTCGACTCTACCCTCAGCGAATTTTGGGGAGGGGTTTTTTATCTGCATCTTCAGATTAAATTAGTATTACCAGTAAATAATTAAACTCTCCGATAGATGCTTGAAACTTTGATGCCCTATCTTGTGTCCTATTTCACAACTAAACATATCCAATACGGTTGGTGATTTCGGGAGACGCAATATAGCCTCTTTCAGAGGGGCTGAATGCTAACGCGTCTCTAATTATTTGGGGTTTACGAATTTTCTCCTCTGAACCGTATTGGGTTGTTTCTACACTCCCCATTCCCTATAATTAAATATATTCACTGATGATATTTTGCACATGATGTACGATTGGATTGTGATTGGGGCTGGAATTGCTGGGGCTACCCTGGGTTATGAATTAATCAAAGCGGGTTTTTCGGTGTTATTAATAGATAAAAATAACTACGTAGAATCTGGTACTAATAGTATTAATAAAATCAATTACACTGCAACTGAGTTAAGTTACGGTGGGTTAGCCTTTTGGTCGGGAACGAATCAACTAACTAATCAACTTTGTCAAGAAAGTCGCATCTATTACCAAAATATTTCTTCTTTGTTTAAGGAGCAATTTCACTTAGAAATAGAATATCGAGAATTAGATTTACTCCTAACAATTCCCTCCCAAACTAACCCGGAATTAATTGCTAAAAATTACACTCATTTTTTGACACCACCCCAATTACTAAATATCCCACAAGCCTGTGAGTTAGAACCATTACTGAATCCCTACAGTATATCAGGTGCTCTCACGGTTAAACATGGCCATATCCACCCCCAAAAAGCCACCATAGCCTTAATCAAAGCATTTATTCAAGCGGGGGGAGAACTACAAATAGACCAAGTTACCAAAATAGCCCCTCACCAAGTCACCACACCGACCCAAAACTACATTACCACCAATATGGCGATCGCTGCCGGGGGATTTACCAGATACATATTACAACAATCCCACATACCCCTGAAAATCTACTTTACCCATGCCGAAATCCTGCAAACACCACCTGTTGACATCCAACTCCACACCCTAATTATGCCTGCAAACCTGCAAAGATTTAACCTGGAACGGCAATCAACCCTAACGGATACACTTTGGTTAGAACCTGGAAACGAACCCTTTCCAGCGATTCTCGACCCCGGTGCGGTTCAATTTTGCGATCGCACTATTCGCATTGGTCAAATCAGTCGGACTCTCACCGATATCAACGCAGATATCAATCTTACTGAGAGTGAACAGCGTCTACGTCAACACATCGGCGAAATTCTCCCTGCATTAGCCAAATTACCTGCAACCTGTCAGCGCTGTCTAGTTGCATTTAGTCGGGATAATCTCCCCGTAGTGGGAAATATCCCTGGTCAAGAGGGAATTTACGTATTTTCCGGTTTTAGTAACCCGCTTGTATATATCCCCCCCCTTGCGGAGAGATTTAGTCACTGGGTTAAAGGGAATGAAGATGAAATTATTAATCAACTTTTACCGCAAAGACTTGTGTGATCGCAATTTTATTTGTAGACCTGTAGAGACGTTTTCTGCGACAATATATATCTGTTGAAGAGTGTATTCACATTTTGATTATTTAATAATTGGATGATAGTGGACAAATTAAACCGATGAATATAACTCCTGTCAACACTCAAATTGCTAAACCAATTTCCTATTGGATTGACTCTACACCGGATACCTTTTATCCCTCCGTTTCCCATCATGTTTTAGTTGATGTAGCCATAGTTGGTGCTGGAATCGTAGGGGTTACAACTGCAAATATGTTGAAAAAAGCGGGGAAAACGGTTGCTTTAATTGATGCGAATCAAATTGCTGGGGGAGTTAGCGGTCACACGACTGCAAAAGTAACCTCACTTCATCAACTAATCTATAGCAGAATCTAATCAAGCAGCTTTAGAGTATATTGCTCAAACAGTCACCGCAGAAAATATTGATTGTGATTTTAGCCGTGAGAGTGCATATATCTTTGCAGAAAATGATGAAAATCTGGAATTAATTAAAAAAGAGGTGGAAGCAGCTTTAAAATTAGGCTTACCCGTATCATTTGTCCGAGAAACCTCCCTACCTTTTGCGATCGCAGGTGCAATTAAGTTAGACAACCAAGCTCAATTCCATCCCCGTAAGTATTTGCAGCATTTAGTCAAGAATATTCCCGGTGAAGGAAGTCACGTATTCGAGCGGACTCGTGTTGTCAATGTGGAAGAGGAAAATCCTTGTCGGGTAATTACGGATAATTTCACCATTCAAGCTCAAAAAGTCCTCATTACTATCAATATCCCGATTTTGGATGCAGGTCTATATTTTGCCAAAACCTATCCAAAGCGCTCCTATATTATTGGTGCAGCCATCAATCCCGAAATAGCTCCCCAGGGTATGTTTATTGGTAGTGGTGAAAAATATTATTCAATTCGGACTACACCCTACTTAAACGGTTTACTGCTACTAATCGGTGGTGGTGGACATAAGGTAGGTACGGTGACGAATACTGAGGAAATCTATCAAGATTTGGAAAATTACGGTCGTTCGCGATTCGGAATCGACTCCTTTGAGTATCGTTGGTCTAGCCAAGATTACGTCTCTTTTGATAAATTACCCTATATCGGTCGATTAACTCCCCTCAGCTAACATGTCTTCGTTGCAACTGGTTTTAGTCTCTGGGGAATGACCAAGGGAACAATGGCTGCAATGCTACTTAAAGACTTGGTATTCGAAATTGATAATCCTTGGTCTCAATTTTACGATGCAACCAGAGCAACACCCTTTATCACTCCAGAAGGACTGAAACAAAATTTAGATGTGGGAACCCATTGGGTTGGCGATCGCATTAAAGGTTTCGCTGACTCCCTCAATGATGTCGCTCATAACCAGGGTCAGGTTGTCCAAGTTGATGGTCAAAAGGTCGCAGCTTATCGGAATGAAAATGGTGCTGTTCACGCTGTTTCTGCTATCTGTTCCCATTTAGGTTGTGTTGTTGCATGGAATAATGCGGAAAAAAGCTGGGATTGTCCCTGTCATGGAGCGCGTTTTAATTGCGAGGGTAAAGTCCTACATGGTCCTGCTGTCAATGATTTGGAGCAAATCTCAACCTAGAACTCGATAAGCATCAAAATCCCTGAGTAGGGAGTAGTACATACGCAAGGACAACTTAAATACTGTCATTGCGACGTCAGGAAGCAATCCCAAACACCTAATTTCTCGTAACGAGTGCGTAAGTCCTAATAAAGTTTGGATCAGAAAATTCGTCAACCCAAAATAATTGTAGAGACGCGTTAGCGTTCAGCTCCTCTGAAAGAGGCTATATCGCGTCTCTTACTAAAAATTTTTGAATTCGTGTATGTGCTATTGTAAATTAGTGTAAAGCAATAATAAGTTTAGTGTATTTATTGGGCGCACCAATTCCAGCATGGATGTACTTGGTGACGAAAAACACAGTCAATACAGGCTTTACAGTCACCTTGGTTGCCTTGTAAATATTTAACTGAATTTATTGTCTGGACACTGATAAAAAATATACATGACATTTTCCTTATCCCATCAGCCGATTTTGCGTAGTAAGCAGGAATCTCTGGATATTCAAGACTTACAGGGTTCGTGGCGGATTAACTGGCAAATCCAAAATCGGACTATACTTTCCACAATTTATACCCGCGTTGACCAAGTATTTCTGATTTGGGGTGCGATCGCCTGTTTCATATTTGGCATAGCGCAGTTTTTCCCGGTGAGTTGGACTACTCAAGCCTATATTTGGTCGGGACTGACGTTGATTGGTGCTGGGTGTATGATTTTTCTGACCCACTTTTGGGCACGGGTGGAGCGATTATTATGCTTAGTATACACCTGGGCTGCCCTGATGTTAGTTGGTATATTCCTGACGGATTTGGGAATTTTTGGCTATTGGGGGATTGTGTTAATTAATCTTTGTCCGTTGTGGTTAGGAATTAGCGGGGTTGGATACTTGGTGACTGGGTTGGGTATCGAATCGCGAACATTTATCGGTTTGGCTGTGGTTCACTTTTTGGGTATTTTACTAGTTCAGCAGTATCCGAGTTGGCAATTTTTGATGACCGGATTGGTGATTGGTGGTAGTTTACTGCTGCTTGCACAAATTCAGTGGGATATGCGATCGCCGATTGAATATGCGGTGCTTACTGATGAGCAAAAAGCTTTTAACCGTCAGCAACAGCAACTGCGTCAACGGAGTTTCTAACACATATAAACTACTCCCGATTCCTGTACAGACGCGACATGTCGCGTCTCTTTCTGTTTTACCACAATCAAATTGGCTTAAAGTAACAAAATATAAATAAATGTAAACAATAATTCCAGAAATTAATATTTATGACTGCTTGATTGTAAAGCTGATTGTATAGTTTTTTTTGGGCAAATAAAATAGTTATTTATTTATATCCTCACCCTGGATAAGTTTTCAGCAAATTAATTCTCACCATTGAATTATTAATATTTGTGACAATACACAATATTTTTCAGAGTAACTAAAAGTAGTTTATCAGACTTTAGATAGGTAAAAATCCGAAATTACCGCGTTAGATTGGGAAGTAGTCAATTATCAGCACTGGATGAAAGTTACGCCGTTGTGGTTCAGTATTGCATTCCCAAGGAGAGCGATGTCAGGAATACAAACAGTGCTAATTCAGAATCAAAAATAATTGTAGATAGGTGTGGAGTTTCTATCGCTTCCTCCACTTTGCTTTGACCGAGGGAAGGCTAAACCCTTCGTCAGAACGGTCTGAGGTCAGTGACTTCTATAGTTATATCTGTGTATGTAAGTAAGTTGGCGTAAATAATTATCACTTGTTTGTAGTTTTGCTACTCTGCGAACCAAATAAGTTTGGTGTTTTCTCGCTGACTCACTTATTGATAGCAATTTGATTCATCAATGTTTTTTGATCAGGCTGAGTTTTTCATAACTTGAGCCTGATTAATAATGGTTTTGAAATATGTACTTACACTTATCTGTACCACCAGAATCAACACCACAATATATAAATTATTTTCACATGTACTCCGAGTCAAAATCCATCCAACAACGACATATTTATCAAGTTATAGAACAAGCTAAATATGCTTGGATGAATGGGGATGCGGATAAATTTTCGTCCTTATTTTCCGTAGATGGGGAAATGATAGTTCCGGGTAAAAAATGGCAAGGACGAGAAGCTATCCACAAAGCATTTACAGAATTTACTGCTCAAAATTTAGCTGTTACCATAGAAGTACATCGAGTATTCATTCAAGACCATACAGCTGTGGTTGAGTGGTCTTGGCAAGAAAGCGATCGCATCACTCAAAAAATATCCCTAGCTGAGGATGTCATCATTATCGACTTTGAAAATCACCTCATCCGACGTTGGCGTGAATATATTGATAATCTTGGCTAAAACTCAGATACATCCTATAACTACTTGATCTGCTGTTGACGGAATATAAAACATAAATGCGCACCTATTGGTAACAAGTTAAGGTCATGGTGCATCACATAAAACATAAATGGTGAGAGTAATTAATGACTATACCTATGGAAATTTACGTACTTGTATTGATTCTCTTGTACTTTGATATCAATGAAACTAGAATCATCAATGGTTATAGCACAGCGACCATTGCTATAAACGATATTAATCCAAAATCTCAAATCCCTCACTTTTCTAATCGGACAGCATACCACTGTAAGTATTTCCCTGGTTCTATATCTAACTCACAACTTGTATCAATTAAGTATTTAACCTGAGCATCGAGAGAATCCAAACGTTGCAAATCCGGAGCTAGATTCTCCTGGGGTAGGGTTTCCAGTACTTGACGCAACTTCACAAATAATTCTTCCGCAGTCAAAAATTGTTCCGGTTGATTGGTCTCAAGCACAACATAGTTATCCTCTTGAAACATGATTGAATCAGGCATTGCTTTTTCATCCTCTTTCTAATGTATATTGATTTACATACATTCAGAGTAATCGTTTCCTTGGACTCATACAATTCCACGAAAATTTTGATCCTCTGATACCATTTTTCCCTTGCTTCCCCAAATTTTCTCAAGCTATCAACTCTAAAGTAAAACAGTATTACTTTGGGGTGACTATTGCTGCTGCTTACCAACAAGAAATTTTTGCTGCAATGAAAATTGGCACAAAGAAATTGGGAAATATAGATTTAGCAGTAGTTTGTTGTTTATGGACTGCTGTCATTAACACCCCCAGTTTCTATTTAAACCATTTTTCCGCCTATGCTATTTAACCATGTACTACGTAATCCAGATAATTATCCCATTCACACATCTAATCAACTTCACTTGCACTCATAAGGTGATAATAGGCGATATTTAATTTCCATTTTGAAAAATTTTTCTCGCAACTACTCTTGTATAAGAAATAACTCATGTCAGGGAATAGGGCTACTACTTTTAAAAATAAACCACCGCTCATCCTTATTGCGGATGACGATACGGTCATCCGAGTTATGTTACGTGATTTCATGGAAAAAGAAGGCTACCGAGTCATTGATGTTAAGGATGGTCAACAGTGTTTAGAAGCTTTCCATGAACATAAACCTGACCTGATTTTACTAGATGCGGTGATGCCAACCCTTGATGGTTTTGCTTGTTGTAAACAATTACTACAAATAGCCCGTAATAATCTGGCTTTGGCTTTAGCTAATTTTGATGACAGTAGCTCCTTTGGGACAACGATTATTTCTAAGTTGTGGGAAAAAACTCCGATTTTGATGATTACTGGACTTGATGACCAGGACTCTGTAGATAAAGCCTTTGAGTCAGGTGCAAGTGACTATGTAACAAAACCTATTAATTGGGCTGTACTTAGACAAAGAGTACGACGACTTTTACAACAAGCACAACTATACAAACAACTAGAAGCAGCTAACCAAGCTCTACAACAATTGGCAAATATGGATGGTCTCACAGGAGTAGCTAATCGTCGTCGTTTTGATCAATATATTAGCTCCCAGTGGATGTATTTAGCTCAAGAAAAGGAAATTTCCCAAGGAACCAAACCAACTCACCTCTCCCTGATTCTTTGCGATATTGATTTTTTTAAGCGCTACAACGATAGATACGGTCATCAAGCTGGAGATATGTGTTTACAAAAAGTTGGTTCTGTTCTGGGACGTTCAGCCCAAAAAAATCAAGATTTGGTTGCTCGCTATGGGGGAGAAGAGTTTGCCGTAATTATGCCACTGACAAATGCAGCTGGTGCGGTTCAAGTTGCTGCAACTATGCAAGCTGGTGTCCGTCAATTGGAAATTGAACATTACGAGTCTTCTGTCAGTCAATATGTCACCCTCAGTCTTGGTGTGGCCACTACAATTCCTAGTTTTAATTCTTCAATCGAAGATTTAATCAGAACAGCAGATCAAGCTCTATACCAAGCTAAGGAAGAAGGACGAAATCGAATTATTCTCAAACAAATGCCATAAAATACCCCACTGCACAAGTAGGGACGGAAAATTTGGCATTATATATATTTAAAACGCACCAAGCGCAAAACCTGGTGCGGAAAGCTTTTGTCACGCTTGGGAGTCTTTATAAAATGTGTGACTCCTTTGAAAGGGTCATTTATCTTCAGAACCTTTATATAAGCTGGTTCCGCTTTATCTAAGTTCAGTCTCTCAGAAAAAATCTCTTTTCTCAGTTTTCTAATATTTTTTTAATCTTTCCTCTCTTTTTGTATCTCCATGTTGATTAATGTAAACTTTTATGATGTAGGTTTACAGGGATATCCTTCTCACAAATCCCTAGAATTTAAAGGGAGTAGGGAGTAGTGAGTCGGGAGTGGGAAAAAATCACTTTTATCTGGTGTCAGCTTTACCAAAAATAATGGGTTTAGGGCACAATAAGCTAAACTATAGATGATACGTTGTCGAGGCATCTCTGGGAAAAGCTGCACTACGGGTAATGCAAGACGGGTGTGAGCGCGATCGCGAATATGGAAAGTTATCGTCGATTTTCTCGTTTCCACAGAAAAATCATTAACGCGACGACGGCAATTTGAACACCTAAGTTTGTCACCGCATTCTCGACATCTCGTCCAGCTAGAATTTGTGTGACAAAAATGAACCCACCGATTAGTCCTGATGCGGCAAACCCGATATAGAGAAATTGTCGTAATCCCTTGTATGGCGCTGCTGCTTCTGCTTTTAAACGGGCATAAACTTCTGGCTTTATTTGTTTTCCAGAGGAATTTTGGGGATTTGGCTGTACCATATCTATTATATAGATGCTATAATGTTATCTTGTTTATGCCGGTGTGGCTCAGTGGTAGAGCACTCGATTCGTAATCGAGCGGTCGCGGGTTCAAATCCCGCCATCGGCTTTCAATTTAAGTCATGAATACTATTAGTTTCTCACGACTTCTACCGTCACGCAAAATTCTCCTGAAATTAATTGTTGGTTGACGTGGTTTCTGTTTCTACTGCCTAAACGTGGTTTCCGTGGCATTGATAATGTGCATGAAGTTAAATCCTTTTGGCAACTTGCTCTCAGATATCATCGATGCTTTTAATTCGACAGAACGCGATCCCATTATTTAGACATTCTACAAAGAATCTTCAGAATACACTTGGCATTCATCACCAGCGTGCTGTTATTTTTTTTATTATTTAAATCATTACGCATACTTAAAGTATGTATAAAGTAAATCTATATCTTAATAGCCATTAAAAATTAAATAAATGTATTAATAATTAGTGCACTTTACGTAACTACTTAAACTTTTAAGCATTCAAAAATTTAAATGTTTACACATTCAGGTGAATATGCTATATTGACATGGCGTGCGTATTAATGGTTACTCATGATTATTACTGTTGCAGCCTCTAAAGGAGGGGTAGGAAAATCAACAACGGCATTGCATTTAGCGAATTACTTGCAAACAAAAGCAGATACTTTGTTGATTGATGGGGATGTAAATCGTTGTGTATTGGAGTGGGGAAAACGTGGTAGCTTACCCTTCAAAGTTGCGGATGAAGTAGAGGGTGTGGAGTTAGCAAAAATCTATGAACATATTGTGATTGATACACCTACCCATCCCGATGAAAATGATTTAAAAGTGATGGTGCGGGGGTGTGATTTATTGGTGATACCTATGACACCGGATGCGATGGCGATCGCGGCTACATTTAATTTTATTAATGTTCTGAATAAATTTCGATTTAAAGTTAATTATCGAATTTTGTTAACGATGATTCCACCGCGTCCAAATCGGGTGGGTGATGATGCGAGAAAAACGCTATTAAGTGCTGGTTTACCAGTTTTTAAAACGGGAATTAGGCGGCTTTCTGTATTCCAAAATGCTGCATTAGCTGGGGTTCCGGTGAATATGTTGAAGGAGAGTTATGCACAAATCGCGTGGCGTTGTTATGTGGAATTAGGGAAGGAAATACTGCAATGAGTGAGAAGAATCAAACAAGTAGATTTAATGATTTAATTACTGCGGCTCGTAGTCGTAAGCTGCGTGATGAATTACTGGAAAGTCCTGAACAAAATACTTCTAAAACTAAGAGTACAGACCCCAATTACACGCGGACTACGATTTATTTACCAAAATCTTTACACCGTCAATTTAAAGTTACCGCAGCCTTGGAAGAACGACAGATGAGTGATATTGTGACGGAACTCATTGAAGCATGGTTAAAGACGCGAAATCAAAGGGGTGAGTGATTATTGGAAAAACTGAGGAGACTGGATTTTTTACTATAATATCGTTTACGCTAATGCTTGCTACATATCAGAGGCTGTAACCGTTGATTATTCTAGTTTCATTTATTGCAAAGTACAAGATAATCGATATAAGCTGTTATGCATTGAAGTTGTATATTCATTGCTGTTGATGGATGACAGTTAACTGTTAACCATCAACAGCAGATCAATTGATTATGTGATTTCTGTGAGTTTTACTTAAGTAGTCATCATGAACTGCGTACACCAGGATGTATGAAAGTGATTTTTTCCCCACTTCCCACTCACTACTCCCTACACCCTTCGGGTACGCGCAATTAAACATAAAACCACAATGTAACCAATCTTTTGGCGAAAAGGCTTACTCCCGTACAGACGCGATATATCGCGTCTCTCCCTACCTCACTACTCCCTGATATGAACGACAATTTTCACCACCCACCGACTTCAAAAGATAACTTCTTCTCCTTTTTCGGTGAAACGTACATCTTTGATATTCCATTGGGAATTTGCGGTGAGGGTTCTACGTAAACTACCAAATAGGGCGTTATTTTCACAACTTGATAGGGATGCAATCTGTCGTTGTGATTCCGGTGGTATGCGTAAATCTATAGTCGCAACTCCATTGCTGATGCTGACACGATATCCTGCAATTCTAAAATCACCAGTTTCATTTTTGGCAATTACCTTACCAACTGCGTCCTGAACCGGTTCCTTTGCTGAAACTGTTACTTCTTCGGGGACAAAATCTTGACATTCATTGTCAATGGTATAAATTACAGCTTTAACTGTTTTTTTCTCTCCTTGAGAATCGTCTGTAGGGGGGGTTGGTTCGGTTGTGGGTGTGGTGGGGGTTGGAGTGGGGGAAGGGGGTGCTGTAGGCGATTCTGGGGGTGTTTGGGTGGGTATGGGAGTAGTTGGTGGGGTAGGAGTATTACAAGCGCTTAAACCGGCGATCGCGATCGCGACAGTTGTAGTTAACAGGTATCTATATTTGATTTCCATGATTTTAATTGATATTTAATTGGTATTATGTACTAAATACGGATGTTGAGGTTCGTGGACAAATAGGTTTACCCGATATAATTTTAGATGTTGTTTTCCTCGAAATCTGTTTAACCAATATCATCTGGGTAATTAATAAGTATTGCAGTTATCATGTCTAATTTATTGACGAATAACTATAATCCCCGTCATGCAGAGTATGAGGGTGTTTCTATTGATAGGTGGGATGCTTCTCAATGGAAAAAATGGAAAGTAGATGCTCCTAAGTCTGATGTGAAAGCGGGAATTGAACGGGAATATTTACGAATTAAATATGCAGTGCAAACTGCAAATACAGGATTAAGTTTAGAACGGGTCAAGATTAAGTTAAAATTTACTAGTTACAAGTCGATTGGTTTACAGGGAACGTTCCCCTGTAAACCGGGTGATGGGGGAAATAATGGGTGTAGAAATAAGCAGTACACAATTTCTCTGGGTTTTACTGCGAATGATGTGGGGGTGAAAGCTGCTGTTACAAAAGCACGGGAGTTGGATTTGTTGTTGGTGACGAAGCAGTTTGTTTGGACTCCGGAGTTATTGGGAAGGGAAGGAGAAAAAGTTGCAAGTACTGGAAGTATTAAAACGACAAAAAGTAAATCAATTGGGGAACTAATTCAAGATTACGAACAGGAGTTTTGGAAAACCCATGAGAAGAATCGTCAAGGAATACGTACTTGGGAAAGTCATTATCTACGTCATTTAAAAAAACTTCCTGCAGATTTACCTTTAACTAACCAAGCGTTAGAATCTGCTTTACTTTCTACCCGTCCTAATTCATCTGCTCGCTTTTTTTTAATTTGGCAATTAAGAAAATTCTGTGATTTTTGTCAATTTGATGCGCAACGTTTAATTGATTCCTACGCAACTTCAAAACCAAATCCCAGTTTACGTCAAATTCCCGATGATGGGGAAATTGTCGCTGGTTTTGAAAAAATGGGTACTCCCCTATCTCCCTACACCAGTAAGGATAATATTACCTTCCCTGACCAATGGCAATGGGCTTATGGTATGCTTGCTACCTACGGGTTACGTCCCCACGAGTTATTTGCAATTGATTTACCAGCTTTTATTGACCCTAATAACACCCTACACCTAGTCACCTTGAAACCGGAGTTAACGGGAGGGACAAAAACGGGGGAACGTAGTTGTGGTATCCCTCCTTTGTATCCTGATTGGGTGGATTTGTTTGATTTAATGAATGTGAAATTACCTGCTTCTGGGGGAACTTTAAATAATCGTACCGCAAAGCTACATATCCGTTTCCGCAACTTGAATTTAGGTTTTCGTCCCTATGACCTGCGTCATGCTTATGCAATTCGTGGACACCGATTACGAATACCGATTAAAACTATGGCTGATTATATGGGTCATACGGTTAATGAACATACTAGAACCTATCAACGGTGGATGAGTGCAGACACGAATTTGGAAATTTACAAAGAAGTGGTGATTCAGAAGCAGGGGACAACGAAGGAAGCGCTACGGGAACGAATTCGGGAATTGGAAGCGCAGATTTTGGCTTTGAAGGCTGAGAATTCGAGTTTACGGGGTTTATTGGGTAAGTATGCACCGGATGGGTTGAGTGTAGATGTTTGAATGTTTGGATGTTTTCTGGTTGAGGAGATTTTTAATTCCACCTATGTAAGTTTATTGTCTGCGGTTGGTAATTCTCCCCTTTGTGTTTACTGTGACGGTTTCAAATGTAAAGGTTTGTAGAGATAGGTTTTTGGTTGTTTCTGGGGATTTTATTTCTGATTCTGACCTTGAAGATATTGAATTTAAAGGAGATTCTATTCCTGGTTCGGAATTACTTTGCAATAATTTACCTCCAACCACGGTTAACCCAACTCCTGTACCTAACCAACCGAGGGTTTTGAGGGTTTCTCGTCGTGATGTTGATGTTTTATTCGAGGGTGGTTTCGGTTTCGGCTTTAAACTGGTAACTGCATCCATTGCATCCAAGGCGCTATGATACCTATCATTGAAGTGGTATCGCACCATCTTGGTAATCACATCAGCCATTTTGTCACTGACGTTGGCTCGATTGGTGATAAGTTAGTTTTAGTAAGGCTTTTGAGTATCTTAGTTGGAAAGCTTGTATTATAGGGATTTGAGGTGAGAAGTCCGGTTTTTAAGTGCTTTCGGGAGACGTGATATAGCCTTTTTCAGAGGAACTGAACGCTAACGTGTCTCTTATTTGAGGAGTGTATTGGGTGCGATCGCAATTTCATCTCTGAGTATTTTCAAGTATCTTGCTTATAATCCCTACTTCTAGTGCTTTGTGGGTTTGCGATCGCAAGATAAATTTCATCATCAAAACTGAAAAATTACTATATGATATTTACTTGATATTTGCGGCTAAATAACTTGATAAATAATCAGTATATGCAGCTTGTAAAAACATCTTGAATCCAACTATAAATAGTAATATGAAAGTAAACACCCTGAAATATGATGAAACTCCACCCTAGCGGAAAACCCAGTCAACCAACCGAAAAAAACGCTTGGTAAAAGTAAGCAATATTTAAGAAGTACGCAAAATGGTAAAGCCAGAAAATACTGTAAATCAAAGGAAAAGAGAGGTAAAACCGCGCAGGGTCCATGCGCAGCATTGGCTACGTAGTGATAAGGCTTTGGCGGAAATTGTCGCCGCAGCCGGGTGTAGTACAAAAGACTGGGTTTTGGAAATTGGTCCAGGAACAGGGGTGTTGACGCGCTGTTTATTGCCTTTGGTGGAAAAGTTAATTGCAGTAGAAATTGACCGAGGTTTAGTTAAATGTTTGCAAAAAGAATTTACTAGCAGAGATAATTTTTTAGTGGTAGAAGGAGATTTTTTAGAAATAGATTTAGACACTTTTTTACAGGGGGCTGGTATTAGCAAAAGGGTGAATAAGGTAGTGGCGAATATTCCCTATAATATTACTGGACCGATTATGGAAAAATTATTGGGGAGAATATCTAACCCTAATCCCTATCCCTATGAGACAATAGTATTACTGGTACAAAAGGAAGTTGCCGAAAGATTGGTGGCAAAGCCAGGAACAAAGACTTTTGGCGCTTTGACAGTACGAGTGCAGTATTTAGCAGAGTGTGAATATATCAGCACAGTACCAGCGAAAGCTTTTTATCCAGCACCCAAGGTCGATTCAGCAGTAGTTAGGTTGAAACCCCGACAATTGCAGGTAGTAGCAAACGACCCGAAGTGGTTGGAGAGTTTAGTCAAATTGGGGTTTAGTGCCAAGCGGAAAATGTTGCGGAATAATTTAAAATCACGGGTAGACGGGGAGAAATTGACACAAGTTCTGGAACAATTAGAGATAAATCCCCAAGCACGTGCTGAAGATGTCAGTATCGAGCAGTGGGTGCAGTTGAGTAACTTATTAACAGCAAAATTGTAAATGCATAGTTTAAAGATAAATGCCCCAGCCAAGATAAACTTGTATTTAGAGATTATTGGTGATAGGGAAGATGGTTTCCATGCATTGGCAATGGTGATGCAGAGTATTGCCTTAGCTGATGAAGTAGAAATAGGCTTGAGTGGAAATGAAGCCATCAACGTCCAATGCGATCGCGCCGATGTACCCAATGATAAAACAAATTTGGCCTACCGAGCAGCAGCATTAATGGCCCATAAGTTTCCCCAACAGCATAAGAAATATGGGGGAGTAGAAATTGCCATTCGCAAACATATACCCGTCGCAGCAGGATTAGCTGGAGGTTCCACCGATGCAGCAGCAGTATTAGTAGGAATTGATTTATTATGGGAATTGGGATTAACCCAATCAGAGATTGCCGAAATCGGAGCAGAATTAGGTTCCGACATACCCTTTTGCATTGCAGGAGGAACCGCGATCGCCACCGGAAGAGGTGAAAAGTTATCCCCCTTGTTAGGATTGGATAACATATATATAGTGTTGGGAAAACATCAAAGTCAAGCAGTATCCACAGCTTGGGCTTACAAAACCTACCGCACAGTCTATGGGGAGAGCTACATTAGAGATAGGAATAGTTTAGCAGTCCGTGCCGCAGCAGTCCACTCCGGAGAAATGGTCAAAGCTATCCTACATCGGGATGTCAAAGAGATAGCCAGTAAGTTATATAACGATTTAGAGAAAGTAGTATTACCAGAATATGCAGCCGTAGTAGAATTAAAAGCAGCATTTGCCAAAGCCGGAGCAATTGGTACAATTATGTCAGGGTCTGGGCCAAGCGTCTTCGCCATTTGCGAATCCCCCCAACATGCTCAACTCGTCAAACAACAAGTGCGATCGCAAATACCCGACCCAGATTTAGAATTGTTCGTCACCCAGATGGTATCGCACGGGATTCAAGTGGTGAATAATTTAAGATAGGTCAGACGATTTTAGATTTTGGATTAATCCCAAGGATTGAAATTTAGGCATTGACTAAATGCAGGATGAACTGAAGGCTAAAAGTATTCGTGACAAGTTAAGGTGAAAATAGTTTTGTAAACTCGTAATTATCCTTAAAAGTGAAGTCAAGGAAAAGTATTAAATTCACCTTCGCACCGAGTTTCCAGCGCCAGAATCAATTATGCATTGAAAATTGAGCGATCGCATCCTTCAAAATCATGTTTATTATATTCATCCAGATTTGGATAAGGTTTTGAGCGTTATTACTTATTGACAAAAGACCAATGAGCTTAACTTGTCAGCAATGGGCTAAAAGTATTATTATTTCGTTCAATATTCAGCAGCAAAGCCAAAATTTAAAGTTGTTTAATTTACCTCCACAATTAAAATCGGAGGTGTGAAAGTTTTTTGGGATTCCAATCCAAAATCCAAAATTCAGTTAGACCCAACCCATCTCACCCCCACCGAATTATGAACGAACCTAAACTAACAGAAAAATCACCCACCGAAAAACAAACAACACCAATGCGATGTTTTATAGGTACATTCATCTCCCTCGGACTAGCCTATGCAGCCTATAATATGATGATAGCGATCACAACTAGTTTTGCAGAAAAACCCCTCCATTCCGACAACCAAATCGTCATGAGAATTTCCATCGCAGTCCGCACCCTAGTAGTAGGAATAGTTAGTTTAGGAACAGGAGTATTTGGACTCGTTGGGTTCGGGTTGTTGATATTGGGGTTGCAGCTACTTGTACAAGGAAAGAAAAATCAGGAATCATAAACAACAAACTTATCCATTCTTCGCAACAGGTAAATTCAGCCAACTACTCAATTCCCAAGCTAACCATTCCAGTTCCGGTTCAGTCAAAACATCCCCACCACCCAGGGAAAACTTCTTAGTTCCAACCCAAATATTAATCTCAGGTGGAACACGCACCCGATCCCCGTCAGAATCTCTTTTGTAAGAAACAGAAGTGCATTCAATTTTACTGATACGCTCCCGAACAGCAGTCTGGGATGGGAAACACCTGAATCCAAATATACCATATTGAAGATGGATTTTTGATGGGGTAATAGCCAATCTAACCGTCCCGAACAGGGTAAATAAAATCCCCCAAATCAAGGAAATCCCAACACTCAAGTGACAAACTGCAAATAAAGCAGCCAACCAACCACCAGAGTTCCAAGTTGCAAAAGCAATACCATACCACACCACAAGAAAAGAGTTCCAAACAATTGCAAACCCAATCATAAAAATCAGAGAAGGATGAAACCCCCTGGGTGGGATGAAAACCTCCAACATTTCATGAGTACTGGTAAGTTTGACTTTACTACCAAAAGGCTTATCAACACTACTCAAAGTACCTTGTTGTAAATTTAACCTTTCCAGTGCAACTAAAGCCTCCTTTGCAGACTTCAAGCGTCGATCAACACTTGGCTGCGTCAACAACTTCAACCAGTTAATCAAATTAGAACTAAGATTGACCCTATTTTCAAATACAATACGCATATCCTGCTGCGGTAACTGATCCGGATGCTCTCCCGTCGCTAAATAAATCAGCGTTGCTCCCACCGCATAAAGGTCGGAAGCAGGAGTGGAATTACCCCCAAATTGTTCCGGTGGCATATATCCGTAAGTACCGACGATAGTTCGTGTCCCCTGATGCATCACCGTTTGCACAGAACCAAAATCAACCAGGTAAACTCGACCAGGACTATTCCCACTGCGATCGCCCAGCAAAATATTACTCGGTTTAATATCTCGATGAACTATTGGGGGTTGACGATTGTGAAGATAATCCAAAAGCTCTAATATTTGTTTGGCGATCGCTTTTAAGTCCTCCTCACTAAAAGTGTATCCTGACAACAGCAAATCCTGTAATGATTTAGCCTCAATATAAGTTTGAACTAAGGCAAAACCTTTCCCTAGTCCGGTTTCCACCTCGAAATAGTCCAGATATCTGGGTATCCGGGGATGAGCGAGAGACTTGAGAACTTCTGCTTCACGCTCAAACAGTTTCAAATCATCCCAGGTAAAGTCGGGTGCAAAAAACAACAACTTGAGGACAACCGATGATCCGGTCTCCAAATCACGAGCTAAAAATGTTCTCCGACCCTTCTGCTGACCTAACAAAGATTGAATACGATAGCGTTTGCGCAGAACTTGACCAATTAGTTGTTCCATTGCTAAGGAAGCACAAGTAAATAGTTAACTAGCCGTATACCTTTATATACACACACTATTTGAGCTTTTCCCAAGTTAGCCAAGATTTTTAGTCATTTTTTGTTACTTTTATTACATGATTTGAAATACCTCCCGATTCCACACCTCCCTAAACTTACAGTCCTTACCCAAAACGCCAAAACCACCAATGCTATTCAAGGCATAAAAAAGGGTAGCGTTCAGATTTTTACCACCAGACTACGCTACCAAAGTTATTTGGGTTAACCTCAATCTTCCTCAACACTTATTAGGTTGGGTATTGGGGACTACCTCTGTTTAAACAACTAAAAAGTTTAATATCCCCACTAAAACCACCAATGCAGCCCATACAGCAGAGCCAAGCCACAGTAGTTTTTTTGACTCAACCCAGGATTGAGGTGTAGCATAGGCTACTGGCACGCCAATTACCATTGCAAATGAAACTAAAACCAGTGCAAGTAATGCAAATTGGAATATGAAAGTCATTATCCCTTCTCCCTAAAACAGCAGAATACTCAATTTCGCTTGATTTTTCTCCATTATCTGGGTTGTCTTGGTTGACAGATAATAAAGAGTACTTATTTCAAAGATAATTTATTCTCACGCAAAAACACCTAAATGTTAATGCTGATTATTTGTACCGTATCAGAAAATGAGTTTTTTTTATAGGGGTGCTGTTTTGCCTCTCCCTATGTGAAAAAATGTTTTGCTTCCTGAGAAATGCACAAGTGGTATAAAAAGAACCTTTTTCAAGGGAATTTTGACTGCTAAAGTTAAGTGAAAACCCCCATCGCGAATATGGCTATTTAGTCGCTCTAGGGGATACTCACCGCAATTTAGGCAAATTTGCATTTTGTCTCTCTAACACTCACAGGTGTTTTCCGCAGCTACCCCAAATCACCCTAGTTACAACACTTTATCTGGTAAGGCTTTTTCTGCCTTCACGTGATTGATTGACCAACGATGATCGACGGGGACGGAAGAGAACTGACATGCATCCTCTAGATGTTTTTGCTGAACTGCGGCTTTACGCAGGGTGATAATTAGCTGGTTCACTTGTTGGCGTAGATCCGGATTCTGATAAACTGCGGACATAGTTTGTCGTTCCAATAATTGCAGAATCAGCTCGTAGTGAACGGGGGAAGGAAGAGGAATTTGCTCCATGTAGATAGTAAATAGTGATGATTAACTAGTAGGGTTTACTTTTGACCTGGGCGTTAATTTCTATCCAGAATTGTGGCACAGCAAACAGCTATTTGACGAAGATTTGTGCGTGAAGATTTGACAAAGTTGACGCTATCTGCATATAGCCAAATTGGCAATGGGGAAAGCACTTACAGATACACGGAGTCATCAGGGAACAGGAAGAGATAGAATACCGTATTACTTTTGCCCACCTAACCATTTTACCCGTAAGTTGGAAATTTCGAGTTTTCGGTCAATATTTCCATCCAATCATCATAATTAGGATTTGGGGATGATTTGGGAAATAGCAATTTCTGGGTTAGCCTGTTTAACGAGGGATTCGCCGATCAAAACAGCTGATGCACCAGCTTTCTGCACGCGTTCCAGGTCTTCAGCCACGAATAAACCGGATTCGCTCACAATTAAAATATTGCGATCGCGTATTTGATTACCCCGTTGAGCAAGTAAATCACAGGTTGTTTGCAAATTGACGGAAAAATCCTCCAAATTACGGTTGTTAATGCCAATCAACTCTACGCCTTCTAGGTTTAATACTCGGTCAAGCTCTGTCAAAGTGTGAACCTCAATCAGGGCTGTCATTTGCAGTGCCTTAGCAATTTTGACGAAATATTGCAAATCGCGATCGCTTAAAATTGCGGCAATTAACAATACTGCGTCTGCACCCCGAACTCTAGCCAAATACATTTGGTAAGGATAGATAATAAACTCCTTACATAGCAATGGTAGATCAACGGAGGCACGAATGTTGACTAAATTTTCAAAACTGCCTTGAAAAAATTCCTGGTCGGTCAACACAGAGATACAACTAGCTCCTCCCCGTTCATACTGTTGAGCGATTTCCACGGGGTTAAAATCCTCCCGCAACACACCTTTACTGGGTGAGGCTTTTTTGACTTCGGCAATAATTGCGGGTTTTGTCCGTCCTTGACGTAATGCGGCTAAAAAGTCTCTAGTTGGAGGTAAATCCTTGACCTGTTTTTGCAATTCTAATAGGGGTGTACGTTCCCGCATTGCTTGGACTTCAATTTCTTTTTGCCAAACAATTTTTTCTAAAATATTCCGGGGTTCCGCATCGGGAACCGCAACCTGATAACACAGGGTAGATACGTTAACTGCTGGATTTGGTGGACGACGACGTATTTGCATGGGTAGGAATCGGGTAGAAGAGACGACCATCGGGTCGTCTGTACGTGGAATAAGAGAGTGAAGGCAATACGGTTCGGATCTGAAAATTCGTAAACCCCAAATAATTGTAGAGACGTGATATATCACGTCTCCCGAAATCACCAACAAAAATCATGCACCGAACCATATTGAGAGGGAGGACGAGAATATTGATATATCTCTAGTTATTTTAGTACTTAGTACTATTAACCATTTTCCCTTCTCCCCTTCTGTATTCTATCTCCTCCGCCTATTTTTACACTGCTACAGCTCGCTTATAGGCTTCATCCAAGACCTCAGAAAGGGTAGGATGGGCATGGACGAGGTGAGCGAGTTTGTGGACTGATTCACGGTTAGCGATCGCAACTGCGGCTTCGTGGATTAAGTCGGAAGCGTGTAGTCCAAATATATGCACTCCTAAAACTTCGCCAGTATCTTGACGATAAATTACCTTGGCAATACCGTCGGCTTCTCCTTCTGCTAAGGCTTTAGAATTACCTTTAAAGTAGCTCTTGGCTGTGGCAATTTTAAATCCTTCATTATTGGCTTTTTCCTGCGCTTGCACCTCATTCATCCCCACATAGCTGACCTCTGGATGGGTAAAAGCGGCCGCGGGAATGCTTTGATAATCCACAGTTTTGTGGCGATCGCAAATATTTTCCACTGCGACTATGCCCTGGGCGGAGGCAGCATGGGCTAACATCATCTTACCAGTAGCATCACCAATTGCCCAGAGATGGGGAACCACCTCACCACCACTTAACACTGCCATGTTATCGTTGACAGGGATAAAGTTGCGTTTGTCTAGTGACACCCCAACCGTATCCAAACCTAAATTCTGGGTGGCTGGAATCCGTCCCGTGGCAACTAAACAAGCATCCACCTCAATCACATCCACATCCGCTTTGGTTTGGAAATCCGCCAATTCAATCACCACTGGATGACCAGGGATAACTTTTTTCGCATAAATTCCCACATGGGTTTCAATATCGCGGGGAGTAATTAACACCCGTTCGGCTAATTTGGCAATATCCCGGTCAAAACCAGGCATTAACTGGGGTAGAGCTTCAATCATTGTCACCTCACAACCCAAAGCCGAATAAATATCGGCAAATTCCAAACCAATATAACCACTACCAATAATCGCAATCCATTGGGGTAAGGTTTCCAACTTCACAGCTTGGTCACTGGTAAAAACCGTTTTGCCATCAACTTCAATCCCAGGAGGAACGAAGGGGACGGAACCGGGAGCCACGATTAGATCTTTCGCTGTATAAAATTTTTCGTTGCCATCAGTTAAAACGCTGACCTTTTGTTGACCAGCCACCTTTCCCCAACCGCGCAGGATATCCACACCTAAACGCTTGAGACTATTGGTTAAATCACCCTGGATTTTGGCAACGAGATTATTGGCATGGTTAGCGATCGCCTGTCGATCGAACTGTACATTGTCAACCTGAATACCCAGTGTTTTGAGGTGGTGGGCATTGCGTAATTCTCGCACCTTTCCCGATGCTGCTAACAAAGCCTTAGAAGGGATACAACCGCGATTTACACAGGTTCCCCCCATATCAGCAGCTTCCACAATCGCCGTTCTTAAACCGCAAGCCACAGCATGTAAAGCAGCACCATGACCGCCGACACCTGCGCCTAGAATTATCAAATCATAATCAAAACCATTAGTCACGTTCATTTCCCTGTGGATTTGCCCTATCTATTCTCGACTGAGATTGCGATCACTGCAAGTCGTTTTTCCAATTCTAAATTCTAGCGTGATTTCCTGTTGCAAAATGTAGAGACGCGATATATCGCTACAAATCATACAATGGAAATTCGGTAACGATAAATACCCCCTTCTCCAGAACCAATCCCTAAATCTGCGTAGTAAAGATATTCATCAGGACCCGTGGTAATTTGCACTGGAATTCCCGCATTACTTGCAAAACGCTGAATCGAGACAAAATTGCCTGCACTGTCAAATCTAATACTATCAATAGTAGCTTGACTACTATCGGCTACAAATAACTGTCCCTGGTAAATTGAAGGCAATTGATTCCCTGTGTAAAAATCACCCATAATAATTGCATTCTGGGCAAAGTGTTGGTAAGCATAGACTGGTGCGGTGACTGCTGCATCACCAAAATCACGATAGAAGTCCTGAGCTGGTCTGACGGTGACAATTTGTCCCTGGGGATTAGTGTAGGTATAGGTCAGGGAGGAATATTCCGGTTGTCTGATATCTAAGGGGGTATTGGTACTGGAGTTAAATCCTCCTTCATAGTATGGCCAACCGTAGTTACTACCCGCACCACCAGTATTCACTTCCTCCCACCGGAACCAACCCACATCTCCAATATAGGGTCTACCAGTTGTTTGATTGATGGTAAAACGGAAGGGGTTACGCAATCCCAAATTAAAGACTTTAGAACGGTTACTATTGGGATTACCATCAAAGAAGGGGTTATCACTCAAACCTTCCCCAGTAATTGGATCGATGCGGAGTAGTTTCCCTGATAGGTTATTTACGTCTTGAACCCGGATACCACGGGGGTCTACCCGATTATAGGAAGTACCATCACCATTACTAACGTACAATTTACCATCTACACCAAAGGCTAAATATCCAATGGAATGGGATTCGCTGTCTGTCGCTAAGTAATCTTGAACATTGACGGCTGTATCCAGGTTTTGGTAATAATCAGCCATACTGGTAAATAATTGTCCGTTTTGGTTGACTATTCCCGATGGAGCAAAGTTATTCGCAAAATCGATTGCACCACTACTATTGACAACTATATCCGTACTATTACCATCGGGACGACTGGTAAATTCCCAGGTACTGTTAGTTCCCAGAATCACAACTCCACTGTTGGGAACAGCCCGTAATCCGGTAATATTACCATTGGTATCACGGATATATTCCCCATTTACCCGTAATAGTCGAGAAGGACGATTTCCTCTTCCATCCGGGTCATCCAGGTTGGTGTTAGGGTTGACATTATTAAAGACCTCTGGTGGATCGTAGGTGTAAAGAAGATAGACGTAGGGATTTTCCGCAAAATTCGGATGGACAGCAATTGCTAACAAACCGCGATCGCGAGTATTATTAACTTCGTTGCTAATATCAATAAATACTTCCTGTTGTAGTTGACCATTGCGAGCAACCCTAACTGTTCCATCTTTTTGAGCTATGAGTAAGAATTGCTGATTTGCAGTTTCCGGGATGGGAACCCAATCAAAGGATGTAGGTTGGGTCAACCCGTTAATCACTAACTCACGAATAAAGTTACCAGGGTCGTCGTCAATAATGGTGATTTTACTGCTACTACGGTTGGGATTTAAGGTGACTCCCACCGGATTACTAAATTGCAAAGTAAAAGTTTCATTAATTTCCCCAATTGTGTCGTTAATAATGGGGATACGAATTGTTGCAGTCGTTTGAGTCGGTGTAAATGCGAGTGTCCCACTCACCGGTTGGTAATCACTCAATGGTTGAGCTAAGTCTCCTACTCCAGTAATAGTTGCGTAGTCTACACTGGCTGCATTCCCTATATTACTACGTTGCACCGTAATTACCGCTTCTCCCACATTTTCATCCACACGAATATCATCAAACACTAAATCGGTTGATTCGTTATCTAAAATGGTAATTGTTGCCGTCCGTTGTGGTCCTAGCGTTGCATTTTCAGCTTGGTCAATTACAAAGGCAAATGTTTCATCTGGATCGATTATATTATCATCAATTATGGGGACACTAACCACTAACCGAGTTTGGTTCGGTGCAAATGTGGCAATTCCTTCAGCTTGTACAAAATCCTGTCCGGGAGTTGCAGTGACACCCTGGGTAAAGTACCTCACACTAGATGTTTGATTCAGGTTTTCTCCAGTCCGCAGAATTTCAATTTCAATACTACCTTCCGTTTCCCCCACACTACCAGGAATATTACCTAAACGGATGACCGGGGGAACCACAAAGGGATAAAGTTGGGTAGAAGGAATTATTTGTCGAGTTTGGGTGGGACTAGACCATTCTAATCTGGCACTGGCTAAACCTGCTCTTTCATAGTATTCCATCCGAATGTCATATCTTTTCCCTGCTTCTAAGGTAATGCTTCCACTCCGTTCTGTCGCTGGTTGGTCAATAAAACTATTAATCACCAATTGGTCATTAATAAATAGTCTGACTCCATCGTCGGTGGTGGTGTAAAAGGTGTATAACTCGTTGTATTTAGCTTCAATTAATCCACTCCAAACCACGGAAAACGTATCTGGAGCAATTAATGGATCTGGTGAACCCGTACCCCAGTTGTAGTTGATAGTTGGGTCAGTCCGGGTCAGACGCAGGTTGGTAAAGTTAATATTGTCGTAGTATTCACCCCGCAAACCAGTTCCAGTTCCAGAAATGTTAATCAGGAAGCTACCTAATTCCGTTGCAGTCGCAAAATTACCACTAATATCCCGTACCTGATTTGCTTCTAGGGAAACAGTGTAACGGCCATTATGACTAGCTAACCAAGACTCTCCCGGAGGATTTAAGCGATAGGTAGCTACACGGGGAGTTCCATTGGCAGGGGTATCAATACTCACAAACTCCGCTAACTGAGTAAAACCACCCGCTCCAGTGATGCGAATATCGTTATTATCCAGACTGGAAATATCAATCCCCGTGTCATCGGTGTAGGTGACAGTAAAGGTATAACTGGGTTGACCGGGAAGGGTTAAATCATTCGCTGTTAAGGATGCAATTGGAGTAGAAGTGGAAAATAATTGGGATTGGGGAATAATTTGTTTAGTTTGACTAGGACTAGACCAGAGTAACTCCGCAACCGCAAGACCTCTATTTTCATAGTACTCGACTACAATATCATACTTTTGACCGGCGACCAGGGAAATCGGAACACTCGCAACTTCTGTGACAGGTTGATCCACAAAGCGGTCAATTACCGTTTGTCCGTTAATACGCACACGAATACCGTCATCACTTCTAGTGTAGAAAATATAATCTTCACTGAATCGAGGTTGAACCTGTCCTGACCAGCGAATGGAAAAGGTATCCGGTGCAATTCTGGGGTCAGGGGAACCGGAACCAAAGTTAAAATTGATGGTCGGGTCTGTTCGGACAAGAACTAGATTTGTAAAGTTAATGTTATCGTAATACTCGGCTCGTAAACCGTTACCCACCTCTGAATTCGGGATATCCACCCTAAATGTACCCAGATTAGTTGCAACCGCAAAATTACCACTGACATCACGGACTTGATTTCCCTGCAAGGCAATATTATACACTCCATTATCCGTGTTACCCCAGATTCCCGATGGGGCGGTAATTTCGTAGATAGCGGTGCGGGGAGTACCATTACTGCCATCATTGACGCTCACTAACCTCGCCAACTGACTAAAGGAATTCGGTCCTGTCACCAGAATATCTGCGTTATCAATACTACTTATATCAATTCCCGTATCATCGGTATAGGTGACGGTGAATTGATAGGTTTGACTACCCGGAGTACTCAGGGTATTGGTCGTCACAGTTGCAGAAGGGGGGGTAATTTCCGCATATAGTTGGGATTGGGCGATAATTTGTTTAAATTGACTCGGACTAGACCATCCGAGTCGGGAAACAGCTAAACCTCGATTTTCGTAGTACTCTAACTCAATCGCGTATTTTTCCCCAGCAACTAGAGTAATCGGAGTACTCGCAACTTCCGTTGCTGCTTGGTCGCGAAATCGATCAATAATCGTCTGTCCATTTAACTTCAGACGTACACCATCATCCGTAGTCGTGAAGAAAGTATAGGTTTCACTATAAAGGGGTTGGACAAAACCCATCCATCTGACAGAAAAAGTATCCGGTGCGATCGCAGCATCAGGAGAACCACTTCCCCAGTCAAAATTTACCGTGGGGTCGAGACGTGTCAGTACCAAGTTTGTAAAGTTGATATTATCGTAGTATTCTCCCCGCAACCCAGTTCCAGTCCCGATAACGGTTGTTTGCTCTTGCGGTGTGAATAAGCGGGATTCTGGAACAATTTCTTTGACTCCATCAGGACGTTCCCATGCTAGACGGGAAACCGCTAAACCACGGTTTTCGTAGTAGTTCATCTGGATTGTATAATCTTGTCCAGCCACTAAATTTAGGGGTATACTGGCAATTTCCGTTGCTCCCTGGTCCCGAAACCTGTTAATAACCAGTTCCCCATTAATAAATAGTTGAACACCATCATCGGTAGTAGTAAAAAAACGGTAATTTCCACTCGTTTCCGGTCTAATTCTCCCTGTCCACCGTACAGAAAAGGTGTCCGGTTCAATGATTGGGTCGGGGGAACCGCTTCCCCAATTAAAGTTAATTGTCGGGTCTATCCGGGTCAATCTTAAGTTCGTAAAATCAATATTATCGAAATATTCTCCCCGCAATCCGTTGGTTTCAATTGCAGCAGGTCTGAAAGAATTTGTCGAACTAGCACTTCTAAAAGTTGTTGCAGAGGGGATAGAAAGGTTTGTATCTAAAGGGGAGTTGAAGTTAACTATGGGATTTGTAGATGCAAACGGGGGATTATTATGGTTATTAATGGGGGTTCGGGTAGAATTTTGCATAGATAATGGTGATGAATAGGTAGTTTAACAAAAAAATTTGTGCCTAGTTTAACAAACTTAAATTATTCTGAATTGCCAAATTGCTCAAAATTTTTGTTGATTTATCAGACCAACACACTGGTGAGGGAGATATCAGCAGATTGCAGGTAAATGTGGTACATCATTTAAATCTTTCACGACGATTTTATCAACTTGTGGATGAATACCTGAAATAGCAACGACATAAATAACCTTGACTCCGAAACAGTGATTATTTGTAATTAGCTGTTAGTTTCGAGAATATAAGAATCTCGCTGGAAAATAGAGAATAACCGTCATTGACTACGTATATCAGAAATTACGAAAAGGGATTTTTCTCACTCCCTACAGTCTATCGAAAGCCTCTACACATCTACACTTTCAAATCAGAGAGTAGGAAGCTATTTTATTCTTATATTTCTCACAAATTCCTCAAACCTACAGGGAGTAGGGAGTAGAAGGAAAATTCATCCGTCACTCAAGACTTATAAGTCACTTATGAAAAATCCGGGTATTGTGTAAAGCTTCAATTTATATTGAATTACTCATATCCCCTGAATCATCAAATATTACACGTAGAAATACAGAATATGACAACACATCTCAACTTGTCCATCAAATTGATTCATGATTTGCAGAATATTTATTTTGTCACCGTAAAATTGAATAAAAAATAAAAATAACTCAGTACAAACCGAAACAAATATCACCCATACCCCAGAAAAACAAGTATAAAAATAAACCCAACCCAGAAGTAATTGAGTTGGATTTACTGAATACAGGAGGGTCTAGAGAAGATAAAAAGGGTTTTTTAAGCTGCGATCGCCACGAGTTCTATATCAAAAATCAACTCTTCTCCAGCCAAGGGGTGGTTAGCATCAAGGGTAATAGTTGTATCATTCACTTCAGTAATAACAACAGGAATAACAGCACCATCGGGTTGTTGAATTTGTAATTGCTGGCCGATTTCCGGTTCAATTTCCGATGGCATTTGACTACGACTCACTTCCACAACCATTTCCGGACGGTGGGGTCCATAAGCATCATCAACTTTCAAATGGGTGGTCTTTGACTCACCTGCACTCATCCCCAAGACAGCTTTTTCAAAACCAGGGATAATTTGTCCTTCTCCAATTCTAAATTCTAAGGGTGTACTACCATTGGATGAGTCAAAAACAGTACCATCGGTTAGTTTACCCGTGTAGTGGACTGTGACTTTATCACCGTACTTGGCTTGTGTCATGGATTTTCTCCTCAAAGGGTTTGTGGGTACATCCAACGTTACCCGTTTTTTCGCAAAATGAATTACTCCCCAGTTTAACAACTAGATTGTAATTCAGTCAGACTCACAAGATGGGATAAATTCAGTCATGCAGTCCTTGATATCGGGATATACAAGGATTGGCAATCCTAAAATCACAAGTCCAATTTAGGGTATAACTTGCAATATATTTATCCCTCCGAAGATGAAGATTACCTCAACCTCAAGCAGATAACCGCTTATTCCAGAAAAATTTAAGGTCATTATACCCTCAGCTTTCCACCTTCGGGGCTAAATGTAGCCAATGTAACCATACCATGACCATTGCCAGGGTATCTAGTTGACAATACTGTAGTAATAACTTTTGCCATTGGGATTTAACCGCTTCCTCCTGGTCAGCAAGACCGTAACGTACTGCATGGTACGCTGCAACAGCACCAGTTCCCGCATGAATCACAGATTCTTTACCATTAATGATTAATGGGGGTAAGGACGCGTAGGGACTTTGAAGTTGATGATCAATGTAACAGATGTATTCGGGAAACATTTCCTGTAATCTGCGATCGCTTTGCCAAATGGCAGCTAAAACGGCTTTAATGGAGTTTTGACCACCCATTTGCGGATGAAAGTAATATTTTTGAGTTAATTTACACATATCTATATTTGGTAAGTGATTTAAACGCAAATCTAACCATTTTTTTAATGCTGATTTATTTGTAATGGGATGATATGTGGTCAGTCGTTCTAGTTGTTGAGCGATGGTTTTTAAAATAGTATTTTCATGATGGGACCAAATGAATACAGTTCCTTGTGTTCCCAATTGTTGCATTAAAGATTCTGCAAATTTAAAGTTAGGAAAATCAAGACCTAAATCAATCCATTCAGTATGTTTAATTTGTCCGTGGGGTTGCTCAATTGTGTGACAACTCCATTGGAAAGCCACGGGCTCATAGGGATACATTCCCGCGTGGTAGGGAAGTGGTAAAGTTGCCGTTTCAAAGTCGATAAAATGTAGGGGATACTGACAGGAATTGATGACATGGAAGAGTTGTGGATCTATCCATTCAGTTGCAGTTTGAGTATATTCAATTTGAATAAGTTGGCGTTGAGCTTGGGTACCAATTGAGCTATCTTTTTTTAAGAGTAATTCCCTGGGAATATCCCCAAGACTCACTTGACCTTGTTGAATCAGGGGATTAGCAATCTTTTCATTTAGGTAATATAAATCAAATAAATGAGGTTTAATCTCTGCCAGCTTTCCCCAGCATTGATGAAAGCCACTTTTATCAATATTTGGTTGACGATATTCACAGTGACGGCAATGATAGGAAATAGGTGTATTAATTTTAGATAATTCGGGTTGTAGAGATTGCATAAATTCTTGAATAGATAACTGGACATCAGGCTTTAATAATTCAACTTCCGCTTTCACTTCAACTAGAGTTAAAAAGTTATCCTGACGCAACTTGTGAATATCACCGAAATACTCAAACCGATTACCAATAGACTTTAATAAACTGGGTATACCTTCAATCGAGGTTGTTTTCGCTCTGTCGGGAAGCATCAAAAAAGGAACTATTTCTGCATCTGGAAATAATTCTTTTAAAATGCAAACTTGAAAGGTAATATCTTCCAAATATATTCGCCAATCCGTTGTAATTTGCTGCGGTGAACGTAAGGAACGAAAAATATTTGGCCTCCCCTCTTTGAGACGTTGCTTATTTTCTTCACTGTTATAACTGACTGCCTTGACTTCAATTAAATGAAAAACCTGGTTCTGTTTCACTAAAATATCTACACGAGCATATTTACCCTGACTCCACAAAGTTGCCTCAAATAGAGTTACCTGCTTTGCCTGTAATGCATTAATAGTCGCCCTACTTGCTGTCAAAATATCAGCATTTTCCGTTAATTTAATTCCCTCTGGAAAGAGTAATTTGGCAATTGCTTCCAACATATATCCACCTTGAGCAAGCATTTTTAAAAACTCATCCTCGTCACGATTTGATGGATAATTTAATTTGCGATAGTATAATTTCGTTCCACAACTACGAGCAACTTGAAAATCAGATTTACTTAAAAAATGCGGCATGATTATAGCCAGAATTATATCTAGACTATTGATGCATCCATTTTGATAAAAATAAAAGAACCCATGAATACAAGGTGAGTTAGATGACAATTTTTGTGACTTTTTGTGACTACATCTGTCTCTGAAGAAGCGGGATGTTTCAAAATATTGAAAAATGTTAAATATATTATCCAGGCAGATAAAATTCTAGCAACCAATCATATATTGAAAAGTGGGGGTAATATTTCTGTTACTTTGCATACTCAATAAACAAAACCAATTCTAATAGTTGAAAAGAATGATATTGGTGATGCTCAAAGACAGAAATAGGGCTATGGTTGACGTTTACGCGTCAACTCTGTGTGAATCTAGTGGTCTAGCAATCCAAAATGCAGGGTTTGTAGTAGCTCGAACAAAACAGCTTTATTTGAGAGCGCTAAAGTCCAACTACGTACTTTTTTACCCAGATAAATTGCCTAGTTAGCAAGTGGTTTTAGGAGTGAGACGTAAGTTGAGATTCTGAAGTATTTCCGTCAAAATACCAGATACAAAATCAGTGAGAAAATAGAAATTGAAATCGCGATATCCTTATGTATACACATCCAAGTACTGGCATAAATATACCTGAATTACTCAAGCGTTACACAGCAGGAGTACGTAACTTCGATGGGGTTGTGTTAATGAATGCAAATTTACAAGGAGTACATTTAGGTAGTATTGGTTTTGCTTGGGCAGATTTAAGGGGTGCAAATTTGGTCGGTGTTTCTATGATTGGGGCGAATTTGTGTAAGGCAAATTTATACCAAGCAAATTGCGATCGCGCCCATTTTAGTGAAACAATTTTCTGTGGTGCAGATTTACGGGAAGCAATATTTACCAATGCCAACTTAAACGAATCAGATTTAAGTGGTGCATTACTCAATGGAGCAGATTTAAGTGATGCAAATTTGCACATGGCTTGTTTGAGTGCAGCTTCACTTCGGGGTGCAAATTTAAGGGGAACCCGTATGAGTGGTGCAAAAATGTGGAAAGCGGATCTTAGAGGTGCGGATTTGAGTGGTGCAGATTTAAGTGATGCTAACTTGAGTGAAGCTGATTTAACAGGGGCGAATTTAAATGCAACTGATATGAGCGAAACCTATTTAACGGGTGCAATTATGCCTGATGGTTCCGTCCATATTTGATGATAACAGGTTGATATTAAAGTTTATGTCCCCAAGTTAAAAGCTGACTGCTATATTTGCAGCTACTCCCTGTCACTGACAAAGGAATAGGGAGTTTTATTTATCTATTCTTTCAGGGGAATATAAGTGGTAAACTGAATATATTGGGGATAGTATACGCAGTACATGTAGGCTACGAAGTAATACCGTTTCACTAACAATGTGATACATATAGTTGAAGGTGCGTAATACTATTTCACTCAAATTTTGATACATTTTCTTCCCCTGCTTGCGGAAGCTCCCCGTCAGGTATCAACTTCAAAGTCAAACGGTGTAATGTAGATGTGGATAATTACTCGTTTGTATTTGCAAGCTTTTACTTTGTATTCGCCGACTTATTTCGTAATATGTGCTTAAGTTCCAGAAGCAATTGACGTATGGTCAAACTAGATTTGATAGACTTGGTAAGTGCGATCGCCCTTGTCTGTGTCACCATCGGTTTATCAGCATGGCAACGTCTTGGTTTAGAATTAAGTATCCTGATAGCCTGTGGTCGGGTAATTCTTCAGTTAATGGTTTTAGGTTACGTTCTCAGCTTTGTTTTTGCTGTGAACAATCCAGGGACTGTATTGGCAATTTTAGCAGTGATGTTGACCATTTCTGCCCTATTCACCCGTAATCGGATTTCCCAGAAAATACCCTATACTTTACCTTTGGTCTGGATTGCCCTCTTTTTGAGTACGGGGTTAGCTGTTTTTTATACAAATTATGTGATTATTCAACCACAACAATGGTATGAAGCTAGATATATAATTCCTTTAGCAGCAATGGTGTTAAGTAGTGCCATATCATCAAGTGGGATCGCGGGAGAAACTTTGGTCAAAGCGATAGATGGGAATACCCAGGAAATTGAAACCCATCTGTGTTTAGGAGCAACCCCCCACCAAGCAGTGAGTAAATATCGACGTACAGCAATGCGTGCTGGTTTAATCCCCACCATTAATCAGATGATGTTAATTGGGATGGTGACAATACCCGATTTCCTCAATGGTCAATTATTAGCTGGAATTCCCCCAGAAGAAGCGGTATCCTATCAAATTGTCATTGTATTTGTAGTCCTCTTTGCTAACATGTTAGCAACATTATTGATAGTGAATGGTATTTGTCGTCAATATTTTAATGCTAATGCCCAATTAATTCGTTAAGGAAATAATCAGCACATGAAAAACTTTATTTTAACCTGGCTTGGTAGTGCGATCGCACTTTTAGTTACATCCTATATTGTGGCCCAAATTCTTCCAAATGGTGGTTTTGTCGTCACTAATTTTAACAGCGCCATGATTGCTGCGGCCATCATTGGTTTAATCAATGCCTTTATTCGCCCTATTTTGAAAATTTTGACCTTTCCCATTACCCTACTGACTTTCGGTCTATTTGCCTTCGTTCTGAATGCAGCTTTATTAATGCTAGCAAGTAACTTTACCCCCGGTGGGGGATTCCAAATTACCAGTTTTCCTGCTGCATTGATTGGCTCAATTATTCTTTCAATCGTCTCTAGTATGATTAATGTGCTGATTCGTATTGTTTAATACAATAATTCACAACATCCTCATCAGCAGATGACAAGTCTAATTATAACCATATTAACTTTTTTTTGGTAATGCGATCGCACTTTTAATTACATCCTATCTGGTGGCTCCAATTCTCCCCAATAATGGTTTTGTTGTCACCAACTTCACCAGCGCCATAATTGCTATGGCTATCATGACTGTCATTCATATCCTTCTGGGTCGGATTTTGCAATTTATCTTTACCATTCCTACTAACCTCCTGAGCTTCGCCTGACTCGCTGTTGTGTTCAATATGGCTTTATTAGTGTTAGCCAGCAATTTAACCCCCGGTGGTGGATTCCGAATCACTAGCTTTCCTGCTGCTGTCATTGGCTTGGTGATATTTTTTATCGTTTCCAGTATTATGACTTTACTGATTCATCTGGTTTGCAGTATTTCCATCGTTCACACTAGCAACAGCTAATGTCACAAAATTAACCACACCTAAATTCTGCTGCTCAAAGATGGTTTTAGGAACGAGTAATACAGGAAGTTTACTTTGAGTATCGGGAAAATTACTTAATTTCAACTGTTGGGAAACAGCCATCATTGCTGCTGCTTCTGCCACACTTGGAGTGTTTACGTATTTGAATACCTGGGTTGATGGGTTTATCAGGGAAACTTGAGCTAGCACTGGAGCCGAAAATAGCTTTAATGGTAAATTGTACAATCTGCAAACTGCAATAATACCAGGTTCATTTCCTTTCGTATCAAGGGTTGCAATACCTTGGAAATCTCGAATTTGTAGGCAATAATCTCGACATAATTGCTGCATCGACTGATTAATTACATCCGCTGGTGTGTCACGTTTGCAACCAATTCCTAACCACAACATGTTTTCAGGCTTTTAGGGGATTTAAATAAGATAATTTTCAGTATATATACTTACTGAATATCCAATAAGTGACCCCCCGTTTCTGCCATCGAGAAATGGGGGGTGACACAAGCTTTCTGTATAAAGGTTCTGTATAGTTGATTGATGAGTCTATTCTAATCACCGTGTTTCATTTTGGCTAGATATAATCAGCAAATTTATGGTTTTTTAATTGGTGATTTATAGGTTCTTTATATGACCATCAAGCTAATTCATGAAACTGCGGTGATTTATGGCAATTTGGCATTATCATCAGGAAAAAGCTAAGTTAAAATTTATCAGTCTGTACAGTCCGTCAAGGGTGATATTAGGGATTTTAGCTGGGAATTATCCGAAGTAGCCACTGCGAATACCAATGACTACAGCTAAAATAGATAGTGACGTTTTGTGAGTTTGTAAGGTGTCTGATTCCCCCTCTTGGCGTGACAAATATTTGGCGTTAATCGCAGAAATTGTGGAGATGACCTTAAAAGGTAAAATTAGCTCCACTGAACAGATATACCAAATGTTGTTGCAAAATGTGAGTCTGGGGACAGGAGAAATTTTTGAATTGACCTTGAGCGATCGCCTAACAGAAACTCAAACGGAAGTTGCTCAACAACAGGATGAACTCAAACAAGCAAAAGCTGGGAGAACTCTACGTGCGCTGAAAACAATTCAAACCCAGTGGGAACGCGCTCAATCCCAAAATAAAATCGCAGAATTTATCTTTAATGCCGTCAAAGAAGTCACAACTGCAACACCAAAGCAGCGTTTGGGGGTATTTTTACGTTTTACTGACCCTAATCAGGAATATGCCCTAACTCAAGCTCAACTGCAACAGTTAATCAAATCCCTCCAGCAATATGCGCAACCAGAATCCGATTTAGCAGAAATTTGTGCAGGTGTCACCCAGGGGATTGCCACTTGGCAACGGTTACAGGATAATCTAGTCAGTTGGATGTACGAACGTCAAAATAATATTGGTTTTGGCGGTATTCCCGGTGAAAATAGTCCTTGGGCAATTTGGGCAAAACAGATCCACAGTCCCTTTCCCCACAACCTATTCCAGACCCTTGCAAGGGAAGCCTCAATTATCGACTTTGTAGCTCAACAAAATCAACTGAGTTTACGGGAATGGCTAGAAACTGCAATGATTCTCCAATCCTTACAGCGGGGTTTGGTAAATTGGTTTGATAAACAAGCCTACAATATCAGCGCTGGTTCTAAACTTTCCATTTCCACCTATCTCACCTTTGCAGTAATTTGGAGTTATTTAGGAACTGGCTTTAATCAGCTAATTACCTACCGCGAAGCCTGTTTGCAAATTTTACTACAAATTTTACGCAACTTTGCCCAACGCCCCTATTTTCCCCTTTACGGTGGAATTTTCGCCTCCTTTTCCGGTAGTTATCTCCGGGATGCTCTCAATTACCTCGATGAACCCCTCAAACGGGTGGATAAAACCCAAGAAAAGGCCAGAATACTCACCTTACTAGGATACTCCCAAAGGGCACTCGGAAACAGCGATCGCGCCCTCGAATTTCACCAACAAGCTCTAGAAATTGCCCGCAGTGCTGATGATCGGGTTTGCGAAATCGCCAATTTCAACCACCTCAGTCGTACCTACGTTACCCAAGAATTATACCCGGAAGCAATTGATTATAGTCAACGCGCTCTAATTCTCAGTCGTCAAGTTGGTGATAAAACCGGGGAAGCTAATGCCTTGATTAACCTAGGTTACAGCGAAGTCATGCAAGCTCAACAACAACAAACTACAGAACCGGAAACCTACACAACAGTAATTAATTATCTGGAACAGGGTCTAAGACTGAGCGAACAACTTGGCGACCCCCAAAGTAAAGCTTTATGCTTAAGTAGTCTCGGTATTGCCTACGTAGTCACGGGTGATTTTGCTACTGCCATCAAACACCTGGAAGCCGGATTTAATACTGCTCAAGTTTCCGGGGATTTGTATCTCCAGGGTCGAAATCTCACCTACCTTTGTCAAGCTAACTACAACTTACAAAACTACGAACGAGCAATTTATACAGGTAGTCTGGGTATGTATCTGTTGGCACAAATTTCCTCCCAGGAATGGCGAAATACCGCATCCATGTTGTTAATTTTGCGCGGACAAATCGGTAGCGAGCAGTTTAATCAGTACCTCCAACAAAGTCGCAGTCGGATGATTGCGATTATCGGTATTGATGGGTATGACTATATTCCCAAATTATTAGTCCAGTTTCAAGAGGAAATGTAATTAAGTAAGTGGGTGCAAAAATTTTCCGTTATGTAACAGAATCTTAACCAAGCTTTTCAGAATTAAATTTTACACGTCGTGTACTGTGATTGCTTTTTTCCCCTCTAGCTTGAACACCATTGATTACAGCGTAAGCAAGGTCTAAGTAGGTAGGCATCAAAAAAGTCCGGTATGTTAAGATATACAAATACTGAAAATGCATCTACAAGGTGATTTGTGTATGGGGGCACGTTTAAGGGTATTTCTGACCCATGAGCAAGACCAAACTTTGCAAAACCTGAGAAAACAGGATGTGCCACAGAAAGTCAAAGACAGAGCGGAAGTAATTAGGCTAAACGCACATGGCTGGTATGTGGAGAAAATTTTTGCACCCACTTACTTAGTGCTATTACTATCGAGGGGAAAAATCGCCTTTTCTAAAAAGCCGTGACCGAGAGATCTAAATCCCCGTTCAAAACTCGTTATTTAGGTTTTTTCCGTATTGATTTCTAAACCTACTCCATTCAGCAATGCAATAACTTCTGATTTTGCTGTCAAAATTCTTTCTTGTGCTACCTTTTCCCAGGCAGCTTGGAAGTTATTCAAATTCAGGAATTTACTAATAATATCAATCATTAGATTTTAAAATTTACCTATCGGGAGAAAGATACTCCCACTACTTTTAAAACACCACTCGTCTCCATGCTCCGCGTGGGGACGCATCACACGAGGCTCTACATCGATTCCGGAGGCTGGAGCCTCCCGATGTAAGTTCCCACGCTCAGCGTGGGAACCAGTTCAAAAAGGAAACACCACTCGTCTCCATGCTCCGCGTGGGGACGCATCACACGAGGCTCTGCCTCGATTCCGGAGGCTGGGGCTGGAGCCTCCCGATGTAAGTTCCCACGCTGAGCGTGGGAACCAGTTCAAAACCAGTTCAAAGCTGCATTCCTTTACTTCCCACTTCCTCAAATTGATTAACGATGCAAGATAGTCAAAAATTTCCTTCTTCTCTGTTGTCATCGCTGTTGCTGCTGGTTGGTAGATATTTATAGATTAGCAGTAGATGGAATTGGCTATTTCCATATTTACAGAGGGGTGTTGCCGAATACAAATATGAATTGAATATTTTATGTCGTGTATACGTAAAGACCTAGCACCGCTACGTCTCTACAATAATTACGATTATTACAATAATTTTGGTTTTAATACAAAATGTAAATAATTATAATTTATGTCCAAATTTAGTAGTATAGACGTGGCATCGCTATGTCTCTACTTTCATGTATACTTAATTCTGTATTGTCTAATTTAGGTATCAGCAGTGCTAGAAATAATTGGTGTAATAATTCGGCTGATTCGTCCTTTTTTAGTACCGATTTGTTTTGTGGCTGCGTGGGGTATTTTAGGTATGGCGCTCTGGAGTATGTGGAGTGCTGCCCGTGATAGTATTACCACGGCAAAAAAAATGCACCAAATCCCCTGTGCCAATTGTCAATTTTTTACAGATGATTATCGACTCAAGTGTACGGTTCATCCCTATATTGCGAATACGGAAGCTGCTATCGATTGTGCTGATTTTCAAGTCAAGCCGAATTCGTACTGGTATTAAGATTTCTCCTAATGATGCATTTGTTACATTCTGAAGAGTAGGGGAGAGGAAAGTCAATAAAATTTGACTTCTCGTATTAGAGTGATTGATTGCGATCGCCTATTGTTTGCCGACTATGGATGAAAACATGACATTTCTGTACAGACGCGACATGTCGCGTCTGTACGATCAAAAAATCTTCCCTATGGCATTGCATCAAATCGAAACTCAGTTCCTGTCCGTAATCGATTAGGATTCATCTGGGGAGACATGAGGATTGAAGAATTGTAGGGATTGGGTAAATCGGGGGTACGAATGTAGGGGTCATTGGTTGCTTGTTGTACTAGCAGGTCTTTGTATACCTTATTAATCAATTCCGCATCACGAGCAATTTCATTTTCGGGGAAAGAATTACGGAATAGGTTTCCAGGACCTAATAACCAATCAATTTCCCGACGGAAGGAATTATTACGGTAAAAATCGGGACTATTCTTAAAATACGCACGTTCGATCACATCGCTTGCGGTTTCGTATAGTGATGGTTCTTGTTCTCTTGCTGAAACTACTGTGGATGAAGCAAAGGTGGCGGCTAATACAAGTAGACTACCCCAGGTTGGAAATTGACGACGCATGGTATTGGTCACTCCTAAAAATATATTGAGTTAAGCACAGATTAAATTATGCTGAATAGAAGAACTCGAATTGCGAGTTTAACCTTTGGTGTAGCACAACCCTTGACGATTTGTAATGACCTATTCCACGGAAAATTCTCCGCAAAATTCCCCCAAGAGCGCAAATACGGACTTAAATACGGTACGATTCTCCACAGGAGAAGTTTTGCGATTGCAATTACTCGATTTGATTTGTCAGCAAGCCTATCAGGAGGGCGATTTTACCCTTGCTTCGGGACAAAGCAGTAAATATTACATCAACTGCAAACTTGTCACCCTCAACCCTTTCGGAGCTTTAGCAGTGGGACGAATCATTTTAGATTTATTACCTCCCCAAACCGAAGCAGTCGCAGGATTAACCCTAGGTGCAGACCCCATCGTCAGCGCTGTCAGCGTTGTTTCTGCCTACGAAAACCGTCCCATTTCCGCTCTCATTATCCGTAAGGAAGCTAAGGGACATGGAACCCAAGCCTACATCGAAGGACCAATTTTAACCCCTGGAACCAATATCGTGGTGTTAGAGGATGTGGTGACAACCGGACAATCGGCCATGAAAGCCGTCACCCGACTCCGAGATGCAGGATATACCGTCAATCAGGTAATTTCCCTCGTAGACCGTAAACAAGGAGGGGCTGAATTTTATCAATCCCAGGGTCTAGAATTTACAGCCATTTACTCCATTGAAGATATTCAACAAAGGTATAAACAACTGGTCAGGCAGTAATGATATCGTATACATTGTAGAGACGCGACATGCCGCGTCTAAAAAACACATCGCGTCCGCAAAACCCATTTATATGTAGCCAAGATTTTGAGAATTGGTATTAGAATTGTGAGCAGAAATTGCCAATCAAGATGCACAAATGTCCATATCCCAAGAACTTTGGTTACTTAATCAAGATTTAGCCCAAGCTTGTCTGCACCATCCTTTTGTCCAGGGAATTGCCACAGGAAATCTTCCCCAAGAAAAATTTGCCTATTACGTAGGACAGGATACTTTTTTTCTGCAAGCATTTGCTCGTGCTTATAGTATTGCTGCTGCGAAATCCCCAAACTTCCAGATTTTAACAACTTTTCACAATCTTGCAGGTGGAGTTCTCCAGGAATTGCAACTTCACCAAAGTTATGCTCAAAAGTGGGGGGTGGATTTACACAAAATTGCACCAGATATCGCTACCAGACGCTACACAGATTTTTTACTCGCTACCGCTTGGGGTGGAGATGTGGGAATTACCGCAGCAGCAATGTCCCCCTGTATGGCATTGTATGGGTTTTTAGGAAAGGAATTAGCAAAAGCTGGTATTCCCCAACACGATTATTCCGATTGGATTAAGACCTATAGCAGTGATGATTTCAAGTTTCTCGTTGAAGAATTGGAAAATTTGGTGGATAGATATGGCAGTAAAAATGATATATTAACCTCAACCTACCGTTATGGCATGTTATGCGAGCTTGATTTTTTTAGTAGTGCCCATAATTTTCAGGCATTTTAAGTCTGTTCAATCACTCTTGAGCAACTTTGTTGAGGAGTTCAAAAAGGCAAACAAAATATTAAGAGTCATAAAATAACTCTCAGAGAATGTTTGTCAAGTATTAATTATCACTATTTTGACTATCCTTCTGACTCTGAACATGGAGTTATAAAGCTAATTTTTTCTTCGAGAGTACAGACGCGACATGTCGCTCCCTATTGTCTACTCCCCATTCCCAAAAACGATAATTCAAGTATTCAAAATGACTGTTTAATTAGGCGAAATCATACCATCAGCCGAAATACAAATTCTCAGGATAAAACTTAATATAAATGCTCCAATAGTTAACCAATATTTATTCATGATGAATTTATTAATAAGCTGGTTTTTATGAATTTTATTCATGTTTTGGTGAAAAGATATATTTAATCAAAAGATGCGCATTTTTGAGTTGGTAGGAACCTGAAAAAATTGCAAAACCTGCAAAATCAAGGTTTTAATCGGATTCAACAGACCCTACATAGGGATTACCAGGATTAAGAAAAAGGGAGTAACTAAAATACCCTCTAACTATTGTAAGATATAGAGACGCGATATATCGCGTCTTGACTATATTTTTCGCAAGCCCTATCTATAGATATACTACCCATCCATCATAAATTTATATCTTTTCACCCTCAGAGGTTTTACCCGGATTTCTCACAAGTAAGTTATAAACCTTAAGTGACAGATTAATTTTACTTCTACTCCCTACTTCCAAAAAATGAGAATTTAAGCCAAAACTTCCTGCTGATTTTGAGACTAACTAGCAGTTTTCAAAACCTCCGGATGTCCTAAACGCACATATTTAGGTATAACCAAGGATTCTGAACCGGGATTAGCTACAGAATATTTGAGAATCAGTGATTCTTTAGACGCATTACAGGAACCTTTCACTGTCACAGTTTTGCTTTCATCACAAGTTATTTGAGCTTGATGTAGGTAATGATAACCGTCTGTTGTTTCAAAGCTGATTTCCCCCAGTATCAAACTATTATTCTGGTTTTGCTCGCTAATTCTACCCATAATTTTATAATCAAACCAATCCCATCCGTGGGATAAAATTAATTCCCGTTCTAATACCTGTAAAGGTGGAGGTAAAATACTCCAACCACGATAAACCCGTTGAAATAATTCCACACTTCCAACCCGCAGTAAAATCTCTCGAAATACTTCTATATCTAACCGACCATAGTAGCGTCCATCGGATAAATCAATCGCTGTTGGCGCAAATCTGTGTCCACCAAAATGACTCGATTTCCAAATTTTAATATGTTGCAGTTTTAAATCACTAATTAAAGCTGAAGCTGCATGGAAAAAGGGATTACCATAACGAGAACAACACTTATCATGACTACCGTGGGTACAAACTAATATATCCCTTGTCACCTCAGACGTAATTTCGTCACAAGTGTCTCCTAACCACAACCATTTACGAATAATTAAGGCCGCTTCTTCTATTGTTTTGAACTTAAATTCATGCTTATGATAGTTGTTCGCAAATTCATGTTTCCGTTGATATATTAGTAAACTTTTCTCCTCACGCCTATGGGATTCATTATCAGAAATTAGCAATAGTTTAATGGGTAATCGATTATGCTTAATTTCCTGCGCTAATAACTGTAAATTTTCGGGAACCCATTTCGATTCAAAGGCATTGTAAGCCCAAGGTTGGGGACACTCTATCAATATATATGCTTGATGATAGTTGGCGCTACCAATTATATCTTCTTGAATTTCGCGGGAATGGTCGGAACAAAAAAACATACTCATGACTCTTGCTAGACTTTTATATTGAATGTTTTATGGATTCATAGGCAAAGCTTTATAGATATAGTCACCCCATTCAGAATAAAATTTAATTCACTTTTTATTTGCCTTATATCATTAGTAATTTGTAACTTGTTGTTTGTGTATATCATATAAGTTAATTTCATTCATATACCAGTAAATATAATTTTTCAAATTATGTCGTATTCATTCCTGAAAATTAAGTTAAGCAGTAAAATAACCGAGCAAGTCTAATACTGAAGCTGACTCTGAAACTATTCACGTGTTCAGATAATCATGCTTAGTAATGATTATTCGGATTAAAGTTAACATTTTGAATACTGACAATATACTCTAAAAAAACTCTTTTTTGTGATAATTAATGCAATTTATTCTCAATATATCCATAGAAAAAATCTATCCTCCTTACGGATAGTAAAGTTAACGACAATGAGAATCTATTCATTTATCGCAGCAATGCTATCCACCTTTTAGATGGGATATAAATGTCTGCGTAGGCATCAAAGCCACGGGAAATAGGTGTTTTTGGTAGACGACATCTGGGGGATCAATTTTTTTCAATCTAACCCATCTTGGCAATAAAAGCAAGTATTTCTCAATATTCTAGGATAGATATGAATTAAGTTGTGATGAGAAAAATATTAATAATAGATTAAATTTGGGCAATATTAAGGAGTGATGGGATGGCGATCGCCTAATCAAGCCGATAAATTACTGAAAATTAATAGCATTAAACTTAACTCCCAATTCATCCACACCAACCAAGACCTTGAGTCGAGGCTACCAACAGCGTATACTGTTCGACTGGCAATACATCGCGTACCATCCCAGAAATTGCAGGGAATAGGGAGCAGGGGGAAATTATGCATGATTAAACCTTGTACAGACGATCCGTCGGGTCGTCTCTCCCTCTAGATTTGATGAATTTGTGAGAAATACAGGTATTGCGAATATTGGCTTGTCCACACCTAATATTCCCTCAAAAAAGCTAGTTTCTGGGATTAATGAACGGTGTTCTAGGTGCGTTTTTGTTCAATCTAAAATCCAAAATCCTATGGCTATCCTCGACCAATTCAATCCCCAGGAATGGGTAATCGACACTAATGGAAAAACAGCGCTCTCAATCCGGATTAAAGGGGAACCCCTATTTCAAGAAACATCTCCTTACCAAACAGTAGAAGTTTTTGATACCTATGACCGAGGAAAAATGCTGACGATTGACCGGATGGTCATGTGTACGGAAGCGGATGAGGCTAATTATCACGAAATGATAGTACATGTGCCCATGTTTACCCATCCTAATATTAAACATGTATTGGTAATTGGAGCCGGAGATGGAGGAACGATTAGGGAATTAATGCGTCATCCGGGAATTGAACGGGTGACAATGGTGGAAATTGACGAAGTAGTAGTGCGTGCTTCTCAGCAATTTTTGCCGAATATTTCCTCTGCTTTGAACCATTCCAAATTAAACCTACTGATTGATGATGGGATTAAATTTGTCGAAAATGCAGCGAGCGACAGTTATGATTTAGTCATCATTGACTCCTCCGACCCCGTTGGTCCTTCGGAGGGACTATTTAGTCAATCATTTTACGAACACGTTTATCGGTGTTTGCGTCCCGGTGGAGTCGTAACCATTCAAAGTGAGTCCCCATTATTCCATCCCGACGCATTTGTCGATTTGAATCAATGCTTGAAACAGGTCTTTGGAAAGGATTCAGTCCATTGCTATCTGGTGTATATACCCATGTACCCGACAGGAATGTGGAGTTTAACCTACTGTTCCAAACAAGGACCCCATCCGCTTCACGACTTTGACCGGGAAAAAGCGATCGCATTTACCCAGCAACATGATTTAAGCTATTACAATCCGGATATCCATCAAGCAGCATTTGCCTTACCGACGTACATCCAAGCCAAAATTCAGTCCAGCAAATAACCCCAAACCAAAGTTAATTGCAGGAACACACCCCATCTGCATTACACAGTCGGGTTTGTCCCACTCCTGTATCCTGCATTCTGTGTCCTGCTTTCTCCGTTAAATTTATGGAACTGTTAACAATCATTCTTTCCGGAATCCTAGGTTTAATTACCCCTGCGGGTTTAATTATTGATCGCACTGCCGAAAATACCATCAAAAAACAATTTGAACAGGTTGAAGAACTAAAAGTTCGGGTGGATAACGCCCCCACCCATCAACTAATTCAAGGTAAAATAGAAAGGATAAGAGTTGCTGGTCGAGGGCTAAAATTAAAAGGACGGGATATCCGGATTGCAGCCTTAGAAGTAGAAACAGATGCAGTCCAAATTGATCCTAATAGTTTGCTCCGTAGACGACCTCAAATCCAAAAACCACTACAAACTGGATTACGAATTGTCCTACAGGAAGAAGATGTAAATAAATTATTACAATCTCCGGAATTCTTGTCCCAACTGCAGAAGTTAAATATCGTCAATGTCAACCCGGAAAATGAGCAAACAGAAACAATTTTTACACTTGTTAATCCACGGATAAGATTTTTAGCAAATAATCGGGTAAATTTACGTATAGAATTACGCAATCAAGACAACACAGACAGGGTGGAAGTGGAGGTGGAAAGCGGAATCAAAATTACCAAAGGGAGACAATTGCAACTAATTGCTCCAGTGGGAAATGTGGAGGGAGAAAAAATTCCACCAAGATTGCTCAATCAAATTGTTGAAAATCTCAATCAACGCTTTGACTTACGTCAGTTAGAAGATGATGGTTTACAAATGCGGATTCTCCAATTAGACCTCAAACCCGGACAGATAGAAATTGCTTCCTTTGTACGAATTTTACCGACATCGAAATTTTTCCAGACTTTGAGAAAAATCTAATTCTGAATCCGCAGATGATGATAAAAATTGGCCATAGGGCTAGTTTGGAAACATTCTGCTCCTAATCCAGGGCACAGAAATATGGTCAACAAGTCAATCATCATAGGCAGTTAGGTTGACGGAAACTGCTGTCATTTGAGATAGGGGTGAGTATTTTTGCTCAAATAGCACGATATATTCATAAATTCGCCTTTAAATTCCAGTTCTGTCTTCAATTTAAGTTTATTTTTTAGCAGTCTTTGCTAGTCTAAAATTTCCAGCCCTTAAGGAGGAAGGTAGTTCCATGAAAGAGCAAGAAAGAAATCGAATTTCTTCTGGTGTGGTCGCTGCGGTTTCTGCTGCGGTGGTTGCTGTGAGTGGTGGTGTTGCGTGGTTTACATGGAATTACACAAATCCACCGGTTCCGAACCAACAGGGAAATATCACTGGTCATCAAAGTCCAGCCGGAAGTATCGCTGGTGTTGAACAAACGGTTAATATTTATCTAATTAAAGACAGTGGTACTAATTTGGTACTAGTTCCCTTTCCTGTTCAAGTTAAAGTCTCTAAAGATAATCCCAGTCAAGCGCTAGAAGCCGTATTTAATCGCTTAATGACGGTTAAAAACGATGGAGACACCAGCAGTACTATTCCCGAAGGTACAAAATTACTGGGAGTCCGAGTGGAAAATGACGGTATCCACGTCAACCTGTCGGAAGAATTTACCAGTGGAGGTGGTAGTGCTTCGATGACGGGACGCTTAGGACAAGTTATCTACACCGCCACAACTTTTAATGCTAACGCCAATGTCTTTATTGAAGTTAACGGTAAGCCTTTAGAAGTTTTAGGTGGTGAAGGTCTGGAACTTGATCAACCCTTGACACGTGAAAGTTTTAATCGAGAGTACCAGTTGTAAAGGGAATAGAGATTAAAAGGGGTAGGGAGTAGCAGGAAAACAGAGGTACAGAGAAGCAAAATAATTGTGTACTGGAGTATTCCCGTACTACAAATTATGACTCCCCTATCCTGTCTCCTGTCTCCCTTTCCTAGTTGTTAGTTGTATTGAGAACCCGAAAATTTTGAGCTTGTTGTTCCAGACGAGTTGCAAGGCGATCGCAAACTCGATTACACAATTCAAAAATCATCTCGTCTTCGACACGGTAGTATGCACAAGTTCCCTCACTGCGACGGCTGAGAATACCAGCTTGCCACATAACTTTGAGGTGTTTTGAGACATTGGCTTGAGAAGTTTGTGTTGCCTCCACCAACTCTTGTACGTTTTTTTCCTCATCTCGAAGGAGATGCAATAGTCGCAAACGCGTCGGTTCGCTCAACAGGCTGAAGTATTCCGCTACTTGTTGCACGACTTCAGGTGGTACAGGCAACGTTTGTTTCATTACGAATGACCCGCTTTTAAATGTACAGAAGGTTTTTTTGATTACACGTTCCGTTATATAGATTAATACTTAATCAGGGTTTATTCGCACTAAAGGTTGACCATATTCTACAGGTTCCCCATTTTGAACGAGAATTTCCATTACTTGACCGGACACTTCGGCTTCGATTTCGTTCATTAATTTCATCGCTTCGATGATGCATATGGTTTGACCCTTGCGTACCCTTGTACCAACTTCCACAAAAGGAGCCTCACCGGGAGCAGCAGCACGATAGAAGGTTCCCACCATTGGCGAAGTGGCTTCAACCCAGCGAGAATCGATTTCTGACGCTGTGGAGGGTGGGGATGGGGGATTTCCACCTGAATTGTCATGGCTGCGGGTTGTGGAGGCTTCAGGGATGGGATGGTGTAAGTTTGAGGCTGTAGAAGATGGTAGTACCGCTCCACTACCATCATTTGTGACTGGGACAAATGAAGTTGGTGGAGGAGTAAAACTAACTGCTTTACGTACCGCAATCTCAAACTCATCAGTTTTGAGGGTTACTTCTGCAATATCTGTTTGGGCAATTGTTGCCAGTAATTGGCGAAGTTCATTAAAATCCAGGGGCACAGCTTTTATTACCTCATACAATTAGGCATTACCGATGGGAGATACTTGTAGTAGATGAATTGGGAATTGCCAATGAAAACAAGTTAGTTGTTGACGTTGACTGTTAATGGTTAACGATCAAAACTGATTGATTTCTAGCTATTCCCCGGTGTGGTTTGGGAGTTGGGGGTTAATTTTGGGAAACTTAGTTAAAACCTAAACCTAGGTCTGTGCTAACGCCAAAAGATAACAAATTGTTTATGAATTTATAAAGATTCGCTTGGTAAACTTTAATCTCGGAGATGGAAAACAAATGAGTTGATTTCCGCGAGTGAACTATTGGAGACCTAGAATTTCATAGCTACACAGTCAGTGGGGTTTATTGTCATATTTTTGACATTTAGCCTGACTGTAAAAGTTGATGACAACAGCAGTCTTGACGAGAAGGCTACGCCTACAAACCACTATCATCAAACTACTATGTTAATTTCCCCAACAGTATTAAGTGCTGATGCAAAATTAAATAAACCATGTCCATGTTAAGAACCGTTGTTTTCAATCGTGATTATTGAAATTGCTACTTTGCAAGAAGCCTCTGTGCGTCTACCTGACGACCCTGCGGTCGATCCACTACGCGAAGAAGTGCAATGACGAAAACTCCAGTTTTGATTATGGACGAGGTTTATATATCGTCCGCAGCGTAGTTTACTCCCGTAGGATAAAACATAGATGCGTGTGTAACGGCTGCTTTTGAGAAAAGCATTTCGCTTGTGACTTCAGCATTTCGGAATGTCAAGTTAATTTAATTTTGCACTACTACGCACTACTACTTATTCTCCAGACTTTGGTTTTTCACCTTTTACTATTGGCTTACTATTGGCGGATTGGTCGCCAGCCCAAATAAAATCTTGCCAAACACCCATTTCCACAACAAAGCAGTGACTGATAACTGGCTGTACAGTCGATTCAATCAAGTGGTAAGACAAAGCGGTTAGATTCCCGATGAATTATAGTCAATCGGGATATATCTATTGCATAATAACCGCAACACCGGATTTTGACTCGGCAAACAATTTTAAGATAAACTAAAGGCATCGAATAGTTCTAAACGTAACTATTCACGACCTAAGTATTTATCATCACGGGTATCGATGCGAATCCGCTCACCCTGGGCAATAAACAGGGGAACCATAACCGTTGCACCAGTTTCCAGTTTCGCTGGTTTGCTACCACCTGTAGCCGTATCACCCTTGACTCCAGGGTCGGTTTCGACAATTTCCAAGACCACCGAATTAGGAAGTTCAACTTCAAGAACTTGATCTCCCCAACGCACAACGTTCACTTCCATACCTTCTTTGAGATACTTGACGCGATCACCAATTTGGGCAGCACTTAAGCGACCCTCTTCATAGGTTTCCATATCCATAAAGACGTATTCATCGCCTTCTTTATAGGTATGTTGCATCGTGCTTTTTTCTAGGGTGGCTTGGGGAACTGTTTCACCCGCTCGGAATGTTCGTTCTACTGTATTCCCTGTCTGCACGTTTTTTAGTTTAGTACGCACAAATGCCGCACCTTTTCCTGGTTTAACGTGGAGAAATTCAACAACTCGCCACACAGACCCGTCTAGTACAATCGAAACACCAGGTCGAAAGTCGTTACTGGAGATCATGAAACTTGCAAATATTTTGGAGGACAATCGGCATTTATTGTACTCCTCTAGGGGAAAATAGGGAACAGGTAATGAGAAAAGGGGAGCATGATTCATGAATTGAGACAGATTCTCCCAATTAACCAGACCACACTCCCCTTAGTTTATCCCCCTTGCTCCCTAACTCAGCAATCTAATCGGAAGAAACTTCCGCTAAAGCCGGATTCCCATCGGTTTCAGTCGGACAGGATTGGGGAAAGACGAATCTTAACAGAGGTGGAGCCAAAAAAGTTGTAATTATCACCATCATGATAATTGCCGCTTCTAAAGGCTTGCTGAGAACACCACTGCTAGAGCCGATTCCCAAAAATACTAGACCCACCTCACCACGAGGAACCATCCCTACACCAATCGCTAACCGATTGATTTTTCCTTGACCAAATACAGACCAACCAGTGACAATTTTACCGATAATCGCGACTGCAACTAAAAATACAGCCATGATTAAACCTTCCCGATTGCTGGGAATGGCTGGGTTGAGAACGCTTAAATCGGTATGCGCACCCACTGTGACAAAAAATATGGGTACGAGCATATCGGCAATTGGTACTACCAGTTTTTGTAGTTCCTTGCGTTTTTCCGTTTCTTCCAAAACTAGACCTGCTGCGAAGGAACCTAAAATCGCTTCCAAATGGACAGCAGCAGCAACGTAAGCCATGACAAAGGCGAACACGAAGGCGGGTAATACCAGTTCACCACGGGTTTTTAGCTGATCGACGATTGCCACAAAGGACTTGTTGAAGACATTACCTAAAGCGATCGCACCAACTAAAAATGCGGTAGCACTGAAGATTAAAAAAATCACGTTATTTATGTCAACGACACCATCTTTGGCTAAACTTGCTACCACCGCAAGGACGATAATCCCCAAAATGTCATCAATTACCGCCGCACCCAGGATGATTTGTCCTTCTTTAGAATTCAAACATCCCAACTCGGATAGCACCTTCGAGGTAATCCCGATACTAGTTGCAGTCAAAGCCGCACCTGCAAAAATCGCTGGAATTGCCGGAACCCCAAAAATCGTCATTAAGCCAACTGTTCCCGCAGCGAAGGGAACAGCTACCCCAACGCAGGCGACAATAGAAGCTTGAAGCCCTACTGCCATTAACTCTTTGAGATTGGACTCCAAGCCAATTTCAAACAGCAAAATAATTACACCCAATTCCGCAAGGGTGGAAACTACCTCCGATTCTAGTTGGAAAACCCCATCCGCAGCCGCAGGACTTAGACCATCAGACAGTTCCAAAAACCTGATAATTAAGGAGCCAGAAGCGTCTACACCCTCACCCGGAAATATGAGAAGATGCAGAACTGATACTCCCACCACTACACCACCAACTAGCTCTCCCAATACAGCCGGAAGACCGATACGGTTAGATAACTCACCACCGACCTTACTTGCTAAATAAATCACAGTCAAACTCAACAAGACCGCAGCTAGCACAAGGGAACTATCAACATGTTCCGCACTTTCACTAGCCGTTGCCAATATGGGTAATAAAGGTAACGAAAAGACAGTCAAATCAAAATGCATTATGTCTGTTTCACGAAAAATTTAATAGATTATTTAACTTTACCAAGGTTTACTGACCACTGTTCTCAGTTTTTCCCTGAATTAAATTTGTAATCCCTTATCAATAGGATTAGTAATAGCTTATGCACCGGATGGAAAAATTTCCCCTATCTCCAGAAAGGAATTTTATCCAGATAGAAAAAAGCCAGAAAATTTTGAGTTACCAAAAATGTAACCATAAGCAATTTCCGTCAACGGCATGTGAAACTAAAAACAGGAATTGTCAATCAGGATATTTGCCAGTGCCACCGGAAATGTTGGTTCTGGTCTTGTATAACCATGCCGCATGGCTCTGGAGTTACTGGTAAATACTGAGTAGCTAGATTTACTATTGCCATCTATTCCCTCGAAACAGATTGTCAGAAATGTGGATGAGGCGATCGCTCGTTGCAGGACACGCAGATTCCACAAATCCGTGCAAATATTCCCGTGGATTATTCATACCACTAGTAGAATTACCAAAATTTGATTTTTAAATTTTGGGATATTTCCAGCTGACTTGAAAGTGAGTAGGGAAAAATTCCTTTTGTATGTACCTTGGGTGTCTAGTAATATAACGGCTAATTATTCCAGATATTAATTACTATTGATGAGGAGTCAAATCATGTTAGTTGCCACAAAAAATCAATCTTCCCGTATATCCGCACCTAATTGGCGTAGGTGGTCAGCGATACCCTTAACCTTGATGCTGTTGGTCAGCTGTACTCCAGCTAGCATCGCGAGTGAGAAACAAACCCTAATCAGAACATTAACCGTAAGTGGACGGGGAGTTGAGGAAATCCCCGCAACCTTAGCTCAGGTAAATGTAGGCGTGGAAATCCAGGGAAAAAATGTTCAAGAAGTGCAACAGGAAGCTGCTAAACGCTCATCAGCAGTTGTATCACTCTTAAAATCCCGCAATGTAGAAAAATTACAAACCGCCGGGATTAGCCTTAGTCCAATTTATAGTTACACAAACAATGTTCAAAAAATTACAGGTTACAGTGCCACCAATAGCGTCAGCTTCCGTATAGCTACGGATAAAGCAGGTCCATTACTCGATGAGGTGGTCAAAGTTGGTGCAACACGAATTCAGGGGATTAGTTTTGTCGCTAGCGATGAAGCCATTTCCCAAGCCCAAAAAGTTGCACTCCAAAAGGCAACTCAAGACGCACGTGAACAGTCCAATGCGGTATTTTCTGCCCTGAATATCCAACCCAAAGAAATAGTCAGTATCCAAATTAACAACGCCACCCCACCCCAACCAATTTACCGCGAATTTGCCAAAGTCAGTGTGCAGATGGCAGATGCAGCACCAACTCCCGTGGAAGGAGGACAGCAATGGGTGGAAGCTTCCGTCACCCTACAAATTAGTTATTGAAGGGAGTAGTCATTGATGGGAGTGGGGAGATAGGAATATTATTCTTCCTCTCACCTACTTAAAAGGTTTTTAAAAACTTTTATTGACCACGAATAATCCTGGACAAGATTTTCAGGCTTTTCCCTCGCACCCATGCTCCGCGTGGGTGCGGAACCTACGAGGTTCCGACCTCGTGAATGAAGGCAGTACGCTAACTGGGTGACCACGCAGAGCATAGTCACTAGATAAGGGGGTAGGGAGATAGGAATATTTCTGTCACCAATTCCCCCCTCGTACCATTTTACTGTGGAGTTGATACATTTAGGGGATGCTGGAGGAGTAGGGGTGATAATGTATCAGTATTTTAAGTAAAATGGTATCACCCTTTTGCTTCTTGAAAACTAAAATAGCATTATTTTCATGGGTAAAGAAAGGTTCGTAGTAGCGCTCATAGCACCTTTATAGTAAAGCTTTTCTGGTCTAGAGCTACAAATACGAACCTATTAATTAACCTCTTCATAACCTATGTGGTCGAATACTAACTTCTAGCAAATTTATTGACGGCGAATAGACTACCAATTAAACCGACTGTGGCACCAAATCCCAGTAAAATTAAAGGCAATAGGATATTTTGAGTCAAACTGAGTTGTAAACCATTAGCCAGAAACTTGATAAACTCAGGTTGATTGCTGAATAAGCGGTTTAGAAATTGTTGGCTAGTAGAAATAAAACCCCAAGCGATCGCACCACCAACAATTCCAAAGGTTACACCCTGAAGAATAAAGGGGAAATAAATCCAGCCAAAGGTTGCTCCGACTAGCTGCATCACTTCTATTTCCTGTCTGCGTGCTAATACAATCAAACGAATGGTAATACTTGTGACTGCAACTGCGGTAAGGGTTAAAATCGCTGTCACCCAAATTGTGAACCAGTTTAAACCCTTGTGTAACTGTCCAATGCGCTTTACGGCTTCATCTACGTATTGCACCGTTTCCACACCCTTAAGTTTCGCAAGTTGCATCGCCAAACTGGGAACACTTTCCGGACGAAGAGCTTTGACCCGCAACTCATCTACCAATGGGTTATTCCCTAGCTGTTGGGTTGCTGCTTGCAAATCCCCAATCCCCAACTCCGTCGCTAAAGATTTCCAAGCAACTTCCTTACTAATTTTTTCCACCTTGCTCACCTCTGCCATTTTGGCTACTGATGTTTCCAATATCTCCGCATTAGCATTGGCATCAAGGTATACAGAAATCTCCAATTGACTACCAAACTGATTCAGTAATTGTTCTAGCTGCCATGAAGTTTGTAAACTCAAACCAAACAAAAATAACAAAACCGTTACCGTACATACCGCAGCCCAATTCATCCATCCACCGCGACGCAAACCCAAGAAAGTTTCCTTGAGTAAGTAATCGAGTTTAGTCAAAATTTTCAACACCATCACCCTCTGACAAAGCCTTCTCGGTGCGTCATCTTAACATAAAATATACGCAAATATTAGGGGGAAAATACGTAGATGGGCAAATCTGAAGGCTTTCAGTCAGTCCCTCCCGACTCCCCACTCCCTTTCCTAAAAGCGATCGCAAATCTTTCAATTCCTGCCAAATCTTGATGTATCTTAATATCCCGATAATTGCCATTCTCAGCTAATAAATTGGCGACGGTTTCAGCTTGTCCTGCCATCATTTCAATCATCCACACACCGCCGGGTATTAAATATTGCGGAGCTTCCCTCACTAACTGTCGGATATCATCTAATCCGTCATTTCCTCCATTTAAAGCTAAATAGGGTTCATGTTTGACAACTTCCGGTTGTAAATCCGGAAGGAGTTGGGTAGGAATATAGGGAGGATTAGCAACCATCCCGGAGACTTTTCCTTGAAGGAATGAAAGAGGTTGCCACCATGAACCCTGGATAAATTTAATTTTAGCAGCGAAACCGTACTGGACAGCATTTTTATGGGCGATTGCCAAAGCTGCATTGCTATAATCTACAGCAAAAACTTGTGCTTGGGGGAGAAGATCGGCAATCCCCAGAGCGATCGCACCGCTACCTGTTCCCATATCAACCCAATTACCCGCCCCTAACTCCGGGTATTTACGGACAACCTGCTCCACCAAATCAATCAAACATTCAGTTTCTGGACGGGGAATCAAAACAGCTGGTGATACATATAAATTAAACCTGCGCCAAGGGGTTTTACCAACAACATACTGGATAGGTAAACGCTCCTGCAATCGTCGTTTCCAACCAGCAGTCAAAGCCTCTAGAGAAATAGACAATTGAACTTGCGATCGCGTCTTAAATGACTCCAGTCGCAACTGCAAACTATCCAAATCAGAAACAGACAGCAACAACCAATCCACCTCTGTCACAGGAACATCATAAGCACGAGCATCCAGAATAGCTGCATTCCGCCATTCCCCCAACTCCTGTCCAGATACAAAAATAGGCTGTTGCTGATCCATAAAAAAAACGGCGTTACCTCAATCAACTAGTTAAAAAAATCGTAATTGATAATAGCCGTTGAGCAAGGCTTGCACCTACGTAATTCGTAGTTAAAGACTGTTTGAGACAGGAATTTAGACCCCCACCCAAACAAATCGACCCATAGACAAAGGTTAATTAAACCCAAAAATTACATAGCTAGCTTCCCCCATAGCAGGTATTACATAGACGCGAAGCGGCTTGCCGTAGGCTATTACGTACGCGAAGCGTTGCCGTAGGCTATTACGTAGCTTGCTTCCCGCGTAGCGGGTATTACGTAGACGCGTAGCGACTTACCGTAGGCTATTACGGATTAGTTAAACCCTGTCTTCGCGTGAGTTGAAAACTACTTCTTCGGAGCAGCATTATTCGTCCGCGGAGCAGGAGCTTGACCACCACCTTGCTGTTGAGACAACTTCAATAAATATTCCCGCGCTTCCTGGGAAGGAAAGAACACAACTTGATTTAACCAAGCATCATTTTTTTCCTTCATAGTTTGCAAAACCCCGTCCACATCTACCACTTGAATATCAGCTTGGGAAAACTTGGGTTTTACCTGACTTAACAACTGGTCTGCATCTTTTTTACTCAAAAACATCGGGATATACTCTTTTCCTTGTTGACCGAGCTTAATCGGTACATATCCCTTATCTGGTGCAAATCTGACCATAAACAAAGGAATACTTCTAAACTGCTGAACCTCTTGACCACTTGCACGCAATAAATCTGTTGCAGCTTTAATCTCCGCATCAACGGGTTTAAAAGCAAATACCAATCGATCCGCTTTATTCTTGGTTTCTTCTAACTGCTGATAGATACTTCCTAGGGGAACCGCAGTTGGTCGCAGTGACTTAACCATCTCTGCCATTTTTGGATCTTGACTGGCTGTTTTCTGCAAATTGCTAATAAAAGCCTGTGCTTCTTGACGACTCATGTACACACCCGTCACCGTAGCTGGTTTTTGACCATTTTGACCCGCAGGAATCTGACGACTTAATGGCAAACCTTGGGGATTAGTAATCAACCAAACCGGGACATCATCCAGCTTTTCTTTTATTTGTTGTTGTGTTAAAGCTATTACCGGAGCTAACCCAGTCATCACAGTCGCCAAAACCACACTACCAACTAAACCTAACTTTGTACCCCAACGGACAAATGATTTCATAACATCTCCTCGCATCAACAAAATAAATTCCAGTCAAATCACGAGCGGATCTACATACAACTACATTTGAATCATCAGCGATCGCTCATTCTCAACAATGGGTAATTCTCGTTTTTAGCTTTGCTTGTGTATTGTATTCGACCACATATTTCTCTGCCATGTTTCTGGAAAACAAAAATTCTCAGAATTACCCAACATACATCGCGACTCACAAGGATAAATCCCATTGTATTTCTTTCCCTCGCTAATGCCTAAGTCGGTGGGCAGAAAAATGATTATACGTCCCTGATTTCTCTCCAACCCCTAAAACTTGCAGGGAGTGGGGAATAATGATTCGGGTGTTGAAGGAAAAGCAAGGCTAGTAACATACTCTTGGGAAATCTGGGACTAGAGGTTGTCTTGTTATGCGGCTGGGTTGTTGATTTACATTTCGTTACCATCAGCAACAAAAATCATCGTGGTGGTGATTTTGATGTAGAATACAGATTCAATCAACTTAAACCCGTTTTTAATACCGATTCCAAAAATGTTTGCAACACATACCCAATATAAGACGTAGCTACGTCTCTTCCGGATTCATCAGTTGCATTCTTTTTTAAATTAGATCCACAATTCATCAATTAGGGTGTTTTGTTGTTGTTTTGATTACATTTGACTTGCCATTACTTCTCAATTTTGCTCAAATTTAGCTGTTTGAGGATGGTAGGTGGGTTATTTTGGATGTCAAAGGCAAATCCATTTTCCCAGGGGAAAACCAAATTATGGAGATATGAGGTTACAGTTTTTGATACAGGTGCAGTTCACAAGCGATTTCTCGATACACTGATACCAGCTGGGAAAATATGGGGATAAATGAGCTACACGTTTGTACAATCGCCTAAAGACCAAAACCATCTCAGAAGAAAAATGGTATAGGCTTTAGCAAAAGTCCAGACAGAAACTCATCTGAAGATTATGTATTCTGGGGATAACCAAGTAAAAATCACCAAAAAAGCTGTGGAAAATACGGATAAAAATCCGGTTGTAGAGCGTTGGGACAGAAGTATTGATTTAAGGATAAGCGTCAAAATTTAATTCTAAACGATAAACAAAATTCGATAAATTCTTATCTATCTATTTATCCGAGTAAAAGCCGATTAACACCAGATTGAGTTGAGTGAACGAGAGAAAACCATGTCAAACATCTCTGTGCTGAGAAGCATACCAGAAATAATGGGACAACCAGCAGGAATTGCGGTTTTAGCATCATTGGGGATTCATGGTGCGATCGCGCTAATTTTGCCGTTATTACCTGTGAATACGTCAAAATCCGAGAAACAGGACACCACCCCCAAAGCGGTGGGAATAACCACCCTCACCCCCCAAGAGCAAGCTCGTTTACCCCAAACAGCGATCGCTAACCCCCAAAAAACCAATGCTACACCCATGCAACCCCAACCGGGGGTGGCTTCCCAACTGCCACCAATGCCAGATTTTGCCGCAGCAAATGCGACAACAGCATCCCCTTTACCACCCCTACCAGCCTTTCCAGGTAATTCCCAACCCTTACCACCCCTACCGAATGCAACAAGTGTGAATGTACCGACCTTTCCCCGTGGACAACGGGTAGCAACGGGTGGCTTTAATATCGACACGGGTTTTAGGGCTAATCCCTTACTCAGACGAAATTACCCAGCTATGGTTGGTAATCCCCGTATAGGCGATGTGGAGGGAAGTCGAATATCTGCTGGTACACCTGTAAGTGTTGCCAATATTCCTGGTGAATTTAATCCCGGAAGTCCTCGTGTTGCTGACCCTCCCCTCTCTTCTCCCCTACCGGAAGGTGTACCCGAAGGAATGGCTCCGCAAAATGGAAATAGTAACCCGGTAGTTGTGAATAATGACGCGAGGGAATTTGTCACACCCACCGGTGAACCTCTACAAGCAGGAGGTGAGTTTTCCTTAGCAAATCAACAAATAGCTGGGGTGACACCTTTACCTGATAATAGCTTGACTCAAAAAATTGCTACAGTCCTAGAGAATAATCAGAATCAGCACCAGCATTCTACAACGGTTAATCCAAGTGATAGTTCCGATGGGAACGGGGGGAATACCAGAGTTTCCAAGGCTTTATTGATGGCCCAGCATTACCAACAAGCCCAGAAAAATCACGGTCAACTGCAAACCAAACAACCCCTGAATTTAACCCTGGATCGAGATGGATTAAAGGATGTTGTGGATGTGGGTTTGGTGGTGAAGGCGGATGGAACCATTGATGATTTTAAGGTTTTTACCAATGATGGCAAACACCTCTCCTTCGAGCAAAGTAATGCCATACGCCAATTCCTTGCCGATTACCTCCGGAAAAACCCTCCTGCCAATACTGGAAAGCCAATTTATCTGACGGCGAATATCACACCTGGTAATACAGCCGAGAAACCAGCAGCCAACGCAAATGAGGTGACTATCCCCACCAAACCCATAACAGTTAATAACGGTAATAATAACACTCACAACAACAGTAATAACACTGAGCAAAAACCTGTTAGAAGTTTAGAAGTCATCCGTCCTAACACCAATAATCCCAGTCCCAATCCTGATTCTGCGACTGAGCGAAAACCCGTGGGAAGTTCGGAGGTAATACGTTCTAACACTAATAATCCTAATGTGGTTGAAGTTGCTCCTGTGCGACCAATTACCCCCACAACCACAAAACCCCAATTAGAAGCAGAACCATCCTTTTCAGAACCGGTTAGGTTACGTACACCCCGACCCGTCACCATTCCCACCCAACAACCTTCTCGCAATCCCTTATTAGAGACGACACCCCGCTCAATTAATCAAATAAATCAAGCGAGTGGAGAGTCCCCAAAACCCACCAGAATCCAAAGTTGGCGTGAACGATTGACTCCTCAAAAAGATAATGCCGATGATGGCAGAAATGAAAATTCCAATCAATCAAGGGGAATTCAGAAATTACGGGAGTTAGCTGAAATTAAAAATCAATCGAATCCTTAGTAAGGCTACAGGAGTTGGAATCTCTACGCTAGTTGGTGAAAACCTACTAGACGCAAATTCCGACGATGAATGTAGAATCCCCTCTCTAGCGAGACGCTCACGCGAACAGCTTTAGCCAGGGGAGTTTCAATCCCTCACACCAGTGATGACCGTTGGTTGGAGTTGGGGAATTAATTTCAAGTTAAATTCCTGTTCAAAAACTGATTTACTGTACTCCAAACTCCACATTTCCAAGGCACAGTCATCATTGGGATGGGTAGGAAATACTTGGAGGATGATTTGGTGGGATTCGAGTTGATAATGGAGACGGATGTAGGAAATTGCACCGATTTGTCGTCGATCCAAAGCTGTTGCTAAACGCAATAGGGAACTAAGTTTGGCAACGATTTCTCGGTGTTCTCGGTTGCTCAGATTACGGAAATTTTCGTGTTTTTTCTTGGGGGGGGATTTACGGTGGTAACGAGCTATATTGGCAATAATTTCAATTTCTGTTTCCGTATAACCCAGTAACTCCCCGTGACGAATTAGGTAGTAGGAGTGCTTGTGGTGGGAGGAATGGCTGACATAGTGACCGCTATTGTGGAGAATACTAGCAGCCCAAAATAAATGACGCTCTGTATCACCCCAGTGATGGAGTATACCTTGGGTTTGGTCAAATAGACTCAAGGCGAAATTTGCCACGCGATCGCTATGTTGTAGGTTGACTTGATATTTCTTGGCTGTTTTGAGAACACTACGTCTACGGACGGAACCTTGAAAACGCAGACGATTTTCGATTAATCCGTGGGTTAACATCCAATCGACGATAATCCCTTCCCGTAAAGCTCGCTCACACAAGGTTATTGATTTAACCTTAAGTAACACCATCGCTTCCTGGAGTATTACCGCACCAGCTAAAATTACCTCGGCTCTGCGGTCGGACATCCCCGGTATGGCAGCACGCTCTTGATAGTTCATGCGTCGCAGCCGATTGATTAAATTCTGGAGATAGTCAAGTGTAAATTCATACCCATTAATCATGTTTAATTCATTACCCAAATGTTCACGGGCATGAATCATGGCCAAGGTTTCAATAGTGCCAGAAGTACCAACTAGTTTCGGGTTTTCACCGAAGGGTAAACTGGTCAAAACCGCTTCGACAGAACGTTCCAACATGCCTCTAGCATAGGCTTGCAGGTAATTAAATTCCTGGTCACTAATGGGGTCAGTGGTAATAAATTCAGTGCTTAAACGCACAGCCCCAATTTTCGTACTGGTCAACACCCGTTCTTCCGAGCGATCGCCTAAAATAATTTCCGTAGAACCGCCACCAATATCAATAATTAAATGGGGTTGGTTATTAAACTCCATCCCCGACAATACACCTAAATAAATCCGTCGCGCTTCTTCCTGTCCAGAAATTAAATCCACTTCCAAACCCACTTCATCGACTGCTCGACGCAGCAGTTCTCTACCATTGGGAGCTTCACGGACAGCGCTAGTAGCAACCGCAACAATACTTTCGGCTTTTAAAGTGCGAGCGATTTCCCGAAAACGTCGCAGAGTATTAATGGCTCGATCCATGATTTCCGGCTTTAAATTACCCGTTTGTAAATCGCGATCGCCTAGACGCACGGTTTCTTTTTCCCGCGCAATAATACTAAACGAAGGTAAGGTTGGCTCAATCTGGACTATAACCATATGAAGCGAGTTTGTCCCTAAATCGATCGCGGCAATTATCTGGGGTTCCCCAGTGGATCTACTGGTTTGCTCGTCTGCGGGTGATACCAAATCGACCATTGTTGTTGTTCTCTTGGTTACTACATTCTCCTGTGACTTTATACATATCAAAAAAAGCTGTTGTTTATGTGTAAAGTTGTGTAAATAATTAAGGAGATAGGAGTCAGGATCAGGGAGGGAAGGAAAATGGTTAATAACACAGAAATACCTTAGATATATAATTATTAAGCTACCCCTGCATCCCCTAATCCCTACAATTACCATTTTCTAGATTATGTTGACTCAGCCAGAAACCCCGCAAGAACCCGTGATCAATCGGATTATCCGTCTATTACGTTGGGATAAGCCAGCAGGTCGCTTAATTTTGATGATTCCGGCTTTGTGGGCTATATTCATGGCTAGTATGGGTAAGCCTCCTTTACCGTTAGTGGTAGTAATTATTGTTGGTACACTGGCCACAAGTGCAGCTGGATGTGTTGTCAATGACCTGTGGGACCGCAATATTGACCCCCAGGTGGAGCGCACCAAAAATCGTCCCCTCGCAGCGCGATCGCTGTCGGTGCAGGTGGGTATAGTAGTGTTAGTGGTGGCGATGCTCTGTGCTGCGGGATTGGCGTTTTATTTGAATCCCTTGGCGAATCCGTTGGCTTTTTGGCTGTGTGTGGCAGCTGTTCCGGTAATTTTGCTGTACCCTGGTGCGAAACGGGTATTCCCGGTTCCCCAATTGGTACTTTCGTTGGCGTGGGGATTTGCGGTTCTGATTAGTTGGAGTGCTGTCACCCACAGTTTGTCTTTACCGACATGGTTGCTGTGGGGAGCAACGGTAATGTGGACTTTGGGTTTTGATACCGTATATGCGATGAGCGATCGCGAGGATGATCGACGTATCGGTGTCAATTCCAGTGCGCTGTTTTTCGGTGAGTATGTTGTTGCAGCGATCGCTTGTTTTTATCTTTCTACTATTATCCTTCTAGCAGCTTTGGGATTTGTCACCCATTTACATTTTGGCTTTTGGCTAGGTTTTCTAGTTGCTATTTGTGGTTGGAGTTGGCAAATATATCAGCTTTCTCAACCGGAAATTCCATCATCCACCTACGGCCGTATTTTCAGTCAAAATGTCTGGATTGGTTTTATTCTGCTTCTGGGGATGGAAATCGGTTTATTGTTTTAATTCGTAGAGACGACCCGTCGAGTCCTCCCTACATATTGGCAAATCAAAAATATATTTTATGCCAGTTTTTATTCTGTCATTACTACTTCACTATATGCCCATTTAAATGTCATACAATTCCTTTCCTCCTAGTTTTTACGGAAGATGAAAGGAAAGTTAATACTATTAAGAATCGTAAGATTTACATATAAAATTTTTATCTCTGAATCATAAATATTCACTATGAAGTTAAATGTATAAACAAATACGTATTTTTGAGAAAAATCATGATATTGACAAGAATGGTTATTGGGTATGTTCTGTTTAAATCGTGTATCGTCGGCAGAAATTTAGGGTTAGTTGAATCAATCGGTAAAACCCATTAAAAAATATTTGCGGATGTAAAATTTTCCCAGAATGTTGACCAAGTTCTCTGTTTTCACTTACTGACAGGTAGGGATGGATATATAGGTTATAAATGGATTGGATCAGTTTACTGCGATCGCAACAGAAGGATTTTCTTCGACGCGTGAAGAAAAACGAATCCCGTGAAGCCATTTTCTTGGATGCTTCTGTTTTTGGCTGTCATGCAGAACGGTTGAAGTTTCGAGAAGGTCAGTTTTTGGAAATGTTGGATAATGCTCGGCAAAAAGCAATGACGACAGTCGCCCATTTTACCCGCAGTTTAGCTGATTTACCGCAAGAAATCAACGCCGAAAGTCAACTAATTCTGACTTGGGAACAACAAGTAGAAAGCTATTTTTATTATGAACAGATCAGCGAACAAGTAATAAATTTTTTACAACCGCAACAGTTTCATCCTGTGCATAATTATAGTGATGATAATTTGACAATCCCAGATAATTATCATCCCATCTCTAATTGGCTCTCAAAGCGGAAGTTTTCCTATCAATTAACTGCAAATCCTGCCATCAACTTACAAATAGAAATCCATTCTAGCAGCGATTTCCGAGGACTAGACTCAGAACAATTTTCTACACAAATTGGTGAGGATGATATTAAAAATCATCAAATTATTCTCTTTTTCCATACTAGTTTATATCCCCCACCGAACCATGAACCACAGGTTATTTTCTTAGGCTTTGTCATTTCCCAATTTCTAGACTTACACACAGCAAATCGACCAATTCAACTGAATGAATTACTCTACTCCGGTGGACTTAATTGGTGTATCAAATGGTTACAAACCCAACAGCAATCACCAGTTAATTCCTCCCCAACCCTTTGCGTAACTAAACATCCCCTCCAATCCCTCATTGGTGATTGGGAATGTTGGCAAACCTTGACAGGACATACACGGGGTATCAACTGTTTAGCAATTACCCCAGAAAACCCTGTGTACGGAACCCCATCCATTCTTGCTACAGGTAGTAGGGGGGAAATTAAACTGTGGAATTTAACCAGGGGAGAATTTATTTGCACCCTTTCAGAATATCAGTGGAGTTATTCCGGATGGCTTGATGAGGTAAATTGCTTGACATTCAGCCCCGATGGCAGGATGCTAATTAGTGGTAGTGCGGATGCGACGATTAAAATTTGGCATGTGGGAGCACGTGATTTAGTCGATATTTTACATGAGCATCAGCAAACCATCAGGTGTATGGCATTTACACCGAATCAACGTATTTTAGTTAGCGGTGGAGATGACCGAACCATCTTGTTTTGGGACTTACGTAAACGGGAAATCGAAGGGAGGTTATCCCTATCGGGAACGGGGGTACAAGCTTTAGCATTCAACCGCAATGGAGATAAATTGATTACAGGTTCCCATCACCACATCCAAATTTGGGAAGCTTCCCCCGAACAGGTTTGGCAGCAATTTTCCCTCCAACCCCGACAACAAATCCAGACCTATACCCATCATATTCGCGTCCTAGCGGTTAGTAGCGACGGAGAATATTTAGTGAGTGGGGGTCAAGACCAAAACATGAAGATATGGAAATTAGCTACCGGGGAATTAGTGCGCACCCTAACGGGACATCAGGATAGTATACACGCGATCGCGATCGCTCCTATTACCAGTTCCCATCATACCCCAGTTAGGGGACATTTAATAGCCAGTGGTAGCGCAGATCGAACAGTGCGACTTTGGCATTTAGAAACAGGAGAACACCTCGCGACATTTCGTGGACACAGCCATACTGTCACAGCCCTTACATTTACCACATCTGGAGAAATGATTGTAAGTGCGAGTCTCGACAAAACCATTAAAATTTGGCAACGTAGTGATTGACGGAATAATCAAGTATACTTTCAATGTTGATAAACTGAGGTTTTCGTTTCAATAGTTAATCCCTAAAAGTCAACTGTCAATAAACCCAAAGGAAAATATCGGTATTAGAGGTCAACAGTCATCAGTCAACAAACTCAAAGCGAAACACATCACCATAATACTAAATACTATTTTCTCAACAAATAACCATTTTCCAACCGACCTATTCCCAAATTTTCCTGTAACCAAGTGACACCTTGGGGAATACCAATATTAATCCCTTCTTGCTGCATCACCATCCGCAGACGACGACGAAATTCCCTCGCTACAGCCCATTGTTGCAAAGGTTGGGTTTTAATCCAAATCCGAATTAACATTCCTTTGTGATCGATTTTATCAATTCCCAGAACTTCGGGAAATTCGAGAATTTTTTCTTGCCAAATTTTATCCCGAAACATCTCCTCTGCAAGTCGATGAATTACACTCAATGCATGGTTGGGTTCCGTATCGTATGCAACTTCAACAGTTAAATCGACCCGTGACCAGTCCTTAGAAAGATTTTGCACCACGGAAATCGCACTATTCGGAATTGTAATTAATCGTCCTTCGTTATCACGTAATTGGGTAATGCGCAAATTCATATTTTCCACAAAACCCGCAACCTTATCCACCACAATCACATCACCGACAGCATACTGGTCTTCTAGGAGAATAAAAGAACCATTAATAATATCCTTAATTAAACCTTGGGATGCAAAAGATATGACTAAACCAATAATTCCCGCACCAGCTAGAAGGGGAACAATATTCACACCAAATAGGGACAATCCACTCAAGATTCCCACACTAATCCAAACCACTGCATTTACACTTTTTAAAACTTGGGAAAAGGTGGTGATTCGGAGTGATAGCCTTTGATAATTGCTGGGTGTAATCAGATAACTGCTATTGACAATGTTCAATAATTTATCAATCAGAATATTACCAACTTTTATTAATACATATACACCTAAACCAATAAATACAACTTTTAAGGGAGTTGAATAAATAAAAGGTTGTAATCCTCTAGTGTAGGGAAATAAACCCAGGATAAGAAAAATACTACTGCCAACTATAGCAATTTGTCCTAATACCAATAGCAGTTTTTGGATATCGTAGATATTGTATCCTTGCTGTTTTTTAACCACCTTAATTTCTGTCGAGATGAGATGAACATCTGCTTCAGCTTCCTGTTGGGATAATACTTGAGTTTCTTTGGCTATTTCCGATTCTAACTGTTCTTGGCGACGAGAAATTCGCTGTTTAACTGATTTGAGGATGCAAACAAAAATAGTTGATATCAAAATAATTAATAAAGCCTTGAGAGTCTGTCTAATTAAAAATGGTACTTGTCGTTCCTGTTTGGCTCTGATTAAAGCATTTTCAATTACCTTTGTTAATTCTGATGCCCATCTTTGCTGGTTCATTCCTTGTAATTGGGCATCCAAATTTGTCACTGTCATTAAATACTGGTCATTAATATAAATAATTGGTAAATTACTAGCTTCATCCAGATTATAAGTAACCCGTATATTATCGATTGGCTCATCCTGATGCACAAAACGGATGAGATTATTCTCAATTTTTTGTACCCTTTTTGCCACTGGTTTTAAATCAGTAGTGAGGTTATTTTGGGTCTCTAGGGCTAATGCTGTGACTGTAAATAATTCATAACCATCGAGAAAAACTGGAGCAGTTTGGATATTCGAGTTATTGGTGGAAAATAAGTCGTTGACCCTGGGGAGTCGGATGGGAATTTGGTCAGCAACTTGAGCGAATGTTGGTAATTTGGGAAAGACTGAAAAGGTGATAAATAAAATCAATCCCAAGCAGATTGAGATAAATTTTTTGCCATTGAGTTTTTTCAGATATTGATAAATCTGATGAATGCCACGCATGAAAAAATTATCCCCCAAATACTTTTGGTGTCGATGATTGATGATGAATCTGCTATTTTTTTGGGAATATTCCTGTGTTTATCTGATTCATTTTATCATTTCTTTATGTTGTATCAGAGAATATATCTCTACCAAAAGTCAGGAATAATTTATGTCTGGAGATGGATTTAAATGCCTAATAACTTATATATCTAGTGTAGATTCTTCAACTTCATGATTGATCGGTGTTTGAAGAGTCGAGAAAAATCATGATTGATAATTCTTGCTGACAAAATATTTTAAATACCCTTGCTTGCGAAGAAAAATAATGATATCCTTAGTAAGCTTGTCACTATTCGTACCTTGATGATTAATCCTTGTGGGAACAAGGGAGTTTTGTTGCTGTTTAATCAAGGTTTTAGCACCGACATAAACTGCGATCGCACTACGGGTGGGTATACCTTCCTGTTGTGATTGCAATCTTTGGTAGGTATGCCATAGTTCTGGACTATAGTAGGCGGTACTGTCAATTGGAAGGTTATCTATCTGTAACGGTGACTGCTGGGTATTGGTTAATTTAATTAATTTGTGTGCTTTCACTACGTTGTTTAACAAGCGATTTTGTGTTAGCGCTTCTGCAAAATCGCCGGAAACTGATACAGATAGCAAACTAATGGCACCGATCGCTGCAAAAGCCAGCAACTTTTTATACATATATGCAAATTGATATAGATAGTATCGGGTGTTGAGTAATTGAAAATCATCATTGCTCAATATTTGTTTTTTGCACCCCTAGGGATTATCCCTAGTTGTTAGCCCTAGCTAATAAATTCCCTTGTATTTAGGGTGATTCCGCAAGTTCTCATCAAGTTGACTGAATCTTTATTTTTCTTAACCTTTTTAATTGAATATACATAAAACGCATTTTTTTCTCCCAGAATATACTGAAAATATAGCTGTAATGAAAAGTTAAAGGTTTATTCTCAAGGTGATTACAAATTTTGAAAAATAAAATAAATGTTTTGAGAATGACAAAATGGAAAATAGGATTGTTAACTGTTGACTGTTAATGGTTTGGTGATGGGGTTTTTAAAAACTGAAAATTCTTGATTATCGGAATCCCATTACGGTTTGGTTAATAATTTTTCATGATGATTTTGAGTAGAGACGCGATACATCGCGTCTCTACTCTTCTGTTATTTCAACTGTAACTGACTAACTGTAAGCAACTATATTTATCAGGTAAATTTGGATTTGGTGCAATTAATCTCAATCAATAACCCATAACCTATATTGAAATCCTGAGTTTTGAACAAACTAGGAGTAAAACCATCAAATTATCGCAGTCCGAGCAGGATTTGTAAAATCTTACATGTGGGGTTGTTGACTGTTGACGTTAGACACGCGTAGCGCGACTTCTCTAAGAGAAGATTTACCGTAGAGTACAGCCAAAACCAATATTTTTCACTACTTAAATTGGATTGCTATATTTTCTTATCCTGACTTTATGATACCAATGTTAAATTTTCAAAAGTATAGCTACAGCAACAGTAAGATGACTAAGAAACTTTCCTCAAAGATATTTCTCAATTACAAATAGGGAATTTGTATATACTTTACACCATCAAAAAGTGACCTTTTCATTCAGGTGATTAATACTGTCACCTATCAACTGTCATACAAACCAAAAGAAAAATATATCAGCATGTGAAGTATAACTATTAATATCCTACTTGGTGATGAGAGCAAAGGAAATCAAACATGTTTAGAAACCTACGCATGTTGAATCATAATAATTTTGCCATGAATTTGAAGCATAATTCTGAATCTGATGAACAGTTATTAGATGCTTATTCCCATGCTGTTGTTCGTGTTGTGGAAACAGTTAGTCCAGCAGTTGTGAATATTGATGTCAAACGTCGGATTCCAGGATATCGTCCTAGTTTTCCACCTATTAGTCGAGAAATCCAGGGTAATGGTTCCGGATTTATTTTTACACCCGATGGTTATATTTTGACCAATAGCCATGTTGTCGAGGGAGCAAGTCAAATTCAGGTGACGCTTGCAGATGGTCGCAACTATGCAGCATCACTTGTCGGTGACGACCCGGATATGGATGTAGCAATTATTCGTATCCATGCGGAGAACCTAACTGTAGCACGGTTAGGGGATTCCCAAGCTGTCAAAGTGGGGCAATTAGCGATCGCCATTGGTCATCCCTACGGGTTTCAAACGACGGTGACGACGGGGGTAATTAGTGCGGTGGGTCGGTCATTTCGCTCCGCTTCCGGTAAGTTGATTGATAATATTATCCAAACCGATGCAGCTTTGAATCCGGGGAATTCTGGTGGACCCTTGGTGACATCAACGGGGGAGGTAATCGGGATTAATACAGCAGTGGCGATCGCAGCTCAGGGGATTTGTTTTGCCATACCCATAAATTCGGCCAAAAATATTATACCTGCATTGATGCGTCATGGTAAAACCCAACGGGCATACATCGGCATTGGTGGACAAAACGTTCAAGTGTCCAGACGAATCATGTTGTTCAACGAATTAGTCAGTGATGCAGGGATTTTTATCATGTATGTGGAACCGAAAAGTCCCGCAGCAAATGCAGGGTTAAGGGAGGGGGATGTAATTGTCGGCTTTAACCGTAAACCAGTGCGTAATATGGATGAACTACAAAAAATGCTGACCCCGGATAAAATTGGAGTGCGATCGCAGTTGACGATTTTGCGTAATCAGCAAAAGTTTACCACGGATATTATCCCCATTCCAGCATCTAATTAGGTGGGGTCTTTTCGTGAGGCTAGGGAACAGGGAGTCGGGAATAGTGTTAACCCAACTATTCCACTTTTCACAAGACCCAAAAAATGACAAATGCCAGGTTTTTTAAGCCTTACATACCTACTTGAAAAGCACTTTTGACGACTAAAATCTCCTTAACTCCTTGTGAAATAAGAGTTTTACCATTTTCAGCAAGCCCTAATTAGGTGGGTGGTGAATAGGGAGTAGGGGAAAAGCACTTTCATAGGTTCTAGTGTCAGTATTAGACCTACCCAGAAACCAATAGGGTGCAGTCTACCACACCTCTCCCCATCCAGAAACTATACCAAACTATACCATCTCCGTTGCCTGTGCAGCAGCTTGGGGTGGTTGGGGTTGGAACATAAACAAGGAGTAAACCACATCGCGACGAATATTTGTCATCATATCCAGGAATAGCTCGTATCCTTCGGTTTTGTACTCAATTAGGGGGTCTTTTTGTCCATATCCACGCAAACCAACGGATTCCCGTAACGCGTCCATACCTTGCAAATGTTCACGCCATAGGGTGTCAATTCGTTGCAAAATAAAGAAACGTTCAGCCTGTCGCATTAACCCGGGTTGAATTTGGTCTACCTGTGCTTCCTTCATATCGTAGGCAATGCGCACCTGTTCATGCAAAAATGCCTTAATTTCTGACATGGACATGTCGTAGAGTTGTTCAGGTTGCAAATCGGCTAGTAAATAGACGAACTCTTTGACTTTCTCCACCAACTTATCCAGTTCCCATTCTTCCGAAGGTAAATCGGGGTTGATATAGTAATTAACAATATCGTCCATTGTGCGTTCCGCATAGTCAATTACCAGTTCCTTCAAATCCTCCCCTTCTAATACCCGTCTACGCACCGCATAAATCGCTCGTCGTTGATTATTCATCACCTCGTCATACTCAAACACCTGCTTACGGATGTCGTAGTAGTAGGTTTCCACCTTCTTCTGCGCTCCTTCTAAGCTGTTGGTGAGCATTTTCGATTCGATTGGCATATCCTCGTCAACCCGGAACATTTCCATCAATTTAGCAACGCGATCGCCACCAAATATCCGCATCAAGTTATCTTCTAAACTGAGGAAAAATCTCGTTGTTCCCGGGTCTCCCTGTCTTCCTGCTCGTCCTCGCAACTGGTTATCCACCCGTCGCGATTCGTGACGTTCCGTACCAATTACATGTAAACCTCCCCGCTCTACCACCAGATCATGTTCGCGGGAGGTAAAAACTTCATATTCTTGCTTAACTAACTTGTAAGCATCCCGTAAACGCTGAATCACCGGGTCGTCCGTAGGAGCTTTTTCCGCAGCAACTGCTACTTTTTCTTCCGCTTCTAATTCCGGTAAGCTACGTTCCCCATAATGCTGTACGGCAAATTCTACCGCCTGCTTTAACATATTTTCCGCTTCTTTGGAAATATTAGTTGGGTAAATTCCTGGAGATACCCGCCAAGTTTTCACCTTCCGTCCCGGTGCAAACCCCTGTCCACCACTACCACCTGAAGGCGCTCCGGACGCTCGATTAATAGCAAAAACATCCTCATCTTCCGGTTTGACAATCCGTGGCATAAAATACTCACGCAATTTCAACCGCGCCATGTATTCGGAGTTACCACCCAAAATAATATCCGTACCTCGACCTGCCATATTTGTTGCAATGGTTACAGCCCCAGACCTTCCCGCTTGAGCGATGATTTCCGCCTCCCGTTCCACGTTTTCCGGACGAGCATTCAGCAATTCATGGGGAATACCCTGCTGTTTCAACAACTGACTCAGGTACTCAGATTTTTCCACACTGGTTGTACCCACCAATACCGGACGACCAGCTTCGTGCATTTCCGCACATTCACGGGCGATCGCTCGCCATTTACCAGCTTCGGTTTTGAACACCATATCGGATAAATCCTGACGACGACGGGTGCGGTTGGTCGGAATTACGGTTACTTCTAGTTTATAAATCCGTTCAAATTCCGCTTCCTCGGTTTTGGCGGTTCCCGTCATTCCCCCTAATTTGGGATACAAAAGAAACAGGTTTTGATAGGTAATAGTTGCCAGGGTTTGGGTTTCTGGTTGAATTTCTACCCGTTCCTTGGCTTCAATGGCTTGGTGTAATCCATCACTCCACCGCCGACCCGGTAACACCCGTCCAGTAAATTCATCGACGATCACCACCTCTCCCTGACGGACAATATAATTTACATCCTTGAGGAATAATTCTTTGGCTTTAATGGCATTAAAGATAAAATGGGCCCAAGGGTCTTCCGGGTCAAATAAATCTGTGACTTCCAATAATCTTTCGGCTTCGGCAAACCCTTCGTCGGTGAGCAAGACGTTGCGCGCTTTCTCATCCACTTCGTAGTGGTCATCTTTTCTGAGAGCGGAGGCAATTTGCGCCGCTTTGAGATACTTTTCCGTCGGACGTTCCACCTGTCCAGATATAATTAGGGGTGTGCGCGCTTCATCTATCAAAATTGAATCAACTTCGTCAATCACACAGTAGTTGAACGGACGCTGTACCACATCCGCCATCGAAGTTGCCATATTATCACGCAGATAATCAAAGCCAATTTCGCTGTTGGTAACGTAGGTAATATCGCAATTGTAATTCTTTCTTCTTTCCTGGGGAGTCATATTCGCCTGAATTAACCCCACACTCAAACCCAAAAACCGATGGACTTGTCCCATCCATTCCGCGTCCCGTCTAGCCAAGTAATCGTTGACGGTAATCACATGTACTCCCTTACCTGTTAACGCATTCAAATAACTCGGTAAAGTCGCCACTAGGGTTTTCCCCTCACCAGTTTTCATCTCGGCAATTTGTCCGGTGTGTAAAATCACACCTCCCAATAACTGCACATCAAAGTGTCGCAAACCCAAAACACGACGAGCTGCTTCCCGAACCACGGCAAAGGCTTCCGGAAGAATATCATCGAGGGTTTCCCCCTTACTCAATCTTTCCTTAAACTCCCCAGTTTTCGCCTTGAGGGCATTGTCATCTAGGCTTTGAATATCTTCCTCTAAGAGGTTAATTTCAGCGATGTAGGGTTGGTATTTTTTGAGTTTACGAGCGTTGGGGTCGCCCAACAATTTGTTTAGCATGGCAGTTTATTTTCAACAAAAACAAGTGGTGGGATGAATCAGAGGTTGGATTTAGATTATATACATTTATATTTATAGATACCTAATAACTCGCGGATCGAAATCAAATGTTAATTATTTTAGCGATTTCGATCGCGATCGCGTTGAGCTAACTTTCAAATGCATACCTTTGCAGGATACTCTACAGAATACTCGCTGCCAACATCCACGGGATGGGGAAGGTTGACCAGAAATCTCATAACCCAGATTAAAGCTGTCTTTATTGTATCATTTTGCCCCCAAAGCATAACACCCACTGTTTTCTCTGCCAAATATCCGCGCTACAATCTGATCGATCCTATTGTGGAGCCAAAACCGATTTTATGCCCTGTTAAATCTACCCGAAACTACCATTGTCTAGACTTAAATTAACCTTCCTGTTTCATCGCAATTTGAAAATTATTCATTCTCAGACAACAATCAACAAGTTAAAACTCGATTTGGTATAGTTTCGATCTCTGCTAGAAAAATTCCCCTAGGACAACTTTGGACTCACAATACTCGCGAGTATTGTCTGCTGTGTCAGTCTACCTTCCCTCGAACTGGCTAATCCGACCCGCAAGGTGAGAGGTTGTTGGAAAAGTTATTTTTAATACTTAACTTCTAGTTTTTTGGAGTAGAAGAGACGACCCAGCGGGTCATCTGTACTAGAGGTTGGAACTAGTCTATAACAACAAATATACTATCTGTTTGAGTGCTTTTGATATATTCTTCGTAGATGTGCTACTTGCAATGAAGCTCTGTCGAAGGTGTTGCATAAATGCGGGATGAATCAATGGCTGAAACTGTTAATGAATCGTTGAAAATACGACAAAATCACCCCATGATTTTGCAACTCCCTGTCGAACTGCACATGGCTTCTAGTGGAGAAGATAGTTAAAAAGGGCATTGCATAAATGCGGGATGAACCAGAAGCCGAAACTATGAGTATCTCCTTCAAAATTAAGCTAAATTATCCCATAAATCAGCAACTCCGTTAAAAAGTATGGATTGACACTTTATAAACACCCTCTCAGATGGGGAGTTACCTCAAAAGACAAAAATTGAGATTGACAAAGTTATAAAACTAGCACTCACACATTTGCAAGTAATCCATTATGGTTGTGTTTTATTGGTATAAGTAGCTAACTAGATAAAATCTGATTTGTTTAATACCAATTTAATGTAAAATTGCACATTTTTTGACTCCACTCCTTAATCCCCTCTTTGCAAGCAAAGAGGAGAAAATCCACTTCCCTCCCTGAAATCGAAGAAGATTAGAGTCAGGTTCTTCCTATGGGTCTTCATATTAAATGGGCATAAACTGTAATTGTAATAGGTATATATTAGCTATTTTATTCCATAAAAAAATCAACATTTGTGATGCCAAGTATCAATAGTATCATTGGAAACAAAAGATTATTTAAAATTAATCATATTCAAACAAAAAATCCGAAAAATCTAGCTTTTCTGCTATGACAAATTGTCTGTTGACAAAAATATTAAAAAAGTAATAAATGGAAATATGGGCTATATCTACAATCAACTGCCCTATAAATTTCTCTTCACACACAAAGGTATTTATGGGATTTTTATCAGACCCTATCATTTTGTCACGCATACAATTTGCCTTAACTAGCATATTTCATATGCTGTGGCCAGTATTAACAATTGGGATGGCAGGATATTTAGTTACTGTTGAAATTTTGTGGCTACTAACTAAGAATCCTGACTATTATCGTCACGCTCGTTTTTGGTCTAAAATCTACATCCTTAATTTTGGTTGTGGAGTTGCATCTGGAGTTGCTTTAGAATTTGAATTTGGCGCAAATTGGGCACCATTTTCTGTGGCTGTTGGTGACTTTTTTGGCACGATTTTAGGCTTTGAAGGCACGATGGCATTTATGTTAGAAGCGGTTTTTTTAGGTATCATGATATTTGGTTGGAATCGTGTACCAGCTTGGTTACATCTATTTTCCACAATCATGGTGTTTATTGGTGCAAGTCTATCTTCTTTCTGGATTATTGTTGCTAATTCTTGGATGCAAACTCCTGCGGGTGCAGAAATGGTGAACGGTAAATTTATCGTTCGTGATTTTATACAAGCAATTCTCAATCCCGCAGCATTGAATAGTTGGTTTCACATGGTTTTGGCTATTTTGGAAACTGCACTATTTGTAATTGGGGGAATAAGTGCTTGGTATATTCTCAAAAATCGCTATGCAGATTTCTTCAGTAAATCTCTAAAATTAGCTCTTGCTTTAGCCGTTATTGTCACTCCTCTACAACTTTTTGTTGGTCATCTTAGTGGTGAAGAAGTCTATCGCAATCAGCCAACAAAATTAGCTGCAATGGAAGCAATTTGGGACACAATCCCCGCAGGGAAACCAGCACCTTGGACTGTATTAGCCGCACCCAATATAAATGCAGAAAAAAATCACTGGGAAGTAAATGTTCCTAATGCTTTAGGATACATTTTGGAAATGAAACCTCATCTTTCCGAACCAGTCATGGGATTGAAGGAATGGAAACCAGAAGATAGACCTCATGCTATTAGTCTTATCTTCTACACTTTTCGTATCATGATTGGAATTGGTTTCTTCTTCTTCGGATTAATGTTGCTAAGTGTTATTCAATGGTTGCGAGGTCAACTTTCAGTACAAAATATCACTAAACAACGTTGGTTAATGCGTGCTTGGATATTTGCTGCACCTTTAGGATATATCGCCGTTGAGTCTGGTTGGATGGTACGAGAAGTGGGAAGACAACCTTGGACTGTATACGGACAAATTCGGACTGTAGATGCGGTTTCCCATTTACCTGCAAATACTGTTCTCTCTTCATTAATAGCTTATACAGTCCTATATCTAATATTATTCAGTTCTGCATTGTATTTTGGTAGTCGCATTGTCCGTCAAGGACCAAATTTAGAATTACCAACTCCAGTATATCCAGCTTTAGGAAGTAGTAACCACACCGAATTGATGAGTGAGAACATGGCAATTGAAACAGATAAAGGAGATTTACAATGGAAACCCTAGAACAAGTCTTACCGATAGTTTGGTTTGGGATTCTCGCTCTATTTCTCTCCATTTACCTGATTACTGATGGCTTTGATTTGGGAGTAGGTATCTTATCTTTAAAAAGAAGAAATGAAGAAGAGCGGGGAGTTCTAATCAGTAGTTTAAGTAGTGTTTGGGATGCTAATGAAACTTGGTTAGTTTGTACTGGAGGTATTTTATTTGGGGCATTTCCTCTCGCTTATGGCACAATTGTTAACGCTTTATATATTCCCATTACTTTAATGGTTATTGGGTTTATCCTTCGCGCTGTTTCCTTTGAATTTCGAGAATATTCTCACAATAAAACCTTTTGGAGTTTGGCATTTGGTGGTGGGAGTTTGTTAACAACTTTATCACAGGGATTAATTTTGGGTGGAGTGTTGGCAGGAATTAAAGTTGATGAGACAGGTGCGTTTATTGGTGGAATTTGGGATTGGTTGAATTTTCCATCAATTTTAGTAGCGATAACTGTTGTTCAAGGTTATGGGATGGTTGGTTCAACCTATCTGATTTTGAAAACAACAGGTGAACTACAAAAAACTTACTATCGCACTGCTCTATCATCAACTTTAGGAGCCTTGATTGGTGCAATTGTAATTACAGCTGCGGTACCAGTAGTTTACGAACATACACGCGATCGCTTATTTCACCAACCAGGGATATTTATCTTTGCCCTAATTCCTCTCTTAGCTATTTTTGCAGTCAGCAGGTTAATTCACAGCCTAAATGAGGGTCAAGAAACAACTCCTTTTATTTGGTCTGTGGTAATTTTTATCATCACGATTCTGGGGTTAGCTTTTGTGATTTTTCCCTACATTATTCCCATGAAAGTTACCATCTTTGAAGCTTCTTCTTCTCTAAGTTCTCAAGTCTTTATGATTATGTTCATCGGCTTTTTCATCCCAATTATGCTGTTTTACAATGCATACCTTTACAGAGTATTTAGAGGTAAGGCGATTAGCAGTCATTATGGAGAATAAGTAGTGCAAATAGGATTATACCTGGTTATTTAACGTGAGTTCGATGAATCACAAAGATTGAAACTCTTGTCCACCAATCTTCGTGTCAAATAAAAGTTTTTAAAAACCTCCCAGTCTACTGAGAATAAAATCAGTAAACTGGGAATCAGCAGTTATTGACTTTGTTCTTAACTAAACCCAGAGGTTAGTTTCAACCCATCGGTGAGAGGTTAAGAAGATTTTGCTTTTGTCAATTAGAAATTATGCTGAAAATTTGAGGAAAAGTAGGTATAAAGTTATCTACTTTACTGAAACTATGGGGCAAAAATGAATCATGGGTATCCAGATTAGGCGATCGCCTGCTCAAAAATTATGTTTCTGACCCGATTTTCAGCAATATTTTCAGTACTATTACTTATTGACAAAAGTGATCCGACCTTAACCTCTCACGAATGGTTTGAACCTGAACTGACAAAATCTTTGATTCACAAAGATTATAGAGTTTAAAGTCCGTCGAATTCACGTTTGTTTAATCATATAGCAAGCGACCCCATCTTACTTCTTTGTCACCAGCTTTCTGGGAAGCAGTAGATGGGGTTTCTACATCCTCATCAGTAAGTGAAGATTTTTGACCAAACCGCAATTGTCACAATAACCCGTTGGTACTTGACACTACAAACTTTATGTTCAGGTTCAAAATCTTTCAAAGTGCTAAACACATAACTTTATTTTTCTTCAAGATTACAAAGCCTATTTGTAGTCAAAACCACCCGTATTTTATCTTTGTGCCTCCAATCCAATCACAGCACAAATGTTACCATCTTACTTAGCTGATAGTATAAATACTTGCATATAAATACATACGAAAAAGCGACTGAGATTTTTGCCGACCCCAGCGCCTCTCCGTAAAAACTTATACCATTTCACTTGCTTGCTGCAACATTCGGAAGTCGCAACACCCTATAAATGAAGAGGGTTCCGACAATAACCTGTGACAAACATATGGTGAAGTGGTATCACTCCTTGCACTTATACAGAATATCTCTTGTATCTTTAATCTTGGATTTCAATGAGTGACACTTTTTAAACTGCTCTAGTTAAAAATTCATAGCTGGGTAAGTGTTTACGGATAACATGGGCAAAAATTTATAAAGTAAGGCATGGCACAATCATCATCGCGTAGCAATACGAGTTGGTATAGTCCACATCAATGTCGGGAAAATTTATGCAAGTGTGTAAATCTGTAAATTCCGATTTCACTAGATTTGGGGAGGAATGAAAGGAATAGCCTTACTTAAAGGTGTAGTTAACTGTAGGAAAGCTACCCATAGCGAAAACAAACGGAAGAAACATTGACCAGAATAAATATTATCGGAAAATACTAAAGTAAAAAACTTGACGATAAGCGGTTAGGGGTTATGAACTAGAGATTAGCGATGAAACTAAACCCAAGGGTGTTTTGGCATATTAGCAAGTCCAATATCTCACCGTTTTGAGTATAAAAAGTCATATGGGGGTGAAATTATGATCAAAACCCACAGGATGGAAGCTCACAGCGATCGCCAGGAAAATGGTGGTGGGGGATGGAGAAGGATTAATCGAATTGCGATCGCATTGATATTATCGGTATCGGTATTCAATGGATTTCTTCCCCCATTCCCAGGGAATACCCGGTCACAATCGGAAACCAAAGTTTTGGCTCAACCGACCAAACCCTCCCCAACTATCACCCAAACCATTAGGAATCTCAAACAATCTAATCAACGTTGGATTGAAATTCGCTTAAAACAGCAGCGTCTAATAGCTTGGGAAGGAAATCAACCCATTTACGGAGTCAGGATTTCTACAGGTAAACCCAGTACACCTACTCCCACAGGAGTATTTGCAGTCCAAACCAAACTACGGGTGACACGAATGCGAGGAACTGGCTACGATATTCCCGATGTACCTTATACCATGTATTACCATCGCGGTTATGCAATTCACGGAGCATACTGGCATAATCGTTTTGGTACACCCGTCAGTCATGGTTGCATTAACCTCCGACCCCAGCAAGCAAGGTGGTTATTTAGCTGGGCAAAGGTAGGAACACCGATTGTCGTCAGGGAGTAGATAGGACCCGACGGTCGTCTGTACAGGAAGTCGGGGAAGCAAGGGGATAAAATGTATCACGATTTTTGTGAAATTGCATATTTTCATGGGTTCTGGTGTACGTAGTACATGTAGGCTACTCCCGACTTCCGGAAAATAAATTTTCTTTCGGTATCAACATTTTGATAAGTTTATTTATAAATGGAAATTATTGCAGTGAAAACGCGAGAAGGATTACCTTGAGTTACAACAAACAGGGCATTGCACCCCACGGTGGACAGTTAATAAATCGCATTGCCACCCCCGAACAACGCGAAGAATTTCTTTCTAAAGCGGAATTTCTCCCCCGCGTTCAATTGGATGAACGGACAGTTTCTGATTTGGAAATGATTGCCATTGGTGGTTTCAGTCCACTAACGGGTTTTATGAATCAAGCTGACTACAATCGGGTTGTAGCCGAAATGCGATTAGCAGATGGCACTCCTTGGTCAATTCCTATCACCTTATCTGTTACAGAAGAAATTGCAGCACCCTTACAGGAAGGTAGTTATGTTCGTCTGGATAATCCCCAGGGGGAATATATTGGTTTGTTATTGCTGACAGAAAAGTATACCTATGATAAGCAACGGGAAGCCATCAATGTTTACCGGACAGACGAGGAAAAGCACCCTGGTGTTAAAGTTGTCTACAATCAAGGTTCAGTAAATTTAGCAGGAGATGTTTGGTTATTGCAACGTCATCCTCATCCATTGTTTCCTAAGTACCAAATAGACCCAGCTGAATCACGACGGATGTTCCAAGAAAAGGGTTGGCGGACAATTGTGGGTTTCCAGACCCGTAATCCCATCCACCGCGCCCATGAGTATATCCAAAAATGCGCCTTGGAAACCGTTGATGGCCTATTTTTACATCCATTGGTCGGCGCAACAAAAGAAGATGATATCCCTGCAGATGTGCGGATGCGTTGCTATGAAATTTTGTTGGAACACTATTATCCCCAAAACCGAGTCATTTTAGCGATTAACCCAGCCGCCATGCGATATGCTGGACCACGGGAAGCCATTTTCCACGCATTGGTACGCAAAAATTACGGTTGTACCCATTTTATCGTTGGACGCGACCATGCGGGTGTAGGTGATTATTACGGAACCTACGACGCTCAATATATCTTTGATGAATTTGCACCCGGTGAGTTGGGTATTATCCCGATGATGTTTGAACACGCCTTTTATTGTTTGCGTACTAAACAAATGGCAACGACAAAAACCAGTCCTAGTACACCGGAGGAGCGGGTGCATCTGTCTGGAACAAAAGTACGAGAAATGTTACGCCGAGGCGAATTACCACCCCCAGAATTTTCCCGTCCGGAAGTTGCAGCTGAGTTGGCAAGAGCTATGCATGGTTAGGGATTGAAGGTTGGAGACAGGAGTCAGGAGAGAGAATACAGGATACAAATTGATACCTTTCCCCGACTCCCCAGTTTCCCCCTACTCCCGAAAGCTCCTCCCCATCCCCCTACTCCCTCCCATCTCCTGAATAAAATCGAAAATTTTCTCTAATGGATTGCTATTTATCACCAAAAACCCTGATAATCGAATAATTTGATTTACTCAGCCTGGCAAGAAGCGTATCGGCAGTGACTTTACACAATGGATTTCAGCCCTTTAATCTGATATCTGGAAAGAGGGGGGTGAAAATGATGCAGCGACGGACATTTATACGAAGTGTTGGTTCCATCCTGACGGTTCTAGGAGTCTCAGATGCGACTTGGCTATGGGGAAATCAGCGTTCCCTGTCGGCTTTGGCGCAATCAAATCCGCGAAAGTTTGCGGTGTTAGTGGGTATTAATGACTATAAATTTTTGCCTCCCCTGCGGGGTTGTGTTGCCGATGTGAATTTGCAGCGCGAATTGTTAGTTAATCGCTTCGGATTTGAACGGGAAAATATTCTGGAAATAGTTAATTCCAATGCGACGCGGACACGAATTGAAGCCGCATTGCAGGAATATTTACCTAATTTGGTCAAACCGGGGGATGGGGTGATTTTCCACTTTAGTGGCTATGGGACTCAAGTGAAATCCGGTGGTGTGTTAGAAACTGCGGAGAATGCCTTGATTCCGATTGATGGCGATGGAGATGGAAAGGTTAGTAATTATTTACTGGAAGATACGGTTTTATTATTGCTGCGATCGCTGCGAGTCCAGGGTTTGGCTATATTTGATACTGGATACCACGGAATAGAAAGTCATCCTTTTGGTGGTTTCTTGAGTCGCTCTGTTCCATATCGTCCCGGTATTAACGTTACCGATGATGAGTTGGCACTCCACAAAAGTTTGAAGAATCAAGTTCTCCGAGATACATCTGTAATTACGCTGAGGGCGAGTGATGATAGGAATACTACGGTTAGGGAAGTTGATTTGCCGGGATTAACAGCTGGAGCCTTCACCTATGCATTTACCCAGTATTTTTGGAGTCATGATCCAGCAGTTACCGTACAGAGATGTTTACGGGAAGTCAGTATTAGCCTATCCAGTTTAGGGTTGGGTCAAGAACCAATGGCAGATGATGGCAAAAAAGTGAAATTGGCTGCTGTATTTGCGGAACCGGTGTTGACAAATATTTCCCCGGTGGGAGAAGGGGTAATCAATGGGATTGAGGAGGACGGAAAAACCTGTTTGGTCTGGTTAGGTGGATTACCTCCTCAAGTGATTGGTTTGTATGGTGTATCATCTTTGTTGCAGGTTGTTGGTGGGGGTGAGGATGAATTATTGCAAGTGCGATCGCGTAGTGGATTAATTGCCAAAGTGCAAAATGTCAATCAGGAAAAAGCGAAAGTACCAAGTTTAGGTACAATTGTACAGGAATTTATCCGCACTATTCCCCGTGATATTAATTTAGTAGTGGCTCTTAATTCCCAGTTGGAACGGATTGAACGGGTGGATGCAACCAGTGGGATTGCGAGTATTCCCCGTGTGAGTGCGGTTGTAACGGGAGAACAACCAGCTGATTGGGTATTTGGCAAGTTGGAACAGGAAAGTGGTGCAAAGAGTCAATATGGGTTATTTTCAGTTGACGGGGAACCGGTTCCCAATACGATGGGAGAGGTGGGAGAAGCGGTGAAAATAGCCACAAAACGCTTAGAACCCAAATTAAAGGCTTTAACCGCAGCCAAGATATGGAATCAGACGGAAAACGAAACCTCATCCCGATTAAGTATTAAAGCAACATTGGAAGTGACTAATAGCGTTGCTCCCCGTGCTGCATTGCAAAGACAAACTCAAACAGAAAACCAGTATAATAACTCATCTCCAGTTTTTGAATCAGCAATAAAATCCTCTGTGAGTAATCTTCCCACCATACCAGTAGGTAGTCGGATTCAAATACGGATTGAAAACGGCAATTCCCAACCGGTTTATGTGATGTTGGTGGGCTTAAATAGCAATAAAGATGCGATCGCCTTATTTCCTTGGCAAATATCCGTCGATTCCCCAACCTCCCAATTCCAACTGCAAGATATTACCATTGCACCCAACCAAACCGATATTATCCCTAAAACCCCACCCGGATTTGAATGGACTTTGCAAGGACTGACAGCTGTTTGGGAATTGCAACTTTTGGTTAGTACCCAACCCTGGAAACATACTTTAGCCGCACTAGGTAACGAAAATTACTCTCCCCGCAAATCCCCAGTCGTCTTGACTTTAAATAAACCTGTGGAAATTTCCCGCGCTTTACTGCAAGACATCCACGACGCTAGCGCTACCACATCTCAAAAATATGCGATCGCATCTGACCACTATGCTTGGGATGTCAATTGCTGGGCTAGTTTTAAGTTTACTTTTCAAGTCGTGTAGGCAATCACATTTTGCGTCAATTAGGGTGTGATGACAATCACAGGATGCCATGATTTATATCCTTTCCCACTCAGGATAAAAAGGAAATAATAAAAGCTAACTGAACTCTAGCCGAGTCATTAATAGGGAACACACAAAACAACCGACTGCCTTTATCAGGTGTCGGCTTTTTATTTTTTAATTATTTTTTTCCAAGTAGTTTTTTGCCATAATTCCCTATGTATTAGTGGTCCACCATATTAATTTTGAAGAGTAAAGAAAGGCACGTAGTAGCGCTTTATATCCAAACTTTTCAACACTAGAGCCACTACTACAAACCCCTCAGAACCTATGTGATAATTACTAACTCCACGATAACGCCTATACCACGGAAGCATCTAAATAGTTCATTCCTACTTCCCCTACAGACGCGACATGTGGTGTCTATACCCACTCCCTCCTTTCCAGCAAGATTTATCAGCAATTACTACCAAAGCGGGAACTTATGTTGTTAAATTAGTGTCATATACCACACTGAAAAAATATACTAATGAAATGAAATTACGAGATTAAATGCTAGTTACTGTGTTCAAACCAAAAATCAACATATTTTGCTTAATATTGAGTTCTATTTGCCTACTAACAACCATTGAAACAGCCAAAGCTGACCAGTCCACCCCACCCATATTTGGCGATATTACTATAGGTAACAAATTTTCACCCGACCCTTTAACGGTGAGGGGGATGAGTGGAGGTTCGATTCCCGGAGAGCGAATTGCAGGACGTGCAGATACCCCCACAGGTCCTTGTACTGGTTATTTTGATGAAAAGCCAGGACATACACTAAATTTGACCAGCAAGTTTGATTACCTGAAGTTACAGGTTCAAAGTCCTCAAGATACAGCCTTGATTGTGCGTGGTCCTGGTGGTAGCTGGTGCAATGATGATTTTGAAGGCAAAAATCCAGGAATTGTCGGTGAGTGGTTACAAGGAACCTATCAGATTTGGGTCGGTTCCTATAAAAAGGATAATTATCTTCCCTACACAATTACAATTACAGAGAAAAAGTAATTCCATTTTGGATTTTGCGGAAAGTAGAGACGACCCGTCGGGTCGTCTCTACTGTTTGCGTCAGTTAATCCTTACCCGGAAGCGGACGAAACCAAAGCTATTGGGGGAAATTGTACCCAAACTAGTAACTACAGCCCCGTTGCTGTTATTAGCACCACAGATATCCGCAAAACCATCGAGGGGAGCTAGGGGTGTAAAGTACCGAGGGGGTTGAGCATCACTACCTGCACCGCTCACGGTAATACTGTTGTTAATGAAGGTTGTACCCGTTGGTATGGGGTCACAAAAACGGGTATTTTGCAAATCTGCACCACCTTCGGAGAGGAAGTAAATTGTATATTCTATTTCGTCACCACTTTGTAGTGGGGTTTCAATTCGAGGAACACCGACGAATCGTTCTTGACCGGGTAACTGGTTATCGTTGTCGCTGCTTCCATCTGGATTAAAGCTGTTGAAATTGGCTACGGGTAAGGGTTGTCCATTGCGAAGGGCATTGGTAATACGTTTAATCACACGGATATTGGGTGTTTCTTCTGCTTCAACGACAGTACGACGAAAACCAAAGTCTGCGTCGTTAAAAATTTGACCGGGAGCAAGATTGAGAACTTCGTTGAAGGCTTGGGTGGGGGAAAATCTACTGGGGGGGTTGGGAACGCTAACGCGATATTGACCTGCTAATAAGTCCCGAAATTGATATTTACCGTTTTCGTCGGTGGTGGTAGTGAGCTGAATATCGTCATCAGTGCCAAATACGTTATCCTCCCCTGCACCAATCAATCTAACGGTGACTCCGGGTAAACCGGGTTCGTTGGCATCTTGGGTTCCATCCCCATCTAAGTCATTATACACCGTATCACCGATTGCTCCCCTGGGACTGGGAATACAAACACTAAAAGGATGCAAACCAATACTTTCGTCTTGTAGGGGTGGCCCGAATTCCGTTCCTGGTTCGTAGAGAATTTGTATTTGGGAAACTGGTCCTGCTGGGGTGACGGAAATATTCCCATCGGGACGGTCAGGAAATGAGTTCTCGTTGATACCAACAGCTCGATTACCTTCAATTCTGGTGGTTGTTCCCAGGGAACGGAGGGTGACGTTGACGGGGGAACCGTTATTGGTTGCGGTGATGGTAACGCGGTCTTGATAGGTGAAACCCACATCCCTTTCACCGTCGCGGTCAATATCAAGGATGAGGAGGGGAGAAGCGAGGGTGACGGATTGGTTGAATTCAATGGTGAGGGTTGCGCTTTCCCCTACTGGTGCGGGGGTTTTTTCAAGACCAATATTCCAAAAGAGGTTGGGACCAGGTAATCCTCCATACACACCGGGGGTAATACGGCTTTCTTGTCGATCGATGACTCGACCGGAAAGAGTTTCCCGGAAGCGGAATGTGGCGCTAACTTCTCCTCCTTCTGTGGTGAAGGTGCGACCGTTGGTTTCCTCAAAAGTACCGGGTATGAGGTTGATTCTGCTGGGTTGGGTTCCGACGGGACAGGAGGGGGGTGTAGTTTGGGCGATCGCACTATTCCTATTTGTCAAACTAATTAGGGATAGGGATGGTAATGTCCAGATTAATCCAGTTAAAGTATACCGCCATAGTAAGTTTACATAGTTAGGAACTGGGGCGGATTTTCGTTTCCATCCTGAGGGGGAATATAGTCGTTTTAATAGGAATTTCATGGATTTTAGATTTTGGATTTAACGGTTTGTAGAGACGTAGCATGGCTACGTCTCATAGGTGTTGCAAACATTTTTTTATCGGTTTATCGGCATGAAATAACCGATTGTGGTTCAGCTATCTCCACCTAAACACGAGAATTTATGGAATCGGCTTAACGTTTCAAGGGGTCCCCTTCAAGTTGTAGGTCTGATTCCTGACTTTCGATGATGATTTCCACTCCGCGGATATCCCTAAAGATGATTTCTACTCGGCGATCGCGGGCATAGTTGAGAATGCCTGTAGTCCCAGGATTTCTACGTACCCTTTCTCCCAATGAGCGAATCGTCATCCGCTCCGGTCCTATTCCTTGCCGTAATAAATAATTACGTGCGGCTAGGGCCCTTCTTCTTCCCAGTGCCAAGTTATACGCATCCGTTCCCCGTGGGTCGGTGTGTCCTTGGATTTCAATCACAATGGTGGGATACTGGCGTAATACTGCGGCTATCTGGTTTAATACCTGAGCGCTGCGATCGCTAATAAAGGAGCGATCAAAGGCAAAGTGAATGTTGTTGGGAACGCGTAGTCGAATTGTTTCCGGTGGTGGTGGGGGTGCGGGGGGTTCCGGTGGCGGTGGTGGTGCGGGTGGGGTGACACATTGGGGTGGTTGAATTGGCTGGGGACGGGAATCGGGTTTGACGTTGGGGATTGCTTCTGTACCGACGATGGCGGCAACGGCTGGTTCTGATGTTCCATATTTAGGGTCGGTGGCGATCGCGCTGACTACATCCCCTTGGTTAAGATTATTCAATGTAGTACTAAATTTTCCATCAGACCCGGCGGTAATTACGGTCAATGGTTCACTCAAGGCTCCATAGCCGTAGTCGTAAATTGCTTCTCGACCCCGTTGATAGTCTCCTAAGCGATAAATGGCTATTTCTGCCCCTGGGTCGGCTTTTCCGGCGATGGTGACGCTTCCGCCGTTGGGTATCAATCGACGACTGGTAAATACAGGTGCATTGACTGCCCCATTTCCCGTATCTAGACGGCGATTACCTGAATCCCGTTGGGGGTTAGGACCATCCCCTTTCTGAAAGTCCCGCACATCTAAATTACGGAAGGTGTTTAAATCGATACTTAACCCTTCCAACATGGCAAATCTATTGTTGCGGATAATATTACCGATGGCTGAGTTGCTTATTCCTCGATTATGTTCCGGAAAGGCGGATACCACCACACCGGGACCAGTCTGATTATCGATTTCATTGCCGATAATTTCATGGTTGCTACCCATCACATACACGGCTGCTCTACGTAATCTGCGACCGTTGTAGGTAATTTTATTATTTTCTAATCTCACCCGACCTTCAGGTTTAAATAGATACACCCCCGCCCCATCGTTAGCACAAATTAAATTCCCCGTCAGTTGGGAATTATTGACAATCCCCTCTAAGCGCACAGCATCTGGCATTCCTGCCATGCCATTCCCAATCAGTATATTTTGACTAATATTCGTATTTTCCGCCCGTACAGAGGTAATTATCCCACTTCCTTCCTGGAAATCAATCCGGTTACGACGAATTGTAGTTCCCTTAGAATTAAACACATAAACACCAAAAGCCGAGTTTTCCATCGGCATTTTTTGCTCCCTGGTCAACCCTAACCAGTTATTCTCAATTACTACATTTTGGGGGGGGACATCGCGATCGCGGAAGGGTGAATTACTACTGGGGGGTCGTTGACGGCTAATATCTGGGGGTGGTAAACGATGAGCAACCACAATATCCCCCGGTGGTGTGGTCAGGGTGACGGGTTTGGGAATCCCATCATAAATTAACAAGTTACCCAGTTGCTGTTTAATGGCACTGGCGTTAAAGCCGTATAAATTCAAACCCCGGATGGTAATCCCATCGGCTGTCACTGTCAAACCACGAAATATTTCTGTTCCTAGTTTTGGGGTAATTGTCACTACCGGAACGGGAATAAAAATCTCCGCAGTTGCAGATGTATTTGGGTCGTATCCGGGTTGGGTTGTCCCATCAATTGTTAACCCGGTGGCTACTAAATCGGGCAAAATCTTTTGCAGTTGGATAGTTGTCTCCCCACTGGGTAAATTAAACTCGATTCGACTTCCTGTTCCCGTCAGGGGTTGAACTTGGGCTTGTTCCTGGGGACTAAGTTGCTCTACTTTTAATGTCCCATTCACCAACTCAATCGCTTCCCGCAGGGTCATTTTCTCATCTGCTGTCACCTCCCCATCCTGGTTAGAGTTGACAATTACCCGGATAGCTGGCGGTGTCTGGGCATTAACCCCAGAATTAGCTGCGAATATACCACTGATTGGCAACAAATAAATTGGCAACAGGAGTGATTTTTTGGCTAATTTTGCTTGATTTTGCCCAAAACCTCCCTCCCGAAATTTCCACTTTGACAACCATCCCACATTCAATTTAGACATATCAATCTCGACTCCTCACTCCTCTTTAGCGGTGGTTTTTGCCCCAACTTGCTGTTGACGCAACCGTTTAATTAGTTCTTGTTGGGAATTGGCTCGGCTCTGCTGTGGCGATGTTTGGGAATTATCTACCAAATCATCCCCTGGGGGGCTTGACAATTTTCCTTCTCTTACTTCACTACTGGGAGCAGGTTGGAAGTTTTCTCCCCGCAAACGATTGATTAATTCACGTTGCGATTCTGGAGCGGATGGGTGTATATCTTGATTAACCACTGGAGTAGGACGATGGGATTCCGGTTGTAATCCGGTTGATGTATTCTCTGTTTGGGGGGGATTCGCTTCCGCCTGGGGATTTGGCTCCGGTAAATTCATTAATAACTGGTTATCATTATTACTGGCTTCACTACCGAGGTGGCTTTGAATCTCTCCATGCTTCAATGACTCTAAAGTGTTAGATTCAACTTGACTGACGGGTTGAATTACCGACTCTTGTTGCTGCCTAGGTACAGGTTTTTGTAAGCCGAATCCACCCAATAATTCATTCAATTTCAGGCTGATATTCATATATAGTCCACCCTGGGAGCGATAACCACTGAAATCCCGGTCATCCACACTACCAAAGGCGTACCCCACTCCCAACCGCAAATCGGGAGTCAAATAATAACCGGTTTCCACCGCAATCCCATATTCATCGTAATTGCCACTGTTGTTAGAATTTTGACCAATCCAGCGACCTTCCACTGCTAAATCGTTGCGGTATCCCAACTTGTAACTCGCTCGCAACTGGGCCAAATTCACAGTCCCATCAAAGCGATCGCCACCAAAGAAAGTCACTCCGTTACGCAGTGCATACTTACCGTAAAATTCCCAGCGCCAATTCGGAGCATAAATCCCTTCTAAGGAGAACACATTACCTGTGGATGTACTACCCGTAAACTGACTTTCGGGGGTCAAATCAAAGTTTTGTCGATATTCGTATTTCAACAGGGCATTAAATTTATCGTTGGTCGGGTCTCGATAGGCTAATCCCACCTTCAAGTTAACGGTGTCCCCCAATTCCTGGAACCGCACTCCTGCCACATCAATCCCTGCATTCGTCGGTAAAAACACATTTGCCCCACCTGCTTGTTGATAGCGCACCAAAGCTGTTAAAGCAGGCGATATTTTCCCCGCAGCAGCCGCACTTACCACCAGATTATCCCCTTCGTCCCCATCCCGGTATTCAAATCTGGCACTGGCTTGGAGGTTAGGATTATCGGTATACTCCAACCCCAGACTGTACACCGAACCAGAAAATAGTCCTAGGGAGGATGCGGTTTGACCAACGGCGTAATATTGTTCAAATCGAGGACCTGCCGCAGTGGCATTGAACAGGTTGCGGAATACATATTCATAACCTAAATTCACCCTTAAACCAGGAGCGATCGCCCATTTGTGATTCAGTCCGACTGCCCCCTGTCCTTGTAGTCCGTTGTATGCTGATAGGACGGAATAACGCCCGGTCAAAGCCGTATTTTCGCTGAAACGATGGTCAATTAGAGTATCCAAAGTTGTAATCGAATTACCGGGTATTAATTCACTGTCATCGAAGAATTGGTGGGCTAATCGAAACGTCACCCCAGGGTAGGCTTGCCAATCTAAGCCGAAGGTGGTGCGATTAGGATACAGGGGGTCTCGACCTCCCAAGTTTAATTCATTTTGGGCTTGAAACAATAATGATTCTGTCACTGGTACCTTTAACCGTGATACCAATTGACTAGCATCACCATTAAAAGTATCACTTACCCTGTCTTCCCGACTGCGGTTAACATACTCCAAACCGAATTCTGGCGACCTGTCTCCTGTGCCTAATTTTTGTAATATTCCTACCCTCCATGTTTGTAACTTGTTATTCACAGCTTCCCCTGGACGAGCTTGGGGACGGGGATCAAACAGGTCAAAGAAATCTACAACCCGACTGGGGGCTGTACCATAGTTTTCTTCAAAGTCGTAGCCAATATTAAAGGTGGTAGTTTGGGTTAAACGTGCTGCGAGGGATGCGCCGTAGCGGGTTTGTCCGGGGGCAAAACTATAGGTGGCATTATTGGCGAAATTTGGCTCTACGGCGCGATAGTAGCCTTCGGCAAATAGATTATCATTAAATCGAGCGATCGCTTCTAAACGATAGGCATTTCCATCTAGCGTTTGTCCCGTTTCTAATTCGTTGCGGGAACGGGCAAATTCTCCGGTAATTTTGGCGTTGTTGCCTAGTGAAAGCAAAAAGTCTGCACCATACAACTGAAATTCCCGATCACCCCGATTTTCCTGCAAATAGCTGCCGGCAACAAAAGATTGGGCATCTATCCGGGGAGAGATATTGTATTGCAATCTCCCGGCATACAACTGTCCATCTCCCCCCCCTTCATTTTGGTAACTCACCACAATCCGCCGCACCAAGGTTTTACCAAAGGGGTTTAGTTCAGTGGCTTGAATCGGACGGCGAAATAGCAGCGTCCCCCGGTCATAATCAATTTCGTAATCGCGATCGCGGTACAATGGCACCCGTTCAATTACTGTCCCCGGTCGGTTAATTTCCTCAGTCTCCAAATATACGGTTTCGCTACCCGGTACTAACAACCGTTTGGACAGGAAATAATTACCGCTTGTACCATTGGGCACAAAGGTATCCCGTTCAAACCCTTCAATATTGTTGGCATACATCCCCGTAAATTGTAATGCTCCCAAGTTGTAGTTCAACTTCAAACCATGCAATTGTCGCGATGTACCAGAAAACAACTGGGATGGTCGGGAAAATTCCTGGGTATGAAAATCTCCCCACATAACATAATCTGGGTCTGCTCCGGGAATTTTCGGTGTCCGTTCCAATCTGGCATAGAAACTATCAATGGAGGGTGTGGTCTGGGTAAAGGTAGAACTGTCACCATACACCGGATACTGTTGTTCACAAAATTGTAGTGTGCCAAACAGACGATTTCGTCCTTCACAATCCTGATTCAAGGGTCGATAACTGTTGAATGCACCGGTGAATAACCATTCACCCACCGTTCCCGTGGCAAAAACGGATGCCTTTAAGTCCACTGTTGTGCCGTCGTTGATTTTGTCGGGGTTGAGAAAATCCCGGAAACTGCCATAATAATCTGTACCCCCCGCACCAATCCGCAAATTGATTATCCCCGTCGCGAGGGAAGGACGCAAATTGGTGACAAATTCAACCTGGGTATAGGCTTCAATCGGATTATCACCAGTGAGTTTTTCCATCAGGGATGTGTCCGTTTGTTGGGGGAAGGGTTCATTAGTACCGATACCCGGACGCAGGGGGGATGTGGCCCGATTGCGAACTCGATCCACCGCAGCTCGGATACGTACCTGTTGGGGTTGGGTATCTGCTTGCAATGTGACTAAAAATTCCCCATCACGGGCAATCACTTGAAATCCTGGTTGATCCCGGTTCTGGTCTGCACCGATGAATTTTCCCGCACTGGTTGTTAGTGTCACCACCACGTCTTTGTTAATTGGGTTTCCCTGTTGGTCAGTGATTTCCCCCCGCAGTTGAATTCGCGACCGACCATCTGCTTGAACACGGGGGTCTCCTACCGGAGAAATATCTAACTTCAGAGTTTTATCCCCAAGGGAATTGCTGGGATTTTCCGGATTGTCCCTGTTTTCCCCAGAAGAAGGAATTACTGGTGTGGGAGAGGTTTCCTCTGGTAATCCATCGCCTATTTGAGCTACTAATTGGGAATCATCCCTTCCCGGATTCAACGTAGAAAAGGTGGCAGCAATGGCACTATCCGCCGATAACACCCTCAACCCAATTATCAATGGCAATGCGTTAGCGAAGCTTACTAAAGGTATCGCCATCACTGTTGACAATAATCCCCCAGAATGGCGGCAACTAATTAGCGACTGAACCATAGCTGGGGAAATATCATGTTTTGTAAAGCCTTGATTTAACAAGCTGATATTTAACTTCTTCAATAATCTCATTCTTAATTGTGTTGTTTTCATCGCTTATCCTCTGAAAACGCTGGTGTAACCGCAAAATTTACCCTGACCATACTCCCCGGAGCTATTCGTACCATTCTTGACTGACTATTTCTCTCAATAAAATACCTATTTGGCGCCAACCCATAACCGGGTAAACTGCTCAAATCCAAGGTGGCTGAACGATACCCAGATACCACATTCGCCAAGGAATACATCCCGTTCGTGTCGGTGACTATCCGATTACCATCATCCATGTAGATGACTGCATTCGGAACACCCGGTTCATTACTTTGCTGTTCACCGTCAAAATTTTTATCTACAAATACCCGTCCAATCAGTGTGCCGCAATCGGAGACGATTCCACTGCGAATCCTGACCAAATGACTCCCTTGATTACTAGTCAAATCCCCCGCTCTCGCTTGGACTAGATTTCTTCCCGTTCCCCGAATCGCATCCGGTGTCACCTCTACCCCATAGGTAATCATCAAGGTCTGATTAGCTGGCAATTCCTCTGGTGTCGTAATTGTCACCAATCGCCCATCCCCAGAGCGATTCAAACTCACCGCCACACTGCGATCGCTAATCCTCCCCCCTAGCGATCGCTCAATCAAGTTCAATCCCCTTGGTAAACGATCTGTAACTTGAATATTCCTGGTTGTCACCTGACCAGTATTACGAACAGATACCTGATAAATAACCGTATCTCCCGGTTCCGCAGCTGCCCGATCCCCCGTTTTAATTACTTGTAGTTCCGCCTGTCCAGCACTCACGCTGGTGGGGTTTGACTCCACAACTCTTCCTTGAGGACCCGGTGGTAAGTTATCTGCACCAATTCTGCCAATATTACGAATATCTGTCTGGGCACTACTAGGTAAAATAATGCACATTAAAATCGTTAAAAAAGAAAATGGATACAAGAGGTTTTTAGACCTCAATCGCAACAAAATAGATGTCATATCCCTGGCATCGATAAATAACAGAGTTTTTTATTTAAATCAGTTTCAATCACGCCTAAAGAGGCGAAAATGTTCCCATTAAAGAAAAATTTATTCAATGATGTAATCAAAGTATTTAAAGTTGAATAATTTGCATATTTCCTGGTCGTTCATATTATTTTATCTGGTTAGAGTATATTATCAAACAAATTAACTATTTGCACACCTACAAATTCAAATATTTAGTTAAATCAACTTTTTTGTCTATGATTCAAATCACTATCACCCAGATAGATCGATCAGTACTGAATATTTTGATTTTGAATCAGGCTACTTTGAGTTGAAAATACCCAATAAGCCCATCCCCACTAGATGGTAGGAGTCAGCATGTGCAGCTAATTTACCCAAGATTTTTCGATAATTAGGTTGATTTCCGCTGACTGACATCAAAATCGCGTTAATTCATTAAACTGAGTAGTTTTATGATAAAAATTGCCGACAAAAATCCATTGATATCCCGACTTGGACTTCTGCATTTCTCAACAAAAATCAACAAAAAGCTCTCGACAAAGACTTCTGCCTTATCTATATTTTTATTAAATGTCTGATACCAAACAAGTCAAAAAACACCTATGGAAACTTTATTTTTCCTGGTTTCATATCCCTATCTAACCACACAAACATGGATTTACGAAGTTAATTCATAAACCACTGAACTCTATTGTGTTCCGAGTGCATCTTTATTAGAAATTACCTAACCAACATATCAACTTGTTGACGGCTACGCTTTTAGTCCTAGTTCGGAATCTGATTGTAATTCTAGGTCAAGCTAATCCTACGCTTGATTAACTCCTCAACAGACTATCATCGCCATATAGTTATCCGATGATAATCTACTTAGCTTGGCGTTTTTACTCAAGTGGGTAACACTTAAGTAATATTACCCAGGTTTGTCAGAAATGCAAACAGGGGGTGATTTATGTATTTTTATACTTAATGTCTTAGTATTTTCTACATAATGATTTGAAGAAAACTTCATTTGGGGCTTGTAAAAAAAATACTGTTTTTTTTCATCAAATTTTATATAAAGTACTTTAAATAAACGTAATGACAAAGATTTCAGTAGGAATTAAAGTAGCAAAAATAACAGCAATAGTACTTCCTTTTTGTTAGATATTTTTTGAACCTAAAAAATAGGTTATATTTCATACGATTTTTTCTCATGAGAGATATTGTGGACAATTTAGAAACTGTACGTAAACGCAAATTTTCCGTGACTACAAAACAGACAGAATTCGATCTCTGAGGCTGAAAACTAGTATTCTTAACAAAATCTGAAGAAAATTTTTATACGTAGGATACGACACAAGAGCATCCCCGAAATAGGAACAAACGCTCCTAGCGGAACTTAAACAACATTTTTGAGGCAGAAATAATCCTGAAACCTGTACAGAGAGAAGAAAATGCTTTAAACCCAGGTGTAGCAAGAGACGATTCAAAACGATGTCAAAGTCTTGCTGTATATGCATTTGAGTAGTTTTTCTGGCTACTTTTTGTCTAAGTCCCACTAATCGATGAAAAGCTGGCAAATACAACCATTACCTATTCCCTCGCTCGTAAATAGGGTCTGCTGTAAAAGTCTTTTCTTGAGGGTAGGAAACAGGGAGCAGAGATCACCCGATGGGTCATCTCTACAGGGAATATTTTTAACCCAACAATTCCACTTTTGCTTGGCTACAAAAAATTACGGATGCGAGGTCTTTTGAATTCTATAGCCCTATACAGCATTTAGATGCGTAGCGACTTACCGCAGGTTAGGACTGCTTGTAAATGGGAATAGCCATCTCGTAGATAGGCGTAGCGTAACTTCTCTTTATTTTCGTAAAATGGTATAAGAGGATGTTTGTCAAGTATTAATTATCACGATTTTGACTATCGTCCTGACTCTGGACATGGGGTTATAAAGCTGATTTTTCCTTCGAGAGTACAGACGCGACATGTCGCGTCTCTTCCTATTCCCAAAAACGATAATTCAAGTATTAAAATCGACTTTTAAAACATCCTCTAAGTAATAAATATTGGCTACTTGCGTTATTTACGTAATATTCTTGAGCAAGAAATAACCCTAAAAACAAAGCAATACTCTGTTTCTAGGGAGAAACTTGCATTTGTGGATCGATAACACGAGTTAACCCTTAATAGGTATCATCATACTCAGGAGTTTCAATCCGTCGAGCCTCATTGCGGGGAGGGAGGAATTCTGAACGTCGAGTTGTTGGTACAAGGGGTGAACTGGGACCATTGTATGGATGGATTACCTGGACTGTACGTACTGGACGGGATGACTTCTGGGAAAACAATGCAGAAACACCAGCAGCTACAATCCCACCACTAACCGTTAAAGCAATACCACCGACACCCCAAACAATTCCTGAAGACCACCAAGGTTGATTCTGTTGCAACTGAGCTGCTTGCTGCTGATTCTGATTTTGAATTGCGCTCAGTTGTTGCTGATTGTTGAAAGCCTGTAACTGAAATTGCAATTGTTGATTTTCTGTCTTGAGACGTTCGTTTTCTCTTTGGAATGTCTCAAGTTGCATTTTCATCCGTTCGTTATCAACTCGCAGTTGGTCACTACCTGGAGGGAGTACACCAGGATTCGGTACGGGTTGTCCCATTCCATAGGGTGCGGGTTGATTCAAATAGGGTTGGGTGACTACGGGTGTCTGGATTTGTGGCATAAAACTCGTTGGAGCCGGATTATTCGCACCCTTTAGCAGCAACAATGCAGCCAATCCAGCTACTGCAACTCCACCGATAAACGCCATGCTCTCACTCATCGCCCTTACCTCCCACTAGGATTTGCGCTCCATATTCCAATAATATTTGCCACACTCTCACACTCATAATTAATATCGCCTTAGAGTTATTTAGTTATATTACTTTACATAGATGATTTGCCATTCGAGCGAAATGGATTTGCGCTTTATATATTCAAGACGATATCTGTGAAAATGTCTACCTAGAAAGGTGAGAAATATTGCAGTATTTATACTTTTTTTTATCTTTCTTCCGAGGATTTGCGGGTAAAATTAAGCATTATCACCCGGATACGAGGCTGGAGTCCAATTGCAATATTTTGTAACTGGAAATCGGGAGTTAGGTAACGTTTGCGATCGCGTATTTTAGGGAGCGGCAAAACTCGCCAATGGCAGCTAATCCGGCGCTAGGTTCGATGGTTGCTAATCGATTGACAATGGCACTACCGACGATTACCCCATCCGCCCCCCAATCACGTAATTGTCGAGCTTGTTCCGGATTGGAAACACCGAAACCCACACCGATGGGCTTATCAGTATAATTACGAATTTGTTTAATTAAATCGGATACTCGTGTTTCCGTTTGCGATCGCATTCCCGTTACACCGGTAACGCTGACAAGATAAATAAAGCCGGAGGATGCTTGGGCAATAGCGGCAATTCTTTCTGGGGAACTGGTGGGAGCGACTAGAAGAGTGAGATCGATGCCACATGCGATCGCGGGTTCCATAACGCTATGGGCTTCTTCCAGAGGTAAATCAGGGACAATTAAACCGGATACCCCAGATTGAGCTAGTTGGGATAAAAACTTTTCAATTCCGCGATTGAGAATTGGGTTGTAATAGGAAAAAGCAATTATCGGAGCATTCAGGGAAGGAATTGTTGCTGCGAGCATTTCCAAAACCCGGTCAAGGGTGACACCCCGTTGTAAAGCACGAGTAGCCGCAGCTTGAATCACGGGGCCATCCGCAAGCGGGTCAGAATAGGGAATTCCCAATTCAATTAAATCGGCCCCATTTTGATCAAGTACCTTTAGAGCAGTAGCAGTGGTTTCCAAATCTGGATCACCTGCTGTAATAAAGGGAATTAGGGCACATTCTTGCTTTTGTGCTAAGGATTGAAAACATTTAGAAATCGCACTCATGCAGGTTTTGAATCTCAGATTTTAGATTTTGCAGCAATAGTAATAAATCATCATCTCACAATTAATGCCTTCCTTTGTCTCCGATTCCCAATTCCTATCGCCTTAATTATTTTCTGCTTCAATCTCCGCTTGCAGTCGTGCAATTTCCTCCGGAGACATTTGCTCCAGCTGCTTAGTTAAAAATTCCTCTTCATAACGTTGACGTTGCTCATGGTAGGTCATTTTATTCCCCACCGCTCGCAAAACGTAGGTCAACAACCAACCAATTAAACCAAGAACCAGCAAAAACTGACTCCAAATACCTGCTTGCTGGCTATCAAAACCAACTCCTTGCAGGCTAATATATATTAGCCCTCCGGCGGCAAAAACACCAAAGACAATCAGGAGTGCGTCGATGCGTCGCATGGAAGTGATAAGTAACTGTGTAATGTGAACTTAGACTAGTTTAAGCTTCAATGCGTCTTCTGCGGGGTCGAAAATTGATGATTGGCGATAAAACCAATAAACCAGGGAAAAAGAAAAAGACTAAAAAGTACATAAATAACCGCTCTACCGAACTTGCTGAGTACCAGCGAAGATTCAAGTAATTAATTACCAAGATTGGCATCACTAGTAAATATGCTCCCGCTAACCCTAAGTACAACAAGGGAACAATCGTCGTCGCATCCAGCTTTGTGAGGTCAAGCTTTGTCATGTCAGGCATTGTTTCTTCTCTCAACAAAACAACAAAATGTATTGGCTTAATTCCCATCATAGGCTGAACACCGTATTCAGGGAAGTAGTAGCGATTGCATATCATCGTAGCTGTAGATAGAGGGATTAGGGAACAGGTAACAGGGAATAGGCTACGTATTACATGCACCAGAACTTATGAAAGTAAATTTTCCTACTACCGACTTACCACTCCCTACTCCCAATTTTTCCGAGGAGAGAGGGCGAAAATTGAGGGAAGAAAAAAATTTTGAAAAAATGTTGGACAAAATACGTAATTGATGCTCAAATAGATAGGGGGTAATTTTCACCCCTAATTAAAAAACAGTAAAATCCCAACTTAGTTTGGGGGTGTGGCGGAATGGTAGACGCTACGGACTTAGAGAAATTGAGCCTTGTCAGAGAAATTTGACAAGTGAATGCTCTCAAACTCAGGGAAACCTAAGTTTTTAAACTGAGCTAGTTTAAAAATATGGCAATCCTGAGCCAAGTCCCAGAAAGTGTAAATAAACTAGAAAGCAACCTATTTCAGCATAATTATTGAGATATTAGCTTTCAGGTTATTTGTTAACTGGGAAAGGTGCAGAGACTCGACGGGAGCTACCCTAACGTCAAGACGAGGGTAAAGAGAGAGTCCAATTCTCAAAACCCAGTTAGTTTTTAGATAACTAACTGTATGGTAGTAGTGAAAGCTACAGGAGAATGAAAATCCGTTGACCTTAAACGGTCGTAAGGGTTCAAGTCCCTTCACCCCCATCTGTTTAGCATTGTTCAAACTGGATTGTTGTATCCGGCAGAATTTTAGCTTGGATAGGCTTCTGGAAGATTACGATCTACGTAACCGATATTCAGTAAATACCGAAATCAATCCTTAACAATTAAAGTTATGCAGAGTCAGATTTATCAAATTTGTGTAAAAAAATACTGATTTTGCCATAACTTTATTGATGCTATTCTATCCCAGAGTTAAGCTGATAAAACAAAGCACAAGGGAATGGATTGGTAAGAGCGAAAATGAGCCGGAATCAATTGCTACACGCTCATGGTCATCCGCACACTTATAATTCAATTCGTAAACATCTGGAGTTGCAGACTGTACAGGAAAAAATTTATGATTTTCTCCTCAGTTGTGTCAAAACTCGAGAACCAGATAAAGTTTTACGGGAATTTGAGCGGATATTTTTGGGTGCATTAACAGGTCATGGTTCACAATATGTACCGGATTTATATTCCGTTTTATCAGAAAAGGATGAACGGGAGTATCACCATACTTTAAAAAGATGCTGTTATATATTAATTAATAATTGGGAAGGTGTGAGAAAAAACCAATCCTACATTCAGGATTTAATCGCTTTATTTCAAAATTTTCCAATTACCGATTTCAATAATGTATCAAGCAAACAGAAAAAAATCTTTTATATTTGGTTAAAAAACTTTATTCAAAGTCAGGACTATCAAGAATTACTATTATTTTCCCAGCGTCATGATGAGCATCATCAGAATGCATGGATTGGACGTTATACATCTTACTTGCTGTTTGAGCAATCTGTGAATCAGAATAATCCTCGTGAGCAACAGGAAGCAGCTCGGAAATTAGCCAAAAATCTCAAAGATAAGTTTAAATTTGAACTGGCAATGTATATTGCTCGCTCCCAGTCTAGCTCATCAACTATTAATCGCTATCGTAATCCAACGGTTCTGGGTGATAATGTTTTAAGATTAATTAAAGCAATAGTGGTCAAGAAAGGTATTTTCAGTTACGAAAATATTGCTAATATATTTTTACAACAAACCCAGCATCAGACCTTAAAATCCTTCAAAGTTAGCCTAGAGAAATATTTGGTTTTTTCTGTTCAGCACCCAGAAACTGTATCTGCGTTAAAACAGCAACTAACAGAAAAATTAGCTACTTGGAAGCCGGAATATGATAATAGAAAGATAGACAAAGATTTAATATTGAGGGTTTGCAACCGTGTAATTGATTGTCTAACAACCGAAAATAGTCGGGAACCATCCCAGTTATTTATCTTATTGTTATCTCAAGGGAATTCCCTGACCTTGGTGATTGTGTTATTGAAACTTGTTTTAATTAGTCGTCATAGCCGTAGTCATCTAAATTTGCGAATTGCGAATTTAATTCGCTATTACAACCAATTTCCGGAACATGAATGTCAGTGGGTAATTAATTTTCTGGAAATTTTTAATATTACCTTTGCCATTTACGCTGACAATGTTGAATATAATTTGATTCGGATGCAGGGAGAAATCCAACCATCCCTACCCTTTGAAAATGAAATGAATTTGGACGGCTATCGTGTATTTTCCCAGCTACGTAAGGATATGGAATCAACCTCTGGTTAAGTTTGGTTGGTTTTGTCTTGGGATAAACCTTCGTCTAGGGAAGCTAGTCCTGCACCCATGCTTTCCGCAATAATACTTATGAGTCTGTATAAACCAACAGCAGCTATGATGAGGGCAGGGGAAAAGCGGTGTCTTAATAATAGGATTGCCGTAGCTTCAAATACACCGATACCTCCGGGTGCGCCAGGCACAATAAAGCCCAGCAACCAGGATAAACTGAAAGTTGCTATTAATACAGGAATTTGGCGGATTGGCAAGGGAGCGATCGCAAAAATGGTCAAGATAAAACCGCTACCACGCAGTAGTAAAAATCCGAATTCACCTACTAGGGGAAGGAGGGGGTATCGCTCGATTCGATAGGTATTCTGGGGATTTATTTCTGTTTTGCTACCTTTGATTTTTTGGGCCAAATTGACGACACGGTTGAGGAAAAAAGGGTGGATACCGATTAAAATCCCTGCTAAGGCGACACACTGTAGTAGCAGAAATAGGAGATTTGCTCCCATGAGTGCCAATGGTCTACCCAATAGCACCACCGTAATTAAGGCTGCTGCGGCCATTAACAGGGGTTCCAGGATAACGCTTAAGGTGGCGATACTGACGGGAATCTCGGCATTTTTAGCCGCCACAATGCGTCCGTAGTGGTGCCAAACATTACCCGGTAGATATTTAGCAATATTGGTTTTCAGGTAAACGATGACAAACTCAGGGCTATGAACGGATTGATTGAGACTATGCAAAATCCAAGTCCAAATCCATCCAGCCCAAATATGGGCCATTAAAGTCACACCCGTCGCGATCGCCAAAATACCCCAACCCGCAGCATCGATTCTAACGCTAGCGACTTCACTCCAATTATCTTTTAAGGCTTTAGCCACAAAGAATAGGGTTCCCCCAAAAATTAACCAGCGTCCGATTTTTTTAAGCATGGGTATTGTGATTGTACCAAGATTGGAGGGCGATTCGTTGAACTTCTCGCCAAGGCAAATTGCGATCGCGGGCTATTTTCGCGCAATCCTCGTATTCGGGTTGGATATTGGTAATAGTTGGTATTTTGGATGATTTTTGCTGATTTTGCCAAGCGACTTTGACACTAATTAAACCGTATTCGGTGGGTACTTGCTGAATTTCCCGATGTAATCGAGTTCGTTGTTGGAGAAAGTGACGAATACCGATGGTGGTGGTTTCTTGGAATAAAATATCTTCACATACAGAGATATCCCAGGGTTGGCAAATCACTGTTAATAGAAAACCTGGACGGGATTTTTTCATCCCAATGGCTTGGGTAAATACATCTAATGCACCTGCTGCGAAAAGTCGATCAAATAAGTAACCAATGGCTTGGGGGTTGAGGTCATCAATTTGGGTTTCGAGGACCGCAATGGTTTCCTCCCCTGGAGATGGTTGGGGGGAATGGTCATGTTCTTGATCCCCATGATGATGGTGGTGATTGGAGAAATGTTGATGTTGTTGATCCCCATGACTATGATGGTGGTCATGGGTATGGTGGGTTGTGCGGTTCAAAGTTGTTGTTCCCCATTCCTCTGAATCAGTCACACCTAGCCACATCCGCAAAATATTCGGAAGCGGTAGATTCAAACTTCCGGCACCTAAACCAATTTGTTTGATGCGCATGGGGGGAGGTGAACCAAATTCCTGTGCTAAGGTAGTAGCGATCGCAGCTCCAGTGGGTGTAACTAATTCCCGGTCAATACCGTTACTGTATACCGGACAACCCCGCATTTCCCATAATTTTAACACTGCTGGTACAGGTACGGGCATCAATCCGTGGGCTGCGCGTACTATCCCTCCCCCTGTAGGGAAAGCAGAACAATAAATCATCGGTAAACCTTGGGGATTGGTATCGATCCCCAACCAATCTAAACCCAAGCAGGTTCCGACAATATCCACAATTGCATCCACCGCTCCCACTTCATGGAAATGGACTTTTTCCGGTGCTATTCCATGTACTGCACCCTCTGCTACAGCTAATTGTTGAAAAACTGCTAAACTCCAAGCTTCAGCTTGGGGTGGAAGTTTGGCATTACGAATCATGGTAGCGATTTCCGGTAAATGTCGTGTCTCTCCGTGATGATGGTGGTTATGGTGAGTATGATTTAACTCCATAACATCCACATTTACTTTCGTAGCGGCTTGACCATTACGCTGCACTACTTCCACCTGCAAACGAAATTCACCATCAATTCCTAAACGATGCAAATTTTCTCTTAAGTAATCCACCGGAACACCCAAGTTAACTAATGCACCCAGGCACATATCTCCAGAAATTCCCGTGGGACATTGGAGGTAGATGAGTTTAGACATGGTTATGGAGGAGAATACAGGATACAGGATACAGGATACAGGAGATGGGGTTATATTACGTATTCCCATGAAAGTGGCTCAAATAAAAGGCTACATCATAATCACACTTTGATTACAAACGTTTTTAAATCATGTTTTCCTCAAATTATGGCAAAAATAATTTCAGTTCATCCTGATAATCCTCAAAACCGGAGAATAGAAGAAGTAAAACAAGCACTACAAAATGGTGCTGTTATGCTTTACCCGACCGATACGGTGTATGCGATTGGCTGCGATTTAAATTCCAAGTCCGCAGTTGAACGGGTACGAAAAATTAAACGTTTGGCGAATGAAAAACCGTTGACATTTTTGTGTCCATCACTTTCTAATGTGGCAACCTATGCATTTGTCAAAGATTATGCCTATAAAGTGATGAAGCGATTGGTTCCAGGTCCCTACACGTTTTTATTACCAGCGACTAAATTAGTTCCTCGGTTGGTGCAAGCTCCAAAACGGAAAACTACAGGAATTCGAGTCCCAAACCATCAATTTTGTGCAACGCTGTTGGCAGCGCTGCAAAATCCGATTATCTCGACTTCGGCAAAATTATCACCGAATTTGTGGGATGAGGATGAGTACGAAGATATCGATGATGAGTATACGTCTAATTGTACACGAATCGAGCTTTTTGATGGTTTTGACGGGATTGTGGATTTGATTATTGATACCGGAGAGGAACCCCGAACCGAGGTTTCCACGATTTTAGATTTAACAGATGAACCTGCACAAGTCATCCGTCGTGGTCTGGGTTGGGAAAAAGCACAAATGTGGTTATGATTTGCCCTGGGGAGAACTATTTTCTCTATTCAGTGTAAAAAAGGCCGCAGATCCAGTTGGCGAATTGGCATAGTCCAAATCGCCTAGTTAAGGATAGTTGAATATTGACAAAATGATTTTACTGTCAACGTTTGAGTTCTTTCGAGGAGTGTGTGATGGGGTGTGTGACAGTCGGGATCGAGTTGCGATCACAGAAACCGACACATCGAGATAACAGTAATTTTGAGGAGTTCCTTAAAGTTATAAACATGAGGGAAACAAAAAACAGACACCGCAAATCTACTAGGTGTAAATGTTGAAATAGACCCAGCTATCAATTCCGTATTGAACAGCAAATAACAGGCTCAAACAGAATAAAAGGTACGTCTATCTCTCGGTTCCCTCACTCGTTGTGAAGGTGCGATCTCCCAGGAACTAAACATCATGAAAGCCAACTTAGCCAATCTACCAGTTACTTCCCCTACCTTAACCACCGTTAACCACACCCCGACTGCGACTGAATCTAGTGTTTACCGTTATGTAGACGCGCAAAATACAGATTCCCATACAGATGAATTAGTAGATTTGATTTATCACGAAATTAAATCTCAAGTCAATGCATCACCTGCGGGTGTGAAAGCGATCGCCGAACGCATCGCCAAAGAAGTCACCAGAATTTGCGATAAAAGCGCGCGGATTCAAACTTCAGGTCAAGCTAATTCGTGGCAATTAACACTTGCTCGTCACCGGATGCAAAAATGCCTACGCTACTATCAATTGGGTTCCCAGCGAGGTCGCGTAGAATTACATAGTAGTCTAGGTTCTATAGTTTATCGTCATATTTCCGTACCAGGAACCCAATTAGGGTTTGATGGACGCTATAGTTTAATTGAAGATTTTCTTCAAGCATTTTATATTGAAGCTATTAAAGCTTTTCGCCGCGAATACGAGTTAGCGGAAGATTATACCCCCCGCACCCGGTTACAATTAGCTGAGTACATGGCATTTACAGAACAGTATGCCAAAAGACGAATTAATTTACCAGGTGGTTGCAATCAGCAGTTAATTATCCTACGAGCGCAAGGTTTTAGTCGTCGCCAACCCCAAGAAACGACAGTAGATTTTGAAGCCGCAGTTGAGTCAGCTAAAACCGAAGATGGGGAAGCTTACCAACGCAGTTCCACAGTACAGCAGTTGCGATCACAACTGGTTTCCCAAAGTCACCATGATATCGCCGAAGATTCAGAACGCGATCGCGTCATCTCGGAATTGATTAAATATCTGGAAGTGCAAGGACAGCAAGATTGCATTGATTATTTGACTTTAAAAATGCAAGACCTATCCGCACCAGAAATCGATCAAATTCTCGGTTTAACCAGTCGTCAACGGGATTACTTACAGCAACGGTTTAAATACCATGTGGAAAAGTTTTCCCGTACCCATGAGTGGCAACTAGTTCACCAATGGTTAGGTGCAGGTTTAGACCAAAAACTTGGTTTATCCTCCCACCAATGGGAACACTTCGTTAATCAACTCAACGAACAACAACGACAAATTCTCAACTTGAAAGCTGAACGACACAGCGATCAAATTATCGCTAAAACCGTTAAATGCACTCCTAAGCAGTTACAAAAACGCTGGACACAATTATTGGAAATGGCTTGGTCTATTCGCAATGGTAACACGGAAATGCAAACGGGTTGACTTCCAATCAAATATGGGTAACTACACCCTAGGCTATTTGATATATTAATTTTTCGTTAATCCTATTGCCAATTCTATGCTCGCAACTATCAATATCCCTACTGTCTCCAGATAGATTTACCATCTCTCTGGAGAAAGAGAGGGGGTGGATTCATGATTGCAGCAACCAATCAACCAGTCAGCAAATACATAAATTAAGTGAATATTTTTCCTATTTTTCCAACCTGGTAAGGCTACTTATCAGGTTGAACTATTTACAGGAGAAATCAGTTTCAGTAAACCTAAAAGTTTTTTAGAAGTCTTACCATCTGGACATTTCAACTAAAGCTAGAGATATCACAAAACTCATAAAATAAGGTGAAATTGAGCGTTTCAGACGACACCCCCTAGTTTCCTTTGAGCGATCGCTCGATTCGGAATGCTGTTGACCTCCCGGTTCATGAGGTCTAAAACTCTGATTCTGACGTTAGTTTTGAAAAGTTTGTGATTTACTGAGTTTACCAATTTAAAAAAGAATGGGACAGATGAATTTTGTAGAGACGAGATATATTGCGTCTCATATCTAAGTAGGTTCTGCCAAAAAAGTCTCAAGTGTCAGGGTCAAGACAACCCGTCAGAATCCTATTTCCCCATATTAAAGCTCCCTCAACCTTGTTTCTACAGCCAAAATAGTGAGATATTAGTTAGATATTAAAGTTTGTTACGTTAAATTACAGGAGCCAGGTATGAGCCGCAAGCAGGCTATAATCATCGGGGCCGGAATTGGCGGACTATCTATGGGGATTCGCCTGCAAAGTCTAGGGTTCGAGACGACAATTGTGGAGAAACTCGATAGTCCCGGAGGACGTGCTTATGTCCGCCAAGTTGATGGTTTTACCTTTGATATGGGACCAACTGTCATCACTGTCCCCCACTTTATTGAAGAATTATTTTCTCTCCAACGGGATTGTGCTGACCTTGGTAGTCCAGATTTTCCCCCAGAAATCGTAGATGAAAGTAAGCGGGTGAAAACTGGTGTTTCTGGTGGTCCCAATACTAGCCGCTATGTACAGATTATCCCGATTCTCCCCTTCTATCGCATCTATTTTGATGATGCTTCTTTCTTTGATTACGATGGAGACCCGGTTCATACCCGCGAACAAATCCAACGTTTGGGTGAACCTGGGGATTTGGAGGGATACGAACGTTTCCATGAGGATGCGAAGGCGATTTTTGACCGGGGCTTTTTGGAACTAGGTTATACCCATTTTGGTTCAGTCGGTTCCATGTTGAAGGTTGCTCCAGATTTACTGCGTTTGGATGCGGTACGGAATCTGTTTCGGTTTAGCAGTAAGTATTTCAAAAGCGATAAACTCCGTCAAGTATTTAGTTTTGAAACCTTGTTAGTGGGTGGTAATCCCCTTTCGGTTCCTGCTATCTACGCCATGATTCACTTTGTGGAAAAAACCTGGGGTATCCATTTTGCTATGGGTGGTACGGGAGCCTTAGTCAAGGGTTTTGTGAAAAAGTTTACCGAACTGGGTGGGCAAATTCGCTACAATGCCGAGGTCAGTCGAATCAATGTGGTTAAGCAAGGTGGGAAGAAGATCGCGACGGGTATTACTCTGGCTAATGGGGAGGAATTATCGGCTGATGTAGTTGTCTCCAATGGGGATTGGGCTAATACCTATGGTAAGTTGATTGACAAGAAATATCGGTTCTGGAATAGTGACACCCGGATCAAGTTGACTAAACAGTCAATGTCATTATTTGTGATTTATTTCGGGTTTAGGGCTGATGGACGGGAGGATGAAAAGTTACGTCACCATACGATTATTCTCGGTCCGCGTTACGAGGAATTGCTAAAGGATATTTTTGACCGCAAAATTTTGGCTAGCGATTTTTCCCAGTATTTACATGTTCCGACCCTCACCGATCCATCCCTAGCACCACCGGGACACCATGCGGCTTATACCCTGCTCCCTGTACCCCACAACGGTTCGGGGTTGGATTGGCAAAAATTGGGAGAACCTTTAGTTGATACTGTTTTGACTTTTCTCGATGAGCGGGGCTATCTTCCGGGATTAAAGGAACGGTTGGTACATAAAAGTTTTATTACCCCTGATTACTTTGAACATACCCTCAATTCCTATGTGGGTAATGCTTTTGGTCCGGAACCAATTTTGGTACAGTCGGCATTTTTCCGTCCCCATAACCGCAGTGAAGATATTCGTAATCTTTATTTGGTAGGTGCGGGAACCCAACCAGGTGCAGGAACACCGAGTGTGATGATGTCAGCGAAAATGACCGCGAGATTAATTGCCGAAGATTTTGCGATCGCACCGGAAATTGTCAACGCTCAACCAAATCCGGAACTTAACCTACAGGTAAGTTAAATCAGCAGCAAAAAACATAATTTTCAGGATATTTTTCGGTTGGGGTGAGGTGGAGCGTTTCCACCCCCTAACCTGCTGCTAACATATTTCTATCCCAACTATAATCTGGGTTTTCAATTTCCTGGTTGATTAGTTCTGCCAAAACACCTTGATTAATCATGCGCAAATTCAAGGTATAGTCTATATAATTAAAAGTCTCTTCCAGGGGATTCCAGGACTCCTTCCAACCCCGACCATCCGTAATCCAAATTAATGTATGGTTTTGGGCTGATAAAAAATCAAATAGATATTTGTATTCCCCCGCAGTCGCTTTTAATTTGGAACCCCCACCCCCATAAAAATTGACTTCGATTAGATACAATTGCTCTTGATGATTAATCGCAAAATCAAACTTGCGACTAGATTTATCGACTTGAACCGGAATACCCCACCGCTCCCTAATTTTTTCCCTCGTTGCTTGTTTCAGGTAGGCAAAACCATACTCCTGACACATTTCGGCAATCATGGTTTCTGCGATCGCTTCCATTGTCGTCCCACTGCGATTCTTGCGTCCATTACTGTCTAACCCCACTTCAATCCCTAATACATAATCCGCTACACTCCGAATTTTAGATTGGGCAAATAGATCTAGAATACCTGTAGCTTGGACGAATTCAACTATCTGGTCTATTTCAGCTGGGCTAAATAGGGGTAAAGTATGATGGGGAAAACTATAATTTTGATAATATAAATTGCCATTTAAATAATTGGTCAAAATATGGAAATCTGTGTTTCTACAAGCAATTAAAATCGGAATTACTCCCGCTACTTCTGGATGACTCACTAACAGGTTTCTAAATTCCTGTTCGAGATTTTCCTTCCCCAATAATTGATTTAAAGTCTCTAAACTCCCCTTGACCTCTTCATGGTGGTCTAAAATTTTCTGCCAATTCACGAAGTAATCCCAGGTCAAAATCGAATCTGTTAAAGTTTTCTGAAAATAGCCAAAAACTTCCCCTTCATTCTCACAATTCAATAATGATTTAAATACTGGATGAAATTTCATCTGCAAGAATTAAGTTGATTGAAAAAGGTTAGAACAAAAACTTAAAATAGAAAATTACCTAGTACTTACGCACTGACAAATAAATCTAAAATTAGGATTTTTTACTACAGCAAAATTATATATCCAGTCATGGGTGCTGGAATTTATACGCAATATCAATTTACATATAGCAGTCCTAAATTATTTGTGAAATCTTACATGTAGGGTTGTTAAAGGTTGACAGTTGACGGTTAACAGTCACCAGTCAACGGCACACTATTTTTCACGACTTAAATCGGATTGCTGTATGTTGCATTTTTCTCATTTACAGGTTAAAAAAACAACACAATAAATATCAAACCACGGATTCCTGATAATTCATAATTAAAATTTCATTAATTTTTCCCCGTTTGAGAGAATTACTATTAATTGACCTAATAGCAGGGATTCTTTGAATATAATAATTTGCATAGATGTTATCAAAGAAATCATCATTTTCGTCTTGATTTTTCGGGTCAGAATTGCTTAACATCAGCTTTGCACCCTGTTCATCTAAATATCTAAATAATCTAAATAACCGCATTTGTTGCTCATCATCAAACACACTCTCGGAATAAGCGGTAAAATTAGCTGTTTGACTAATGGGTCGATAGGGTGGATCGAAATAAACGAATGTAGATGGATTATCTGCGACATCTTGAATTAATTCAAAATCTCCAGCCCGAATAATCTCCGTTTTTTGCAGAACCTGAGAGACAGCCAATAGATTTTGCTGATTGCAAATGGTGGGATTTTTATATCGACCAATCGGCACATTAAAATATCCCTGGGAATTAACCCGAAATAAGCCATTATAACAAGTCCGATTTAAAAAAATCATTTGGGCAGTTCTCTGCACCCATTTTTCGGAAAAATCATGGTAATTGACTGACTTTTTTCCCTGATTGAAATCACTTCTAATTTGATAAAATAAACTGATTTTTTCCTGTAAACTTAAAACACGATACCTATCCTCTAGCTTGAGCAATTCGCTAATCAAACTATCAACACTCATTTTTATCGTCTTATAGGCAATAATTAGCTCCGGATTAATATCATATAAATAATACTCCCGTACGTGCGGGTAATTTGTGGCGATATAAAAAAATACTGCACCCCCTCCGAGAAACGGCTCCACATACTTGGTGATAGAACCATCCTGCAAACCATTGGGTAAATAACGACTAATAGATGGTAGCAATTGGGTTTTTCCTCCCGCCCATTTTAAAAATGGTTTAGGATGGAGATGGGATGTGGATGTTAACAAGGATGAGGACACGTTTCTACCTTCAGGAGGGTGGGGTGAGCTATCTGTACTACCTGGGATTATTTTATGATTATTTTATCTTGTTTTAGTTGATATGTACTATCAAAAAAGAAAATTTAAAGATTGAGATGGATAAACGCTGTCGTATATTACACAATTATTGAGGGTAAAAGAAGTATATTTGCTGTTTTTAGATGGGAATAGGGGATATTTGGGGCGATCGCAAATCGTACAACTTTGAAAAAAGAAGGCGACAGATTAATTTTGTCAAAACATATCAATGCTAGTGTTGCAAACATTTTTTGAATCGGTATCTGTTGGCTAAAGATAGGGTCTAGACACGACTGTACGGGGATTGGGAATCAGCTATTTTCTGATTTAGCAGTGGGTTTTCCCCATGAAGGGCTGACTTGAAAGTGTAGACGCATCACATATCGACCGATTTTCGCTATACTGGGGATTGGAAAAAATAAACCCAATGCAATCGACTACAATTAACCTAGAAGAATTAAAATTAAACAAGAGTAATGTAAAAACAGGGTTATTCAAGTTTAAATGTTTGATGGATTTTGGGAGAACGTTTTTCGCTATCCACGCTACCTAGTGACAACAGCTTTGGGTGTGCTATTGAGTTTATTTGCTCCCCTTGCACCCCTAGTGAAACGACCAATTACCCTGGTTGCCTTAATTAGTTTGCTTATTAGTAGCTTGATTTTCGTCAGCTTGACCCTGCGAGCAATGTTAGGATTGGGAACAGTGTAAAATCCTTGCTTGCGACCCGGTGTCAAGATAAGCAAACTGTCGGTTGGTATTGAGAACCTCGAACGAGATTATTTTCTATGGCTACAAATCGTCGTGTTTCCCGTGTTGCGGAATTAATTCGCCGGGAAGTCAGTCAAATGCTACTTCATGATATCAAAGATGACCGTGTAGGGATGGGAATGGTCAGTGTTACAGATGTAGATGTTTCCGGCGATTTGCAACACGCGAAAATCTACGTGTCGATCTATGGTAATGATGAAGCAAAAGCACAAACAATGGCTGGACTCAAATCAGCTACAGGTTATGTTCGGAGTGAGTTAGGTGCTAGGGTTCGTTTACGGAGGACTCCAGAAGTGGTTTTTATCGAAGATAAGTCCATTGAACGAGGAAGTCGGGTTCTATCACTGTTAAACAAAATCAGTCTTGAATCCTCGGCTAATTCTTCCCATGATACTGATCTCCTTCCACCCCTTGATCGGGATGATTAGATTTTCGCTAATAATGCTCATTTGCCAATAAAATCTCTGGATAGCTGATTTCCATTGGCTATCTGTTTTTGTTTAAATATCACCCGGACTTAGAGGAAATCCCTACAACTTGCAGGGATTGAGTAATAGTTCGTCAAAATGCAGAATTAATGCTTGGAGAAAGTTGCTTGGGAACTGAATTTCCCAAACAATAGCCACAAATCTATTTTGATGCCAGCTACCTTGAGTGTATTTGGCTGCAAGCCGATGCCAGCTTTTCTATCTTTATTAGTAAATCATATAAAGTACATACATCTTCGTTAACTGTGGATAATCTCTATAAAAATTAATATTTTGTTGTCATATGTATAAATCAATGAGGTATTACATCTATTAATCAAAAATCATCATTAGTCTAATTCTTGAGTGCGATCGCAATCGATCTCGGTTTCCTAAAAGCGGGATCATCGGGGATCATGTTTTTGATTAAGGATTTGTTAAAAACAAGTAAACAGTGGTGCTAATTGATGTATGTTAGCCTCTAGATAAGGAGGTCTAAAAACTCAAAGGTAAAGTCTACAAATAGGAGCATTGTTGAGATTGGGTTTTTGCTGTCATAATACGTGCAGAAATCAAAATTATCGAATACGGTGTAGTCTATGTAATGAAAATTAGTCAGCAAAATCTGGCGTTTATTTGAAAGTAATGTACTGGCGACTAAGAAGTTGTTTTACTTTCCGCAAATCTGTTGACTGGATAGAGTAATTTCATACTTACTGTAGCCAAAATTCAGCTGACATTGATGGAGTCAAGATTAATTTAGTGATGTTGTATCTGTATGTTCGCAATTCAAAGCCTTGATATGACAATGTTTCGACATCACGCTTCATCTTTTTGTTATGAAAGCTTGATTTTTTTAACATATCTTTAGATAATTTGAGGATATATAACGCCAAAATGAAAATAGTTTAGTATACCAAACTACAAAATCCAGCCACAAATCTATTTTCGTCAAAATGTTTGTTTCCAGCAAAAACTGGGAACACTATTTACGTGTAACTTCGTGAGAGATACAAATGAGTGTAAATACGGTGTCAACTACTAGCTACTATTCTCTGGATGTAATTCAGGATGAAGCGCGTCGATTGGTGCAGAAGGGATTATTGAGCCGGCAACAGCCAATATATACACTTTGCCAATTTATACCCGCTCGCGAGTGGGTTTGTGTGGAGTATGAGTTAGAAAAGAGTGACTTTCTATTGCGCGATCGCATTGCTGATTTGATCGGTCGTGAACAGTGGGACAACGATTAAGGTCAAGACCTAGGCAACCTCACATGAATCATATTACTTGCTTGGCTGACAAAAATTAGTCACACTTGAAACATTTAGTTGCAGTCAACTAAATTATTTTTGAATGTCGAGGTATACTTAATAGTTGGTCTGATTCGTTGATATCATGGTCTTTTGGGGTGCAAAGGTAGAAAATGGGTTGTTAGTAAGTAACAAAAACCTTGCCTTGTGATTTCACCATGTTCATCCCACCGTCTACACCCCTAATGGCGACGTGACAGGCTTATCGCTTTTATCGCTTTGAAAGTCGCACAAACTCGGCGATTTTCAAACTGCTGACAAGTGCTGACAGGAGCATCAAGCAACATGGCTGCATCACCAACTCACAAATATTGATTTTGATAAGCAAAAAAGTAAGCAAAGCGGAGCGGTTTATCAATTAAACGGCTCCGTTTCACCAACAATTAGCCAGGGTGGGCAAATCATATATTACTTTCTTTCGGTTTGACCAAGTGGTCACACCCCCCATTTATCATCAAGGCAAACTGCATCTAAGCAAGGAATCCTATCTACCACTTTCTCGCTGTTGGATTGCCGCAATAATCTCTATATTAGCTTCAGGAAAAGTAAAATTATTTAGTTCTTCTGGTTTGACCCACCGTAACTGTTCACACTCGATTGGTTGGGGTATACCTTCCCGATGCTGACAGTAATGAACGGTTAACGTCACCTGTAAATCAGTATATGTATGGTCAACGGTGATTAGATGTTCACCAACATCCACTTTGATTCCTAACTCTTCTTGGATTTCCCGTTGAATGCAAGCTGCTATTGTTTCACCTGGTTCTACTTTTCCTCCAGGAAACTCCCATAATCCCGCCATTTTTCCATAGGGAAGGCGACGATCGATCAAAATTTCCCCTTGTTGATTCCAAATTACCGCCACCCCAATTACCTTATGGGGAACAGGTGAAATTTGCCTGACACTCATGGAATTTGCCTTCCTACCACAGATTGACAACTTCCCTATCTTAGCCCATCACCAAATCCCGTCACTTAAATCATATCTTCATTTACGCCCTGACTTGATGATGCAGTCGCTTGCAGGGTTTGTTCAAAATGCATACGTTGTTCAGCGTTACGCAAAAAATACCCACTCATCATCGCCGAAGCCAATAATCTTCCCAAGTTTTCGCGACTGGTACTAATTGTAATGCCAAACTGTTCGGGGGGGAGATTTCCCAACAAGCCAATGATATTACGTTCCATTACCTGGAAGACTTCGGGGGAAGTTGGTTTTGAAAGTTGGTTGACAGTCTCAGGACTAAGGGATTTGAGATATTGCCATAGTAAATTTCCAGTTTCGGAATCACCGTTGTGAAAATCTGAGACTCGGTTTGGTTGATTATTCACAGTTACCTCCTGTTTGACTGAATAGGAAATAGGGAATAGCAATCATCCGCAATTCTAATCTTAAATGTCTGTAATCGGTTTGGCTACGCAGAAATTCAAATATATTTCCATAAACTAATGTAACAATTCCTAGTTCGAGTGAAAGTAGTTGTAACCGTACTAATCCCAGGGTGTTATCCAGCTAATTTTTGCGAAACTTTAAGTAGAGGTGATGTGTGAAAATATATGAGCAGACATATCAGCGATTTTTCCTACAGCCATTTGTCCTTCCATCCAAGTCTTTGAAAATTCATCTAACTGACTGCTTATTTAATACATGGTCAGTCTCCCCTCCCATATCATTCATCTTTGCCCAGTTCCACCTGGAAAATGAAATTTAATGTCAAAAATAAGACCTTTTCACAAGTTCCTCACATTTATGTTTTAGCTTGAAAACAGGTGTAAAGGATAAAGCGACCTAATTGTCAACAGGTAAAATACTGAATAAAATTTAAAAATAAGTCCAACCGACACTCTGAGTCCAGAGGGTTTGTTGACAACTTGCTGAGAATAACTCACTTTAATTTCGGTTTGGTCAAAAATATCATCAAGACTTTGTAAATTAATGGCGGCAAGATTTGCAGAATTATCCCAAGCCGTAATTGTATCAACCATTAAAAGACAGGGAAAGCGATCGCAGAATTATTTGACTGAGTTGCGGATACCTCAATTACCAAGTTATGCAGCAAGGAGTTAGTTCAAATACTAACGGATACTTACCATGTATTTCTCACCAGTGAGTAATAAGCATTGACTAACGGGTTAATTTTCCTACTACTGCCAACTCCCTGTAAGTTTTAGGGGTTTGTGAAAAATCCGGATTAGATGCTTTGAAATTGTTGTTTCCCCAGTATTCGTGAGTAAATTACGACTACCGACTTGTCCATAATACTTTAGATTAATTGGAGGGTATTATGTCATTCTCAAAAAATTCTGTAATTAGTTTGGTAGGTTTTTCTGCTACTGCTGTATTGGCCATAAATCCAGTTTTAGCCCAAACTGTCAACCAAGAAATTAATGGTAGAGCCATTGGTCCAGAGACCTTCGTCAACGGAAGAAACTTGACAATCAATCCAACTGGTACTTTAAACCAATTAATAAATTGTGAAGCCAGAAACGACAATATACCATTAGATCCTCGTTGTGATGCCAGCAACACAGCAATTTATGGTTCTCCCAGAAAAATCCATCCATCCCGACCACCCCACCAAGATAATCATGGTGGTCACGGTGGTCATACCTATCCGGTTCCGAACATCAACCAAAATATCAAACATGGTGGCACAAATACCAATGTGATTGCCCCAGCTAATTCCAGTTCCAGGTCTAATTCCCACTCTAGTTCCGACTCCTCTAGCACTAGCAATTCCAACGTCGAAATTAGGAATAGCGGTAACAGTAGCAACACAAATTTAAACGTCAGTCAAGGTGGTGAAGCGAGTGCATCCATCGGAGAGCAAAAAAATCAAATGTCTGTAACCACTGGTGTAAGTACTGTTTCACCATCCACACAAGTAAAAGTCGATGGAGACCAATACAACAGCATTCAATTTGGTTCCCAAGCACCCGGTACTGGTGGTGAAGCATTCTCATTTCAATACCGTTCAGCCTGTGGAACAAGCGTTGCTTACCGTCAAGGTTTTGCCCTCAAACCGAGAAGAATTGCGGGTGGAGGCTTTGGTTATGCTTTAGACATATCTAATACCCAGATAGACACAATTGAAAATCGTGGTAGTGTCCAAGAAAAGATGAATACAGCCTTTCAAACCGCAATCAACGTCATCAACAATCAGCAAGCCTTTGAACAACGTCTCAGTAGTGGTGTAGTCACTCGTCAAGAAGCAGAAATTTATGCGATCGCCAACTGTACTCCAATTGAACGCACCCAAGGTTCGATTGAAATTACTAACATTCCACCAAGGGAAAAACCTCGTAACTGTACAGCACGAGGTTGTAATTAAATCCCTCCGATTCACCAACCAAATTTACAAGGAAGCATCTACCAATTTCCTCTAGATTGACGAAGACAAGAAATTTCTGAGATTTAATCACCTTGAAACATGACTTATTGTTCAAGGAGGTTAGGATGAAAATTATTTTTCACTTGATAATTGCTAGTTTTTTAGCTGCTTTACCTTGTAATCAGATTCAAGCTCAAACTCCAGTCCTTAATTCCAGAGATATAGAACAACTGCAATTAACAGAACCCGTGGTCAAAGTTATCAAACGGGAAGTAGTACCTGGAATCGTGACATTCAATCGCAATCATGGCTGTACTTTACAAAACCCCATATCAACTAACTTTCTAGACAACGGTGTGATTTTAAGAACACCAGTTCAGTTAACCGTTACTGGAAATACTCTTCCCCAATGGCGTAATGAATATAGAAAGTCTTGGAGGTCTGAATTGACGGATTACGAAGGAGGGGAGTACAAAATTATGCTGCTGCAAATCGGACAGCATCCTCCCACCCTGATTGAACTTGAGGAGAGCCAACAACAATTAATAGAAGCTCAAACACTCTGTGCTGTAGCGACCTCGAGAATTTTTGGCAGCAATCTCAAATTACTACGAGAACATCCCCTGCAAAAATGCGATCGCTTTTGTTTGTCTTTAGTTCAGGGTTGGGAACGATTTTTTGCTGATTAATTTTTGGCTTGATATTCAGCATTTACCGGAGCATGAAGATGGCCATCAGTTTGCTAGATAATTTGCATCGAATAGTATTTTCAGTAGGGTTAATCTTTGCCACTTTCATTTCAACCTATCCCATTCTCCGATTGCAAAAATCGGATGCAGCACAAATATATACTTACAATTACAATTACTTCAATTCTCATCAGAACATCTACCACGACCCAACCCTAGAAATAACAGAAAATAATTGCCTAAATGGATTACTCAACCGCAAGCCACAAACCGGAGATAAACAAACTATCGCAGCTTGCTTAAAGACCTTTGGTCATAATCCAGAAACAAAAATTACATCTCCTATAATTATCATCTTTGAGACTGGAGAAACCTCACAAAAAGTGACAACCACACTTATTTATCAACGCAAAAATGGTCAGATTTATCGAGAAAGCTTTAATGCTGTGGGAGCAAAATATTACGAATGGCATCCACCCCCAGGAATATACACACTAGACTATATTCATCGTGACAATAGTGCTAGTTTTAAACCTGCCTATGGCAATTTTTATTCTCCTCAAAACCAGAAAGATAAAAACGGTAATCCCATCAATTTTGGATTTCACGGACGAGTTGGTAACTTAATGGCTGGAAATGGTTCAAATGGCTGTTATCGTCATCAAGTCGCTGACATGAAAAGAATAATCACGATAATTAACAATGCCGGAAAAGAGCAAAATTTACCAACTAATTGGTTTGAAAAAACCTTACCCATAGTAGTAATAAATAATTCCATGCCAGTCAGTTACAAGTAGAAATACATAATTATTTGTCAAATATCCTAACCTTTTATAGAGCTTCAAAGCCTTGTAAAAGGTTGTTTGTCAAGTATTAACACTATTTTGACTATTGTCCTGACTCTGGACATGGGGTTATAAAGCTGATTTTTCCTTCGAGAGTACTGACGCGACATGTCGCGTCTCTTCCTATTCCCAGATAATTCAAGTATTAAAATCGACTTTTAAAACATCCTCTAAGTAGGCGGGTGGTACAAATTTTCTTTGAGTTCAGGGAGTAGAGACGACCCGTCGGGTTGTCTCTACAGGAAGCATCAAGTATTTATACTCACCAATAGCCATCTTTTTGTGGAAATCCATTTCAAATTACATCACCGGAATCATAAGACATTGTTAAGTTATCTCCAGGATCGGGTTAGGGGTAACTGGTGCAAAGCTTTATCAGGAGTGATTTTATCTACAGATGATTTGTCATATTTTTTGAGTGCTTGATGGGTTTGTTATCGTAAATTTGATTGATTTATCTGGTTTTTGCCTGCAAAGTTAGCGCAAAAAGTATTTATTACTAAGGTAATAAATATTCGCAATACTGTAAAAAAAAGCATGATATGGGGATTAAAAAAATAAAACTCTTGGCTATTGCGGCGGATTGCATTACTTTCTAAAATTGCTAGTATTGTGAACATCAAACTACTAGTTTTTGTTTTTTAAGGTAAGGACGATATGGCAGATACACAAACTTTGGTGCAAAATTTTGGACAAGTTTACGATAATCCCGTATTACTTGATCGGAGTGTCACCACACCTGTATGTGAAGGTTTTAATGTTGTTTTAGCAAGTTTTCAAGCTTTATCATTGCAATATCAAAAACATCATTTTGTAGTTGAAGGTGCTGAATTTTACGCGTTACATGAGTTTTTTAATGATAGCTATAAGCAAGTACAGGAACATATCCACGAAATTGGTGAACGTTTAAATGGTTTAGGTGGTGTACCTGCTGCAACCTTTAGTAAATTGGCCGAATTGTGCTGCTTTGAGCAGGAAGGTGATGGTGTTTATTCTTGCCGTCAAATGGTAGAAAATGATTTGCAAGCAGAGCAAGCTATCATTGCCTTAATTCGTCGTCAAGCTGCTCAAGCTGAAAGTTTAGGAGATAGAGGTACTAGATTTATCTATGAAAAAATGCTGTTATCGGCGGAGGAAAGAGCGTATCATTTAACCCATTTCCTCGCAAAAGATAGCTTGACCTTGGGTTTTGTACAAGCTGCTCAAAATTAAGTTTTTGAATCAGCAAGATTCCTGATTTTAATTGATAGAACTTGATGGATTCATACAGGTGCGATTGGTGGGCGATCGCCCTGTTTTTTACTCACAAAGAAAAATCAGACTTCCAGATGTGGACAGCCTTTTGTGCCAAGTATTTTTGTCGAGTTCCCAGTGTATTGAGATTCCATTCCTCCGCCAAAATATTTTGGGTTAATTTATACACACTCTGCTGGTAAACCTCTTGTTTGACTGGATATAAATCATTCCCGATTTGTCGATTTAAGGAAGGTTCTAGGGGAGTTAAATTACCAATACGGTAAACAATATCTTCTATCTGAGCATCCCTGGGAAAATTTTGCTGCCACTGGGTACTTGGTGATTCAAGTAAAATATGTTCAATAGAGAAGCTATAGATGTTAACGTCTATACCTGATGCATCCATCTCTAGCTTGTACAAAATATAACGCACTAGTTTTTTCTTCTGTCCTCTGGTAGGAATTGCGAGTAAAGAAAAATCTTGGAGAAATTTCTCAAATGTCTCAAAAACCGTATAGGCATTGAGTTCATCTTCAACATTGATTTGAATAAAAAGGAGTCTTTGGGCAATAGTATCAGTTAAAAAACCAGCTAATTTTTCCCCACTAACAACTACATCTGTAAGTTCTCCCAGATGATTGATAAAAAACTAAGCCTGTCAAAGCAACTGATTAGATTTGGACAGAGAGCGAATATTTATTGGTCTTCTCAGATTAATCAAATTACTTTGATAGAAATCATTATTATTTTCGTTAAGGCGAATTTTACTAGAATAACGCAGAGACAGAGGATTTTTATCACCCAAAAAAGTACGTGTTAAAATTTCTTGTCGTTCCCGATTAGCTTCCTTTTCCTCATCTTGATCGACTAATTTTTGAATCTGCTCAATTACAGCGATCGCAATTACACTCAGAGTTGCTAACCTTTGTTGACCATCAATATATGTCATACTCATACCGAGAAAGAGATATCATCGTCCTCGACCCTAAGCTGTGTGTACCTCAACTACAATAAACCCATTTTAGGATAATCCCAAAATAGGATATAAAAATTTTTGCTTCCCTTCACTGTTCCTTGTTGGCAAGAAAGGCTTTGATGTAATAGTTTCCTGACTTAGTTGGGAGTATAATTATTTTGCGGTCAAGTTAAGAAAAATTGATAAGGATTTGAGTTGATCGGTACGAAACACCTTTAAAATAGTCAGGTTTGTATTCTCGTACTCCAATAGACTAACTATATGCCCCGCCGCAACGATCTGAGCAAAATTCTTCTCCTTGGTTCTGGACCGATTATAATTGGACAAGCCTGTGAGTTTGATTATTCTGGTACCCAAGCGTGTAAAGCGCTGCGTGAGGAAGGGTATGAGGTGGTGTTAATCAACTCGAATCCGGCGACAATTATGACTGATCCGGATATGGCTGACCGTACCTATATCGAACCATTAACCCCGGAGTTGGTGGAAAAGGTAATTGCGAAAGAACGTCCGGATGCTTTGTTACCGACGATGGGGGGACAGACGGCTTTAAATATTGCCGTTGCCTTGGCGAAAAATGGTGCTTTGGAACGGTATGGTGTGGAATTGATTGGAGCCAAACTTGCAGCGATTGAAAAAGCCGAAGACCGGAAGTTGTTTAATGATGCAATGGCGAAAATCGGCGTGAAGGTGTGTCCGAGTGGGACTGCTTCCTCATTGGAGGAAGCAAAGGCGATCGCAAAACAAATTGGTACCTATCCATTAATTATCCGTCCTGGGTTTACAATGGGGGGGACGGGCGGCGGTATTGCCTATAATGAAGAGGAGTTTGCCGAACTTGCCCAAGCTGGTTTAGATGCTTCTCCAGTTTCCCAAATCCTCATTGACCAGTCTTTGTTGGGTTGGAAGGAATATGAACTGGAAGTAATGCGGGACTTGGCGGATAATGTGGTCATTATCTGCTCGATTGAGAATTTTGACCCGATGGGTATCCATACGGGGGATTCGATTACGGTGGCTCCGGCACAGACGCTGACGGATAAGGAATACCAGCGTTTGCGGGATATGGCCATCAAAATTATTCGGGAAATTGGGGTGGAAACTGGTGGTTCCAATATCCAGTTTGCCGTTAATCCCACCAATGGGGATGTGGTGGTGATTGAGATGAATCCCCGGGTTTCCCGTAGTTCGGCTTTAGCATCGAAAGCAACGGGTTTCCCGATTGCCAAAATTGCCGCTAAGTTGGCTGTGGGTTACTGTTTAAATGAGATTCAAAATGATATTACTAAACAAACCCCTGCTTGTTTTGAACCGACCATAGATTACGTGGTGACGAAAATTCCCCGCTTTGCCTTTGAAAAATTCCCCGGTTCCGATCCGGTTCTGACTACCCAGATGAAATCGGTAGGGGAAGCGATGGCTATTGGTCGCACCTTTGCAGAATCCTTCCAAAAAGCCTTACGTTCCCTAGAAACAGGACGCGCTGGGTGGGGATGCGACATCAAGGAAAAGTTACCCAGTGGGGAACAAATCCGCGCTCAATTGCGTACACCGAATCCGGAACGGGTGTTTGCCTTGCGTCATGCAATGCTACTGGGAATCAGCAATGAGGAAATCTACGAGTTAACAGGGATTGACCCCTGGTTCCTAGATAAATTGCAGGAAATTCTCGAAGGGGAAAAATTCCTTAAACGCACTCCCCTCAAACAAATTACCGCCGAACAAATGTTTGCTGTGAAACGTTATGGATTTAGCGATCGCCAAATTGCCTTTGCCACCAAAACCACTGAGGATGAGGTTCGTTCCTACCGACAAAGCTTGGGTGTAAATCCAGTTTACAAAACCGTTGACACCTGTGCTGCCGAATTTGCCGCCTATACTCCCTATTATTATTCTACCTACGAAAGTGAAACGGAAGTTTTACCCAGCGATAAACCCAAGGTGATGATTTTGGGAGGTGGTCCTAACCGCATCGGTCAAGGAATCGAATTTGATTACTGTTGTTGTCACGCTGCCTACGCCCTCAAGGATGCAGGTTACGAGACCATCATGGTCAATTCTAACCCAGAAACTGTCTCCACTGACTACGACACTAGCGATCGCTTATATTTTGAACCCCTCACCAAGGAAGATGTGATTCACATCATCGAAGCAGAAAAACCCGTCGGTATCATCGTTCAATTCGGTGGTCAAACTCCCTTAAAATTGGCTGTTCCCCTGCAAAAATATTTACAAGCTACCAATTCCAGCACCCAAATTTGGGGTACTTCTCCCGATTCCATTGATACAGCCGAAGATAGAGAACGATTTGAGAAAATTCTGCAACAATTACAAATAGACCAACCTGCCAACGGTATCGCTCGTAACTTTGAAGATGCCCTGGTGGTAGCCAAACGCATTGGTTATCCCGTAGTTGTCCGTCCTAGTTACGTTCTCGGTGGTCGAGCAATGGAAATCGTCTATTCCGATGCAGAACTGGAACGGTACATGAACTTTGCCGTCCAAGTCGAACCCGACCACCCCATCCTCATCGATAAATTCCTGGAAAACGCCATTGAAGTTGATGTGGATGCCATTTGCGATCGCACGGGACAGGTGGTGATAGGTGGTATCATGGAACACATCGAACAAGCGGGTATTCACTCAGGGGATTCGGCCTGTTCTTTGCCAGCCATATCTTTGCCACCAGCAATTCTCGATAAAATCCGCACCTGGACAACCCAGTTAGCCCAAGCATTGAAGGTGGTGGGGTTAATGAATATTCAATTTGCCGTGGTGGGAACCCAAACCTACTCACCCCAGGTCTACATCCTTGAAGCCAATCCGAGAGCATCCCGCACAGTGCCATTTGTATCAAAGGCGACGGGAGTCCAACTAGCGAAACTGGCATCCCTAATTATGTCCGGTAAAACCCTAGTTGAATTAGGCTTTACCAAGGAAATCATCCCCAATCATATTGCCGTCAAAGAAGCTGTGCTACCCTTTAATAAATTTCCCGGTACAGACACTATCCTCGGACCAGAAATGCGTTCTACAGGGGAAGTAATGGGAATTGACAGCGATTTTGGTCGAGCCTTTGCCAAAGCGGAAATTGGTGCGGGAGAAAAATTACCCCTGGGTGGTACGGTCTTTGTATCCATGAGCGATCGCGATAAGAATCTCGTTATCCCGATTGTTAAGGAATTAATCGATCTGGGATTTTCTGCGATCGCCACCAGTGGAACCCGTAAAGTCCTCCAGGAAAACGGTATAGATGTGGAATTAGTTTTAAAGCTCCACGAAGGTCGTCCCCACGTCCTCGATGCGATTAAAAACCGCAAAATTCAACTAATTATTAATACTCCCTCTGGGGAGGAAGCTCAAACCGACGCACGTTTAATCAGACGTACTGCCTTAATGTATAAAATCCCCATTATTACTACCATAGCCGGAGCCAAAGCCACAGCCGCAGCTATCCGCGCCCTGCAAAAAACGAATTTAGACGTGCGGGTGATTCAGGAATATTGTAGCAGTAAGCAGTAGGTAGTTGGAAAGAAGGCTTTTTCGTCGGTGATAGTGTAATTTTTCCCTGAACCCTAGCAGTGGTCTGTCCCATAGGTTCTAAGGGGTTTTGAGTCGTGGCTTTAGCCTCGAAAAAGCTTGATTTGAGAGTGCTACAGCACTACTACCTGCCCTTCTTTACCTATCAAAATTAATGGGACAGACCACTACTCCCTACTGCCAATGTTTTATAAGATTCTCTTGGCCGATAAATTAAGTTTTGCGAACAAACACTGACATCTTTTCAGAAAACATGGGGATTAGCCTATGGTATGGATAGGCAAAAGATTCTGTTAAAAACCGGGAAAATGCCTTAATTTATAGGGTATGTGTCCGATTGTCACAAGGAAATATTTTTGTTGGACTATTTTCTAATAAATGTTACAATATTTAATGAAAGCAGAATTGAGTCAACGGATCAACCAGATCAAAATGTTCACTCGATTACCTTTTATCTAACTGAAGATACTTGTAAGTAGAGGCGAAAAGCTGTAACTTTAGGCGAATACAGAGACAAAAAATATATATCTCTTGAGTGACAGCTACCACATCGCGAACGGGAATAGGACAGACATTCAAAGGAATGTAGCCCTGTTTTTGGCTCGAATACATTTATTGACCAGAAATCCCACCCTAATTAATCAACCCTATAGTTACTTTAGATTCGCGCTATGAAGACCGCCCAGACACCCACAGACCTCGTGCGGACTTATCTGCGTGAGATTGGCAGAGTACCGCTCCTAACTCACGAGGAAGAAATACACTATGGCAAACAGGTACAGAGAGCAACAGCTTTATCGGAGATTCGGGATGAGTTGGCGACAAAGTGGGGAAAACAGCCAAGTTTAGAGGAGTGGGCTGAAGTTGCAAACATCAAACCGGAGGAATTGAGATTAGCCCTTGCTGAAGGTGAAATCGCCAAACGGAAAATGGTTGAAGCCAATTTACGGTTAGTGGTTTCGGTCGCCAAGAAGTACATTAAGCGGAATATGGACTTATTGGATTTAATTCAGGAAGGAAGTATTGGGATGCAGAGGGGGGTAGAGAAATTCGACCCATCCAAAGGCTACCGATTTTCCACCTATGCCTATTGGTGGATACGACAGGCAATTACACGCGCGATCGCCGAAAAAGGTCGAACAATTCGCCTACCTATCCATATTACCGAAAAGCTGAATAAAATCAAGAAAGCCCAGCGACAATTATCTCAAAGACTCGGACATGCGCCTAGTATCAGTGAATTAGCAGAGGAACTTAAATTAACACCCGCTCAAGTGCGAGAATACTTAGAAAAATCTCGTTTACCGCTTTCTCTGGATTTACGGATGGGTGATAACCAGGATACGGAATTAGGGGAAATGTTGGAAGATGAGAATATTTGTCCGGAGGAGTTTGTCACTCAATCAGCCCTTTCTGAAGATTTACAAACCATGATGGCGGATTTAACACCGCAACAGAGGGAAGTTATTTCCCTGCGATTTGGTTTAGCAGATGGGAATGCGATGACATTAGCCAGAATTGGTGAAGTATTGAATATTAGTCGGGAGCGGGTTCGACAAATTGAACGGGAGGCTTTAAATAAGCTACGTAAAGCCCAAAATGGGATGAATGAGTATTTAGCCAGTTAATTAAGTGATAGATTTAATTTTGGCTTAATTTTGACCTACACCCTGATTAACAGAGACGTAAAATCGAAGAATTACGTCTCTTCTTTTTGTTCAATTTTGGGGGTTGTGGAATACCAATATGAATTGGAATTGAAAATTTTACGTTGTGTCATGTAGACGTAGTAATGCTACGTCTCTACGTTTCGATAAATTATTCCGCAACACCAAATTTTCGCACCAAATCTAAAAAACGTTGGACAAAGGAGGGATTATTTCCCCAATGTGTGTGAATATAGGATGCGTGGAGATTAGCTGGTGTATGCCAACCTTCCTGAGCTACAAATTCTGCTGTATCAACCCGATAGGTTTTAAATAAAGGTGTGGAACTGAGATTTTGTAAATCAGAACGATGGAATTCGTGTCCGCAAATAACCTCACCAGTTTGACCAAATAGGCTATTTTCCAAACAGATAGCCCGTCGATATCCCAACTTTAATTTTTGACCCATAATTGCTGTAGTTGGTAACACACCAACCATTGGCCATTGATTACCTGCAAAATCAATAATTTGTTCACATAAATACATTAAACCTCCACATTCTGCGAGGGTGGGAATTCCGGCAAAAATTGCTTGTTTAACAGCCAATAATGCTTCTTGATTAGCACTTAATTTCTGTGCAAACACTTCCGGGAAACCTCCCCCCAAGTACATTCCCTGGATATTTTCTGGGAATTCCGTTGCCGTTAATGGACTCCAAAACACCAATTCTGCACCCGCTTCTGCCAACAAATCAAGATTATCCTGGTAATAAAAATTAAAAGCGCGATCGCGGGCAATTAATATTCTCACTTTTGGAACTGAGGACACTATCTTGCTCTGGATTTCTGTCTTTCTATCTGAAGGTTTAATCCTTAATAAAGGTAATAACTTTTCCCAATCAAAACATGTATCAGCCAAATCAGCCAACCGTCCCATCACATGATCAATTTCTCCCAACTCTTCCGTCGGAACTAGTCCTAAATGACGGTCAGGAATCCGAATATCCGTCTCCCGACGCAAAACACCTAAAATCGGTAAACCTAAACCAGATAAAGCATCCTCAATAATTGCCAAATGGCGATCGCTGGCAACAGAATTCAGAATTAACCCTGCTATATTCAAGTTAGGGTGTAAAGTCGCAAAACCATAAGCAACAGCAGCTACCGAACCAGACATCCGGCTACAATCCAACACCAGAGCAACAGGTGTATTAATCAACTTTGCCACATGAGCTGTACTTCCCCAAGGAATCCCTTTACCCCCGGAACCAATCACCCCATCAAATAAACCCATCACCCCTTCGACAACAGCACAATCCACATCCGCTAGATGTTGACGAAAACAGCTTTGTACGTAGGCTTCATCGGTGAGAATTGGGTCTAAATTGCGACAAGCACGCCCCGTCACATAACCATGAAACATCGGATCGATATAATCAGGACCAACCTTGTAGGACTGTACTTTCCATCCCCGACGACGTAACCCAGCCAACAACATTAACGTAACCGTGGTTTTACCCACTCCACTACGTTCCCCTGCTATTACCAAAGCCATTTTGATTTACAAACCTAGAATATAGGATATAGGATACAGGAATGACCTACATATACTGCTGATACAAAAAATAGCTCATTCCTACTCCATATATCGCTCCCTACTCCCTATTGAAAACAGAGGGATGAATCTCACCTAAAATCACCTCGTGGGATGCTCCTGTAACTGCGGGCAGATTACCTGGTACGTTTTGATACCGCCAATAAGCCAAAACTGCAAATGCGATCGCTTCTTTAAAGTCTGCACTCACACCAAAATCATCGGTGGTAACTACTGGTATGGGGTCTAATCCAGCTTGTAGTCGTGATTTTAGGTATAAATTTTTACTTCCTCCTCCACATAATAAAACCCGGTCTGGCATGGAGGTTAAAAAAGCCCGATAATCGTGGATTATGGATAAAGCAGTTAATTCGGTCAAACTAGCGAGGATGTCTGCTGGTTCCAGATGATATTCATCAGCATCGCGGAAACATTTTTCCAGGAAAGCAACACCGAATAATTCCCTTCCTGTGGATTTAGGGGGAACTTGATGAAAATACTCGTGTTGTAACCAGTTTTTCACCAATTGATCACAGGGTATACCTTGGGAAGCCCAATTTCCATTTTGGTCGTAGGTTTTTTCCCCATTTGTTAACTTGCTGACGGCTAAATCAATTAAACTGTTGCCAGGACCTGTATCCCAACCACGAATTCCTCCTAACCAGTCACCCTGAGCCACAGGTAGATACGTAACATTACCAATTCCTCCAATATTTTGAATACATCTTGATTCCGTTGTATCACTTAATAAAGCCGCGTCAACACGGGGAACCATTGGCGCTCCTTGACCACCACAGGCAATATCGGCAGCCCGGAAGTTACTAATTGTCGTGGTTTGAGTGATATGGGCAATCAGGTCAGCCCGGCCAATTTGCCAACTATAGCCCAGGGATGCGTTCGGAGGGCGATGGTATATTGTTTGACCATGAGAGCCAATTAATTCGGCTGGAGGATGGCCAGATTGGATTTCCAACGCAGCTGTGGCAAAACAACTTGCGATCGCATCATCTAAATCTGCTAAGGCCGCCGTTGTCAGTGGTTCCCCGGCACAGACTGCTAAAATTTGACTCCGTATCGTTTCTGGATAGGGAATAGTCGCACCTGCAATTAAATCCACTTGTATATCCAGATTTTCCCCTTCAATCTCAATTAGTGCAGCATCTATCCCATCGACGGAAGTACCGCTCATTAAACCGATTACACGCATTATTTGTAAATTTTATCGTTTAATTTGGCTGTATAGTTAATCTTCTTACTTGTTACATCTTTGTCAAGTCTATCCAGGAAAAATGTATAAATATTTTGTTATTTTGGCAAAAATATCATTTATATCCCCTCATTACTCGCAATTATACTGAATTTACATGCATTTCGATTAACTTCGGGTATAACAGACTGGAGTAACATACTTTACCACACCCATTCAAATTTACTGTATTTTTTTATACTTTGTTTCCCTGATGAACAAAACAGTCACAGAATCTGTTTCACCTAATGTTAATAAATAAAATTTTTCCCATTTTATTTCCAAACATAAATCATCAGATTTGCCTAAGAGAAATTAATCGTCAATTTTTCAACCCAAATATTGCATTTTAAATTTTAATTTATCTCCCATTTTTTGTTTATTTAAGTTGCATGTTTAAACCTAAGTCTCCCAGCAAAAAGAAGAAGTCTACCTCCAAAAATGAAGCCACTTTGACGCTAAAAGAACAATTGGCAATTAAACGCAAAAAAATGCGGGAGCGCCAAGAATTAATCAGCTTTGCTAGTAAAACAATTGGTATTGGATTACTTTTAGGATTAATTTTATTTTTAGCAGCTGGAATTAAAGCAGCTATTCCCGGTGTCTTAGGGGTGATAGTTATGGGTTTGTCCTATAAATATCCACGTCAAGCTTTAATTGGATTTATTATTTACGTACCTTTTGGGGGAACAATCACTTACTACATCGGTAATAGTCCTATTTTGCAGCTAGCGAAAGATGCATTTTATATTCCAGCAGCGATTGGATTATTTCAGAATTTACAAAAACAACGTTTACCATTGATACTTCCCCAGGGAATTAAAACCCCCCTATTTATTTTATTAGGATGCTGTGGAATTACCTTTCTCCTCGCAAACGTCGCACAGCAATTTAATCCACCCCCTGTAAAACCCTTCGCAGCACCAACTAAAGAATTTCCGATTGGGATGGGTATTTTAGGATTAAAAGTGCTTTTAGGCTATCTTCCATTTATTAGTTGCACCTATTACATGATTCGCAACAAACGGGATTTTTTGATGATTTCTCGTTTTCAAATCATTTTAATCCTCAGTTGCTGTGTTTTAGGCTTAATACAGTATATTTTCTTACTCACAGGGATTTGTGAAGGAACCGATCATTTAACAGGTGCAGACTTATTCAAAGCCACATTGGATGCACGGTGTTACTTTGGTGGTTCTTTAGTATACAGTCCATCCCAGGGGATGATTCGGCTTCCTGGAACCTTTGTAGCACCTTGGCAATGGGCTTGGTTTTTAATTTCTAGCACATTTTTTACCTTTGCCACTGGGTTTAGTGACCCATCCCTATTGTGGAGATTTATCTCTTTGGGTTCAATGGCAATGGTGTTTATTAATGCTGCTATTTCCGGACAACGGATTGCCTTAGCATTGGTTCCCACTTGTTTTGTCTTGCAATTGATATTAACAGGACAAGTTGCTAACCTGAAACAATTTGTACCCATTTTTGGGGGGTTGGTGGTACTTTTAGGAGGTGCAATAGTTAGTAATCCAACAATTATCCAAGAACGTTTAGATAGCTTCATTAGTCGTTGGAATGCATCTCCACCCTACGCATTTATTACTGAACAATTCCACGAAAATTTGAAAAGTGTTGCTGGACCCTTTGGAAGTGGTTTAGGAAGAGCGACTAATTCTGCACGAGCAATGGGAGAAACAAAACTAGTTGAAACCTATTATCCTAAGTTGATTTATGAAATTGGTATTGTGGGGATGATTGCTTTTCTCCTGTTGGTGACAATACTCACGATTATTTGTTGGCAAACAACTAGAAAGATAAAAAACCGTAATTTCCGTAGTTACGCCTCATCAATGTGGGTGTTTATATTATTTATTAGTTACAACACATATTACTACCCACTCGATGTTGATCCGGTTGCTGTCTACTATTGGCTAGCAGCTGGAATTTTATTAAAACTACCAGAAATAGATAAATTAGAAGCTATTGAAGCTGCAAGGGTGCAAGCGATAGAGGAACAAGACAAAAAAAGTAAATCTAGAAGTAAAAGGAAGATGGTTAGTACCTAGCAGTTAATTTTTATCTGTAGAGACGTAGCGATGCTAGGTCTCTACAGTACCATTTAATTTTAATTAATTACATTTACCTAAATATATCAACATCATCAAACTATGAATTTACCGAAAATATCCGTTGTGATTCCTACCTATGAAAGGGAAGAACCTTTAATCAAAAGTATAGAAGATGCTCTCCGTCAGGATTATCCTCACTATGAAATTTTAGTAGTAGACCAAACACCGCAACATCAACCGGAGACAGAATCCTATTTAACTAATTTAGCAAATCTGGGTAAAATCAAATGGTTTCGCATTAACTGGGCTAGTCTTCCTGGTGCAAGAAATTATGCCGTTCGTCGTGCAGATGGAGAGATAATTCTCTTTATTGATGATGACGTAGAAATGCAGCCAGGGTTTTTAAAAGCCCATGCCAAAAATTTTGAAAATCCCGAAGTTGGTGCAGTTGCTGGTAGGGTTTTTGATAAAATGAAAATGGCAGATGCAGCCCAAGGACGTACCCAAGGTGAGGGAAATTATCAAATAATTGAATATCTACCTCCCCAAGCAATGGACCCCGGTATTGCTTGGTATTATATCGATTTAGTTCACACCATTAAACCTCAACAAGTTTTAACTGCACGGGGTTGTAATATGTCTTTTCGACGGGATATTTTTATCAAATATAATATCTGGTTTGATGAGCGTTTTCGCGGAAGTGCAGTCAGAGAAGAATCAGATTTTTGTTTGCGGTTACGTAAGACTGGTTATAAAATTTGGTACGACCCGGAAGCATATTTAGTTCATTTAGGTGAAGAGACGGGAGGATGTCATGATATCAGCACCCGTTCGACTAAATATCAATTAACTTTTTATCATAATCATTTTTTAATGGGTTTGAAAAACCTCACTACAAACCAAGCACTACGTTTGTTTGCACGTTTATTTGATTGTCATGTTTTAGGTCGTCCACCTTGTCACAAAAGTGCTTCTTCGATTAAAGTTGTCACACGAGGTATTTTTTATATTTTAGGTTTTTTCAAGGCTGTATTTACCTTGATTAAATCCACTTGGAGTAATGGACAGGTTTACACTCAATTAGATAATCAAGCTGGAAAATGTAGGGAATAGGGAATAGGGAGTGGGGATTAGGGAAGAGGAGACAGGTAACATTCAAGAATGACTCAATTAGATCCAAATTACCAAGTTGAAACTACATGTTTCCCGCATTTCTCACAAAACCCTAAAACTCATAGGGAATAGTCCGTGACGGGAGTAGTGAGTATAGGAGAAATTAGTCCGTCACTCAAGGCTTACAACTTACTCGTGAGAAATCCAGGGTTTGGTTATCTCAAACAGCTATTCTCTCAATTTCCATATATAAACCTTGTTTTAATATTATGAAAATACTAGTTGCTAGTCATACTTATATTGTTGACCTAAATTGCGAAAAACTCAGAGTTTTAGCAAATTTAGAATCGGATATTCAAGTGACTGTGGTTGTCCCCCAGCGTTGGATTCCTGGGGGGGTACAAAATAAAATTATTGAAACCCAGTTTCGGGATGAAGGTAATTTTCGGATTGTTCCAGTTTCTAATTTTAGTCAAAATAACCAAGGATTACTCACCTTTGGAAGTGATTTAATTAAACTATTGCGTGAGTTTAAACCGGATATTATCCAAGTTGAGCAAGGTTCTAAATCCCTTGCTTATGCACAACTGATTACTTTGAATAAATTCTTAAATTTAAAAGCTAAAAATATATTTTTTACTTGGTGGAATTTACCCTATGAACTTAAATTTCCCATCTCATTATTAGAAAAATATAATTTAGCTCATACCGACGGCATCATTTGTGGCAATCAAGATGGTGCGGATATCTTACGTCAACGTGGTTTTCAAAAACCTATTCAGGTAATGCCCCAATTAGGTGTAGATGAAGTTGTATTTGCACCGCGATCGCAACCAGAATTGATGGCTCAATATGGTTTACATCAGGATGATTTTGTCGTGGGTTTTGTCGGCAGATTTGTGCCAGAAAAAGGAATTATTACCCTGATTAATGCCTTAACCAAAATCCGTGACCGCCATTGGAAACTTTTATTACTAGGACGAGGGGAACTGAAGGATCAGCTATGGGAAATTGCCGTCGAAAATCAAATTCAAGATAGGGTAATTTTAGTGGAAAGTGTTCCCCATTCGGAAGTTGCTAATTACATTAATTTAATGGATACTTTGGTTTTGCCTTCAGAAACAACCTATAAATTTAAAACCATGACTTCCGTTGGCTGGAAAGAACAATTTGGTCATGTTTTAATTGAAGCAATGGCTGCAAAAGTACCTGTAATTGGTTCTGATTCAGGAGAAATTCCCTACGTGATTCATGATGCTGGTTTGATTTTTCCCGAAGGTAATGTGGATGAATTAGCTAGATGTTTATCTTGTGTGATTGATGACCCAGAATTAAGACAGAATTTAGCAAATTTAGGTTACATGCGAGCAATGTCTAAGTATACCAATACAGCAGTCGCTAAACAGCAGCTACAATTCTATCGTCAGTTAATTGAGGATAGGGTCGTCAGAATAACAGAATACAGGAGAAATAAGTTTACCAATTTGAAACACATAGATGTAGAGACGTAATATATTACGTCTCTATTGCATCGATATTCTGAATATGTTGCAAACATTTTTTATCATCCAAAATCCAAATATTACGTCTCCGTCTCCACAAATATTACAAATACTACGTTTTATATTCTGAATACGTTGCAAACATTTTTTATCATCCAAAATCCAAAATCTAAAATCCATTCCGCTCTCACAGCAAAATGAAAATATTACAAATCGTCCCTTCAATTTCTCTAATTTATGGTGGTCCAAGTCAGATGGTTTTGGGTTTAGCACCAGCTTTAGTCAAAGCCGGAGTAGAAGTAACAATTTTAACAACAGATAGTAACGGCGATCGCGGTCAAGCTCCTTTAGATGTACCCTTAAATCAGCCGATAGAACAGGATGGGTACAAAATTATCTATTTTCGCTGTTCCCCCTTTCGTCGCTACAAGTTTTCCCTGGATTTATTGCAATGGTTGGACAATCACGGTGACGAGTATGATATTGTCCATATTCATGCTTTATTTTCTCCCGTGAGTAGTTTTGCTGCACGGGTTTGTCGTCGAAAAAAGATTCCGTATATTTTACGACCACTAGGAACCCTTGACCCCGCAGATTTACGTAAAAAAAAGCGACTAAAACAAATCTATGCAGCAGCAATTGAAAAAGCCAACATTGCTCAAGCAGCAGGGATACATTTTACCAGTGTGGAAGAAGCTAAGATTTCCCATCGCTTTGGTGTCACCACAAAAGATATTATCCTTCCTTTGGGGGTAAATCCGGGGGTTTGTGTCGGGAACAATTCCATTCGCATAGATTTTGGGATTGGGGAAGATTTACCGATAGTTTTATTTATGTCACGGATTGACCCCAAAAAGGGTTTAGAGATTTTAATTCCTGCACTGGAAAATTTAATTCAAGCTGGAATCAAATTCCATTTTATTATGGCTGGGACAAATCCCCAAGACCCGGAATACGAACAAAAAATTCAAACTAGAATCGACAATTCCAGCTTGCGATCGCACTCTACCATAACTGGTTTTGTCACGGGTAGACAAAAGTCCGCGTTACTCCAAGCTGCAGATTTATTTGTTTTACCATCCTACTATGAAAATTTTGGTATTGCCGTCGCAGAAGCAATGGTGGCTGGTGTTCCGGTGGTAATATCAGATGGGGTACATATTTGGTCAGATGTCCGCAACTGTAACGGAGGTTGGGTCTGTCGCAACGACATTCAGGAATTAACCCAGCAACTCAGTCTAGCCTTGACAAATCCCCAGCAACGACAGGAACGGGGACGCAATGCCAGAGAATATGCCCTAAACCATTATAGTTGGAGTGCGATCGCTCAACAACTCATCCAAGTATACAGCGATTTGATTTCACATAATTCCAGAAACACAGGTAATCGGTAAAGATGACCCATCGGGTCGTCTGGAGAAGTCGGGTTTCCTCTCCTCCCTACTCCCGTCTCAAAAACTCGATTTTCGGAAGCAGAGGATCTTCTACTATCCCCACCCCAATAAATCCCCAACGTTTCAACAGACCGGAAATTTGATAACCAGGAATAGATTCCACACCAAGTTTTACTGCTAAATCTCCAGCATGGGTATTTAAATAGCTCAAAGCATCAAAATTTTCCTTGAAAATCAGTAAATATCCTGACTCACTATCATCAGGACGCGCTGTCAGATACTTCCCATCAGTTTTAGAACGAATTAAATAATAAGTTTCTGAAAACATCTTTAACCAGAATTTTGACCAGAATTAATTTACCCAATTTAACATATTGACTACTAAGCAATCCGATTTAAGTATTGAAAAATAGGGTGTCGTTGACTGATGACTGGTGACTGTTAACCGTCAACTGTCAACCGTCAACCGTTAACAACCCTACATGTAACATTTCACAAATTATTTAGGATTGCGGTGACTCCGTTTTCTCAATCACCTAGATCAGGGAAAGATGCTGCGAGAAATCGGATTTTCGTATATATATTTACCATAGATGGTAAACTGTTGAGCGCCTAAGTTATGTAGAACAAGCGCACGACTGTAAATTAGTATTTTAGCTTTATATATGTTTAACTGCACATTAGCAGATAAATCACGATGAGAAAAATAAACTGATGAAATTTTCAATTTATTTACTTATTATTTAATTTTCCAGAGGATATATGTCAACTGAAAACAAATTCATTCAGCGATTTTCCGATAAAGCTGAAAATTATCACCAATATCGACCGGGATATCCCCATGCAGCCATTGTTCAAATCTTCAGAGATTTACCAATTAATTCCCAATTTATCGCCGCAGATATAGGTGCAGGTACAGGTATTTCTGCCAACTTACTTGCACAAAAAGGCATACAGGTGATTGCAGTGGAACCAAATGCAAAAATGCGTGCGATCGCTCAACCCCATCCTCTGGTAAAGTATGTAGATGGTCATGCAGATAAATTGGATTTTGCGGATAATTTTTTTGATTTAGTTACCAGTTTCCAAGCCTTTCATTGGTTTCCTCCGGAAGCAAGTTTAAGGGAATTTGCTCGTGTTCTTAAACCTTCCGGTAGAATTGCTTTAGTTTGGAATGATTTAGATACTAATCATCTATTTTCTGGTGAATACTATAAAATCATTAGAACAGTTGCTGACAACTCCACCCCAGAACAATTATGGACTGCGATCGCTCCTCTAACAACAAGTATTTTCTTTACGAATTTGCAGTTACATATATTCCCAAATATCAAAAAATATAATCAAGAAACACTAACTGGTTTAGTTAAAAGTATTTCCTGGTTTCCCAATGATGGAAATATTCAACAACAGGTTTTCTCCCAATTATTGAATTTAATTTCCCAGCACAGTGATGAGGATGGATTTGTGGAATTACACCATTGCACCCGTGTATATACTGCAAATCTGGCATAATTAATAATCATTAGGTTATTGATATAATAAAAATAATATTAATTCAAAAAACAGAATATGAGACGCGATGTATCGCGTCTCTACAAAAAAAATTATCTGTTGCTCAACGGTCAACTGACCCCATTACCACATCAATACTTCCCAACACTACAAAAATATCCGCTACCTTCAAACCCCTAATTAACTGTGGTAAAACCTGTAAATTTGGGTTTCCATTGCCAAAATGATAAAATCCCCTTCCTCATACCAGGTTGCTTGTTGACTCACATTGGCTGGATTGACGACAATATTACCACCTGCAACTGCATCCAGACGCTTTTTCCCATCTAATTTGCGTTGGGCATGAATTATGCGATCGCCATGTGTAAAAATACAAATACCATGCCACCGGGGTGTAGCCATTTCTGGTGTTGCAAAGGCTGGTTGACACATGTAAGCCAATCCAAAACCATCCCAATTCGTCTCCAAGCTGGTTAAAATTGGTGGACGTGGATATACCCCTAAAGCCGTTTCCTCTGTGGTAAAAATGAGCGGTTCTTCTGGTGACATAATTGCTACCCCCGATAGACTGGTAATCTTTCCCAGAAGTATTCCTCTACCACTGTTGATACCAGCTACAGAATTCTAGCTCAAGTCAAGAATTTCTCTCAAGTTTCAAGTTCAAAGTTTCTGAATAACTTTAAGGTCAAATTAGAGTGACATACTTGCTACTGCCAAAATCCGGTAATTTTTCCATAATTAGTCGCAATCAATAAATTTGAACATTTGAGATTGATTTGAGATTGTGGATTGGGGATTTAATCAGTAGCCGATATTTTTATGAAACCTCGGATAATTGTTTGCGGATTAGGACGAACGGGATATAAGATATTTCGTTTGTTACGTCAACAGGGTGCGCAAGTTGTGGGAATTCACCATCGGCAAATTCCTGGGGAAACACGGGGTGATGTGATTGTGGGGAATCTTTCTGCTGCTGCAACCCTTAAAGCTGCGGGAATTGAACAGGCTAATACCCTAGTTATCGCAGGTCCGGACGATGCATTAAATTTGGCAGTGATGATGCAAGCGCGGGTTTTGAATCCAACAATTCGGGTTATTAACCGCTTTTTTAATACTAGTCTGGGTGAACGTCTGGATCAAACTTTGCCAGAGCATTTAAGTATGAGTGTAGCAGGTTTAGCTGCACCTGTGTTTACCTTTGCTGCAATGGGAAATAAGGCAATTGGACAAATCAAATTATTCCAGCAAACTTGGCCAATTCACGAGGTGAATATCGACGCAAATCACCCCTGGATTGGTTGTAAACTCCAGGATTTATGGGAAAATCGCAGTCGTTTATTTATATATTACTTACCTGCTCAGGGTGATCTAGATTTAGTGTCCGCAGTGATGACGGGTGTTAGATTAAAAGCAGGCGATCGCCTAATTGTTGCGACCCAACCGAAAACCGGGTCAAAGCGTAAATTCCTGCTGCGCAAATTTTTCAAGATTTTAACTCATATTCGTCAGTTTCAAGAACATGCACGTTCGGTTGTCATCGGTGCATTAGTTGTGTTAATGATTATCCTGGTGGCAACAGTGACCTACATGTCCACCGAATTGAAATTATCCGTCATCGATGCTCTGTATTTTTCCGTAGGAATGTTAACCGGTGCTGGGGGTAATGAAAAAGTTGTGGAAAATGCACCGGAAAGCATCAAATATTTTACAGTTGTCATCATGCTGGTGGGAGCGATCGCGTTTGGTATTTGGTATGCTCTGCTCAACGATTTTGTTCTCGGTAGTCGCTTTAAACAATTTTGGGATGTCGCTCGTGTTCCCCTGCGTCACCATTTTATCGTGTGCGGTTTGAGCGGTACTGGGATGAAAATAGTCCAAACTCTCCATGGAAGTGGCTATGAAGTCGTCGTCATTGAACCCGATGTCAACAACCGTTTTATCAACATGGTCAGGGGGTTAGGAATACCTATAATTCATGGTGATGCGAGTTTTCCGGCAATGCTGAAAGCTGCGAATCTGGAATCTGCGGTTTCTCTGATTGCCGTTAGTGGTGACGATGCGAGTAACCTGGAAATTGCCCTCAACGCCAAAGCTACCACCCCCAATGTACCCATTATCGTGCGCTACGCTGACCCTGATTTTGCGAGAATAGCTCAACAGGTGTTTGATTTTGATGCAGTGCTGAGTCCTGCAGAACTTGCTGCACCAGCCTTTGCCGCAGCAGCTTTAGGGGGACGGGTAATTGGTAATGGAATCACCTCCAACAAACTTTGGGTTGCGATCGCCACTGTCATCACTTCCACCCATCCCTTCTGTTGTCTGAGCGTCCAAGATGCAGCCATGAATGCCAATTTTGTCCCCCTCTACGTCGAAACCAAAAATAGTACTATTCATGGTTGGGAACTACTCAGATTTAACCTTTGTCCCGGCGACATTTTATATTTAACCATGCCTGCTACCCGATTGCATAACCTTTGGCGCTATCGTACTCCCTATCCTATGGCCAGTTGAAATAGGTATTTGTATAATGGATTATCTTTAGTGGATGCGGTGCTTTACTTGGTTTCGGAATCGCGGGAATAGTCGTTTCTATGACTTTTCCAGAACCGTTTTTTGTATTTGCAGATATTTCTGGAGATGCGAAATCATTAGGTATGGAGGGAATGACCGTATTTAACTTCATCAGTGGTAGCATCAATGGAGCAATTACGGGTGTGCAGCTAGTTCGGATTTTTTGGGTGTTAGTCATACTTTGGACGGCAATACACTGAGGTTTGACTTAGAAGGTGGTTAACGGTTGGCTGTTGAATGTGTTGACGCTTTCTCAGGTTTGTCAGGCTAATTTAAAGTTCCTTCTACCTGCAATCGCTGACAAACATCTCACCTATGAGCGATCGCTCTTTCTCCTAACCATGCGATCGCTTAAAACTATCCCAGTTACGAGTGATCGCTGTCTTAAATTAGCTAATACCATTTCACTCAAATTGTGATACATTCTCTTCCCCTACACCCGAAAGCTCCCCAAAATATATCAACTCCAAAGTACAAAGGTAGCACCCCCTGAACTAAAACTCAAACGGATCTAACTCATAACTAAACCATTGCTTTTGATACCGTTCCCACACATAGGGACGAACAATAAATCTCGGAGGTGTACCATCTTTGACATCGATCCGCACAAAGGAATAGGGTAAACGACGCTTGGAATTGTAGCCATTACAGCCAACAAACAGGTGAGAATCAGCTACTTTGCGCTGCTTCCCATCAACTACCTCCATTAACTGATTGTTGTCCTCACGTTGACGACGGGGACGATGACCGCTTCCTCCACAAACCAAACAATTAATCCCCCTATCAGCATGTCCCGTATCTGCGGTGGTTAAATATTCCAAACAATGGGCATGTCCGTTTAAAATTAAATCAACAATCGGACGCTGATTCCGGTCTTTGCCAATCACCCGCTCCACATTGTCAAAAACTTCCCGCAAACGATGACGCACCGCTAAGGTTTGAGCTTGATGCCATTTAGTTGCTTCTGTGACAAAGGGAGGATGGTGGAAATATAATACCCGTCCTCGTATTTCTGGGTTTTGCCATGATGCAATCAAGCGATTGGTTAACCATTCCAGTTGTTCAGTATCATATACGAGATTTCCCGGTTCTTGTAATTGCTTCTCAATATCAATTTTGATTTCATCAATTTGATTGAGTTTCCCAGTGAGTGCTTCTAACTGCTCTATGTGTTCTGGATTTTCCCGATCTAATTTGGCGATCGCAGTAATAATTTCGACTTCTTCCTGCTCGATTTGTTGACGACGTTTTTCTAGTTGATGACGGGTTGCATCCCCTTCACGGGTATGGGGAATGGGTGTGGGAACATTAAAGGTATTAGAATCCAGGGCAAAAAAATCTATCCCCCCGTAGGAAAATGTATAGTAACGATTGGGAATCCGGGTAAAAAATCCCGGTAAATATCGCAATACTCGACCCGTATCTGTCTTGGCATTGTAAAATGAGTCAAAGTGGTGTGCTAACTCGGCTTCGGGAATCTGGGCTAAATAATCAATAAATGCCCTCGCAAATGCATCTCCCTGATTAGAACCATGCCAACCAATTTCTGAGTCTTTGTATCTAAACAATTTCCTCAGACTTTTTGTACTACCAGCCACTAAGCGATAGATCCAAGGTACATCGTAGTAGTCGTGATTACCTAAAACTGGTAGTATCGGCTTTTCAAACAACATGCGGTCATAGCGAATACTGCGGGGATTTTCTCCTCCAAATAAAAACTCACGATAGGGTTCAATAAAATTTTGGGGATAATATTCAGAGGAACCAACAACGTAAATTACATCACCAGTATGCAAGGTAAAAGCACAATCATCCCGATGCTTCAACATTGATTCGGCAATTAACCTTTGGGGGTGTTGGGTATAGGTAGAACGAGTTCCCGTATCCCCCATCACCATGAAGGAAAACTGACCTTGATCTTGCTTTCCGTCGTCCAATACCATCCGTGTTTGATCAATTCCCATCTGGATGACGCTACGATGTTTCCACCGTACCCGGTGCTTCATTTTGCTGATTTTGATCGCGATCGCAGGTTCGGAGATAAGTTTCATGTGCAGTATATTTAAGCGCAGAGTAATCTCACTTGATGCTTAAATTGTAACGAAATTTTGCAATTTTTTGGGATATTCCCGATACTTGGTGTTGAATGAGACTTATTTTCACTCTGCGATACTATTACTTACTCCCTTCTCCCTATTTCCAGTCCTAAATTACGCAAAAACCCGACTTTTGTGACAAGGATTATTCCCACAGAACCATCGGAATGATGGGATTACCTTGATTTAATCCCAGACTGAACTGAATTTCTAATGATAGTAGATTAGGACTAATCACTGTAAATCCAAAGCGGGAATAAAAGGGGATTAATTCTTGATAGCAACCCAGATATAGTGGTTTTTTAGCATATTGAATTATATGCTTAATTAAATAAGACCCCAATTTTTGATGTCGATATTTACGCTTGATACAGACGTTGAATAATAACGAGTGCTGACGCATATTTCTTAATTCTGCACACCCTAATATGACTTGATTGGCTTCAATTACCCAAAAGGTACTATAGGATTTAAAGACATATTCAGAAAGCAGATAAATACCAAAAATACATACCGCTAGTAGCCAACTGTAAATGAAAACAATTACCAGAATTACCAGCCAAGTCATCAGAATATAAAGATGATAATTCGCCACCTGTCGATTATCATCCCATGTTAACAATAGGGTTTGAATTTCCCATTTATCTTTGACTGTAGCGCGACGAATGGAAATATGAGGTGGTAAGGTCAAATGCTGATTCATAGGTTTGGGAATGGGACTTGGGGGTAATTAGATGTTGGATTTTGGATTGGAAAATGCTTACCCGAAATAAATCACAAGTAAATTATAAGCCTGGAATAGTCTCTCGATTTTCTTTCTATTCTCCTACAAACCTAACATGTTACATCTCTACCCTAGTCCCTGCCATTTTTAGAGGATGTTTGAAAAGTGTCAATCAATACTTTATTAACTACCTCTTGGACACAGGAAATAGGCTCAAACAGTATATTTGTTGTTATCGACTACTCCCGATTTCCCTACAGACGCGACATGTCGCGTCTCTTCCGATTCCCAAAAAACGATAAAAAAATAATAAGTTAAGTGGTAAAAGCGACTTTTAAAACAACCTCTTGAGGATTTGTGAATAATGGGGATTTTACTGACTTCAAAAATTCTATTGAAAATTTTAACTGAGGAAAGGAAATCATAATATTTTGCTACCTCAAGGGAATAATACTCAAAGTCAAATTTCTGTAGTTAATATAGATATAGCAATCCGAACTACACGCGTCTACATTTATGACTTGTAAGGTTAACAGTCAGCAACCCTACATATCAGATTTTACAAACCCTCAATGGATTGCCATATAAATATTAAATAAATATTAAATTTACCCTTAAAGTATAAAAAATGGCGGAGCAAAGAGGCTGGTTTGATATTCGTCTTGCATATCAGGTTCTAGGAGTTACACCGGGAACTTCCCAGACGAAAATAAAGAGTGCATATCGAGAACTAGTCAAAATTTGGCATCCCGACCGTTTTACAACAAAAGAAGATAAATTAATTGCCGAAGAAAAGATTAAGGAGATCAATGCAGCTTATCAAGCTTTAAAGTCAGAGGAGGTGGAGGATAATGGGGAAAATAAAGTTGCAAAAGCACCTGTAAACCCGGTTAACTCCTCCGGAACAAGGGTAAATGTACATAAAAGTGTATCCGCAGCTGAGTTTTTCTATCAACAGGGTGTAGAAAAAGTACAGCAAGGGGATTATGAACAAGCGATCGCATTTTTTACCCAAGCAATTAAAGCTAATCCATACTATATCGAAGCCTATAAATACCGAGGTTTATCCTGTTCCCAATTGGGTCTAGAAATGCGTGCAACCGCAGACCTCAACAAAGCTGCTTCCCTAGAATGGCATTTTCGCGGGAAAAAACCCCAAACCACCCATCACCAATCCTATCATCGAAAAAAACCCTCACGGGTTCAATATCACGTCAAAACTTCCTACTCCGAGCGGGTCAACCATAGAAGAACTGAATCGATTTGGCAAAAAATACGTCGCTGCTGGTTCCGCTTATGGAACTATTTATTTAGCTAATTAGTTAGGGTCTGCTGAACAAGTCTTTTCCTAGGGGTAGGGTAGGGAATGGGGAGTAGGAAATAGGGAATAGAGAATAGTTTTCAGTTTTCCCCTTCCATTTTTCAAAAAGATAAAGGACGCAAGTCCAGAGATGCAATGTAAGACTCGGAGCGTTTTTGGTAACGCACATTGTTTTTGCAATGTTCCTAACAGAGCAATGGCAAATGAGACAGGAAGCCAACACTGACCGCTTGCGGAAGTGTTGGTACTTCACGGTATTAATTGCCATTTTGGCAACACGGTTTGATGTTTTTAGTGTTTGATAGAATCATCTGCATGAATCAATTTACCTCTGTATACCAAAACCAAAGCAAATTGCTGAAACTCTCCTTGGCATACAGAGTAATTTTTTTTATTTTTTGACCAAACCCGAAATAGGGTCTCCGGAAAAAGTCTGAAGCGTGAGGGTAAGGAGTAGAGACGACCCGTTGTGTCGTCTGGATAGGGAATAGTTTTAACAATTCCAAAAATTGGTATTAGCATCAACCGTCGATCAACCATCAAATATGACGGTCAACTATCACCTGTCAACCGTCAACAAACCAAAAAGAAAATCTATCCACGTACAAAATATAATCTTCTCAGATCCAAAATATTTTCAAAGCTTGTAATCTCATCGGGATTTTTGGGCACTATCTAATTATAAAGTTTTAAATTTCACCTACGTATTCTCAGTATTTATCGGTACGGAGAGATAGTGCTATGGCGTTAAAAAAGAAAGTATCGAAACGTGTGCTGTTTAAACGAATTAGGGCTGTGTCAATACTAGTTGGATTATGTTGTTTGGGGATGCGTGGATGTGCTGCTGTGGAAGAATCGCAAGCGATGCTGGTTTTGCGAAATCAATCGAGCAATACCCTCAATTTTATGCAAGTCAAGTTAAGGGATAAAACCTTTGAAATTCGTAATGTCCTTCCTGGACAAGAACATATTTGGAAATTTAAACGTAGTGGGGAAGATTCCTTTACGGTCAATGGTCGTATAGCTGCGGCGGTTCCCATTACAATCTCATCTTTAGGTAGTTTAGCAAGCGATCGCAATCGTGAACATCGTTTAACAATTGATGAGCATGGTAAGGTTTCCTACAGTAGTCCCAAATAGCATTCTCAGCTAAGACGTAGTTTTAAATAAGTAGGTGGGTGGTACAAATTGTCGTTGAAATCAGGGAGTAGGGAGAGAAGCGATATATCGCGTCTGTACGGGAGTAAGGCTTTGAGCTAAATGATTGCTTAGGTTGCAGTCTTATGTTTCATTGCACCTACTGGTCTGTCCCATTAATTTTGATGAGTAAAGAAAGGCAGGCAATAGTGCTTTAGCGCTTTATTTTCAAGCTTTTTCTATACTAAAGCCACTACTACAAACCCCTCATCACTTATGGGACAGACCACTGCCTACTTACACCAAATTAATTTTGATGGGTAAATAAAGGCACGTAGTGGCGCTTTAGTCCCTTTATACTAAAGCCACTACTACGAACCCCTAAAATTATGCGATAGACCACTGCCTCTTCAGTAAATACCGTGATATGGTATTTATCTTCTCTTGTTCCAAGGCATGGCGTAGGTCCAGGGAAGTTTACTAATAGTGACGGGACAGTTAATTAGATACATCGGTGGTCTATCTTCCCCAGGAACAAGTCCCACCCGCAGTTCGGAGATTCGTAATACCAGTTGTAGGGAAAATTCCAGGGTTTTCTTCCGACTCATAAAGTCTTTGTACAGAATCTTGTTAGCTTTGATGGGACTTTCTTTGAGTCCTTTGCCAATAATATCTATGAGTGCTTTAGTATTAGAATAGACCTGTTTTTCTGTATCAAAGGTAAATACATCTTCCGCAGTCAGTGCTTGAGCAAGGGTTTTTTTCGGAGCTACCAAGCTAGGGATTTGGGTAATACCAAGGTCACGGGTGACATCAGGGGATTTACGGATAACGCGGCGGGAGGATTTATTATGTTCCACAACGATGGAGCAGTTATCCCAGTCGATATAAATTCCGCGATTTTCGGATTTATTTTCCAGGATGAGGGTTAATTCCTTGAGTTCGTCGAGTCCATAGGAAGGATCAAATTTCAAGGTAATACCGACGATATCGTCAATTCCGTATTCTTTAAGTTTTTCTTCGATGGCTTTTTTGTCCATGACAAATTTGATTTTGTCATCGATGGAGTCAATCATCCGGTTAAAGGTGTAGGATAACCCGATGACGTAAAAAGTCATCACTAATAAATTATTATTGGCTGTAGACATATTTTCTTCCTCACTCCCGATTATGAATTATCAATACAAATTAAGAATATACTTTACACGGTCAATGTTTAAAAAGACCTAGCATTACTACGTCTCTACTGTCACCTGTCAACAGTAAACAATCCGAGAGAGAAATATATCAGCGTGCGAAATATATATTTGCCAATTTCAAATACGCGTCGAGGTATTTGTTAACCAACCTCGTCGCCAAAAAAACCATAGTAACCCAATGGCGATCGCTGACATCACACCTAAACATGCAGTATACCCCCAGTACCAATTCAACTCCGGCATATTATACGGTGATTTTTCTGAATTGAAGTTCATTCCGTAAATTCCAGCAATAAATGTGAGGGGAATAAAAATAGACGAGATGACGGTGAGGGTTTTCATGATTTCGTTCATCTTGTTTCCCACCACCGAAAGGTACACATCCATGAGTCCGGAGGTCAGTTCCCGGTAGGTTTCTACCATGTCTATGACTTGAACTGCGTGGTCGTAGCAGTCTCGAAAACCCAGACGTACGTCTTCGTTAATTAAACTACTACCATCACGGATTAAAATATTAATGACATCCCGTTGTGGCCAGATTGCTCGACGTAATTGTAATAAATCGCGACGGATGGCATATATTTTTTGCAGGGTTTGGGATGTGGGATTTTCGATGACTTCTGCTTCTAAATCTTCGATTCGTTCGCCAAAATGCTCTAATACCGGGAAAAAACCGTCAATAATTGCATCAATTAAGGCGTAGGTTAAATAATCTGCCCCTTGCTTGCGAATAATGCCGCGATTTTTCTCTAATCGCAATCGTACCGGTTCAAAGCAATCGTAGGATTTTTCTTCCTGGATAGTTAATAAATAGGATTTCCCCAAAACAAAACTAACCTGTTCATGGGAAAATTTTTCACCCTCCTTGGGGAGTGTCACCATCCGCGCAATAATTACGATTTGTTCACCGTAGTCCTCCATTTTCGGACGTTCCAGCATATTGAATACGTCTTCCAGGAGTAATCGATGTAATCCAAATAATTTCCCTAGATTTTCGATGGTTTCCCGGTTTCCTAAACCTTGGACATTAATCCACGAGACAGATTCGGTGTCCAGATAGGGACGACATTCCTCCACTGTCAGATTTTTACGCTCGATCCAGTCGGTTTCGTTGTAATCAACTAGACGAATTTCCGTTGCTGTTGCTTCCGTGGGAAGCACAAGCTCCCCAGGAACATCATCGGGATTATAGTATTTTTTTAACTGATACAGTTTTTGAAGTTTCCGACGCTTGAGATGCGATCGCAATGATGGGGCCATATACGGCAAAATACAGAATGCACAACACTGGATTTAGTTTACCTTAACAGTACATTCCAGGTTGCACCTCCAACCACACCATCGGTTTCCAAACCAAAACGTTGTTGCAAGGCTTTAACTGCGGATTCAGTTGTCGCACCAAAATTACCATTTGCAGAAGTACTTAAATAACCTAATGCACGTAAACGCTGTTGCAACAAGGTGACTTCTTCTCCCCGCATTCCCAGACGCAAAATCGGCCTACCGTCGCTGGTATACTGAATATTCGGCTTGCGGGTAAATTGGGAGAGAGAAACAGGTTGACGGTTTGCTGGTCGTCTCTGATTTGTAGTGGATGAGGTTTGGGTTTGAGTCGGTTTAGCTGCTGGAGAACTACTACGAACAGAAGTGGAGGTACTACGTTGAGTATTGTTGTTGGTAGTACGGACTGTGGTGGAAGTGCTACTACTTTGGGTATTGTTGTTGTTAGTAGTACGAACTGTGGTGGAGGTACTACTACGTTGGGTATTTTGAGGTGCTGGAGTCGCTGGACGGGGTTCCGGTGCAGGATTAACCACACTCATGATATTCTGATTGGAAGCGGGAGGATTAACCGTTTGGGTGGGAATTGGGAATGGGGTTGCGGAGATTGGTGGTCGTGGTGGGGTGATAGATGACCCTACTGATGAATTATTTGCCATTGGTTCACTGGGAAAAAGTCTTTGCCAAACCCTTTCATCCACGCTATTATCAGCAGGTAAACCAGCTGCTTGGCGAAATTGGGCAACGGAATTTGCTGTGGCGTTATCATATTCGCCGTTAACTGGACCATTATAGAATCCTAACAATCTCAAGGCCGCTTGTAATTCATTCACAGCGTTACCTTTGCTACCAAGCTTTAAACTTGGTCGAGTCACATTAGCTACAGAAATCACCTGGGCAATATCCTGACGCACAGGTGTAGATGCCATTGCCAAAGAACTGAACAGTAATGGTGCGCAGGTACAAGCTAGTAGGTAATGGCAGAACTTTTTGCAGGCAACATCTATAAAGCGGATATTACCCTTTGAGTGACAAAATTTACTACTTTCCTTATTGCTTCTCATGGAATTTGCCCCCGGTATTTCTCATGTCTATATTACAATTGCCGTTGTCCTTCAGACAACTACCGCCGGATAACTGGATAGCAAGGCTAGGTAATTTTTCTATGTCCGAGGTAAAAATAAAACTATCAAAAGAAATAAATTAACTTTTAATCTCGGATCATCAAGAGTAGCCTACATGTACTACCGACACCAGAACCGTAGATGTGTGTGGCGCAGTTTCTCGGTTTCTCTTGGAGATGGAGGTGGTTTTTCCCACTCCTACTCCCCTGGAAACGACCCGGTGGATCCTCTCTACTCCCTCTGCATCAAGGGAGTATACCTGCGATATATCCTTAGCCATTAGCTCCCGCTATCGCATCCTCTTGACCTAAAATGGAAATGTAAGGTTCCCGCAGATATCGATTGGCAACTGCGATCGCGTCTTCTGGGGTGATGGATTGAATCATGGTTTGAAATTGGTGATCAAAGCTGACTCCTAGATCCAGGATTTCATACCAACCGTAGATTTGGGCAATTTGGGCATTTGTTTGTTTGCCGAGGGCATATTGACCGATAATTTTATTTTTAGCAGCTTGTAGGGCTGTTTCCGTAAGGGGTATTTGGGAAAGTAAATCCACTTCATGACGCAATCCCTGTAAAGCCGTTACCGTATTTTCTGGTGCGGTTCCCATATACACCACAAAGGAAGATGTAAATAGACGTGTGGGGAAAAAAGCTGAAACATCGTAGGCTAAACCCCGTTTTTCCCGCAATTCCACAAACAACCGACTGGAAAGTCCATTTCCTAAATAGGTGGAAAGCAGTTTTAAAGCAGCATAATCAGGTTCATTCACTGCGGGAGCAAAATAACCCAGCATAATAATCGATTGTTGGGTATGTTGAGCAGTTGCCAAATAGCATGGTTGGGAACGAATTTCCGGTAAGATTAACTTAGATGTAGGAATATTACTGATAACTCGCCAATTACCAAAAACCCTTTCTACCTGGTCAACAGCTGCAGCGGGGGTAATGTTGCCAGCGATACTAATCACCATGTTATCAGGGCGAAAATAGCAGGAGTGGAAATCCAGTAAATCCTCTCTGGTAATGCTTCTGACAGTTTCTTCTGTTCCTAAACCCGATAAACCATAGGGATGATTTTGATACATCGCCTGCCGTAATTTGTCAAACGCCACACTAAAGGGTTGCTCTGACTGGGAGCGGATATCTTGCAGCGCTAAACGACGTTCCAGTTCCACTTCCGCTTCCGGAAAAGTTGGCGATCGCAAAATTTTTCCTGCTAAACTAAAAATCCCTGCAAAATCCGCCGTCACCGTTTTTAAGGACAATAAAAAGTAATCTGCGGCAATATCTGCACTTAAACTTGCTCCAATCGACTCCACGGTTTCGGCTATGTCTAAACTAGACATCCCCGCACATCCTTTGGTGATAACTGCCGATAGCAAATGTCCTAAACCAGATTTATCTGTCGGTTCATAGCAGTTTCCCGCTCGTACAAAAATTCTTCCGGCAATAATATCAGCAGTGGGATTTTCGTGGACAAGTAACACAATACCGTTGTCGAGAACAGTGCGATAAACAGGTGATTTTTCAAAAGAGATGGACATTTAGATTTTGGATTTTGGATTTTGGATTTTGGATTTGAGAATACAGAGGACAGTATACAGCCTGGATTTCTCACAAGTAAGTTGTAAGCCTTGAGTAACGGATTAATTTTCCTTCTATTCCCTACTCCCTACTCCCTTTAAGTTTTAGGGTTTTGTGAGAAAAGGGGGTTTTATCTCAACGAGTATTTTTCTAAAATGAATATTAAATCCCGAAAACTTCATAATCAGTTTGCTTCAGAGTCTCCCATATCAATTGAACACACAAACAAGAAAATACAGCAATCCGATTTAAGTCGTGAAAAATAGCGTGTCGTTGACTGATGACTGGTGACTATTAAGCGTCAACTGTCAACCGTCAACCGTTAACAACCCTACATGTCAGATTTCACAAATTATTTAGGACTGCGGTAGTTCATTCCTACTCACCAATCCCTATTTACAAGTTAGGACTTTAGCTGTGAGAAAGAGAATTTATTCTCTAGCATTTGAGGTCAAAATAGGGATGGAATCATGCTTTACTCTTTGATTTATCAACACCCTCTCCGCTTTTGAGGATATATAGCAATCCGTTGAGAATTCGGAAAATATTATTAAGTAGGTTTTTGACTGTTAACCATTAACAGTAATAGGCAAAGCCTTTCTAGAGGGTACGGCCGAAACTGACATTTTTCACTACCGAAGTAGGATTGCTATAGTTTATTTTTGCATGACGACTGATTTAATTTCACTCTGGATAAATAACAGTCACAGCGTAATTATGGGGTGAGATAAAATCCTGGGCTAGGGTTTGGATTTCTGCGGTCGTGAAAGCAAGAATATTTTGGGGATAAATATAGGCAAATTCAGGTGTGGAAATGGTACTGTAGTAACCATACAAACCAGCCAATTGATTCGGTGTTTCCGTGGAAAAGGCAAAATCATTACACAGTTTGCGCTGACATCGACGCAGTTCATTGTCGCTGATACCATTTTTGCCAATATCATATAAATGATAGCGAATTAATTCCTCCACTCGTTCAACATATTCTGGTTCCAGCCAAGCATTAATTGTAAATAAACTTGATTGTTTTTGTAGGGAAAAACTGCTATGAATACCTTGGACTAACTGCTGTTCTTCCCGTAAATCTCTCACCAATCTTGATATTCTCCCGTCTGCGAGTAAAACCGATAGCAAATCTAAACCGTAGGCTGTATGTAAATCTTCCGCACCCGGTGCAACCCAAGCCATCATCAACCGTGCTGATTCCAGTCGTGGTAAAGTAATTTCTTGACGACGTATGCCAGCGATTATCGGCTGGTGGTAGACGGATTTTAAGGGGAGATGGTCGCATTTTTGGGGAAATTCCCGAAATGTATCAGCAACTAAACCATAGGCTTTTTCTTGGCTGATACCCCCCACTATCACCACCGTCATATTCTCTGGTTGATATAAATTCCGATGGAAACAACGCATATTTTGGGGAGTGTATTTAATAATATCGCGATCGCATCCCAAAATCGATCGCCCATAGGGATGGTGGGAATATATACTTGTCATCAAATGTTGATATCCCAACCAATCTGGGTCATCACCTGCTTGACGAATTTCCTCCAACACCACGTTTCTTTCCCGCATATATTCCTCATCGGGAATAGCTGCATTCAACAGCAACTCACCCATAGGAGGCAAAATTTCCTCTATGTACGTAGACGCAGTTGTCAAGGAAAAATGGGCATAATCATAACTAGTAGCAGCATTACTCACCCCTCCCCGCGTTTCGATTAGTTGGTCAAAAACCCCAGGTGCAATTTTGGCAGTACCTTTGAAAATCATATGTTCCAAAAAATGCGCCATCCCATACCAGGATTCTGGTTCTGCGGTGACTCCTGCACTCACCCACACATCTGCCACAACAACGGGGGTTGTCGGGATTTCCTGGTGAATAAACGTTAATCCATTCTCGAAAACTGAAATCGAACCTGGTGACACCTTATTATTCGTGATGATAGTTAGTTTAATAAATCATTAAAAACAATTTAGCTTACTTTGACACGGAAATCACAGTATCTTGGAGACTGAAGACAGGATATTCTTATACAGAACCCGCATTTCTGGTGAGAAAGTGGTAAGTAGTATTGAGTTATACCATTTGCCGAAATTTTTGACACATTGTCTTCTCCAATTCCCAACTCCCAATACGGTTCGGTTAATAATTTTTTGTGGTGATTTCGGGAGACGCGATATATCGTGTCTCCCTACAATTATTTGGGATTTTTTTCTTATCCGAACCGTATTCTCCCAACTCCCTACTCCCTATTTTATGTAAACTTATATGAAGTTAGTTATGATTAGGTTTTTACTTATGGTTTCCCGTCGTCATTTTTTGAATGCTTGTTTAGCAATATTTTTAGTGTGTTGGGGTTGGGTTAATTTCATACCAGAAGCTTTGGCTTTAGGAGGAAAGCTACCGGAGTTGAACCAAGCAGCACCAAATTTCCGTTTACCCACCAATACGGGTGACGGGGAAATTGAATTATCTGATTATGCTGGTAAATGGGTAGTTCTATACTTTTATCCCAAAGACTTTACACCTGGTTGTACCATTGAAGCGCGACGCTTTCAACATGATTTACCTAAGTACTTGGAGAAAAACACCCAAATTATTGGCGTTAGTGCTGATGACGTGGATTCCCATGCAGAATTTTGTGATTCCGAGGGTTTAAAATTTCCCCTCCTCGCAGACACCGATGGCAAAGTTAGTCAAGCATACGGTTCCTGGCTAGGATACATGTCGATGCGCCATACTTTTATTATTGATCCCAAAGGGATAATCCGCGATCGCTTTGTCAAGGTTAATCCTACAATCCACAGTCAAGAGGTGTTTGCCAGATTAAATGAGTTACAACAATTAGATTCGTGATAAATTAGGGAGTAGAGACGTAACATGTTGCGTCTCTAAGTAAGTAGGGGGAACTGGGGAAGACAATGTGTCAAAAATTTCGGCAAATGGTATTACTCAATACATGAATATCCTGTCTCCCCTTCCCTATGGCATCCACTCCAAAACCAACCCCACCCGACTATCTTTACTACGTCGCGTATTTTGCTGTTGAATATCCGTAGAAATTCTGAGATTTTTTGCGATCGCATATCCCAAAGATAAACCAGTTAAACCCACCTCTTCCCGACTTCCCGGTGCGACCCATGTCTGCGTCAGTGTAATATCCGCACCACCACCACGGGATAAACTGAATAATAATTTTCCGCCAATATTTACCCCATGCGTATCGTCACGGTTGGTTTGTACATGACGATAACCGAAAACGGGTGCAAGGTTAACGTAACTTCCTAAAGGTCTTAAATAATACTGTAAATCCGCACCGTATCTCTGACGCTGACCGTCAAAACTAGTTTCATACTCCCCGCGTACAGTAATCGGTGTATTGGGGATCAATACATCTTCAATTCCCACATTCACCCCACTACGATTTTGATTTGCAGGAAAAAGGGAATAACCTACCTGAATCCGAGTCCGAAAGCTGGGTTCATTTTTAATTTCGTGGAGAATATTGGGGACTTTTTGTAACCAACGTCGCAAAACCGGACTATTTTCGCGAATTTCTGGACTAATGTCCAAATCGTTTCCTGGGAAAGTTTGGGAAAATGCAGCAAGGGGAAAAATCAGCCAAAATACATTTAAAAATCCGGAAATCAGGGGGATTAGATTGATGGGATGCAGCAGGGTCATGGATGGTGGATGATGGTTTTTAATTTCGTTGATAACACAGAAAAACCCGTAAAAATGTAGCAATGCCACATTATGGCAAAATTCCACCCAAAAATAGAGACGTAGCAATGCTACGTCTCTATCCCACATCAATCCGTTAGTTCCAATTCCTAACGAATACTACCTTCCGCTACCACGACATCAATCGGCTTAATAAAATACAAGCGTACCATTTGCCAAGCATTGGAGATGTAGTAGGGTAGTTTTTGCAGGAACTGAATTGGTTTGGGAGAATTTGATTCTGCGATCGCAGTGAGTTTCTGGTTATTTTTCACGCATATTTCCAGACGTTCGTAAAATTCTGGTTTTCCCACATCCAGGATCACCGGGAAAACACGTCCAGCAGTTTCATTGGTTTTTTCAATCACGTATTTATCATATTCCCGTGCATCCAAACCGATAGCTGCGTAAAAATCTTGACGCTGAATGTCATTGAGATACATAGTCGCGAATACTGACAACAGGAAGAAACGACACCACAACCGGGCTTTCCAGTCATTGAGGATTTGAGGTTGGGACCGCATTACTGCGTCAAAAAAGTCACCATGACGGTTTTCGTCTTGACACCAGTTTTCAAACCACCGGAAAATCGGATAAATTCTGTCTTCCGGATGCTGCTCTAAATGACGGTAAATCGTGATGTAGCGCCAATAACCGATTTTTTCCGACAAATAGGTGGCGTAGAAAATAAACTTCGGTTCAAAATAGGTATATTTACGACTTTTAGTTAAAAAACTTAAATCCAAAGACAAATTAAAGTCAGCCAAAGCCTTATTTAAAAAGCCAGCATGACGTGCTTCATCCCGTGACATCAAATTAAAGCACTCAGCCAACACAGGGCTTTTATCCTTTAAACGTCTTCCCAGTTCCTTATACAGCAAAAATCCCGAAAACTCTGCCGTACAGGAACGTTCCAAAAACTCGACAAACAGACGACGAGTTTCCCCATCAATATGGTCCCAGGATTTATCAAATTCCTCATCCCGAACAAAATGATGGCGGTTATAGTCCGCACGAAATTCCTCTAAAATCGCCTTTAATTCGTCTTCGTTGACGGAGATATCCATCTCCCCCATTGCCTCGAAGTCTGTAGTATAAAACCTAGGAGTTAATAGGGTTTCCTTCGCAGGAACTTTGACTCCTGGACGAATTTCTTCAAAACCTGGTTTTTTGAGGGAATCTACCATGTCCTAATCGCTCTCGCCTTCTTGTTAATTTCGATCCACCCAAATCCCGGATTTCTCACAAACCCCTAAAACCTTCAGGGAATAGGGAGTGGAGAGTAGGGAGTAGCAGGAAAAACAACCCATAACCAACCCTTATCACTCACTCGTGAGAAATACAGGAAATGCGAGTTGTAATCCTCGTTGGTGTGACTTTGTGATTTTAAATATACAAATTTCAGTCTACCAAGCCATTGACTGCTACGGCAGGATTTAAACATTAAGAGTTGCAACAATTCCTGGATCGGGGATATTCGCTCCAACTATTGCCACGATACCCAGAGGAGAACCGGAACCACCCCGTAGACGTAAAGGTGCAATCACGACGGTTGTACCAACGGGAGGTAGTTGGTCTAGGTTAGTCAAATTCTCCAGGACGATACGCGGTTGGGAAAGAATTAACCGGTTGACGGAAAAATCGGTGTTGCTTCCCCCGTCAACTCCGTGGGTATCAATGCCAACTCCATTGATGTGTCGTTGTTCCAGCAAAAATTGACTCACTGCTAAACTAAAACCAGGAAAATGCATTTTCCCGTGTTCATCGGCATTCATAAATTCAGTCGGATTATGCCATTTTTGGCTCCAACCTGTGTTTAATAAAACAAGGCTTTGGGGGGGAATTATCCCGTGTTGATGTTCCCAAGCTTGAATATCTGCAACAGTCAGTAGGTAGTCGGGGTTCTGTTCCACTAGATGGCGAATATCAATTGTGACCGCCGCTAGTACTAGTTTGGCGGCGGGATACTTGTCAATGCTGATATCATCAGGGTAGAAACTACGCGGTACGTTCATATGGGTGGCGCTGTGTTCCCCAATGCATAATTCCCGGAGAAAATAGCCCTGCTGCTCAATATCGGCAAAGCTAGTAAATTTTGTGGCTGGGTCATCTGGCCATTGGGGCATATCGGTATCGATGATATGGCTCAGGTGAATAATTTTTGGGGATTGGGTCTCAGGTGATGGAGATTTCGTTAATCGGGCGAGGGTAGCGGCCGTGATATCCTCCGTTTGTCCCGTTACAGAAAACACCAGAGCTTCGCGGTAGATACGTTGGACTGGGTGGTGGTAGTAGTTGGCCGCACCACTGGAAACTGCGATCGCGGCTTGGGTAATCCGGTGCATCAGGTTGATTGCCCAGCTGCGCATTTCTAGTTTTTGGGGGTAGGAAAAGGATTGGGGGTGAATAATTGCTTGTTCAATTTTTTGCCCACATTGACGTAATTCCTGTTGTAATTGACTATGGGCAGTATGAATGATATCTGACTGGTTTTGTTGATATTTATCAGCAATCACACGTAGTCCGGCTTGGGCACACCCCATCATCAAAAAAGTTGCTTTTAAAACATTTTTTTGGTCATTTTTGCCAATCCAACCTGGAGGTTGGGTAAAAACAACTTGGTCTTTGGTCAGAAACCAGTTGGATAGGGTCGCGGATACGGTATTTGTTGCAGGCATTGCCATTAAATCCGCAGGGTCATTAAACTGTAAACTACCACCCTTTCGTTGCTGGGTATTTTCCAAAGGAACTATGCCAAACACCGCGCTACCATCACTCAAGGTTGCTGCCACAATAAAATCACTAAACATTCCCCAACCCGTAATCCAGGGAACAACTCCATCCAGCACATACCCCCCATTTACGCTTTCGGCTTTAACTGTGACTCGACTGCGACGCAGATGGGAGAAACCCACACCGAGCCATACCTCACCACTAACTATCTTCGGTAAATACTGCCTTTGTAAGTGGCTATTATCACTTTTAACCAGCATAGCCACTGCACTTTGATGTTGGGTTTGCAAAAAGGCTAAAGCTCCGGAATAGCTAGCAACCAGGGTTTGAAAGCGACCATAGTTAATCTCATCGAATTCCCAACCGCCGAATTTTTTTGGTATTTTCAGCGTCAAAGCACCTAGTTTTGCCAATTTTTTGAAAGTCTGTAAAAGTAAACCTGCATCAATATCAAGTTGATTTGCACAGGGAAAAACCTCTGCTTGGAGGAAATCAGCAACGGTGGAGAAGAACGTCTCTGGTTTGGAGATAATCATGCGATCGCCTATCTGTGTTGTGTGTAGAGCAGCTTTTTTGATTTTGATATCGTAAAGTAACTTGCTTTCCTATTCCCTGTCTCGACCAGTACTCTTGTGCTACCCCCGATATTTCCGTAAGAGAAAGACTTTTTCCGCAGACCCTACTTAAAACTTTCTTTAACAACTTATCATCAATTGTATTTTCCCACTCATTCCGGTGAATCGGTAAGATAGAGAAAGATAAACCCGTATAAATAACCAATGACTTCTACGCTTACTACTCAACCTCGTCTCAACGCACCGACCATCAGCGTTTTGCCGAATGGATTAACAATTATTGCGGAACAAATGCCTATTGAGGCAATTAATCTGAATCTATGGCTCAATGTTGGTAGCTATGTTGAGTCGGATGCAATTAATGGCATGGCTCATTTTCTTGAACACATGGTGTTTAAAGGTACAGACAGACTCCCTGCTGGAGAGTTTGAGCGTTTGGTGGAGGAACGAGGTGCGGTGACTAATGCGGCAACTAGTCAGGATTACACCCACTATTACATTACCACCGCCCCCAAGGATTTTGCCGAGTTGGCTCCTTTGCAAATTGAAGTTGTGTTAAACCCCAGTATTCCCGATGATGCTTTTGAACGGGAAAAGTTGGTAGTCCTAGAAGAAATTCGCCGTTGTGAGGACAATCCGCGACGGAGAATATATCAACGAGCAATGGAAGTTGGTTTTGAGTCCCTACCCTACCGTCGTCCCGTCCTTGGTCCGGAGTTTGTAATTGAAGATATGCAACCCCAACAAATGCGGGATTTCCATCGCAGTTGGTATCAACCACGGTCAATGACTGCTGTTGCTGTGGGTAATTTACCTGTGGATGAGTTGATCGAAATTGTGGCTTTGGGGGTTGATCAATCGAGTCAAGGTAATCTCTCTTTCCCTCCTAGATTTTTCCCTGGTTCATCCTCTGATTTGGATAAGGAACTACCTTTTACAAGTATTACTCGCTGTGAATATACCGATGCAACTTTGCAACAAGCTCGATTGGTCATGTTGTGGCGTGTACCGGGGTTACAAGATTTACATGATACTTATGAATTGGATATTCTCGCAGCAGTTCTATCTCATGGCAGAACATCCAGATTAGTCAGGGATTTACGGGAAGAAAGGGGGTTAGTTTCTTCGATTTCCGTGAGTAATCTGAGTCACCGGGTACAGGGTTTATTTTACATCTCTGTCCATTGTCCGGTGGAAAATCTCGAAGCGGTGGAAGCAGCTATTATCCAACATATTCACTATTTGCAAACTGAATTAGTGAATATCTCAGAAATCGAGCGTATCCGTAAACGGGTTGCTAACCGCTTTGTTTTTGGTAATGAAACACCAAGCGATCGCGCTGGTCTGTATGGTTATTATCAATCATTGGTGGGGAATTTACAACCAGCTTTTGATTATCCACTCCATATCCAACGGGTTGATCAAGAGCATCTCCGTTTGGCTGCGAGAAAGTATTTAACCACTAATGCTTATGGAGTTGTTGTCGTTAAGCCCTGTTAAAGCAAAAATAATTCCAGAGGAAATATTTTCCTCTGAAAATCTCCATCGGTTTGTTACATCCCTAATTAAAATATGTGACTATGAATATTTAACTTATAAAAAGAAAATTTTGAGCAAGGAGAAGACGAAGAGTCGTAGGTTTGACAACAAGAAAATACAAATTTTGACTAAAATGATGGAGCAGTTTTCAGTTTGTCAAACAGAGGTTATTTATAACCAAAATACCTATATCAAGTGTATGATAGCTTCCATAATCTTCAATTAGTCCGGCGTTAACTAAGATAGAAAGACAGACTCACCGCAATAATTACTGCGATCGCAGGGAATACCGTCCCTAATTCTATCTCCCTGGTTAAGCACATTTTGATGAGGGAGAAAGGAATAACTAAAGGCCAACACACTACTACGATACCAAACATCACCAATGAGAGAAAGTGGTCTTCAGGGGAAGATGGAGGGTGGCGTAAACTAAATCTTAACCAGTTGACGAAAAAGTATCCTGTCATCAACAAATAACTTATTAATACTATGATTTGCGGCTTGCTCACAATCTGCACTCCTCCGGAAAAATATTATTTTGACTGATACTTGTATCACACTGTCGAATATATTTTAGTTCTTTATGCACTTGTTGCGTCTCAATTATTTGCATAACTGATATCAATGGCTAGTTTTATATCCTATTTCTTTTAAGTAAATATTAATGGATAATTCATACCAGCCAATCAGTACATACACTTATTTTTAAATGAAATTATTTTTAGTCTAACTATCGGTGTTTATCCGTAAAAGTATTTGGAAATACATTTTTCAAAATTATTTTTTTAACAAACAAACTATTTATTGTATTCATTTAAATACCTATCCCCAAAAGCTTGTAAAATAAGGGTTTACGGAATTAATATAACTTTGATTATGACTATGTAACCTCGAATAAATCACTTGGATAACCATCGATATCTACAGAATGACCAAATTCGCAAAAATTTAATTTATTTCCGTAAAAATTTGATATTTATCACAATTTTTAGATATATCTGCTGTATCTAATTACAATTAAACTCCGTACACAGAAAAATCAATTATATATTTGCTACACCCTGGGCAGGTATACTCCTGGTAAGGGTGAAAGTCAATGTTTCTATTAAAAGTCAAATCCCCATGGTATAAATACCTCTAATCATTGCGCAAACAAAATATACAAATCAGTGGTGACAAACCCTAAATAACGTGAGTTTTCCCTCCTTGGAAAACAGGGAGTGGGAAGAGATGCGACATATAGTGTCTGTAGGGGGATTGCTTCCAATCCAAGATGATTAGTGTCTCACAGTTCCCCGTGTCACACCTAGTTGATTGTGTAACTTTAAATTCCGCCACACTTGTGAGCCTGTAATTTCCCCGGCGATAAGCTGCTGGTAATTACGAATAACTTGCTGGACTTGTGTCGGGGATTCGTTGAGAAATTCAATCCGTAAATGCCGTAATCCTAGCGTCACCAAATGTTGCAAGTGTTCCGCTCCCGTTTGAGCCGTGCTGTTAAATACGGTGTTGCGACAACCTAAATCTGCATGGAGAACATGTTCACTACCTACCCGGTCACGTAGTTTTACTTCATATTTTTCACAGGGTCGTCCGCAGTCACGAAAATCTTTCCCTTGGGAGAGGAAAGCGCAAAAAACACAGTGTTCCATGTGAAACATGGGCATATGTTGGTGGATTGTCACTTCATACCAGTGGGGGGGAGAAGTTCGGAATAAATCTTCCAGTTGGTTAATATTTAAATCGTAGGATGCGGTCAATCGTTCCAAGTCAAACCGATGTTTGAGATAATCAGCCGTGAGGGGGTTGGCAACATTGAGGGAAAAATCACCAATACATCTGTCTTCGGCAAAAAAGCGTAGGTGGTCGTAATTTCTGACTAGATATCCATCCGCATCGGATTGGCGAACTTGATGGAGAATCCAGTTTTCACCGGGTTTGGTAATGCGGGGAGGTGCAACAAAAATGCTGGGGGAAGGGGATTTGTGTTCCCGTACCATTTGTACAGCTTCCCGGTATTGGCGAGGATCTGTAAATTCGCAGTAAATTGTTTCTATACCTGTATTCAGGGTAGCTTGGAGTTGGGGGAGATTGCGAACCAAAACAATCAGGTTAACAGACTGGGAAATATCGGTTTGGGTTGATGGCGGTAGTATATCTTGTAAACTAGCTTGTTCGTGAATTGTAGAGCGTTTTGGTTTTTGCCGTTGAGTCGTAATTTGGCTGACTAATTCCCGTCGCATTCGGTTCAACTCACTCACCGGAATAATTACATTACCCTGGAGATGATTCTGGAAATCACCTAACTGAAACGGTGTATTACCCAAGCGTCCGAATTGTTCTGTTAATTTTGCCGTTGTCAGCGGTTTGTGGTGAGCAGATGCTAACAAAATATCCGACTCCACCACAGCCATATGACCTAACCTATCTCGTGCGATCGCAATTAATTTTTCTCCCTCTGTACCATGCACTTCCAAATCCAGAGGTCGCTGGAATTTCGGAATATCCCCCTCAAAACTCTGACGGATTTTCTTATCTAATTCCGGGTCACTGGTTTTCCAAATGCGATCGCCCACATGTATCCGTCGCCAGTTAATACTACCACGCCCAAAACTAATAACTGTTTCTTTCCCCCGATGTTCCACCCGGTACACCCTTCCCCCTTCTTCCTTCGCTTCCGGGTGTCCACTATCAAATACCACCCCATCACCTGCTTTCAGGGGTGCTACCAACTTGAGTGCAACTTCTTCCTTCCCAATCCGGGTGACTACACCTAAATAGACCCCCCGCTTTTTGCCAAACCTTCCATGAACCAGTTCCTGATTATTAATCCCAGCAAACCAACCAGTATAGAGACCACGGGAAAAGGCCATTTCCAGGTTGTAAGTGTCTTCAGTCGAATCTCTGAAATTCTCTAAATTATTTTCGGAATTATCGAAATCCGCTTTTTCACCTTCCCTCTGCTCCATAGATTCCATCACTCGATCCAAACCCTGACGGTAGACCTTAGTGACATTGGCCACATATTCCGGTGTTTTTAATCGTCCTTCAATCTTTAAACAACTGACTCCAGAATTCACCAACTCCGGCAAAACACTTAAACCCGCCAAATCTTGGGGACTCAGTAAGTATTTTTTATCACCCAAATCCACTACTTCCCCATCCACAATTAATTCGTAGGGCATTCGACAAGCTTGAGCGCATTCTCCCCGGTTAGCAGAACGTCCACCTAAAGCCTCACTAGTTAAACATTGTCCCGAATAGGCAACACACAAAGCCCCATGAACAAACACCTCCAAAGGAAGGGATGCACCCCGATAGGCCATTTGGCTTTGGATTTTATTAATTTCCGTTAACGAACATTCCCGTGCCAACACCACCAAATTACAACCCAATTCCTGAGCAAATTCCACACCAACCGCACTAGTAATCGTCATTTGCGTGGATGCATGGATAGGGAAGTCGGGGGAAAGGTGACGAATTAACCGACAAATACCGATATCTTGGACAATGACCGCATCGACTCCCGCACTTATAATTGAACGCAGATATCTTTCCGCTTCTCGCAATTCCTGGGGAAAGACTAGAGTATTTAATGTGACATAGCCCTTTACACCACGACCGTGGAGATAGGTCATCAACTCCGGTAAATCCTTCTCCGTAAAATTTTCTGCCCGCATTCGTGCATTAAATTGATCCAAACCAAAGTAAATGGCATCCGCTCCATTTTCAACAGCAGCTTTAGCACATTCCCAATTACCAGCAGGAGCTAGTAATTCCGGACGGGTGAGGGTGGTAGAGGGGGTTGGGGTGGTGATTTCTGCTTGCATGTTGGATGTTGGATTTTGGATTTTGGATTTTGCGGAAAGTTGGTGGGAGATTTATTCTTCCACCAAACTTGCCAAGACGGGTTTTGGATTGCTCTAAGCCTGGATTTCTCAGCAATTCCTCAAACTTCCAGGGAATAGTCCGTGACGGGAGTAGGGAATGGTAGGAAAAACAACCCATAACTCAACGCTTATCGCTCACTCACTCAAAATTTGGGTTTAACGCTATAGCAAGAGCGTTCACCCGCTTTCGCGGGAAGCAAGTTACCCAGAGTAGTGCAACTACGAGCTAAATACAGGACTCCATGTCTGTGGGAAAATGAGAAAGGCTATATTTTCGCATATATCCTAATGTTGATTTTAGCTGAATCAAAAAGAAGTCTCTCGCCTACCACGCCACTTGTAGGCCAGTTGCACGCCACTGTCTCTACACTCCCATGTCGCTTGAACAAAAGCAAACAAAAAATATAAATTATTCCAACTCCCAACTCCCTATTCTCTACTCCCTAATCTCTGAAACTTTCGGCTTAAAGTAATCCAAAATCCAAAATCTAAAATCCAAAATCCCTTTATTCTGTCATAATTTAAACATTTCTTGCATGACGACAGCCAATGGTGAACTCTACCCTTGTTGCGACTCTCTATGTCAATCCCGTGACTGGAAATGATGCGAATACGGGAATGCGGGGTGCGCCGTTGAAAAGTCTCTCCCGCGCTCTGAAAGTAACTTCGACTCCGGCGATTATTCGTCTTGCCCCTGGTAGTTATAATGCGGCCAATGGGGAAAAATTTCCTTTGGTTATCCCAGAGGGGGTAACTGTGGTGGGAAATGAGGCAAATCGGGGTTTAGGTATTGTGATTGATGGTGGTGGTAATTATCAAAGTTTGACGTTTGGTGTCCAGAATATTACTTTGTTGTTGCTGGATGATGCCTATTTGTTGGGTGTAACTGTTACTAATCATACACCAAAGGGGACGGGTGTGTGGATTGAATCGACGATGCCGGTGATTGCCAATAACACATTTACGAATTGTGGTCGGGAAGGGATTTTTGTCACTGGGAATGCTAAACCTGTGATTCGTGATAATGCGATCGCTCGCAATGGGTCGGGGGGGTTGGTGTTTGCCAATAACAGTAAGGGGGAGTGTATTGGCAATTTAATCCGTAAAAATCCCCTGGGGTTGGCGGTGACGGATAATGGTGCGCCAATGATTGTGAATAATCAAATTACAGAGAATAAAGTGGCGATTGCCTTGGCTAAGGATTCTCGTGCAGTTCTCCGGGGTAATATTGTTAGTCAAAATTCTGATGGTGGGTTGTTGATTAATGGGAATGGAATACCAGATTTCGGCCATATCCATGACCCGGCAGCTAATCGGTTTAGTGATAATCAAAATTTTGATGTTTTTAATAATACGAAATATCCAGTAATTTCCGTTGGGAATAATCTGAATCCGACCCATGTGAAGGGGACAGTTGAGTTTCGAGCAGCGACGGTGGAGTTAAACCCCCAATTCCAGAAAGGAGGAGTATTTACGGATATTGGTGGTCATTGGGCTAGGGAGTTTATTGAGGGTTTGGCATCCCAAGATTTAATTAGTGGTTTTCCTGATGGGGGTTTTCAACCAGAAAATCGGATTAGTCGGGCTGAATATGCGGCTTTGGTAGCGAGGATTTTTAAATTACCAGCAATCAACGCCAATCGATTCTCCGATGTTCCCCAACAGTTTTGGGCTGCGGGGGTAATTAATGCGGCTGCATCTGCCGGATTTTTGAGTGGATTTCCCGATGGTACGTTTCGTCCTCAACAACCCCTAACCAAAGTTCAAGCTCTGGTTTCCCTGGTGAATGGTTTAAAATTGACAGCCGGGGACGCAAATTTATTATCAATGTATCGCGATCGCGCCCAAATTCCCAGTTATGCGGTGGGGGCAATGGCAACTGCTACACAAAATATGTTAGTTGTCAACTATCCTGATTGGGATGTATTGGAACCTTTACGGGATATTACCAGGGGGGAAATCGCAGCGATTGTCTATCAAACTTTGGTGGTTCGGGGTTTAGTTTCGGCTATTCGTTCACCCTATATTGTTTTACCAAATACCCAACTACCCACCTTTAGTGATTTGCCAGGTCATTGGGCTGAACCATTTATCCGGGGATTAGCCAGTCTCAAATTGATTAATGGGTTTGCCGACGGTAGTTTTCAACCCGACCAACCCATGAACCGTGCCGAGTATGCAGCCCTAATTACCAACGCCTTGAATCCTGCACCGAAACGCAATCCCAGCCAATTTGTAGACGTACCGAAGAAGTTTTGGGCACATGATGCAATTCTCAAAGCCACCGCAGGAGGATTTGTGAGTGGATTTAGCGATCGCACTTTCCGACCCGAACAAAATGTCCAACGCCTGCAAGTAATTGTTTCCCTGGTAAGTGGATTATCCTTACCCCCCCAACCAGCAACCAATCTTGCTAGCATTTACAAAGACATTCAAAGTGTACCCCAAAACACCCACACTGCGATCGCCACTGCCACCCACCATCGTTTGGTAGTGAATTATCCCCATCCCAACCAACTTTTACCCCAGAAACCAGCAACCAGGGGCGAAGTAGTAGCCTTTGTATATCAAGCAATGGTGACAAAAGGACGAATTCCAGCGATCGCATCCCCATATATTGTTAACAAGTCTTGACAATCCCCAATTCCAAATTCAACATGGCAGCAACAGCGATCGCATCCCTAAGGGAATTTCTCTCCCAACCCAACATTGAGACTTCTCCAGCTTGGGAATTCATCAATGGGGAAGTCCGACAAAAACCAATGCCAACCCTGTTTCACTCCCGTCTCCAACGCAATTTAGTTAACTATATCAATAGCCAAACAGAAGAGTGGGAAGCCATTCAAGAACTCCGGTGTATCGTCCCTCCCTATTCCCCAGTCCCAGATATTTCCGTCGTGACTTGTCAGCGTCTGGGAAACGAAGATGAACCATTACAAGGACCACCTGATTGGCTAATTGAAATTCGTTCTCCCGACCAAAGCACCCTAGAACTCCAAAATAAAATACTCCATTGTCTAAGTCACGGAACAAAATTAGCATGGTTAATAGACATCACTCGTCAGCAAATTTGGGTATGGCAGGGGGATAATTTACCGATAATATTCTCAGAGGATGAGATTTTACCAACTTTGGGGGATATACCAGGATTAACAGTGAATCAGGTAATGGCGATGACTAATAAAAACTATAGCTGAGACGTAATATATTACGTCTCTACCGACAAAATTCATCCGTCGCGTTCTGGTTTCAAATTGGTATAACCCAAAAGAAACCCAGCATACTTTGTCTTTGACTCGCACCGGACTGAAGTCACGGTGATTCAAACTGTGATTCCGATTGAGGATGCCAGTTGCCTCAAGTCGGGGAACCCGCCCACGGCACTGGCTCCTAAAGCCATCAATCTCCACAGTTATCTTTCAAGGGATTAAC
>CALJJQ010000004.1 GCA_937973965.1 uncultured Calothrix sp. | reverse complement strand
ATTCGTAATTCATAATTACGAATTACGAATTACAAATTATGAATTACAAATTACTCCTGCTGATTAACTGTAGCAATGAGTCAATACCACACAGATAATACCCATGTCAAACACGCCTATTTCCGCAATTATTTGTACTCACAACCGGGATAACTACTTAGGTGCAGCAATAGATAGTTTACTGGTACAGGAATTTGCACCAGGATTTGAAATTATCATAGTTGATAATGGTTCCACTGATAATACCCGTACAGTCGTGGAAAGTCGGTTAGGGGACAGTAGACTGAAGTATGTATTTGAACCTGTTTTAGGGCTATCAGTAGCTCGAAATATGGGTGCAAAGACAGCTAGTGGAGAAATCCTTGCCTACTTAGACGATGATGCGATCGCAAGTGTGGGGTGGTTACAGGCGTTATATACAGCTTATCAGCAAAATCCCAAATTAGCGATCGCGGGTGGAAAGGTGACTTTAATCTATCCTGAAGGAGTCCAACCTCCTCGGTGGTTATCCACTGGATTAGCTGGAAATTTGGGTGCATACGATTTAGGTGATGAATTTGTGAATATTCAAAATCCGGGTTTAACACCACGGGGATTGAATTATTCAATTCGTCGCAGTTTTTTAGAACAAATTGGTGGGTTTGATCCAAAATTAGGTCGAGTTGGGAAAAATCTGCTTTCTAATGAAGAATTGCAGATGACGGAATTAGCACTTAAAAATGGTTGGCAGGTTGCCTATATTCCCACAGCTTTAGTTGCCCACAATGTGGCTCCAGAACGTTTACATCCTGCTTGGTTCCTCAGTCGTGGTTGGTGGCAAGGTATTAGTGAATGTTACCGTGAACAGTTAGCAGGGCGTGCTGGTATTATTCAATTATCACGGGGTGCAGAAAGGTTTTTGCGCGGTATTTATAAAGCTTTACAATATATCTACGACCCGGCAGAGCGGTTTGATAAATTAGTCTATGCCTATGGTCAAATTGGCTATTTAAATGCTGCCATTCAAGGACTTTTTCAGGGGAGAAATCAAAGTCCAGAATACGGCCAACAGTAGTTAGTAAATGGTCAATAATTTGGCTTCCCCAAGGTGCAAAATTTAGGGTGCTGTTATCAGAGAAAATACACCACTACTGAAATTGATTCAAAACTATTAGTTACTCAATTTCCCTTCCAGAACATCTATCTAGAAATTTTCCCAACGAGTCCCTATGTATTTTTGACATAAATAATAGCTAATTCTTACTCACCACTCCCCATTCCCTACTCCCTATTTAGAAATAAGGGTAATTCAAAAGATTAAACAAAATTCACAATTTTATTAAAATAAAAATTACACAAATGTCTAATAAATTACCTGTTTCCGTCCTGATTCCTGCTCGCAACGAAGAGGCAAATTTACCAGCTTGTTTAGCCAGTCTTCAGCGCGCAGATGAAATATTTGTCGTCGATTCCCAATCCCGCGATCGCAGTGTGGAAATATCGGAAAAATACGGCGCAAAGGTTGTACAATTTTATTTTAATGGACGTTGGCCTAAAAAGAAAAATTGGTCTTTAGAAAATCTGCCATTCCGCAATGAATGGGTGTTAATTGTAGACTGCGACGAACGGATTACACCTGAACTTTGGGAGGAAATTGCAGCAGCAATTCAAAACCCTGAATACAACGGTTACTACCTCAACCGTCGCGTTTTCTTCCTCGGTAAATGGATTCGTCATGGTGGTAAATACCCCGATTGGAATTTACGTTTGTTCAAACATAAACTCGGTCGCTATGAAAATTTAAATACCGAAGATATTCGCAATACAGGTGACAACGAAGTCCATGAACATGTCGTAATTGAAGGTAAAATCGGTTATCTCCAAAATGATATGCTTCATGAAGACTTCCGCGACCTTTACCACTGGTTAGAACGTCATAACCGCTACTCAAACTGGGAAGCACGAGTTTACTATAATATCCTTGCTGGAAAAGACGACAACGGTACTATCGGTGCAAGTTTATTTGGTGATGCAGTGCAACGCAAACGCTTCCTAAAAAAAATCTGGGTTCGTCTCCCCTTCAAACCCTTTTTACGTTTCGTTTTGTTTTACATCATCCAAGGTGGTTTCCTCGATGGTAAAGCTGGATATACCTATGGACGTTTGCTCAGTCAATATGAATATCAAATAGGTGTCAAACTTTATGAATTGCGTAACTGTAATGGTCAATTAAACACCGCTAAATCAAATCCATCCTCAACAGATACACTACTTCCAGAAGCTGGACAAAGCGCAGTTTGATTTTGGATTACCGTAGAGACGACCCGTTTGGTCGTCTCTACTATGAATTTTGGATTATTTTAATATAGGTGTTGCTAAACCAGTTTAATATATCTCTCTTCTCCTCCACCTCTTCATTGCTTTCATGATTAATAATTCAGTCAACTTAGAAATTAATCATATTCCCAAATCGGAATCGTTTTTTGACCTGAGCAAATATGACCAATCTTGGTATGACAGAGGTCGTCCTAGCTGGTTTGTACTATTGTGGTGGTTTGTCCAAGCTGTGACTTTTCCCCTGACATTGCATCAAATGAGTGGTTTACGCTGTGCTATTTTACGCCTATTTGGTGCCAAGATTGGTAAGGGTGTTTTAATTCGTCCTACAGCACGATTTACCTATCCTTGGAAAATATCCATTGGTGATTATTCCTGGATTGGTGATAACGTCACTTTTTATAGCCTTGACCAAATTGATATTGCCAGTAATTGTATAATTTCCCAAGAAAGCTATCTATGTACAGGTAGCCATGATATCAATGACCCCGCATTTGGTTTAACCACTGCACCAATTAAAATTAATCCTGGTGTTTGGATTGCAGCAGATTGTTTTGTTGGTCCAGGTGTGCAAATTGGTGCAAATTCAATCATTGGTGCGCGTAGTAGTGTATTTTGTTCTATTCCTCCCGATCAAGTTTGTTGGGGAACACCTTGTCGTCCCCGTTATGCACGTAAATACGTAAATATGAGTAAGTAGCCATCATCTAGGTGTAAGCGTCGCGTTTTGTAGACTAGCCTCATAGTTATAGAGTTGTGTACACCAGAAGGTATGAAAGTGGTTTTTCCTACTCCCTACTCCCCACTCCCTATGCATCCAGCGAGGTGAGTGGGGAAAATTGTTTTGGCGATCGCACAATAATCCCCCATGTTAAAATTTTACAAGCCCTCAACGAACTGCTATATCTGTCGCCAATAACCATGCAGATACCAAAAATTATCACCAAACGCCTCATCCTCAGAGGTTTTCAGGATGAAGATTTAGATGCCTATGTCCAAATGTGTGCTGACGGGGAAACCATGCGTTACATCGGCACAGGAAATACTTGATCACGCTCTGAGTCTTGGCGAAATATGGCAATGATGCTAGGACATTAGTCTCTGCATGGTTATGGCATGTGGGCAGTAGAACTGAAGCAAGATGGTAGAATGATAGGACGGGTTGGTTGCTGGTATCCTGATGGTTGGATGGGTTTGGAAATTGGCTGGACCATAAATCGTGAGTTTTGGCGACGGGGATACGCAAGTGAGGCTGCTAATGCTTCCCTGGAGTATGCTTTTACGGAATTGCAAGCAGAGGAAATTATTAGCTTGATTCGTCCTGCAAATATGGCTTCCCGTCGAGTAGCGGAGAAAATCGGTGAGCAGCTTGTGGGTCAAACTCAAATAATGGGTGAGGAGGCTTTAATTTACCGCCTTCGTCGAGATGAGTGGAAAGCGATCAAGGATAGTTAGAGGTGGAAATCAAATATTTGTGTGGGGGGTAAACATGACACTTTATACTTGAAAACCAGTATAGACAAAATACTAACCGTCACACAAGTATGGTCAAATAGGGTGAAAGTTCGCGACACTACAAGCAGCGCTTAACTGTCCTCTGCCCTGCTGCACATGTTGTAGGGCACTTTTGTATTATATAATTGAAAAAAATTCGATTTGAAATTTTGCCAAAATCACAGGAGATTACAGAGTGGCAAAAATTACATGTTTTGACTCCATTTCCAGGGGATAATTTTAAATTGAAGAGATGGAGTATTATAGAATACGAAGGATGAACGGGTAACGGAATGGTTTTTCAGAATTGGTTAGCACCTTAAATAAAGCAAGAAACGTTAATGTCCATTGTAAAATTATCCAAGGGAAGATTAATGGAGTGAGCGCTCCCCAGGAAATCGAAATCAAGAAAGCAATGACAGCGCCACAAACCCAGACATTTAAATAGAAATTGATCGCTTCTTTGGCATTTCCTCGCACAACCGGGTCTTTAGCAATGAATAACACTGCAATCGGGATGAATACAGGGATAATGAGAGAGCTAACAAACATTGCTCCATGACAGATTGCTGATAGCAATTTGCGCTCATCGCTAGCGTACATTTACTTCTCCTAAAATCAAATAGGGATTTTTATTCCATTAAAGAAACTATCATATTCTGAGTTGTCTTAAGATTAAAAATCTCCCCTATTTAGGACAAAATTAAGTTAATTTAGGTAAAATCAAGCAATTAAATTTATGTCAACTGAACTAGAGAAAGAACTTTTAGATGCTGTTGAGCAACGGCGTAATTTTGCTATTATTTCTCACCCGGACGCAGGTAAAACAACCCTAACGGAAAAGTTATTATTGTATGGAGGGGCGATTCACGAAGCAGGAGCGGTGAAGGCTCGACGAGCGCAACGTAAGGCGACTTCGGATTGGATGGAGATGGAGCAGCAACGGGGTATTTCCATTACCTCAACGGTGCTACAATTCAATTACCGCAATTGTCAAATTAATTTGTTAGATACACCTGGACACCAGGATTTCAGTGAGGATACCTACAGAACTTTGGCGGCGGCGGATAATGCGGTGATGTTAATTGACGTAGCGAAGGGTTTAGAACCGCAAACTCGCAAGTTGTTTGAAGTTTGTAAGCTGCGTGGTCTGCCGATTTTTACCTTTGTGAACAAACTTGACCGTCCTGGACGAGAACCCTTGGAATTGCTGGATGAGATTGAACAGGAATTGGGATTACAAACCTATGCGGTGAATTGGCCAATTGGGATGGGAGACCGGTTTCAGGGGGTGTATGACCGCAAAGCTCAACAAATCCATTTATTTGAACGCAGTGCGCATGGAAGTCGGGAAGCGGTAGATACGGTGGTGGATTTAGGGGACCCTCGGATTGAGGAACTGCTAGAAGAGGATTTATATTACCAACTGAAAAATGATTTGGAACTGCTTGAGGGTGTCGGACCAGAACTGGATTTAGACATGGTACATCGAGGGAAGATGACTCCGGTATTTTTTGGTAGTGCCATGACCAATTTTGGGGTAGAATTATTTCTACGCTATTTTTTGGATTTAGCCCTCAAACCAGTAGCCTACCGGAGTACGATCGGAGAAATGCCTCCAAGTTACCCGGAATTTTCCGGTTTTGTGTTTAAATTGCAGGCCAACATGGATCCGAAACATCGTGATCGCGTGGCGTTTATTCGGGTATGTACGGGACGGTTTGAAAAGGATATGACGGTTAGTCATGCTCGTACCGGAAAGACTGTGCGTTTATCCCGACCGCAAAAGCTATTTGCCCAGGAACGGGAATCGATTGATTATGCCTACCCTGGTGATGTAATTGGTTTAAATAATCCTGGTGTTTTTGCGATTGGCGATACCATCTACACTGGGCAAAAATTAGAATATGAGGGTATTCCTTCCTTCTCCCCGGAATTGTTTGCAACCTTACGCAATTCCAACCCCTCTAAGTTCAAGCAGTTTCAAAAAGGTGTTTCCGAACTGCGGGAAGAAGGTGCGGTACAAATTATGTACTCCACCGACGAGTCGAAACGAGAACCAATTTTAGCTGCGGTGGGACAATTACAGTTTGAAGTTGTCCAATTTCGTTTACAAAATGAGTATGGAGTGGAAACCGTACTTGACATGTTACCCTACAGTGTGGCGCGTTGGGTAGAAGGTGGTTGGGAAGCTTTAGCCAAGTTGGGGCGTTTATTCAACACTACCACCGTCAAGGATAGTATGGGTAGACCGGTCCTGTTGTTCCGCAACGAATGGAATTGTCAGCAGTTGCAATCAGACCACCCCGATATTAAGTTATCTGCGATCGCTCCCGTGGTTTCGGGTATGTCGGTGGGGGATAATTCCTAAAATTGCAGGGGGTTGGGGGTAATACCTGACTTTTCATTTATCAGCCCTATCCCCGGATCAGGAGTGCAATTTTTATGTCTTCGCAGTCAGATTATACTTTAGAAGCCGGATTAAATTCCCTCAAGAGGGGGGATGATCAAGCTGCGAAAACGATACTGGAATTTGTCGCCCAAAATTCCCCCTCACCCTGGATGTCCGTACAGGCGCAAATCGGGTTAGTGGTTGCTTGTGCGCGGTTGGGGGAAATTGAGGATGCGATCGCCCTTTGTGAGCTATTGCTTGCTAGTAATCGCACGGAAGTGAAAGCTTGGGCTGTGGGAGTACGTAGAATTTTACAAACCCGTCAATCCCTAAATCAACAACAAACTGGGTTTGTCCCCACAGATTCCCCCCCCGAATCCTTTGATGTCCTAGAATTAGCTGTTCCCCCCAGTCCTCAACCATCGCGGACAAATTCCAATAATCAAAATAGCAGCACTGAAATTCAGCAAAAACCAGTATATATACCGAAACAAACCGGAATTACCTGGCGAAATGCAGGTCGGGCGAAAACCTGGCAAACCTCAACCAAGTCCCCACAGTCCCGACTCTGGTATCTGTGGGGTTTGGAGGTGTTGACATTGGTAGCAATAGTATTTCTGTTGCAGAAAATGGTGGATGGCATCCTCAAGGGGATAAATCATCTATTAGTCATCTCACCTTGGCTAGAACCAATTCAGTTATTTTATGCCGACCCCCGTTGGTTAGTGGTGGCAGTAGTATTGATTTTGACCATAGCTACTCCCTGGTTACTGGATATTTTCCTTTCATTGTGGTACGGAATCCAAACACTTCAGCTAGAAACCTTGCAAGCAGCCAGTCCTGAATCTGTCCGCATCATCCAACGCTACATCCAACCCCAAAAAATATCCCCACCCAAACTATGGAAAATCCCCACGACAGCACCATTAATATTTACCTATGGCCATCTCCCCCGCACCACCCGGATTGTCATCAGCCAAGGCTTATTGGATACCTTATCTGATGGGGAAATTGCCGTATTAGTTGCCAGTAAACTCCTCCCCAAGGGTTATTGGGATATGGCGGTGGTGTCATTCACCTTAACCCTCACCCTACCGATGTATCAACTATATCTGGGTTTAGCCAACTGGAGCGACAAAACGATTCAACCAATATGCAAATCCACGCTCGCTGCCCTGAGTAGCCTGGTATATTTGATTTGGTGCTTATTCACAGGCACAACCATCTGGTTAAACCGGGTGAGACTGGAGTATGGGGACGCGATCGCCATCAACACAACAGGTAATCCGAATGCCCTGATTCGTGCCTTACTCAAAATCGCCATTGGTATTGCCCATCACATCAATACCCAGGGTTGCACCCCAGGACAACTGGAAAGTCTAAATATTGCGGCTCCCGTCAGCTTTCAACAAAGTATCACCATTGGCAGTCTCGCACCGCAAATATCCTGGGAATCAATTCTCATGTGGGATTATCTCCACCCCTACCGACACTGGTTCACCATTAATAATACCCATCCTCTCCTGGGCTGTCGCATCCGAACTATCGCCAAAATCGTCCATAATCTTCGTCTCGACTCAGAATTAGAGATTACATCCCCACCATTACCAAAAATCAGTACCCAACAATTCCTACTGCAAATCGCCCCCTTCTGTCTCAGTATCCCCTTTGGACTATTAATGGCAGGTTTATTTGGCGCAGCTTGGCAAATTGCCTTTGCCTTAAAAATTATTAACCTCAAATGGATTTATGACAACTGGAATTTTGTCACCGGCTGTATTCTCATCGGTTTTTCCCTGGGAACACTGATCCGAATTGAACAAATGTTTCCCGATATCAAACCCAACTCACTCCAAACCCATGAACATATCACCACCATCCTTACCAATCCCACCTCCCTACCCATACAACCCACCAATATTCAACTACAAGGAAAACTCCTCGGACGTGCAGGTAGCGCCAATCACCTGGGACAAGACCTGATACTCAATACCCACAATACCCTAATCAAATTGCACCACATCCCCAGACCCGGATATCCCCTATCCATCCAAACCTTTATCGGTCGTCAGGTGACTGTGGTTGGCTGGTTACGTCGCGGTGCTACCCCCTGGATCGACATCCAATCCATCCACACCCAAAGCCGACAAATTCCCAATATCCACCCGATTTGGTCATACATGATTGCCTTTAGTAGTGCCGTTTGGGGGGCGGTAATTTTGCTGCGGGGTTATTAATTTTTGGTGATGGCAGGCAAATGGGACTAGAAAATGACCAATTTCATGGTACTATGCTAAAAGTGCGATCGCAAAAAATGTGAAAATAGAGCTAGCTACGTAGAAAATACCGTGGTAATGTAAGAAATGGTGTTAAATTCTTGTGAAGCTGGCCATCAATTTAATTTCAAAAAGCGTTTAATTCGCTGTAAAATTCAAGGTTCATAGAATTAAGATGTTATTTATTGGCGTGGTGCGCTTCTTAATTATCAAAGCTTCATTCTGGGGAAAACTATATTGTTTCAAGTGACCGTTTGGAGTGTAAACGATTGGTGAATGGGGTGATTTGTTGCCATCACGGTGACAAGTCATTCACATCCGATTGGAAAACTTTTGTATCCCATTGATTTTTAGCCTGGAGGTATAATAGATGTCTGTCCGCCTTTACATAGGCAATTTGCCCAAAGAAGAAGTTGATCGTCAAGAACTACAGTCAGTGTTTGCCGAAGAAGGCGATACCGTCACAACGAAGCTGATTAAAGACCGCAAAACAGGTAAATGTCGCGGTTTTGGGTTCATCACCGTCAACAACGACGAACAGGCTGACCAAATTATTGAAAAATATAATGGTCAGATGTTTAAAGAATTACCAATTAAAATCGAAAAAGCCCTTCCCCGTACTAAGGGAGAAGAAGGTGACGAACAAACCGCAAAATCAAGCGGAAACACAGCAGCAACTCCAACAGCAAAAGAAGGTGGTAGCCAAAAAAGTAAGAAAAAATCCCGACGTGGCGGTGCAAAAGAAACCAGTTCCTCCACTCCTGCTAATAATGATACAGATGCCATTCGTCCTGACCCACGCTGGGCTTCGGAGTTGGAAAAACTTAAACAAATGTTGGCAGCGCAAACTAGCAACTAATCACCATCTCCATCAATTAAAAATTAAAAGTCAGGTATTTGATTTTTAATTTTTAATTGTTTAATCTTTCAACCAATTTCTGCGTAATTTACTCTCAAGGTACTTACAGTTATGGGTGTGAGTGCAATGTTGGTGATGGCTTGGCGACCATTACCTGAACTAAGTTCGCCCGTTTTTATCCGACGTGCGAACTAATTTGTGGTTTTAATTTTGTGCAATGTCGGTTATAACAGCGTCAGTGTTCATTAAAGTGAACTATTCATAAAACATAAATAGTGAGAGTAATTAATTAATATCAATAATATAGCAATCTGATTTAAGTAGTGAAAAATATTGGTTTTGGCTGTACCCTACAGGAAGTCTTCTCGTAGGAAAGTTGTGCTACGCGTGTCTACCTCTATGGCTGTTTACCGTCAACCGTTAACAGTCAACAACCCTACATGTAAGATTTTACAAATCCTGCTCGGACTGCGATAGTTTAATCAGCGATCGCAATCTCCCTTCCAATCTCAAGTAGGTTAGGTGGAACCCAGTGAAACCTAACAAACAAGTAAACCCCCAACAACCATAAATCTATCTACCCGAAAAATATCAAAATCAAAAATGTAGAGACGTAGCGTTGCTACGTCTCTACGTGTATCACGGATTTTCAATTACGATGATTACACGGTTAAATTCACCTTCATAATCACATCGTTGTAATCCCGGTCTCCACCTAGGGGTAAATCTTCAAATCCCCAGGTGTTATCCCCTAGTAGACGAATGTGGTCTACTTGGTTGGGGTTTGCACCGAGGAAGGAGAAGTACACTTTCGGATCGTTGTTGGGGTTATTATCTAGTAGTGCTTCCGGTCTCCCGTTGGCGATAATCAAGGGTGCGAGGAGAGTACCTCCGGTGAGGGTGGTGGTCAATTTAGCTGTGCTTTGGTTGCTGACGCTGAAATCAATGGGGATGCGCTGATTAATAGCTGCTTTGGTATATTCGGTTTGTCCGGGGAGAATATCCGCAATTCCGTCTCCGTTGGTATCAATTCCCCCGTTGGTGTCGGCAATGCGGTAGAATCCGACAAAGTTGTTAAAAGCAGCTTCTCGATACAGGGTAAATTCGGCGGTGACGTTACCTGTAATACCCCGTAAATCCATGAGTTCTGCTTGGTTTCCACCCTGGAGATTGCTACCTAAAGTAGGGGTTTGATTGGTTGCTTGGATTCTGACTTCTAAGTCTTTGAAGTCCGTTGAATTACCAGTACCATCCTCCCAGGAGAGGGTAAAGGTATCATTCCCTGCATCGGTAATTCTCTGGGTGGTTTGGGAGGAAATTAAAACGTTGGAGAGGGGAGTTTTCTTGGCGATCGCACTATCAAGTGTACCGTCTTTAATCAGCAGGAAGCGTAGATTGTCTCCGGGGTTGAATGTTAGTAAGCGGGTGAGGCTCTGGGGATTAAATCCGTTGGGATTGTCACTAATCACGGAAAATACTGCTTTGGCTCGTTGCAGTGCAGCTTCGGTGTATCCCGCTTGACCGGGAGCTATACCGTTAATTGTCCCCTGGGCATCATCGACCGTAAATACACTCAGTTCATTGACTAAATTACTACTGCGTCCCACTAGGGATACTTGCAGTTTGGGTTGGGTTCCAGAAATGGTAAAGATGTCATCATTCCCACGGTTGAGTTTGGGTGGGGTGGAGATGACGGGGATAACTGGATCAACTTCAAATTTGCTGACGATTTGGGGTTGTCGGTTAATGACGCTACTGGGGTTGGTTTCCAGTTGTTGACGGGTGTAGGGGTCGATACCGTAGGTGGTGACAGTGAGTTTTTGGGTAACGGGGTCAATATCGAATTCTGTCCATCCGTAGGTATGGGTGGCAATGTAATCCCCTTCTATGAGTCTAGCACTAATTAAACCATTGGCTTGTTCCAGATTCCGGTTTAAACCGATGGGGTCGTACCCTAAAGCTGCAAGTTGTTGGTTGACCAGGTTCTTGATGAAGTCATCTTTGTCGTTGATGTCATCGTCTGCATCGTTTGCGACGGGGAGGGTGTCGTAGAAGGCTTTTTGTTGGGGGGTGAGTAAACCTGCTGCTACTGCTAATTCTGCGACGGTTGGTCCAAAGGGTGCATTAAAGGCCACCGAACCTGTGGTAATCTCAAAGGCGTTGGTGGCAATTTGGGTTTGACCGGGTGCGGTTTGGTAGGTGAGGTTGTTGACGACTGTACCGTGAATGTCTGCTGCAATGAAGACGACGTTCTTGATTTTGTTGTCGTCAATGAATTTGAGGATTTCTGTCCTTTGAGCTGCATACCCTTCAAACCGGTCGGAAGCTGCTACCACACCCAGGTTTTGGATGGGTTCGGGTACCATGATAAATTTCCAGGTAATCCCGTTTTTTTGCGCTTGGAGTAAATCCCGTTTCAGGTCTTCTAGTTGAGGTCTTCCCAACATGGTACGATTGGGATTGAAGGATGCTGTCAGGAAATTACTAACTTGTCTGGGGTCACTGGGATTGGCTACGTCCTCTAATCCTGGGTCACGGAAGGAACGTGCATCGAGGATAAAGGTAGCGGCATCACTACCAAAGGTATTATAGCGGTAAAGTTGGCGTTCGCCGTCGGTACGTGCGTCCCCGGTTTCTCCGTAGAAGCGGTCTTGCAGGGGGTTATATTCCTGGAAGGCTTGTAAGCCGTTTTCGTAGAGGGGAGAATCGTTTACGAATCCGGAGGTTGCACCAAAGAGGTTTTGTTTGGCTGCTGGTGCATTCGTTAAATCCTCTCCTCCCTGAAAATCATTAACGACTTCGTGGTCGTCGATGGTGGTGAGGATAGAGGTTTTTGACCGTAAATCTCCCCAGGTATTTTGGGCAAATCTGAGACCATATACTTCTGCGTGTTTGAGGCGAAAGTCATCTAGGGTTGTGGCTTGGGCTTTTTCAGTTCCGTCGGGATTTCTGAGTCCTGGTGAGGGATAATCACTGTAAATTGTGTCACCATGTAGGACAAATAATTCCAAACTGCGTTCATCGGCATTGGCGATCGCCGGATAGGGACCTAGTTCCCCTCGCCAATCCCCGGATACACCGAATCGGAAACCGGCTTTGGTTCCCAGGGGGGCAGATGTCTTGAATTGTCCTGTGGCTGTATTCCCCATCGCGTCAATGGCCCGGTAATAATACTGAGTATTGGGGGTTAAGCCGGTGACATCTACTTTGACTGGTTGTAGGGGATTGGTGGCATTTGCTGTCACCCGACCGACGATATTGCTAAAGTTGGAGTCGGTAGCATATTCAAAGGTGACGTTACCAATATTACTGGTTCTTGTCCAGAGGACGGTGGATGTTTGGGTGGTATCACCACTGGCGATCGCATTGGGGAAGGGGGGTATGGATTTGGTTACTGGTAGGTCGTTGGGTAGTTCTAGGAGTCCTAGTTTACTGGGTACATTAGTACTGAAATCGTTATCGTTGATCAGGGCTAGGGTATTGGGTGCTACCAGGGCTAATCCTTCCAGTTTTTCCACACCGGTGTAACCGAATTTGGCTGCGTTGGCAATTAGGTTTTTGCTGACTGGTTGAATATTGGCTGCGGTGAGTTCTGCTTCTGTAAGTTGTTCAATGGTTTTACCCGCAGGGAGGGTAAAGTTAGCTGGGTTGTTGATATTGGTAGCTTGAGCCAGGTCGATGAGGTAAATTAGTTTATTGGAGGCGGTGGTGGATAAATCATCCCGTTCAACGACGGCAAATTTACCATTGCCCAAGGATACCGCATCACCGATTTTATCAGTTTTGGCGTTACCTGTACCGGAAATGTCATCCAACAAGTATAAATATTCCCCTGTCACCTGTTTTGTGGTGATATCAAATTCGAGAATGCGCAAATTGCGGGAATTGCGGGAGACGGTATCGGCCGTGTTATCCGGGTTATCAATGGCACTTTGGATAAAGGCGTAAAGTTTATTACCTTCTAGGGCGACGGCTTCAAAACCGCGATTGGCGCGACGTTGGGCGTAAACTGCCGGGAGGACGGGTGTGCCGAAGTTTGTACCGCCGTTTTGGCTGGCATCGGTGGGAGTACCGAGGGGGATGAATCGGTCAATTAATTTACCAGCGCTGTTGAAGTGGTAGATTGCTGGACGGTATTCATCCACCATCCAGAAATCGCCATTTTCTGCAACCGCGATTCCTTCTAAATCTGCACCGAGGGGGTCGTTGTTGAGGATATTACCGTTGGGGTCTACACCAATTTCATCAGTGTAAGCGGTATTTTGACTGACGGTTTGCAGGTTGGGTAAACCGGTGAGGGGGGTAGTTCCATCAGGACGGAATAAACCGACTCGGTTGGTGATGGTAATTTCTCCTGTGGAACGATTGAGTTCAAGACTAATTACTTCCGGTTGGAAGTTGGGTAACAAAAATGGTCTTCTTCCTTGGGATGCTTCTCTGTTGGGTCCTCGGTCGGTATGGGTGACGAATTTGAGATTCCCGTTTGCTGCGATTCCTTGGAAGTACAAACCGGAGAAACCACCGAGGAAAATATCTTCTCCGGTGGAGGTGGTTCCCAGTTTAGGAGGGTTGGTGAAGGTGTAGTTAGTTAATTTGGGTTGGGGGGAGAAATCCAGTTGAGCGATAATGGGGTCATGGTCACTTGCTCTTTGATTGGTTTCGACAAATTCTGAGTTGACATGGACAATATCAAACTTTGCGTTTTCCGCTAAACTGTCACTGACGAGGATATGGTCGAGGGATTGGGAGTTACCTTGGAAGTTGAAGGTGTAGCGTTCGTTTTCTGGAAGGGTTTCCGTAAGATTTTTCAAACTGGAACCGAGAACGGTTTTAACTGGGGAGACAAATTCAAACTCATTCAAGTCACCCAGGACGACAATTTTTGCTCCTACATCTGTCGTTAAAATCCCATCCACGTAGTCTTTGACAACCTGTGCTTGTGTTTGACGTTTGTTTACACCACCATTGACGGTGGGGTCTTCCTGACGTGCTTCAAAGGGTTGTTGTACACCTAAAATTGGAGCGCTACCACCTTTGGAAGAGAAGTGATTATTGATGATTGTGACTTCTTCCCCGTTAAACACAAATTTACCAGCCAAAGGTAAACGACTGTCAAAGAAGGGATTAGTATTATCAGTTTGTTGAGCAGTGGGGTTGGTAATAGCAGTCAGGGAACCAGGGACAAAACTAACACGTGCTGGATTATAAAGAAAAGCAGTACGGATATTTCCACCCGGTTGACCACCATTGGTATTATTACCAATAAAAGGATTGTCAATAAATTGATAGCGAAGACCACCAGCAGTTGCGATCGCATCTACTAATCTTTGTAGGGTTTGGTCTGCTGCTGTCACCCCATCATTTGCAGAACCGCTATTATCTTGAACTTCCTGCAAGGCAATGATATCAGGAGTTTTTAAATTATTCACAATTTGAATTGCGATCGCATCAAATCTTCCGTCTGCAATATCCGTATCCCCATCGTTATCATTGGGGTCAAGATTCAAAACGTTATAGCTAGCAACGGTGAGTTGATCAGCACTTCCGGTTAAAGTGGTAGTTTTCGCTTGAATCGTTGCAGGGGTGACATTAAAAGCTTGGGTGGGATAAATCTCAAAGTTACCAAAAGCATAACCAACTACCCCGGTGACATCTCCTAATCTAGCACCCACATTGACTTGGGGAAAGGTAAATCCGGGTAAAATTCCCGTATCCTGTTGGATTTGTACCCTTTCTGGATTAAAGTCATCCGGACTGATATTCAACGTCCCCCGTTGACTAATCCCCGTCGCACCCGTACCATTATCTACAACCGTAAAGATTTCTCCAAATCGGTTCGTACCAGCAACAGCGATCGCATCCTTTGCTGTCACCAACATCCCTTCCAAGGACTCAAAGAAATCAATCCCATCCGTATCCGAGTCAAAACTGGTAAAAGCATCATCATCAATATTTGCAGTGGGAGGAATTCTTCCACCATTACCAATAATTGTCGCAGCAGGAAGGGGATTTCCACTGGATCTGACAGTAATAGTGGGACTTCCCCCAATTTGGGTCGTAGATAAATTACCAGTAGCAACACCACCAGGGAAAAATTCACTCACCCGACCACGAACTTGGACATCATCACCAACTCTGACGGTGGGAGCAGAACTGGTAAATACAAAAATTCCATCGGAAGTCGCAGTATTTCCATCTCCCGTCGGGTCTTGGAGATAAAAACCGTTACTATCCACTGCTGTCACAATCCCGGTGGTAGTCACCAATTGATTCACCAAGGGGGAAGTATGACCAGCACCCTGGATTTGATAAATAGGGGTGGTTGCAACATCATTATCGATAATGGTGATATTTTGGGAAGTGGTAGTTCCCAGGGTCAGACCAGCAGAGGGATTGGTAATGGAGATGGTAGCAGTTTCCGTCCCTTCTACCTCCGAATCATCAACTATGGTCAAAGTCGCAGTACCCGTAGTTTGACCACTAGGAATCGTAATCCGAGTATTGCTGAGGGTATAATCACCAGCAGTAATACCAGTTCCCGTCACCATTAAATCAACAGTTTGCTCAGAAGAAACTGTAGTGGATGCGATCGCAGTGATTGTAATTACGGTTTGATCTGCTTCTGTTGCAGAATTAGAGCTAACAGCAAGATTCACACTGGGATTACTACTTACAGTGACCACAAACCCTTCATTGCTAAAAGGAACATCAGGAAGAATACCATCATTACTTTGGTCTCCAGCACCATCCTGGGTAATCCAGTTGCTGGGATTATTAATTAAAGCACGATAATCAGCAAAACTAGCTTGTCCAGTTCGCGGACCATTGTAAGCAGCAATATCAGCACCATCATCCACCACCGCTAAATCAATCGCATTTACCCCAACCGTCAATCCCGTATTCGTCAAAACACCAGTTGTTGCAGTAAATCCACTATTTGCGATCGCGCTTATAAATCTTGGTGAACTAGCATCCCCTTGATAAGCATAGATGACTTCATTAGATGTAGCAATCCCCCGATTTGTACCACGACCGGGAATAGGAGTACTAGCAGTTCCAATATTAGCGGTGATTGTACCGGAATTAATATTATCAATTTTAATAATTGTTCCCGCAGTGACTAAATTAGTTGCAGTCCAGCTAAATGCACCTTCATTCGTATCATTAAAACTAGTTCCATTCCATTCATTGTCTTCGAAGAAGATGACTTCACCAGGATTAATATCTACTAGTGCAACAAAAGCAATATTGTCATTTCCATCCGCATTAAAACCAACAAATGCAATATCCCCTGCTGATAATGGCATAGAAATAATTCTCCTAATTGATTGATGAAAAATTGTAGTTTTTAAAAACCTAGAATCCAGAAAATGGCGTTGCTGAATTTGGACATGAATTATCAAATCGTCGTATTTTGTAGAGACTTAGCATTGCTACGTCTCTACATAACAGCAATGCTAAATAAAATTTCCAATTCATGATTCAACAATGATATAGACTCACAAATGCGGCAAATACATTATCAATAAAACCAACAAAAGCAGGGGTATAAAAACCCCTATAAACAAAAATTCAACCTAACTACACTACAGGTGTCAGATTAACTTTGACAATAATATCGTTGTAATCTCTGTCTCCACCATTGGGTAAATCTTCAAAACCAAAGGTATTATCACCCAACAACCGTAAGTGATCGACTTGATTGGGATTTGCACCAATGAATGGGAAGTAAACCTTCGGATCATTATTGGGATTACTATCAGTTAATTGCTCTAAAGTACCGTTGACCACGATAAAGGGAGCAATAATTGACCCTGCATCTACCTTAGCTGTAACCGTTGATGTTCTCTGATTAGCAGTTTCTAGTTTGATAATTTGACCATTTGTATCTCGCACCAAATTACCCAAAGCTGCATCCAGATAAGAACGGTTACTGTTGGGATTGACGCCACCAACTAAACCATCGGCATTCTCAATTCTGTAGAAATAAACTTGGTTGTTAAATGCAGCTTCTCTGTACATAGAAAAAGCTGCATTTACCTGACCAGAAATACCGCTTAAGTCGATTACTTCTCCTTGATTACCAGTTTGTAAACCGGTTCCCAATGCAGGGGGTGTAGTGGTTGTAGCTACCTTAATATTAAAGCCTTCCACATTGATATCCAAACCATTTTCACTGATATTGGAAGTAAAATTATTACTGGTAGAGAAAATAATTTGTTTGTTTCTTCCAGCTTTCACATCATCAGCAGTACCATCTTTAATTAAAGCAAAACCAATTTGACTACCAGGACTAAATTCCAAAGTTCGGGGAGCATCTTTTGCTTCAAAACCACTAGGTTTGTCACTGATAATAGAGGAAATAACCTGAGCTTTACCACTTTCCAATAGCTGTTTCAAATCAGGGTTGCTATTTCCATCAAATTCAAATGCAACTAACTCATTCACACTCGAATTGCGATTAACTGTATTCACCGTAAACTGTAACTTTGTTGCCGCAGTTTTAATTCCAATGACACCTGGAATATTAGTTGGTTCAATCCCACTCACACCACTGCTAAAACCGTCAAAAACACTATCGGAACGGAAAGCTAAATTCTGAATCCGGGTATCCTGTGCAGCGGGAACATCAGCAATATTAAAAGCCCTCTCTGGAGTATTAAAATTAGCCAACAAATACTCCGCAAAAGCATCCTGCTCCGTTCCGGAACGCGCAAAACTAGCTTTACCTGGGTCAAACTTACTGGGGTCAACGGGTCCATCAATCCTACCATTTCCGTTCAGGTCTTTGTCGGTTTCCCCAATTAAATCAACCCGATTTGCAAAGGTTGGATTATCTTTGACAAAATCCGCAAACGGATAACCATCACCACCATTAGCAAGGAAACTCAGGGTAACAATCCGAATCCCCCGATTTGCATCCCCTTGAACTTGACCATCCCTAACCACAGCTTCCTTAACCCTACCATCTTGATTCAGAATCGCTGCATTTTGAATCCGTTGTCCTACGGGTCTAGTTGCATCAAAGCTGAAGGAAATACCACCAATTTGGGGAAAACTACCGGGAGTAGCACCAGGTCCGACACCAGCAACACCGTGTTCAAGAACCTGTTTTAATTGTGCTGCTGTCACCGTAATTAAGGTCAAATCATTGTTGAACCGCAACGCATTTTCCGCATCTGGTTGGGAAATACCACCATCCGGTTTCCCGGACAACTCGTTTCCTTCGGGAGGAAGTCTTTCTGGTTCAGTTCCACCAGCAGGAGTGAAAAGCCGACCAATATTATCGCGGATACCACCGCCATTTTTCAAGGACACAACTACAGTCGGGTCAAGACGACGGACATAATCCAGGTTTGCGTCCGCAGTTAAGTTACCCAGGTTTGTTTCCTCCGTCCGGACACTAGCACGGTCTCCATTCAGGAAAACATTGGTAATACCTAAAACATTGCTATCTTGCTTTCTAATTACTTCCCGCAAAGCATCGGTAATAGCTTTGATTTCCGGGTCTACCAAATTTTGCGCATTTAGAGCTGTAACCCCCGCATCATCGGTTGCATAGGCTCCACTGACGTTTTTGTCGATACTATCAGGAATAATCCGACCCTGGTGATCAAAATCGACAACCAAACGGCCAACGTATTTATAGTTACCATCAGTATTGACAAGAGCGACATCTTCCCCCATGGCAGATTTTAGCAGGATTGGATACACACCTTGAGCGGTATCTCCATCTCGCAACCGGTCTGTTTCGTCTACCAAGCGAGTATTGGAACCACCTGCAACAATAATATCTACACCCTTAAGTTTTCCTGCTAGCTGTTTCTCAATGCCGATTTGCTGCATGTGAGCCAGGAGGATAACTTTATTTATACCAGTAACTGTCAGGGCATCTACGGATTTTTGAATTTCCGCCGCTAAAGCATCGATATCGTTCGGGTCGGGGGGAAGGACTTCCACGTTACCAGGGGAAGATATTCTTCGCAGGATGGGTGTGGTAGCACCAACGACACCAATTTTCTCCCCATTTACGGTAATTACGGTACTTTTGGCAATTTTCCCAGGGATATCGCTAGCTTCTTGACCATCAGCAGTAACTAGGGGTGCAAGGTTTGTATCGGGAGCAAAATTTAAGTTAGCGCTGAGGTAGGGGAACTTCGCACCGGGATAATCACCATTGGGAGCAAGCAAGTCTTTAACTAACCCAGTACCTAGGTCAAATTCATGATTACCAAAGGCGATCGCTTGGAAACCCAGTTCATTTTGAATGATGATATCTGCTTTTCCCCGTCCTTGTTTCCCAAGTAGGGGAGCAAGGGATGGATCCGCAGCTGCATTGAGGAATAATCCAGGAATATAGGCATCACCGGAGGATAAAATCAAGGTATTGGGGAAATCTATCTGACCGTTCCCATCCCGATCCTGGTTTTTTAAAGCGTTTAGGACAGCGCTGAAGCGGGGTACGTCATCTAATGCAGGAATACCTGCTTCCTGGTCAGCAGCATGTAATAGTTGCAGGGTAAAATTGGGTGCTTCAACTTCGTAGAATGTCGCAGTGTTACTAATCTCATTCGCAACAGCTAACAAGGGTTTACCATTAGGACTGTCAGCAGCTGAAATGAATTTTAAACCTTCTGGACTAACATCACCTTCAGTGCGAATATACTGAACAAATTGGGGTGCTTCCGGTTTACTCAGGTCGTAGACCATTACCCCACCGGTTCGTTCTAGACCAATGAAAGCGTAGGGTTTACCGCTGACATAACCAACGGTGACTGCTTCTGGTTCTGGTCCTTTGTTATCGGAGCGGGTATCGAAGGTAGCTGTGGTTCCATTGCTATTGAAGATGGTGGGGACAAGTTGAGCTGTGATTTGCTCAAGTTGATCACCACTGTCAAAGACTAGATTACCCTGGTCATCCCAAACGGAAAAGGAACGAGCGCCAAAGGCATATAATTTATCATAGTCTCCATCCCCGTCGGTATCACCCAGGGTATTGGTAATCAGTAAACGACCCAGGTTAGCATTGTTTTTTAATTCTGTGGCATTGGGAAAAGCAATCGGGTCAAGGACAACGCGATTATTCCCGATTCTCACCTCTTCGTTGAAAATACTACCTTCATTGTTGTTGGGAGCAGGTAAAACATTATCCCGAGAAGGACGTAGACGAGAATCTCCTTCATTCGCTGTCACATAGTAGGTTTTTCCTCTTACCTGGAAGGATGAAACTGCATCGGGTTGGTACATCCCGAAAATCGGCCAATTGCGGATATTGATACCACCATTAGTATTACTGTCGCGATCGCTTGCATCTAGACCATTCCCTGGTAAGCTATGGTCTTTGAAGCCAAGGGGTAAAATATCGGTAATAACACCCTTGTCTATATCTAGAACTGCAAAAGCATTGTTTTCTTGCAGAGTCACAAAGGCTTTTTTCCCATCGGGAGATACAGCTATATATTCAGGTTCAAAATCTTGAGCTGCTGTAGATGGAGTACCATCTGCTAATCTACCAAAGATTTTCACTCCTTGCTGTCTTAGTCGTGCTTCCTGTCCATTGAAAGCTTGGAAATCAGCAGTTCTAACTTTAGTTTGGTCTAAAGCTGTGATATTACCGGAAACATCAATAATACTGATGGAACCTTCCGGGTCAAATGTATAATCTTCACTTGGCTCCCCTTCATTAGCCACCAATACCTTTGTTCCATCGGGGGTAAAGGTGAGCATATCCGGTAAAGCACCCACTGTCACCTGAGCAAGGGATGTGGGATTATTAATATCAACTGTGGCATCAAAAAATACCACTTTACCAGGGTCTGTGAAATTATTGGCTGAAATTGCTACAGCCACCAGACTGTTGTTTGTACCAGTACCTTTTCTAACAGCAATACTTTGGATTCCTCCACCAAAGCTAGAAAGGTCAACGTTACCTATTTTGACAGGATTATTGGGGTTGGAAATATCAACTATTTGCAGTACAGGTTTTCCAGCGACTTCTCCGGTGACAAATAGACGTTTAGTTTTGGGATCAAAATCAGCAATTTCTGCACCATCTAAACTAATTGTCCCAGCAAATTTCAGTAGTTCTGTTTGATTGGTCATAATTATTTTTGACTGTTAATTGGAACAGTGAGGTTTAATTACTCTGAGTGTTGGGTGAAACTTGCTGCAACTGAAAATAAAATCAAATACGATTAATCTTTTATGGCAAACAGTTTTTGGGTATTAGAGGATAGGGAGTAGGGAATAAAAAATAATTTGATTTCTCACTCCAAATCTACTCAAAACTTGTTTTTCCATATCTGGTGATGATTGAAATCAAAAAATGACTATAAATCGTGATTCAATGGGTGATTATTTTGCCACGGAATCGGTAACGATTTAATTTTTGGTAGGATTACAAGAACATAATTAAGATATTTGGAAGTTGTGAACCAGATAAAAGTTCAATTGGTATTGAACTTTTATCTTAGTTGGTGACCAGATAATTCCTGGTTAAGAATTGCATAAATTACATACAGAACTTAGTAAAAAAGCGTATTTTCATGAGAACTGTCACATTGCCTTAATTTACCCCTAACAGTAGCAATAAATTAAGGCTTACAAGCATTCAATTTAGATTGGTATGTGCCAGTTGGTCTTATATTGTGACGCTTGCATAAGTTCTAATATATATGACTATTAATTTACACTAGACTAACCTAAATCTATCTTGATTCATCTTCTAAATTCCGTATTATTACCTTATGGTAGCTAAATTAAGGAGTGACTATCAAATGTTTAAGAACCGCAATATTTATACAAGATTTCTATAATTAGACGGATAGGAGGTGATAATTGACCTAGGTCAGGAGAGGGATATTTTTCTCTGGAGAATTGGAATTATCAAGTTATACTTGGTGAAATCAAGAAAATATAACACCCTAATTGTTGACGAGTGAGAATTGACGTTGAGATTACAGTATTATGCAACACCAAAAATCGTGTTTCAACCCGACTTTTATGGGGATTATGAAATTATTGTAGACCAGAGAGATGGAAATGCAGAAGGTGAAGAGAGCTTTTTGATTTTAACGTGAGTTCGATGAATCACAAAGCCTGAAACTCTTGTCCAGCAATATTTGTGTCAAATAAAAGTTTTTCAAAACCTCCCAGTCTACTGAGAATAAAATCAGTAAACTGGGAATAGACAGTTATTGACTTTATTCTCAACTAAACCCAGAGGTTAGTTTAAACCTGAATTGACAAAATCTTTGATTTATCAGGATTATAGAGCTTAAAGTTCGTCGAATTCGTGTTAATTTTAAGTGTCCAAATAATTAAAATAATCTTCATTGATTGATAATCTGTCCATAATCTTGCATTGGTATGTTTACTTAGACAAAAGTAAACAAAAATCACCCCAAATATTGTATGTTCCCAATTCTGCAAGTGGGTAATAATCGACTAACATCAGAACAGTTGATGCAGTCTTTGGTAAAATATCAAATGATGCCGCAGTTGTTGGGGGAGTTGATTATTGACAGCGCGATCGCTGAAATCAAATTAACTCCCACGGAAGTAAAATCAGCCTGTGAGCAGTTAGCAGCAAGATATCAGTTAACTTCACCAGAACAGCGTCGATTTTGGTTGCAACAGAATGGTTTAACCTCGGAACAGTTGGATGAAATTGCCATTCGTCAGTGCAAATTAGAAAAATTTAAACAAATCAATTGGGGAGGAGATTTAGATTCCTATTTTCGTCAACGTAAACCCCAGTTGGATAGGGTAATTTATTCTTTATTGCGCACCAATGATATTGGGATTGCTCAAGAGTTATACTTTCGGATTAGTGAGGGAGAACAGTCTTTTGGGGAATTAGTTCGGGAATATTCCCAAGGTTCGGAAGTGGAGACAGATGGTGTCATTGGTCCTGTGGAATTGCAGTCAATTCATCCAATAATTGCCAAAATTTTGTCCAGTGTCCAACCCCAGCAGCTTGTACCACCAACTCAGGTGGGTGAATGGATTGTTTTAATAAGATTGGAGAAAATTATTAGTGCAAAATTAGATGAGATGACGCGTCAGCGTTTAATTAATGAACGGTTTCATGAATGGTTACAAGGACAAATTCAAGCTCAGAAATGGCAAATTGGGTATGGGGAAGAGGAGCTAGGAAAGCGGATAAAGAAAGTTGAATACGGTCGGAAAATGGTTTTGCAATAGGATTTTGATTTGGAAGAGATGCTGGTTGGTGAAATTTTCAGAAAATCTTTTATCTCTTAAAGGTGAATTTTTATAAAAAGTAATCAGGATAAATGCGATATTTTGTTGATAGTGCTTTAGTTTTGATATTTCGTAGTTGATTTAATTTTTAAAAACCGAAATTAGGCATCTACATTATTACTCCCAACATAATATATCACTAATACTTGTAGATAATGCCATACAAACTCAATTGATGCAGAATGATTATCTACATAAAACAGGTTAGAAGCCTGTTCCACAATATTTATTCTCATACACTACTTTAGTTAAATTAAATCGGATTGATATATATCTAAAAACCCTTTTATCTTCAATCCCAAATCCCAAATCGAAAATCCCAAATCGAATGACTTACCTTAAAAGTAACTTGCAAACATTTATTGCTTCCCTACCCGGTTTTGAGCAAATACCAGGGGAAGTATTGACGAGATTACTGACAACAATTCAAGCTGGACGCTTCCGAATCGGTCAGAAAATTATTGGTCAGGAAACAATTCCCGACCGAGTAGGAATAATTTATACCGGTAAAGTACGGTTAATTGGCTATGACCCCCGAACCCAAATGCCAACTACCTTAAAATTACTAGAAACAGGGGATTTTTTAGGAGAAATCAGTTTACTGCGTCAAACACCCTGTGAAACAGCGATCGCATCTACGGAAGTGACAATTTTAACGATTACTGCGACGGATTTTCTGAGTTTAATGGCGGCTTTTCCGGCTTTTGCTCAAGCACGTCAAAGTCAAGTGCATATGGCGGAAGTATTTGAAGTTGTGGGGTTACAGTTGGATGCTTTGGCTAATGGAGGAGCAAATCTACGGGAAATTACGGAAAAAGCTGCCACGAATGCCACGATTATCAATTTACCTCCCGGTAAACTGGGTGTAGAGGAATTAGAAAGGGAAAAACTTTGGTTTGTCAGTGGTGGTGTTGTCAATCAGAATCCCCGTGGTTCCCGTTTAGATTTAAATAAATTGGGGATGATTGAGGTGACGGGGAAGAATTCTGCAAGGTTGCTAGGATTAGACCCGGAGGATATATCTTGTTTACAGGGTTACGTAGATACCAATACCCAATCTTCCCTACCTTCCCAGGAAATCCTCACTAGTCCTCCATCTTTGGAAGAGGAATTAGAAATCCCCTACGTTGAGGAAACAGAACCCCTGTTTTCTTCCCAACCTCAGCAGTACAAACCAGATAATCAACGAGTTAAGTATCCATTTGTTCGGGGTCGGGGGGAAGTGAATGGGACAGCAGCTTGTTGGCAAATGTTGTGTCAGTATTTACATATTCCCTTTCGCCAAGAAGTGGTGAAACGGGTGTTAACAGAGCAGTTTCGCCGACAGGAATCTATTTCTTTTCAAGTTTGCGCCTATTTAGGTGAATTAATCGGATTTAAATCACAACTAGTAGATTTACTAACTCAGAATGTGACACGTATTCCCACACCCGCATTGATGCGTTACCAAGGGGAATATGCAGTCATTTATGAAGCTAGCGATCGCGTGATGGTTTTAGGTGTACCGTCCCAGGGGATAAAGCGGTTTTCACCGGGTAAGTTGATTGCAGAGTTAGAAGCGGTAGGGGAGAATTCGACTCCCCAGGTGCAAGTTTTGTTGTTGAGTGCGACCCAGGAAACACCCCAAAAACGTTTTGGTTTAAGTTGGTTTTTACCCTATATATCCCGTTATCGTCGGGTATTGATTGAAGTCTTTTTAGCTTCATTTTTTGTGCAATTAGCGGCTTTAGTGAATCCGTTGGTGATTCAGTTAATTATTGATAAGGTTATTGTCCAAAATAGTATTAATACCCTGAATGTATTGGGGGCTTTATTATTAGTTGTTGGCTTTTTTGAAGCAATTTTAGGTGCTCTCCGTACCTATCTATTTGTGGATACAACTAACCGTATAGATATGGGGTTAGGTTCACAAATTATTGACCATCTATTACGTTTACCACTACGCTATTTTGAACGGCGACCTGTAGGAGAACTAGCTACTAGAATTAACGAATTAGAAAATATCCGTCAATTTCTCACGGGAACAGCCTTAACGGTGGGATTAGATGCGGTATTTTCCGTAGTGTATATTATTGTCATGCTCTTTTATAGCTGGCAATTAACTCTAGTTAGTTTAGCAACAATTCCCGTATTTCTATTAATTACCCTGATAGCATCCCCCATCATCCGCAAACAACTGCGGCGCAAATCCGAACGCAACGCGGAAACCCAATCCTATCTTGTAGAGGTAATGTCGGGAATTCAAACCGTCAAAGCCCAAAATATCGAATTGCGATCGCGTTTTACATGGCAAGAAAAATATGCTCGCTATGTCGCTGCGGGTTTTGATAATGTGATTACTTCCACTTGGGCTAGTGCTACTAGTAATTTCCTGAATAAATTAAGCAGTTTGCTAGTATTATGGGCGGGAGCTTATTTAGTTTTACAAGGGGAATTAACCCTAGGAGAATTAATCGCCTTTCGGATTATTTCCAGCTACGTCACCAGTCCCATATTACGATTAGCTCAACTGTGGCAAAGTTTCCAAGAAACAGCGTTATCTCTAGAACGTTTAAGTGATATTGTCGATACCCCGGAAGAAGGAGAGCAAGACAGAGGAAATATTCCCCTCCCAGCAATTCAAGGAGCAGTTAAATTTGAAAATATATCCTTCCGCTTTGCTACCACAGGTCCTCTACAGTTAGCTAACGTCAACATTGAAATTCCCCCTGGAAAATTTGTGGGAATCGTCGGACAAAGTGGTTCCGGAAAAAGCACCTTAATGAAACTATTATTAAGATTATACGCACCCGAATCCGGAAGAATTTTAATCGATGATTATGATATAGCCAAAGTCGAACTTTATTCCCTACGACGACAATTAGGAGTAGTTCCCCAGGATAGTTTACTATTCGATGGCACTGTCCAGGAAAATATTGCCCTCACCAACCCCGATGCAACCAGCGAAGAAATTATCCAAGCAGCCAAAATTGCAGCAGCTCACGACTTTATTATGAACCTACCCAATGGCTATAATACCCGCGTCGGAGAAAAAGGAGCAGGACTATCCGGAGGACAAAGACAAAGAATTGCGATTGCGCGTTCGGTATTACAAAGACCAAAATTACTTGTTTTAGATGAAGCTACCAGTGCTTTAGATTACCCAACAGAACGGCAGGTTTGTATCAATTTAGCCAGTGAATTCAGAGGAAATACAGTATTTTTTATTACCCATAGATTAAATACAGTTAGTCATGCAGACATCATTTTAGTTATGGATGGAGGAAGATTAATCGAACAAGGAAATCACCAGGAATTAATGGCGAATAAAGGTCATTATTTTTATCTTTATAATCAGCAGGAAGTGAATTTGTAAATAAAGTAAGTAGGGAATAGGAGTTGATAAAGTGTTACACTAAATTAAACCATGTCCCTGAATTGAGAACCGTAGTTTTTAATCATGATTATTGAGATTGCTTCCTGACGTTGCAAAGACAAAAACTCCTGTTTTGATTATGGATAAGGTTTAATGTGAAGATGCACAAAATAAAGAGCCCTATCCCAATTCTCACTTTCGCTCAAATTACCCCTCTTCGAAGTCAGGGAGCAGATTAAGGAGTAGGGTGAATTAGTATTAATTGAACGTGAGTTCTATGAACTACGAAGTCTGAAACTCATAAAAGTTTTTAAAAACCTCCCTCCTCTGGTGAGAATAAAATCAGTAAATTGAGAATGGCAGTTATTGACTTTTTTCTCAACGTTTACGGAAAGCTGATTGTGAACCTGAAATGACAAAATCTTGGATCCATAAGGATTATATAGCTTAAAGTCTGTCGAATTCACGTTAATTGATATTTAAAAAAAATCATCCTACTTCTGTTTCTTGTCTTTTGTATTTTACTCAAGGAAAATCCCATGTCTACTAACCACACTAACGGTCATAACGGTAACGGAAAATATCATCAATCAAACCTACAAAATGCACGATTACTGTTAGCAGAAAAACCCGTACCCAAACAACTGAAACCAGATTTAAAATCCTACCAATTACAACAATCCTCATCAGTTGTACTACGTCAATCCCCCATATGGTCACGGGCCATTATGTTAACATTAATGGGATTAGCTAGTTTTGGTGTAATTTGGGCTAGTGTTGCTAAAATTGAACAGGTAGTACCCGCAACAGGACAACTAAAACCTGAAGCAGCAGTCAAAGAAGTTCAAGCACCTGTAGGAGGAGTTGTGAAACAGGTTTTAGTAAAAGATGGACAACAGGTGAAAGCAGGGGATTTATTATTAGTTTTTGACACAGAAGCTAACAAGTCAGAATTAATAGCTTTAGAAAAAATTCGTAATAGCATCATCCAGGAAAATCAAATTTATCGCACCTTGATTAACTCCGGCGACAATCCAGCTAGTTCATCCCTGTTAAATAATAACCTAAATCCCGAAATCGCCAACCTTTTTAAAAACCGCTCTGCTCTTCTAAGGGAAATAGAAACCCTAGAGACAGAATTGAATAATAACACCGATAATAATAACCTCAATCACCAAGAACAACAACGCTTACAAGCAGCACAAACCGAACTGACATCTCGCACCAATGCAGCACGCTTAGAAATTGCTCAAATCAAACAACAAGCCAATCAAAACCAAATCAAAATCCAAGATGCACGCCAAAATTTGATTCTAGAACAGCAAATTCTCACCAAACTAGAAAACTTAGCCAAAGAAGGCGCGATCGCTCAACTTCAGTATCTCAAGCAAAAGCAAACAGTGCAAACCCTGAAATCCCAAATTTCCCAGCTAGAACAGGAACAACAACGTCTCAAATACGACGTAGACCAGGGAACAGAAGAATTAACTAACACCGTTGCAAGTTCCCAAAAAAATATCCTGGAAAAAATTGCTGCAAATAAACAACGCATTGCTGAAATCGACAGTCAACTATCCCGCATCCTCCTAGAAAATGATAAAAAACTTGCGGAAATTAATAGTAAAATAGAGCAAGTCAAACTCAACGTCAAATATCAGGAATTACGCGCACCAGTAGCAGGGACAATTTTTGATTTACAAGCAAAAACACCAGGTTTTGTCACCAATGCTAGTGAAAAAGTCTTGAAAATTGTCCCTAATGATAACCTGATTGCCGAAATATTTATCACTAATCGAGATATTGGATTTGTCCAGGAAGGAATGAAAGTAGATGTGAGAATCGAATCCTTTCCCTTCAGTGAATTTGGTGATATTAAGGGCGAAGTCAAATGGATTGGCTCTGATGCCTTACCCCCCGAACCAACCTATCAATTTTATCGTTTTCCCGCCAAAGTTCGCCTTAATCAACAAACATTAGCAGTCAAAGGTAGAGACATATCCCTACAATCAGGAATGTCCATTAGTGCAAATATTAAAGTTAGGGAAGAACGCACAGTTTTGAGTTTATTTACAGAAATGTTTACCAACCAAATAGAAAACCTCAAGCAAGTTCGATAATTATGATTCTTTTTGATTTGCGTCAGTCCTGTTAGATTGAATCATCTCGCCATTTATTTACACCTACCTGGGGATGCGCGATATCTGACGATAAGTCTTACGACTGTGCTGTCGTGGACGAAGTATACAAGCAACTCAAACGTTTACTGGGGTAAGGATTTGCTGTTGTGATGCTCCTTTGAAGTAGTCTTTGACCATCGCTTTTTGGTTTTGGTGGTGTGCGATCGCTTGCGCTGACTTGTCATCTTCCTTTCTGCTCTCCTTCCGCGAAAGCTTGTTGATAAATGGTGCTTGCTTTAACTTGCTTAATCCAAACATTTCCCGTATCTCCCCAATCTCCAATAGTGGGAAACTCATAAACCAATAAGGAAAAATCAAAATAGTACACTTCCCAATCTTCCCCATTTCCCCGAAATTGGCGAAAATATTACATAGTGTGGAACACCCATCTGGTGTCACACCACACTATTTAACTTAAATTGTTGGAGACCTATGACACAATCATTCCTAGAACGGCTCCATAGTCCGGAACGTCCGGTAATTGTGTTCGATGGAGCGATGGGAACGAATTTACAATCGCAAAACCTGACTGCAAAAGACTTTGGTGGTGCAGAATACGAAGGTTGTAATGAGTATCTTGTCCACACGAACCCGGAAGCCGTTGCGAAAGTCCACCGTGATTTTTTGGCTGCGGGTGCGGATGTCATCGAAACCGATACCTTCGGGGGAACGGAGTTTGTGTTGGCAGAATATAATCTGCAAGACCAGGCTTACTACCTGAACAAAACTGCCGCAGAATTAGCAAAACGCTGTGCAGCCGAGTTTTCCACACCGGAAAAACCCCGCTTTGTGGCGGGTTCGATGGGACCGGGGACAAAATTACCCACCCTGGGTCATATTGATTATGATACCTTAGAAAGGAACTTTGCCAACCAATCGGCAGCCCTTTGGGATGGTGGTGTGGATCTTTTCATTATCGAAACCTGTCAGGATGTGCTGCAAATTAAAGCCGCACTCAATGGGGTGGAAAAAACCTTTGCTGCTAAAGGTGGAAGACGACCCATTATGGTTTCAGTAACAATGGAAACAATGGGAACCATGTTGGTGGGGACGGAAATCAATGCGGTGGTGACAATTCTCGAACCTTATAAAATAGATATTTTGGGTTTGAATTGTGCCACTGGTCCAGACTTGATGAAACCACACATTAAGTATCTATCAGAACATTCTCCCTTCGTAGTTTCATGTATTCCCAACGCAGGTTTACCGGAAAACGTCGGTGGACAAGCCCATTACCGTTTGACACCGATGGAATTACGGATGGCGTTGATGCATTTTGTCGAAGACTTAGGTGTCCAAGTGATTGGGGGTTGCTGTGGGACACGTCCGGGACATATTGCTCAACTGGCTGAAATCGCCAAGGAACTGAAGCCGAAACAACGTCAACCCAAGTTGGAACCAGCAGCAGCATCGATTTACAGCACACAAAATTATACCCAGGATAATTCCTTCCTGATTGTCGGTGAGAGATTAAACGCCAGTGGTTCCAAAAAATGCCGAGATTTGCTCAACGCTGAGGATTGGGACGGTTTAGTCTCCCTTGCCAGAGCGCAGGTCAAGGAAGGAGCGCATATTCTCGATGTCAACGTCGATTACGTCGGTCGGGATGGGGAACGGGATATGCGAGAGTTGGTGTCCCGAATTGTTAACAATGTCACCTTACCCTTGATGCTGGACTCGACGGAATGGCAAAAAATGGAGGCTGGATTAAAGGTCGCTGGTGGTAAATGTATTCTCAACTCCACCAATTACGAAGATGGAGAAGAACGCTTTTTCAAAGTCTTGGAATTAGCGAAAAAATACGGAGCCGGAGTAGTAATTGGTACTATCGACGAAGAAGGAATGGCCCGGACAGCCGAGAAAAAATTTGCGATCGCCCAACGTGCCTATCGAGATGCTCTGGAATACGGCATCCCTGCCCATGAGATTTTTTTTGATACCCTTGCCCTACCTATTTCTACGGGGATTGAGGAAGACCGGGAAAATGGAAAGGCAACCATTGAAGCAATCCGCCGAATTAAGGAAGAATTGCCCGGCTGTCATTTTATGTTGGGTGTATCAAATATTTCCTTTGGTTTGAATCCAGCCGCGCGTCAGGTGTTAAATTCCATGTTCCTCCACGAAGCAATGCAAGCAGGGATGGATGGAGCAATTGTCAGCGCTGCCAAGATTTTACCCCTAGCAAAAATAGAAGAGAAGCATCAGCAGGTGTGTCGAGATTTGATTTACGATCGACGCAGATTTGAGGGTGATGTTTGCGTTTACGACCCCTTGGGTGAACTGACAACCCTGTTTGAAGGGGTGACAACGAAGAAAGATAAGGGTGTTGACAATAGTTTACCCATTGAGGAACGCTTAAAGCAGCATATTATTGACGGAGAAAGAATTGGTTTGGAGGATACTTTACGGGAAGCCTTAACTAAGTATCCAGCTTTAGATATCGTCAATATCTATTTGCTAGATGGGATGAAGGTAGTAGGAGATTTGTTCGGTTCTGGACAAATGCAATTACCTTTCGTTTTACAATCAGCCGAAACCATGAAAGCTGCGGTGGCTTTTCTTGAACCCCATATGGAAAAATCGGCAACCGGTGAAAGCAATGCTAAGGGTAAATTTATCATTGCGACCGTCAAGGGAGATGTTCACGACATTGGTAAAAACCTGGTGGATATCATCTTAACAAATAACGGCTATCAGGTGATCAATTTGGGGATTAAACAACCCGTGGAAAACATCATTGAAGCCTACGAAAAGCACAAAGCTGATTGTATCGCCATGAGTGGTTTGTTGGTTAAATCTACCGCCTTCATGAAGGAAAACTTAGAGGTATTTAACCAAAAAGGTATTACCGTACCCGTGATTTTAGGAGGTGCAGCTTTAACACCCAAATTTGTCTATGAAGATTGTCAAAACACCTATAAAGGTAAAGTTATCTATGGTAAAGATGCCTTTTCTGACCTCCACTTCATGGATAAATTAATGCCAGCTAAAGCCCATAATGCTTGGAGTGATTTTCATGGCTTTTCTGGTGAATTTGCTGCCGAAAATGATGTGGTCTTCCGGGATGTGGATGCAGAAAAAATCGCCGCTAAAGCAGCTAAGAAAAAATCCGATACATCCTCAGAAATTGACACCCGTCGTTCCGAAGCCGTTGATATCAACATTGAACGTCCTCAACCACCCTTTTGGGGAACCACCTTCCTACAACCAAATGATATTCCCTGGTCGGAAATATTTTGGCATTTAGACCTGCAAGCTCTCATTGCTGGACAATGGCAATTTAGAAAACCCAAAGACCAATCCAAAGAAGAATATCAGGAATTTCTGCAAGCAAAAGTTTATCCAATTCTTGATACTTGGAAAACCAGAATTGTTGAAGAAAACCTCCTCCATCCCCAGGTAATTTACGGTTATTTCCCCTGTAATGCCGAAGGAAATACTTTATACGTGTATCACCCTGAAAATCATCAACAACAGATAGCCACCTTTGAATTTCCCCGTCAAGGTTCCGGAAGAAGACTGTGTATTGCTGATTTCTTTGCACCTAAAGACACAGGTATCATCGATGTCTTCCCCATGCAAGCTGTCACCGTCGGCGAAATTGCTACCGAATTTGCCCAAAAATTATATGCAGATAATGCTTACACTGATTATCTGTATTTTCACGGTATGGCAGTACAAATGGCAGAAGCATTAGCCGAGTGGACCCACGCCAGAATCAGGCGAGAATTAGGCTTTGGCGACCAGGAACCCGACAATATTCGTGATATCCTAGCTCAACGTTACCAAGGTTCTCGGTATAGTTTTGGCTACCCCGCTTGTCCGAATATCCAAGACCAGTACAAACAACTGGAATTATTAGGGGTTGAACGAATGAACATGTATATGGATGAAAGCGAGCAATTGTATCCGGAACAAAGTACAACCGCAATTATTTGTTATCACCCGGTAGCTAAATATTTCAGTGCTTAATTTTTAGTTTCTTTCACACCTCTCTGGATATTCTCTAGAGGGGTTTTGATTTAATAAAATTGCTCACGAATTCTACCCTCCTCGGATTTCGGTGAGGAAAGGTTCGTAGTTGCACTTTTATTATTTAATTTGGAAATTCCTGATTTACTACTTGATTGTGATTCCTTCAATCAAAGCTTGGGTGACAAAGGTTGCTAATTCATCTACCGCGATCGCATTACTCACCGGTATCTGCTGATCCATCAATAGGGTCGCTAAACCATGAACCATAGACCACACTGTCCATGTCAGTTTTTTCGGGTCAGTCATCTTGATTAATCCAGCAGCTTGACCCGCAACAATCGCATCGTAGGGTACTTGCAATGTCTGCATGGCTACTTGGTATAAACTGGGAAACCGCTCCTCTACACAGGTTATATAAACTCCAAACATAATTCGGTAGTGGGAACGATGTGTTATTGCATACTTCACATAGGCAATTCCCGTTGCCTGAAGTTGGGTAATTGGTTGGGATGGATGTTCCTCTAAAGCCGCTTCTAACTCCCCTTTCAAGGCTTCAAATCCTTCTTGGGCTACAGCTGCAACCAATGCATCCTTATCGGGAAAATGCCGATAGGGAGCAGCATGGGATACACCCACCCGTCGCGCTACCTCCCGTAACGACAGGCTTTCGATGTCTTTTTCAGCAATTATCTCTAATGCCGCGTCAATTAAAGCACGACGCAAATCCCCGTGGTGATAATTTGATTTTGACACATTAATTCCCATCTTTACTTTTTTTGATAATACTTTACATTGCTATGCCTAGAAGTTAGAGGACAGGAGATAGATGAAAGACTTTTTCCGTGAATCCTAACTAGGAGGATGTTTGTCAAGTATTAATTATTATTAATTATCACTATTTTGATTATCCTCCTGACTCCATTGCTGACAAGTTAAGCTCATTGGTCTTTTGTCAATAAGTAATAATGCTCAAAATCTAGGTGAATAAACATGATTTAGAAGGATGCGATCGCCCAATTTTTAATCCATAAGTTTATTTTGATCCCGAAAACTCAGTGCAAAGGTAAATTTAATACTTTTCCTTGACCTCACTTTTAAGGATAATTACGAGTTGACAAAACCAATTTCACCTTAACTTGTCACGAATGTCCTGACTCTGGACATGGGGTTATAAAGCTGATTTTTCCTTCGAGAGTACAGACGCGACATGTCGCGTCTCTTCCTGCTCCCAAAAACCATCATTCAAGTATGAAAAATGACTTTTTAAACAACCTCTAAGACACAGAGGGGTCGTCGCTTGTTTTTAAATCGCGGAGAATACGTTCTAGACGTTGAGCTTTGTCAAGTTGATTTTGGGATTTATAGATACTGATTACCTTTTCTAGAGATGCGATCGCTTCTTGTTGTTTTCCCTGTTCCCATTGAACTTGAGCAAGGTTAGCTAAGGCTTGGACATATTCGGGGTTAATTTTTAAGGCTTGGTTAAAGGCATCAGTGGCTTCTTGCCAGCGATATTGACTAGCGTACACCTCTCCGGTAGCATTGTAAGCAAGGGCATAGCGGGAATTGAGTTTAATTGCTTGTTGGTAGGCTGTGATTGCTTCCGTGGGCTTGTCTTGACGGAATAATACGTTCCCTAATTGAAAGTATCCAAAGGCATCCTGGGGAAACTTTTTGATGAATAGACGGGATTGTTCTTCTGCTGTTGATAAATTGCGATCGCGTAGTAACTGGTTAACTGTTTGAATCAAAAATAAACGTTCTTGTTGCTGTGACTCGGAAAGTCTGGCGATTTTTTCCACTTGATTTATAGTTGCAACCGCAGACAGTGATGGCAGTGTGATATTAATTACATTACCAACGGCAAAAGAAAACATTGAGGCGAAAATGAGAGAAAAAGGTTTTGCCAGCACAATAACACTCCTGATATTACCTGGTGTTTAATCCATTGTTAACACCATAGTTTTCCTCAAACTAGATATCTTGGATACTTGCTTGTGACAGATTTGGAAAACGTTCCATAGTGTCCGGGTACTAGGTCTTGGGGAGTAAGAATACAGGATACAGGAGGATATTTTCCTGATTCTGATGAATAACTTGGGAACGCAATTTGTCGAGTAACGGGGGTAACTGAGGATAGTCAGTTAAACATTATTTAACATGCACGGAGATTCCAAGATAGAAACTAAAATACTTAGTCGCAAAACGTTATTAGCTATTTTTCGCCAAATATCCATTCAAGTCGAGGAGGACATTTTTTTCGTATTCCCGTAGGTCATGGTCTTTAACGAAACTAGCTGCATTGATAAATTCTTCTCTTGTTCCTTTCACGGTTTCTAAAAATTGTCGCCAATAACGAATTTCAGTGTGGAGTATACCTTGGGAATCGAAGAAGTAGCTACTATTGACGTGACGATAGCCAAAACTGCGAGGTGCAAGTCGAGTGACGATATCGCGGTGATTAATCATCCGAAAAGTGCGATCGCGAAATTTTTGGTTATAATTATCGGCAAATTGTTGGTTGCCAACCCTGGGACTACCAAAACTATATATACCTTGAATTAGGTCTTGGTAACGACTCGGTAAGCGGACTGCGGTCATTTTGGCTAGGGAACCCCCTAAACTGTGACCTGTCAGGAAAATTGCTTGGTTATTATAGTTAAATAAACCGATTTGGGTAGCAATATCAGCCCAAATATCCTCCAGCGCTTGATGAAAACCAGCATGAACATGACCTCCGTATCCTGGTTTCATCAAAATATTCGTGTTGTTCATCCAGTCTCGCAGGTTTCTCGGTTCGGTTCCGCGAAAGGCAATCACCATAACTTTTTCGTTCCCAGCTATGTATGCTTGGGTATTGCGTCGATTGAAAAAATGGAAGTTGGGAAGATTCCATTCGCTAATTCCAGTTTTAATTGCTTCTGGTTCTAAATAAGCAAGCTGGGATGCTTTTACCAACAGTAAAGCATTGTGGGGATTGTAACCATTTGTCTTCAGTTCAAAACCCATCAAGGGATTGGCAATTTCGATTTCACCCCTTGATAGTAGATCGGTTTCTAAAAAGTGCTGCCATTGTTGCCAATGGATGGGTTTCGGCTGTCCTTTTAAGAAATAACTGGTCATGGCTTTTTCCTGGATATTTGCTGGGGCTGGTAATTTAAATATCAAGGAAATGGGAATTAATTCCGGATATTGGCTCGCTGTTTTGCCAAAATTTGCGCTAATTCAATGGCTGCACCCATACTAGTAGCATCGGCTATACCTTTCCCGGCAATGTCAAATGCAGTACCGTGGTCGGGGGAAGTGCGGATAAATGGCAGACCAATGGAAGTGTTGACAGCGCGGTCAAAGGCCATTAATTTCACGGGTATTAAACCTTGGTCGTGGTACAAAGCTAAATAGGCATCGGGGATGTTTTCCAGATTTACCCGTGTCCCAAACCAGGCTAAACCGGGATTTACCCACATGGTATCTGGAGGAATCGGACCATTTAAACGCAGGTGGGGGTACTTTTGTTGAGCGGTTTCTAACCAGGGAATTAACCATTCAATTTCTTCCGTTCCCAAATGTCCTTTCTCGCCACTGTGGGGATTTAATCCGGCGATCGCAATGTGGGGATGTTCAATGCCAAAGTCCTGTTGTAAACATTCTACCAGGAGGTCAAGTTTCTGGGTCATTAATTCTTTGGTTAGGGTCTGGGGAACCGCTTGCAGGGGTATATGGGTGGTTGCCAGTAATGCTCGCAATGTCCAACCAGTGTGGGGAGAACGGGCTACAAATAACATTCCCACCCGTTGACAACCGGATTTTTCTGCTAGTAATTCGGTTTGTCCAGGATAATTATAGCCTGCGGCTTGCCATGCAGATTTGGATATCGGTGCAGTCACAATGGCCGCAAATTCCCCTGCTAGCGATCGCGCGATCGCATTTTCTAAGTAGGCAAAACTAATTGCTCCAGTGGCAGCATTTTCCTGTCCTAATTTCACTGCTGATTCGTATATTTGAACTGATTCAACTTCCAATATCTTCAGTTTGTCGGGATGGATGAGGTCGGTTTTACGGACACTTGCTGACAAAACCTCATAGGTTCCCATCAGCAATTTCTGACTACCAATGATGGTAATTTTCTCTAAATCCTCCAATTCCAACTTAGCCAAGGCTTTAAGAATTACTTCTCCCCCAATTCCAGCCGGGTCTCCCAAAGTTATGGCTATTTTTGGTTGATGCTTACTAAGCATACTTTATCCACCTTTATACTAGAGATTAAATCAGTATTTCTGATTATTACTATTGATAAAGCCCTTCAGTTTCCCTTATCCATAAGCATATCAATTATTTACTATCATCTGAATAGATTTTTGATGATGATTTGGGCAAACAACAACTTTTAAAATCATCTACATCAAAAATACTTATTTCATCTTTGGTCAATCTAAAAAAGCTATATGGTATAAATAATTATACCAACACTTTCAGACACTAAAGAACTGTCATTTTTCAACAAAACTTCTGCCCATTAGGGGTTAAAATTACTTTATGAAGGCTTAAATCCGTTTCAACGGGTTAGGGCTTTTTTAAGAAAAATAATTTATGAATCCTAAATTCAGTTTTAGGAAGATTTCCATGTGGATAGGTCTAACGCAAGATGTGACTGAAAAAGTCATTGTTGTGTAGCGGTAATTCATGAGTTACCGCTTATTTCATAGCCTTTTGCGTAAGTCCTGGTAGGTAACTCTAGTGATAATCAATCCGATTATTTTCTAGATTAACGACAGGCTATTTCAGATAAAGTTCCAGTAAAAAACAAAAAATATTTTGTCAAATCTCACCTCGATCTGAACATAGTTTTCCCACCTCAATTTCCCAGACTTTAGTTCCTTTCTCTACCATTACCCTATGGCCATTACAAATCACATCCATTTCCGCAATCTTCAGGGGGACATATTTGGCGGAGTCACAGCTGCCATCGTTTCCTTACCCCTAGCTTTAGCCTTCGGCGTTGCATCCGGAGTCGGACCAGTTGCGGGTCTTTACGGAGCAGTTTGTGTCGGCTTTTTTGCTGCTTTATTTGGTGGAACTCCGACTTTAATTTCCGAACCAACCGGACCCATGACGGTGGTAATGACGACAATTATTGCTTCCCTAACTGCTAGAGCAGATAACCCAGAACAGGGTTTAGCAATGGCTTTTACCGTTGTTATGTTGGCGGGAATATTTCAAATTTTATTCGGCATTTTCAAACTAGGTAAATACATTACCTTAATGCCTTACAGTGTCATTTCTGGGTTCATGTCGGGAATCGGTGTAATTCTGATTATCCTCCAGATTGCGCCTTTGGTGGGACAAGCAAGTCCCAAGGGGGGAGTATTAGGAATAGTCCAGAATTTACCTAATATTCTGACTAATATTGATTTTCCGGAATTAGCCCTGGGTTTACTCACACTGGCAATAATTTTCTTCATGCCGAAGAAAATTAGAAAAATTGTTCCTCCCCAATTAGTGGCTTTAATTGTGGGTACAGTGGTTTCCTTAACAATATTCCGAAATGCCGATATCCGTACCATTGGTAGTCTGGGTGAAATTCCCGTCGGATTACCGACCCTGCGTACACCCACATTTACACCCGAACTGATGACTGTCATGCTGGTGGATGGGGTCATGTTAGGTATGTTAGGTTGTATTGATACCCTGTTAACTGCTGTAATTGCGGATAGTTTAACCAGAACAGAGCATAAATCCGACAAAGAATTAATCGGTCAAGGGATTGCTAACTTGGTTTCCGGTATCTGTGGAGGTTTACCCGGTGCAGGTGCAACAATGGGTACGGTGGTCAATATTCAAACGGGAGCAAGAACCGCAGTATCTGGTTTGACTAGAGCACTGATTTTGTTAGTGGTGGTATTAGGTGCAGCACGTTTGACCCAACCAATTCCCATGGCTGTACTTGCAGGGATTGCCCTCAAAGTCGGTATTGATATTTTAGACTGGAGTTTTTTAAAGCGATCGCATAAAGTATCCCTCAAAGGCTCAATCATCATGTATGGTGTATTGTTGCTGACGGTATTTGTGGATCTAATTGTGGCGGTTGGTGTCGGTGTATTTATTGCTAATATCCTCACCATCGAGCGTTTATCGAACATGCACGCGGAAACAGTAAAAACCATTACCGACGCGGATGATGCCATTGTTCTCAATCAGGAAGAAAAATTTCTGTTTGAGCGAGCAAACGGGAAGGTGGTGTTATTTTACCTGAGTGGACCGATGATTTTTGGTGTGTCCAAAGCTATTTCCCGCGAACATGCAGCAATGGCTGATTCGGAGGTGTTAATTTTGGATTTAAGCGATGTACCAATGTTGGGTGTGACCGCATCTTTAGCAATTGAAAATGCCATCAAGGATGCTTGTGAACAAGGTCGTCATGTTCTGATTGTTGGTGCTGCGGGTAAAGTTAAACGTCGTTTAGAAAAATTTGGAGTTTTCCAGCAAATCCCTCCCCATCATTTATTTACCGAACGTGTGGATGCACTTCGTCAAGCTTTAGCTTTAGTGGAAACACCCGTGGTGGATACCAATAACGTGGGGGTGGATTTACTCGACCGTCCTGGTAATTTAGGTTATCAAGCTTCTAGTTGAAGTGAATATATAAGCATCCCAGAAGTTGGGTTTTGATTACCCTTCAAACCTGACTCCTTTTGTGATGATCTCGTCCCTATGCTCCGCGTGGGGACGCATTCCACGAGAGCTACTGCCTCTACATTCTTCAACCCAACCTAACCAATAATACTGTATTATGATAAAGTCCACAAAATTGTGATCGCCTACTCCATTAGTACAATTACACTAGTGCAGTTGCTCATCATTCCCGTACTATTTGAAGCAATATTGAGCGATAGAGACTAGAGGTAAGGGATAGCTTGGTGGAAATTGCGTATTTCTTATATTTCCCAGAAAAGCGGGTAGCGGGAATCGAACCCGCAACTAGACCTTGGGAAGGTCTCATTTTACCACTAAACTATACCCGCATAGTATAAATATAGCAGTTTGGGAGTTAGTTTTTCAATCCCTTAAGCATGGCAATGGTCGTCTTGCTCGGAAGTACTTTTAGATCCACATCTGGATGTAGTGATTAATCAAGTAATATCGATTCTCTTGTACTTTGCAATAAATGAAACTAGAATAATCAATGGTTACAGCCCCTGATATGTAGCAAGCATTAGCGTCAACGATATAAGTCGGTAAGAAAAAACAAAGCTGATGTCAAGAAAAGTAGAGCTTCCCTATTTAACGTGAATACTCCTAGGTCGAAGCTCGCTACGACGGATTTTCAACATTACAATCCTTGTGAATCAATAATTTTGCCAGTTAAGCTTTCAAGTAACCTCATTAATTAGTTGAGAACAAAGTCAATAACTTGCTGATTCCGGATTTACTGATTTTTTCTCAATATACTAGGAGGTTTTTAAAAACTTTTGTTTCCCACGAATAATCCTGGACAAGAGTTTCAGGCTTTATAACTCATCGAACTCACGTTATTTAGCTCGTAAGTGATAGTGATTCACACTGACTGACTTCAAGATTAAGTAAGAACTTTATAGAATCCGTGCAGATTGCATTAACTTTAATGTCGCTTCCAAGTCTTTCAGATTACTCAAATCGATATTTTGGGTTTTTTGCTTCACTTCCTTGAGGGATTTTAATTGACCTTGAGGTTCGACTCCAGATATTAAGGGGTATTCAAAGGTCTCACGAGCAAAATATTCCTGTGCTTCTTTTCCTAACATAAACTCAACAAATTTTTGGGCGATATTCGGATTTCTTGCACTTTTGAGGATTGCCACACCAGCTATATTCACCAAAGAACCAACATCATTAGTAAAGTGATGTTCTACAGGTGTTTGAGGATTAGCTTGTTTGATTGTTTGTAAATAATAATGATTCACAAATCCCACGCTGACTTCACCACGGGAAACTCCTTCAACAATGGAAGTATTATTGGCATAAACTTTAGGATTATTAGCTTGAATTCCTTCTAACCATTGTTTAGCTCTTTCCTCTCCCTCTGTAATGCGTAAAGCTGTGACAAAGGATTGGAATGACCCATTTGTGGGTGCCCAGCCTATTTTACCTTTCCATTTTGGTTCAGTAAAGCCAAAGATCGAGGTTGGTAATTCCTCCGGTTTAACCAGGTTAGTATTATAGTCAACAGTTCTCACTCTACCTGTAATTCCAATCCATTTTCCTTCGGGAGAGCGATATCTGCTATCAACTAAATTCAAGACTGATTCAGGTAATTCAGTCGTTTTACCAGCAGCTTGCATTGCTCCTAAAGCACCTGCATCTTGAGCGAAAAATATATCTACCCGACTATTGTCTCCCTCTTCTAAAATTGCCGCAGCTAACTCAGAGGTATCTCCGTAACGTACTTGTAATTTAGCTCCTGTTTCCTGTTCAAATTTTTTTATTCGGGAGCCAATTAATTTTTCATTCCGACCAGAATATATAACTAATTCCTTTTCTAAGGTTGCATCAGTGGTGTTACTAACAGGTGTAGTTTCCGGTGATGACTCAGTTGTATTTGTGGGGGTTTGATTACCGCAGGCGATCGCAAATCCTCCTGTCACCGTCGCTAACCCTGCTAGGTATACAAACTGACGACGTTTCATTTTTCATCTCTTGTTACAACTATTATCAACAGATAATAGCATATTATTGGGGTATGATGCTTAAAATATAAAGGTTAATCATCAAAAATTATCTTGATTAGCCTCAAAGATTAAAATAACTACTTGGTAAATATTTTAATTAAATTTTCTGGTACAGATACTCGTACGGTTGCACCTTCGGGGATGGCTGTGTCTATTCCCGTGCGAATATGAAGTTCCTTTCCGGAGGGGGTATGCAGACAATAACGGTATTCTCTTCCCAAAAATCGCCGACTATGGACTACCACAGGACTATCTACACAGGGTTGCAAGGTACAGTCTTCTTGACGAATCATGACTTCACCGTTTTTTTGATTCGGTGGAGTAGATGGAGTGGCGATCGCGAATTCACCAATTTCAGTTGACCAGATATTACCTTGACGACGAGCAGGGATAAAATTAGCTTGGGTGACAAATTCTGCCACAAATCGCGATGCGGGTTGGGTATAAATTTCTTCAGGTGTACCGATTTGTTCTAGTTTCCCTTCTCGCATCACCCCGACAACATCACACATGGCCAAAGCTTCTTCCTGGTCATGGGTGACAAATACAGCTGATATACCCGCAGCTTTAATAATAGCTCGCATTTCTTCCCGCAGCTGCAACCTAACTTGCACATCTAAGTTAGATAGGGGTTCATCCAGTAGCATTAATTTGGGTTGGGGTGCTAAAGCTCTTGCAAGTGCAACCCGTTGTTGTTGTCCCCCAGAAAGTTCATAGGGGTAGCGTTTTTCTAATCCATACAGTTGCACTAAATCGAGGGTTTCCGAGACACGTTGTTGGATTTGTTGCTTATTTAGATTTTTTAAACCAAAGGCGATATTTTCTGCAACTGTTAAATGGGGAAATAGGGCATAATCTTGAAAAACAATGCCAATACCTCGATTTTCTGGTGGCAACCAATTACTACCACCACAAACCATTCTACCACCAATTTCAATACATCCACTTTGGGGACGTTCTAAACCGCCAATCAACCGTAATAATGTGGTTTTTCCGCAACCAGAAGGACCGAGAAATCCTAATATCTCTCCTTGTTTTAAGCTTAAGGAGACATTATCCACTGCGGGTTTATCATTTTCTGCAAACTGTTTAGTAACCTTTTCTAAGTGGAGAATAATAGGTTGTTCCATTGTGTTTTACTCTAAATTTAATCAAGATAATTCGTAATTTGTAATAGCCTACGGCAACGCTTATTGTACGTAATTCGTAATTAATGATTTTTGGGAAATACAGGATTACTGGTTCTCTACAGAGATATATTTATAGCACAATCTAAAATCCATAAATGCACGTAGTATGGCTGAATGACGGAGGAAGAATAAACCTGCACATACAAATAGTAATCCAAAATCTTCAATCTCAAGTATCAAATCACAAAATCAATTTATTTTTGCATTTTCTTCTCCTGAGATAAAACTAAAAATGTCGAAATCATCGACACTAATAACATCGCTAAAGATGCAAAAGCAGCATCATCAAAATCCACATTTTCTGTCGCATCCCAAATTGTTACTGCCAAAGTTTTAAACCCAATAGGAGATAGCAGAATTGTCGCTGGTAATTCCTTCATTGCTGTCAAAAATACTAACACTGCACCGCTAATTAAACCCGGACTAACTAACGGTATCGTCACTTCCCGCAAAGTTTGCCAAGGAGTTCTCCCTAAACTGCGAGCTGATTCCTCAATCCGGGGACTTACCTGTAATAAAGAACTGCGAATCGTTCCCACTGACTGGGGTACAAATAATACCAAATAGGCAAATATCAACATTGGTAATGTTTGATATAGCATCTCTACTAAATCAATAGAGAAATCACCAAAAGATATAATTGGTAGATTCGCACCAAAAGACACCACTGCTAAAGCTACCACAATTCCCGGTAAACCAAAGGCAATGTATGAACAACGCTCAATCATCGCTGTAATTTTACTGGGAAAACGCACCGATAAAATTGCTATTGGTAAAGCAAAAATTGTTGTTGTTAAACCAGCTAATCCAGCCGCAGTGATAGAGTTAAAAATAGCCGGGAACAGATTCGGAAAACTATAATTTGCATTCACAATTCCCCTTACCAACCAGAAGATACTTACCCCCACAGGTAAAGCAACCCCTAATAAAGTAATTATCAAACAAAAACCAAATCCAACCCATTTCCAAACACCTAACTTGACAATTTTCGCCGGACGCAGGGATGCAGAACCACGAGTGTAATAAACAGCGCGAGTCCGCACTCGATATTCCACCCACAAAATTACCATTACCAACGCAACTAACATCAACGACAACGCAGCTGTACTACTGCGGTCAAAGCTGGTTTTATACTGAATAAAAATCGCCCTGGTAAAAGCATCAAATTGCATTAAAGAAGGTGTACCAAAGTCTCGCAAACTATACAATGCAACTAGCAAACCACCAGCGACCAAAGATGGTTTTAATTGGGGTAAAGTCACCCGCCAAAATGTTTCCCTACCTGTGTAGCCTAAACTACGTCCCGCTTCCTCCAATGCTGGATCTATTCCTTGCAAACCTGCACGCACACTTAATAACATGTAGGGATAGGTAAACAAAGTCATGGCCAAAATTACCCCAGGCCAACCATAAATGGAAGGTAATCTCTCCACTCCCAGGGGTTCGAGTAATAATTGCAATATACTACCCCGTGGAGCAAAGGCGGCAATCAGGGCAAAACTACCTACGTAGCTAGGAACGGCAAGGGGTAAAGTTGTAGCAATCAACCAAAAGCGTCTACCGGGGAGGTTGGTTCTTACTGTCAAAAAAGCTAAGGGTACGGCAATCAACGCTGACAATAATGTTACAATTGCCGCCATCCCCGCACTATTTAACATAATCTCCAGATTGCGAGGGTTAGAAATTAAATCCCAGAACCCCTCCGTACCTACACCGCTAGCCCGTATGACAAGATACACAAAAGGCAGAGTAATGGCAACAGCCACTACTCCTGCTGCTATAGTCAAAAAAAGTGGGGGACGACCCGCTTTCATGTTTTTAGATCACTCCTGCTTGCTTTAAAACTCTCAAGGTACCTTCTAAATCAGATAATTGACTCAAGTCTAAGCGGGGAGGAGTGAGTCGATTTAAAGGAATTTGTCCTGCTGGTGCTTTAGCACCACGAATCAAAGGATACTCATTGGTTTGTTCTGCAAAGTAGTTTTGGGAACTGGGGGTGAGGAGATAATTAATGAGTCTCTCCACATCTGCGCGTTGATCAGTGGCTCTTAAAACTGCCACACCAGCAACATTCACCATTGACCCCGCATCTCTGCGAGTGTAGTGGGCTGCAACGGGAAAATTGGGATCAGCTTTTTTGAACTGACCCAGGTAATAGTTATTAACTAAACCTAAATGAATTTCACCTTTACCAACCGCTTCCACAATCGCTGTATTTTTGCCGTAGTCTTTTACCCCATTGGCTTTCATTCCTCGTAACCACTGAATAGTTCTTTGGTCTCCTTCCAGTCGTCGCATCCCGGTAATAAAGGATTGAAATGAGCCATTGGTGGGGGCCCAACCCACTTTACCACGCCACTTGGGTTGGGTTAATTCCCAAATGGATTTGGGTAGCTCTGCTGGTTTAACCAATCTAGTGTTGTAATTGATGACTCTGGCTCTGGCTGTAATCCCCATCCAGTTTCCCGATGGTGAACGGTAGCGAGAATCGACTTTGTTGAGGATGGAACCGGGGATGGTATGGGTTAGTCCTGCTTGCTGTACAGCACCCAATGCACCTGCGTCCTGAGCAAAGAACATGTCTGCACGACTTCTTCTTCCTTCTTCTAATAGCGCTATCGCTAACTCAGCTGTGTCACCGTAGCGAACTTGAATATTTAAATTCAGGTCTCTTCTGGCTCTTTCAATTAACGGTCCAATCAGCTTTTCATTTCTACCAGAGTAAATCGTCAGGGTTCTTGATTGTTGAGCGTTGACTCCTAACCCTGTACCCACAATTACCGCAACCAACGCACCAGCACAGAATTTCGTCAATGAAACTTTTTTCAACTTCTTTTCCTCCAGATTTATTAGTAATTACTGGCAATATACTCAATTTATTAGTAATCTATTGCAAAAACAAGTATATAATATAACCTTAACTTTTTTATTGAAGAATTGTTTATTATTTAGGCTTTGAGATTATATTTTAGTTGGACAAAGATATACAGGTGCTAGCAAATCCCGAAAATATGGGCAGGGATAAATTTTGCTGTTTTGGCTAATTGTGCCAATGGTTCATCGGTATACAATGAGCAAACAGCCAACTCTCAACAGAGGTTTCTAGGCTCGCACTGTCCCATTTATAGAGGATTTTAGGCGATACTGTTGCTTCCAAGCGGTTGCTTACTGTTGATATCGTCTGTCATGATTAAAGCTAAGTAGGTATCCATAGGCGCTAAAACAAGGCTTTGCCAACAGTTGACAAATTTTTGAGACAACTACTATACCAAACTTCAAGCATTTATTGATACTTATTTTTATCACTCTTGACTTTCAATATCAATACCTGTAATATCAATTATATCGCACCCTTTTGCACGTGCATCTAGGAATCTTTAACAATAATTTTGGCTCAAGGTCAAGTGTGGATCCGTATCTCAGCCGTGTATTAATGTTTTTCAATATTACATAGTCTAGAATTTAGTCCTTACAGGCTTTTTCTCTGTCATCAGGTGATAGGGCTATGGGCAGAACCGTCTGCTGTATGAGCAGGATGGTCACAGGTGGTGCAAATTTTCTGGTATTGGAGCAGAAAAGACTTTTAATAGAGTTTCGTGTCAGGAGAATTTAACAGTGTGGCGATCGTTTTTGTATTATTTGGTTAGCCTTCCTGCTTTTGCAGGTTTATTAGCATGTGGTTCAGCAATAAAACAATTGGTATCAAAGGTCGATCAAAAGTATTTTTGACTATTGATAGTCTATATCAACAGTGATAGGTTTTTAACATAGAGATTACATAGGTATCTCATTTGCTTAACCATTGCGTGGTCTGGGTTTGTAGTAGTAGCTCTAATTCAATTCCGGAATGTCAATTGAGTCGCGTTGTCAAGCTGCAAAGCAGCAATAGCCGATGTAATACCCCATAGATAAATTAGGGGTTGGAAATGAAGAGCTACGCATGTTTAGTTTCTCCAGGATTGGAATCAGAACCTGAAAACCCAAATCAATTAATTATTAATTCGTAATTACGTACGCGAAGCGTTGCCGTAGGCTATTACGTAGCTTGCTTCCCGCGTAGCGGGTATTACGTAGACGCGAAGCGGCTTGCCCTAGGCTATTACGAATTACTGATTTTCCCGATTAAATTCATACAAGTAATGTAGTGTGAGGATGACTAAATCATGAAAAACTGGCTTCGTGATGGTCTGTTTGCAGCACCCATGCTGTTGTTCTTCTTGACCATGAATCCCGCTTTAGCTGTGGAAGCAAAGACTGATTCCATTGGTCAGGTGACTTCCGTATCCCAACTAGCAGATGTTCAACCTACAGACTGGGCATTTCAAGCTGTACAATCCTTAGTCGAGCGCTATGGTTGCATCGCTGGATATCCAGATAGCACTTACCGGGGAAATCGTGCTTTAACTCGTTATGAGTTTGCCGCAGGATTGAATGCTTGTTTAGATCGGCTGAATGAACTGATTGCTACCTCCACTGCAGATTTAGCTTCCCAGGAAGATTTAGAAATCTTACAAAGACTGCAAGAGGACTTTTCTGAAGAGTTAGCAGTTTTGAGAAATCGGGTTGATAGACTGGAAGCTCAGACGAAGAAAATCGAAGCACAGCAGTTTTCTACCACTACTAAACTCAGTGGTGAAGTGATTTTTGCCGTTGCAGGTGTGACTGGTGAAAAAGGTGCTACTGGTCAAGCATTACAAGATAATACAATTTTGGGTACTCGGACACGTCTGGCATTCAGTAGTAGCTTCACCGGTAAAGACCAGTTAAGAGTACGTCTGAATGCGGGGAATATGACCCCCTTCAATGGAAAGGTCACAGAAACAGAGATGACTCGTTTATCCTTTGACGGTCAGAATAACAATAGTGTTGTTGTTGATGAACTTTTTTATCGCTTTCCACTCGACAAAAATACCAATGTTTCCCTAATTGCTCAAGGTTATGGTTCAGAGAATATAGCTCCCTCCCTAAATCCGTTGCAAAGTGATGGAGCAGGTGCGATTTCCCGGTTTGGTCGCTTCAGTCCTTTATATCGCATGGCAGATGGACCTGGTGTTGGTATATCCCATAAATTCGGTAATGCAGTTGAGTTATCTGCCGCATACCGAGCTAGAAATGCTAGTAATCCTGCAACTGATAGGGGATTATTTGGTGAAAACACCAGTGCATTGGCACAGTTGACTTTCTATCCAACTAAAAATGCGAGCTTAGGATTAACTTATGTTCATACCTACAATGCAGGTGGAACTGGTATCACTGGCGATACTGGAAGTGTAAACGCTATCAGACCCTTTGGCAATGTGGATACGGCGACCAATTCCTACGGTGCAGTTGCTAGTGTGCGTGTGAGTCCTAAATTTACCCTATCTGGTTGGGCTGGAGTGACTCGAGCAGAAGCGAAAGCCGGTGCAAGTGCTGGTAGTGAAGCTACTGTGTGGAATTGGGCTGCTACTTTAGCATTCCCTGACTTGGGTAAAAAAGGTAACTTAGGCGGGATTATTATTGGGATGCCACCTAAAGTAACTAGTAACGATATAACTGCTCGTAAAGACAATGGTACATCTTTGCATTTGGAAGCTTTGTACCGTTATCAGGTTAATGACCGGATTGCTATTACTCCCGGTTTAATTATGATTCTTAACCCAGAACACAATAACAACAACGATACTATCTACACGGGAGTAGTCCGTACCACCTTCAGATTTTAAAATATTTCCTGTTTCTTGATTTTCTGGCTAGAGACTTCGTTATTAAGTCTTTCTTCACGGTTTATCTCAACTTGCTTATGTCTACTCACACCTAGATTAGTTTTTTTGCTTCTTCCACAAATTGGAGGAAGTTTTTTCTCTTTTCTTAACAATGCGGCATTGCTTGGGAAATATTTGGTTCAGATTGCAAAATATTACTTTTTTCAGTCCTAGTACAAGAATTCTGATAACTTACACTCTCAGAAAAACTATAACGTTAGAGTTTTTTAATGACTACTGCCACTAGTGTAAAAGTATTATCTGTATTGGGAATTAGCGATTCCAAAGTTCGACAATTGTTGGGGGAAGGTTAATCAACAGCAATCAAAATCAAAATATTAACAAATATTAACGCCAGCCAATATATTAGCCGTAGAGCAGTTAGGACTACATCCAAATACACTTAAGCACGCGGACAATGGGAAAGTTGAAAGCATTAAAAATGAAGCAGGACAAAGGCTTTATCACGTTGAGTCCTACTTGCTGGTGCTACGACAAAAATCCCTGCATTGGAATTTCTATATTTTAATAAACCAACGTTGACGATACATCACCCAAGCAACGATTAGCCAAAATAATAAAGTTATTGTTGCAAATAGCAGGGAACCATTCAAAGGACCAACCCAGGGAACTAGGACATTTTCATAGGAAATTGTATACAAATTGGGGGCTTTTTCCCCTGCTCCGATTTTAATCCGCACTAGCAAGCGAATTCCTAAAGCTGATGCCACGAAAATTGCGATCGCATTTAAACCCATGATTTCAAAGGGTTTACTCCAGGCTTTTAAGCGTCGTACTTCTATCATGTAATAACAAGCTGCCAGGACAATCAACGCCCATCCAGTTGTATATAATACATAGGAGCTTGTCCAAATTTTCTTATTTAAGGGAAAATTAAATCCCCAGATGTACCCTAAAAACAAGCATCCAACTCCCCCTAATACCAAACCCATGCTTGTACGTGTTTGCACTGGTTGCTGACGTATCCATTCCCCTGCGAAATAACCCATCAACGTACTTGCGATCGCGGGAATCGTGCTAAATAACCCTTCCGGGTCGCCCATATTATTAAATCCGTCATGTTTGTATAAATGGGCGGCGGGTATAATCATCCTATCAATAAATGCACCGAAGTTACCTACTCTGGTCAGGTTTCCGGCTCCGTACTCTGGTACAGGTATATACATTATTGCTAACCAGTAGCCTACTAACATCATTGCTACCATCAACCATTGTCCCCGTCGGGGGATTTTTAACACGATTAATGATGCAAAGAGGTAGCATAAACTAATGCGTTGTAATACCCCCATCAAACGAATAACACTGAAATCAAATGTCCATATACCTTGATTCCAAAAGCCATTTAAAAATAAACCTAACGCGAATAAAATGGCAGCGCGTCGGCAGATTTTACCGTAGGGAGGGTGAACGTATTTCGGGGGGACATATGCATTCACAGGATGATTATTCGCTGCATAATCGGCAAACGCACGTTCCGTTGCACGTAGATTTTCAACTTCGCGATCGCGACTATTTTCTGTATACTTGGCGAAGGAAAATGCCATCGCCACACCCACAATAAACAGGAAAAAAGGAAATACTAAATCGGTAAAAGTGCAACCATGCCAATCTGCGTGACGTAGAGGAGGATAAATATTTTTCTCCCCCGCAGGACTGGCCATATTTGCTAATATCATCCCAGCAATGGTTAAACCACGAAATACATCCAAGGAGGTTAGACGCATACATTAGTAAGAATATCAGGATTATAGAATACAGGATACAGGATACTGTTAGGAATCTAGTGCGATATCAATTTTTATCTTGTAGAATGTCGCCAACTAGTCACTACTACGTCTACACCCGCATTTCTCACGAAACCCTAAAACTCACAGGGATAGTCCGTAGGGATAGTCCGTAGATGGAAAATCAATCCGTTACTCAAGGCTTACAACTTACTCGCGAGAAATCCAGGTACAGTCAAGTTATAAAGCGCTCATTTACACCACTCACTACTCACTATTCCCTACTCCCTGACCCCAAAAAACCGACTTTACAATCGAAAAGGATTACTGTGTATGAATTTTTGTTAAGATATTTATATCATAAACAATTAGCGAACACATCAGTATAACTATGTCGGTAAAAGTTGGCGATACGGCTCCAAATTTCACTTTACCGTCCCAGACGGGTGCTTCTGTCAGTCTTGAGGATTATCGTGGTAAAACGGTGGTTTTATATTTTTATCCCAAGGATGATACCCCCGGTTGTACGGCGGAGTCCTGTGCTTTTCGCGACCAGTATGAAGTATTTAAAGCTGCGGGAGCAGAGGTAATCGGGGTGAGTGGGGATTCACCGGAATCTCATTCCAAATTTGCAGCTAAGTATAATTTGCCTTTTACTTTGTTGAGTGATAGGGGGGATAAGGTTCGCAGTCAATATGGTGCAAAAACGATGATGGGGTTGTTTCCTGGACGTGTCACCTATGTGATTGATGGGAATGGGGTGATTCAGTATATTTTTGATTCCATGTTCAATTTTCAGGGACATGTTCAAGAAACCTTAAAAATTGTTCAGCAAGCAGCTTAACCTGGATTTGTGGCAAACCCCTTACTGCAAACCCCTAATTGACATCCCTACGTCGAATTAATAGTAGTAGCTGGGAAACCAGCACCATCACTGGTAACTCAATCAATGGACCAATTACCAAAGCCAGACTAATTAGGGGTTGTGTGGGGAAAACAGAAACTGCGATCGCCAGGGAAAGGGGGAAATTGCGAGCTAGGGTGGTGCAACTTAAGCAAGCATATTCTGGGTAGGAAAACCCTAGATAATGTCTGATTCGTTCTGCGAGGATAAATTAACCACAAAGAAGAAAAGAAGAGGAAAACAGGGATAAATAGTTCTCGGATTAATTCTGGACGCTGTGTAATTACCTGTCCTTGGGAAGCAAAAATACTGGCGATCGCAAAATTCAAACTAATTATTTGCAGTCCAGATATTTTTGCTAGGATTTGCTGGAAATAAATATCACCTTTTCGCTTCCGTATTATTTGTCGGCTGATTGCGGCTATTAATAAGGGTACAAATAATACCCAAAATAGACTCTGCAATAATTCAATTGGGTTTATCTGCACCAACCTTCCTGCAAAAATCAACAGGTACACTGGTAACAAAATCACCTGGAGAAGCAGATTTAAGGGTAATAAGGCGGTTGCTAAAGCCACATCTCCCCCAGCAACACCCGTAAAAACAATGTACCAATCTGTACAAGGTGTGACCATTAACATGAGTAATCCGACACGGAAATCGGGGTTGTTTGCTAACAAAATAGCTCCATTTACCCAAGCAAAAATGGGAGTCCAGATAAAGTTAACTATCAGACTGACCAATGTCACCCGCAAATTCCCTAAACCTCGTCTAAAATCCTTTAAGGGTATAGGTAAAAAAGTTGCGTATAACATCAATGCCAATAGGGGAATAATTATCTGGGAAGCAAGATTAGCAAACCATTCAACCTGAGCTAATATTAATCCTGCAACAACTGAAAGCAGCACAAGAAATGGCTGTATCCGCTCGAAAAATGACATTTATTTCATTTCCAAAGAGTGTATTAGAACTTTTCCCTTTCTGAAATACGGTAAAACCTGGATGTCTCACGAGTAAGTTGCAAACCTTGAGTAACGGATTGATTTTCCTTCTACTCACTACTCCCTATTCCCTGTGAGTTTCAGGGTTTTGTGAGAAATGCGGGAAAAATGCTCAAAAGGTATATTTATCATTATTGACTACTCCCGATTCCCGTACAGACGCGATATGTCGCGTCTGTACCGATTCTTTTCACACAACCTCTAAATTCAAGATGTATTGTGATTGCCTTGGCTTCGCTATACTACATAACAGCCTACAGCAATCCCCAAAAATCATAACTTACCGTGAAACAGGAAGTTCTGCGCAATAACTTAAAACAGATTAGAACCCGCTTGGGTATGAGTCAGCAGGATTTAGCCAACTTAGCTGGTGTCACCCGACAGACGATTAGTGGGGTGGAATCGGGACAGTATGCTCCTTCTACCACTATTTCCTTGCGTTTAGCGAAAGCCCTTGGTTGTCAGGTGGAAGATTTATTTTGGTTAGAGGAAGATTTACCAGAAATTACTGCCATCCCAGCACAGAATTTGCCTGTGGGACAGGGCTTACGGGTGATATTAGCACGTATTGGTGGGGAATGGGTAGCCCATCCCCTAATTGGTCAAGATGCTTTTCGCACGGAGATGATTCCTTCCGACGGGGAGGGAAATCGGCTGTTGGATGTGGATACGGTTTTGGTAAAATTACTGGAGGAACCGCAGAAATTATTACATACTGTGGTGTTAGCTGGTTGTTCTCCAGCCTTATCCTTGTGGGCAAAAGCAGCAGAACGTTGGCATCCGGAACTACGGGTACACCTGACTTTTGCTAACAGTATGGCTGCTTTACAGCGTTTGTGTCGGGGGGAGGTTCACATTGCCGGGATGCATCTGTATTCTTCCCAAGCCCAAGAACATAATACACCGTTTGTACGTAGTGAACTCAAAAATACGGGTAAAAAACAAACAGCAGTGTTGATTAATTTGGGTGTTTGGGAAGAAGGTCTTTTGGTGCAACCAGGTAATCCGAAAAACTTACGTACCATTGCTGACCTAGCGCAACCAGGAGTAACCATCGTCAATCGCGATCGCGGTTCTGGTAGTCGGGAGTTGTTAGAAAGAAAAATTACGGAAGCAAAGATACCTTTTACGGCTATCCAGGGTTTTGATCACATCGTCAGTGGCCATCAGGATGTAGCTTTAGCTGTTGCGAAGGGAACCGCAGATGCGGGGGTAAGTTCGGCTGCTGTAGCTGTTGCGTTTGGATTGGATTTTATTCCTTTATATCAATCCCGCTATGATTTGGTGATTCTCCAGCAGTATTTAGAGGAAGCCCCTGTACAGCAATTACTCAGCACCCTGGGACATCGACAGGTGATTTCCCAACTCCAAGCCCTCGGTGGTTATGATACCAGTTTAACTGGGGAAGTAGTAGCGACTGTTGAGGGTTAGGAGACAGAATATAGGTGAATTAACTCCTTACTTGCACATTTGATCAACCTTGCTTGTTGGTGAGGGGAAGTTATTTGATTATTTAGTTGCATCCCATGTCATCGAACATGTCCCAGATTTGATTGGTTGGCTAAAGGAAATTCATGCAGTTCTCAAACCAGGTGGTATTTTATCTTTAGTCATTCCCGATAAGTAGGTGGACGCTAAAAAACACAACTAAATTTAAAAATGTAAATAACTTAAAAGCCCTATTGTACAAGGATTTCGAGCATTTTACAAAGTTTTACATAGTTCAGTTTAATTTTGCCTACCTACTTAAACACTTTTGTTTTGAATACTATCGACAAGTTAGTACCATAGCGGAAATTATCGATGCTTTTTTACGCAAATCCAAGAAACCTTCTCCCAAGCAGATATTTGATTGCCTCACATTATGTACTGCCTGTAATGGGGATATATCTTGGGATAGTACTCTTGATATCGAAAATGCAAAATTTGATTTTCTCTATTCTTAAGATAGATGCTTAGGAAACTGTACGTCGTGGATTTGAGAATGACCAATATATTGATACTCACTGCTGGGTGTTCACTCCTCAATCTTTTTGGAAAATTTTAAATTCATTGATTAATTTGGAACTTTTTGACTTGGAAATCGAGCAATTTTATCCCACAACAGGATGTGAGTTTTATGTGAGTTTAAAAGCTCTTAATATTCGAGAATTATCCTTAAGTGAAAGGCAAGTAATTCAGCGAAAAAGTTTAGAAAAATGTTTAGCATTAGTCCAATATTTACCAGAAGCCCGACAGACATCAGAAAAAAATTCTCTCACTTTAGCAATTGAGCGGATTGAACAACTGGAAAAAGCACTTGCATATTCTCAAGAACGGATTCGAGCAATGGAGAGCAGCAAGTTTTGGAAAATTAGACAACAATGGATTCTTCTCAAGAAAATACTCAAACTCCCAACACATGAGTAATTCTGCTGAAGAACTCGCGTTAGAATAACATACTCGTAGTCCACTACATTAATATTGGTAGGTGAGGAAAGGCACGTAGTAGCGCTAGTCTACGACAACCCTGCGATTATAGCGCCTTTATATTAAGAGACACGACATGTCGCGTCTGTACAATTTATAACGGCAAATATACCATTTGAGCCTATTGATTGTCTTCCATAGGTGGTTGATAAAGTATTTATTAATACTTGAACAACATCCTCTCAAAAAGAGAAAACTTTTACCTGTTACCTGTTTCTTTTTATCATTATTAAAAAACTTCTTCCCAGTAATATATACCTCTTTTGGTATGTTTATTAGTAACAATATTTGCCAAAAATAATAGTTATAATAAAATTCGGATTTATTCCGATATTTTTTGCTTTTTGAATAGAGACAATTATGTGGTCTTATTTAGACATACATCATATTAACCATAAATTCCCGAATTATTTAAAAATCAAAGATTTTCAAAACCAATGTGTCTATTCAAATTGAATCTGTATTAATTTAAAAAATATTTCTAACTAAAACCCTAATTAATAAAATATCAAAAATCATTAACCCCTCAGAAAATCTCAAAATAATCACATCAGGAGAACAGGATGGAGCGGAAATTTGCCACGATTGACGGGAATGAAGCAGTTGCAAGGGTTGCCTATCATTTAAGTGAAGCGATCGCAATTTATCCCATTACCCCTTCTTCACCTATGGGTGAATGGGCGGATACCTGGTCGGCAAATCAACGTCGGAATCTCTGGGGAACCGTTCCCCGTGTGGTGGAAATGCAAAGTGAAGGGGGTGCTGCTGCTGCTGTTCATGGTGCTTTACAAGCGGGTTCTCTGACGACTACTTTTACTTCTTCCCAGGGTTTGTTGTTAATGATTCCTAACCTCTACAAGATTGCTGGGGAATTGACTAGTTTTGTGATTCATGTGGCTGCACGTGCCTTAGCTACCCATGCATTGTCGATTTTTGGCGACCAAAGTGATGTGATGGCTGCACGGGGTGCGGGATTAGCGATGTTGTGTTCTAATTCGGTCCAGGAAGCCCATGATTTTGCTTTAATTGCCCAAGCTGCTACCTTAAGGTCACGGGTGGCTTTTATGCACTTTTTTGACGGGTTTCGCACATCCCATGAGGTGCAGAAGGTGCAGCTACTGAGGGATGCAGATATGCAAGCTCTAATTGACGAAGAGTTAATATTGGCACATCGGTCACGGGCTTTAACGCCGGATAATCCGGTTTTACGAGGTACTGCCCAAAATCCCGATGTATTTTTTCAAGCTCGTGAAGCGGCGAATCCCTACTACAGTGCTTGTGCGGATATTGTGGCGGATGTGATGGCAAAATTTGCGACTCAAAGCGGACGACACTATCACATCTATGAATACCACGGTGCTGCGGATGCGGAACGGGTAATTGTTTTGATGGGTTCGGGTTGTGAAACGGTACATGAGACGGTGGATTATTTGAATGCTAGGGGTGAAAAAGTTGGGGTACTGAAAGTGAGGTTATTTCGACCCTTTGCTGTAGAGAAATTTATTGCCGCCTTACCAAGTACAATTAAAGCGATCGCAGTTTTGGATCGCACGAAGGAACCAGGGAGTGCGGGGGAACCTCTGTATCAAGACGTGGTGACGGCAATCCATGAAGGTTGGTCAGCAACACCATATCCCCGTATTGTCGGTGGACGTTACGGTTTATCATCGAAGGAATTTACTCCCGCGATGGTGCAGGCTGTTTTGCAAAATTTAGCCCAAGCACAACCACAAAACCATTTTACAATTGGGATTCATGATGATGTGAGTCATACATCTTTGAATTATGACCCGAATTTTTCCACCGAATCGGACAAAGTTGTGCGAGCAATGTTTTACGGTTTAGGGTCAGATGGGACGGTGGGGGCAAATAAAAATACAATTAAAATTATTGGTGAAGAAACTGATAATTATGCCCAGGGATATTTTGTGTATGACTCGAAAAAATCGGGTTCTATGACGGTTTCTCACCTCCGTTTTGGTCGTGAACCAATTCGTTCGACCTATTTAATTAATCAAGCTAATTTTATTGCTTGTCATCAATGGGTATTTTTAGAACGAATTGATATCCTGGGGACAGCGATGGAGGGGGCAATTTTTCTCTTAAATAGTCCATACCATGCAGATGAGGTGTGGGAATATTTACCCATTGAAGTACAACAGCAAATTATTCAGAAAAAACTCAAATTTTATGTTATTAATGCCACCAAAGTTGCCCGGGAAAGTGGGATGGGGGGACGGATCAACACAATTATGCAGGCTTGCTTTTTTGCCCTAGCTAACATTTTACCCCAGGATGAAGCCATCGGGAAAATTAAACAAGCCATTGAAAAAACCTACGGTAAAAAAGGCACAGATATTGTCAAGAAAAATCTCCAAGCAGTTGATAATACCCTAGCCAATCTCCAAAAAGTCAATATCCCCCATCACCTCCAACCAGCCAAAACCAAACTCCAACCCCCCGTTCCCATCAGCGCACCCGAATTCGTCCACGATGTCCTCGGTAAAATGATAATTTGGCAAGGCGATCGCCTACCCGTATCCGCTTTACCAGCAGATGGTACATTTCCCACAGCCACATCCCAATGGGAAAAGCGCAATATAGCCCAAGAAATACCCGTTTGGGAAACCGATATCTGCGTTCAATGTAGCAAATGTGTAATTGTCTGTCCCCATGCGGCAATTCGCAGTAAAACCTACGATGCAGTAGAACTAGCCAAAGCACCACCCACCTTCAAATCCACCGATAGTAAAGATAGGGACTTTCGCGGTCAAAAATTTACCATCCAAGTTGCTCCCGAAGACTGCACCGGATGCGGTATCTGCGTTGATGTCTGTCCAGCCAAAGACAAACAAAACCCTCAACGCAAAGCCATTAACATGCAACCCCAGCTACCCCTGCGACAACAGGAACAACAAAACTGGCAATTTTACCTCAGTTTACCCAACCCAGACCGTCGTCACCTGAAAATTAACCAAATTCGTCAACAACAACAACAACAACCCCTATTTGAATTTTCCGGAGCCTGTGCCGGATGTGGCGAAACCCCCTACCTCAAATTACTGAGTCAACTATTTGGCGATCGCGCCCTAATTGCCAATGCCACTGGCTGTTCCTCCATTTACGGCGGGAATTTACCGACCACCCCCTGGTCAAAAAATCACCAAGGTAAGGGTCCCGCTTGGGCCAATAGCCTATTTGAAGACAACGCGGAATTCGGCTACGGCTTACGCTTATCCCTCGACAAACACCGGGAATACGCAGGGGAATTACTCCTAGAACTTGCTCAATACCCAGAATTTACTGACCTTGCAACGGCAATTTTAAACGCACCCCAACAAACGGAAGCCGATATTTGGGAGCAAAGGGAACGGGTAGAAAAACTCAAACAGCAATTAGCCAACACAACACATGACCTGACAACAGTCAAACATCTCCAATCCCTAGCCGATTACCTCGTCAAAAAATCCGTCTGGATAGTCGGTGGTGATGGTTGGGCTTACGACATAGACTTTGGCGGTCTGGATCACGTCTTGGCAAGCGGAGCCAACGTCAACGTCCTAGTAATGGATACGGAAGTATATTCCAATACCGGCGGCCAATCCTCAAAAGCCACACCCAAGGGAGCGATCGCTAAATTTGCAGCCAGTGGGAAACCTGCTGCTAAAAAGGATTTAGGATTAATAGCCATGACCTACGGCAACATCTACGTAGCCAGTGTTGCCTTAGGAGCCAAGGAGGAACAAACACTGAAGGCATTTATCGAAGCAGAAGCCTACGACGGACCATCCCTAATTATCGCCTACAGTCATTGTATCGCCCACGGCATCGACATGACCACCGCCATGAGCCACCAAAAAGATTTAGTCGCATCCGGACGCTGGTTGCTGTACCGTTACCATCCCGACCGGATCAAACAAGGCAAAAACCCCCTCCAATTAGATATGCGATCGCCACACCAACTAGCTCAAGATTCGATGTACAAAGAAACCCGTTTCCAAATGCTTACCAAGAGTAAACCCGACCTAGCGAAACGGTTATTAGAGGAAACCCAAAACGATATTTACCAGCGTTGGCAAATGTACGAATATCTGGCAGCCAAACAAATGTAGAATCATGTAGAGACGTAATATATTACGTCTCTACATTTTGATATATTACATCTCTATAAACAGCAAAAATCCCCGAATCCAGACAATCAGGATTCGGGAAAAAGGCATTTAACCAAACTATTCAATTTCGAGGAAACCGCTACAATATCTCAATCTTTGGCTGGGGATTGGGAGAAAACTCTCCTCCCCGTGGCATTTTCATAAATGTATGCTTACCGGATTGAAATGCATCGATGAGATATCTACATGCTTCTACTGGCTTTGAGTGTTCACCACAGGTAAACACATCTGCTGCTAGATAGCCATTTTCTGGCCATGTATGAATCGATATGTGAGACTCTGCAAGTAGAGCTAGCGCTGTCACACCTTGGGGTTGAAACTGAAACTCAATTTGCTTCAGTAAGGTGGATTTTGCTTGTAATGCGGCTTCCTGTAATGCCTTTTTAATAAACTCCAAGTCATTCAGGAGTTCTAGGGGACACTCGTATAGTTCTAAGATGCAATGAACCCCTACAGGTACTTCGGGACTGTATATACTTCCAGACGTGATTTCGGTGGAGGAATGATCCGTAGTTTGCTCTTGACTCGGATGGTAGTGGTGTTTTTTTGATCCAACCTGCAATCCATGCGTTGATTTGATTGTGTTAACGCTCACTTCTTGAACATCAACACACACATCATCTTTGAGCTCTGCTACGGAACCCATACCGACTTCAGAACGCCAATCTTCCATTTTAATGTTCCTTCAACAACTAACATAAAAATCCATGACAAGGTTGTTTTGCTTTTCAGCACAAGATAAACACCCAGGTTCGGGAACCTGTGGCTTTTGTCTTATTCTTCGAGCGAACTGCGCAAGCGCATCCACACGAATTTATCATAATAACAGATTGCGCTATATTTGGCGAAATAATTTGGGGGAATGTACGGATTTTTTCCAAATTAATTGGAGAGACGACTCGACGGGTCGTCTCCCATATCCTGTATTCTGTATTCTGTACCCTGTTCCACCCTGACAAAATGGCTATTTGGCAAGTTGATTTTTATCGCTATCCCCAAGCGAGTGGTGATAATCTTTGGGAATTACTGATTTGCGACGATTCCGGACAATTCCGTTACAATGCCACCTGTCCACCTCACCAAGCCAATTCCACCTGGTTAACAGCCCAATTTCAACAAGCTTGCCAACAATTAGTTGCTGACAAAATTCAGGTTTTCCGTCCCCAGGCTTTAAGTCTGATTACCACTGCGGCAAATAACCTCAATATAGCCGTAGAAGCGACACGACGTACACCCCAACTCAAAGCCTGGTTAGATGAGAAGCATTGTAATTACACCTTAGAAAAAGCCCCTCCTGTACCCCTACCCGATAATTTGCTAGGGGAAACCTGGCGATTTGCAGCTCTACCAGCACGGGATGTAATTACAGAATTTTGCGATCGCCCAATTCCTATTTTACATCTTCCTGACTATCTTGACCCTCTCCATCTGGGATTGGCTTCTAATCAACCTATCCCTGGTATTATCATCTATGGTGGTCGCCAATCTCTGCCCCTAGCACGTTGGATACAAACCCAAAATCCAGTATGGATAAATTATATTCCTGGTAATCCTGATGGTTTAATTTTGGAGGCTGGATTAGCAGAAAGATGGGTTTTCAGTACCTTTGAAGATGAAGAAGTCAAAAATGCTGCCCGTATTTATCAACAACGGCAAATCGCAGCCAAAGGTTTACATTTTCTCCTGATTCAACCCGACGATTCGGGAATTACCTATACGGCAATGTGGTTACTGCAAATGGAAGTAGATTTGTAAATATTTTTGGAAATTTCCTGTGTTTTCCTCCAATTAGGATGTAAATATAGTTAGTAGAGAGTGAAATTACGGAAACACAATTTACCGAATAATTACTGATTTATCAAGTCATCAGGTAGAGATTGTCCAATCCAATTTCAAGCTTCACAAATCATGGGTGCATAATTCCGTAGACACGTAGCAGCTAGTTGTCTACCACATTAATTAATTTTGCTTGATGGGTTAAAAAGGCACTTGGTAGCGCTAGTCTACGACAACCCTGCGGGTATAGCACCTTTATGATCAGGTTTTTTCGAGACTAAAGCTACAACTACGAACCCATCATAACTAATGACACAGACCACTAGTAGTAATTTTATCTTGGTGAGTGATACATCTACCAAATTTTGTTCGAGGTACATTTAAGTTTCATATTTTTTAATGGTGTTGTTTGATGGTGTTGATTGCTAACTGTTAACAGTCAACAAGGTTTTGGTTTGGCTATATATACTTTCCACGCTGATGTGTTTCTCTTTAGGTTTGTTAACAGTTGACTGATGACAGTAGCAATTTTGATTAAAGGTTGGTAGGGGAACCACTAAGTTGCACGGGTTAAGTGCGTTGAAGTATCGTTGGAGGTACATAAATTAATGTGCAGCGATATGATTCATCTTCTGCACGGTAACCCAACAAGAAATTTATTGTAGAACGAGTAATTAGGGTATTTTGATTAATTATTCAATTTATTGTTGTTGAGGTTTTACTTGTTTTCCGTATCAGAGAATTTGTTGGATTATACTGTGTTCCTCCTTATCTAGAATTATCTAATATCGTTTTACTTTGGAGTTGATACCTGACGGAGAGCTTGCAGGAGCAGGGGAAGAAAATGCGTCAAAACTTTAGTGAAATGGTATAAAAACCAAAATCCATAAACGCGTAGCAGATCGACTGTAGACTAATCTAAAATCTAAAATCAAATCCAGGGTATAGGAGTAGTGATGTTAGAAATTTCCTCAACCCAAAACACTACCAAGGTTGCAACAGATAGTAGTATTAACACCCAAAAACTACTCATCGAAACCCTTGCAACTAGTTTTACCCATCTTGATAATCAGATACAGCAATTCAGTCAAAATTGGACGATGATGCAGGTACATCTAGGGGATGAAATTTTTAGCTTGTCTTCCTCTGGAAATATATCTCAACAAAATCTGTATTTAGTTTGTCAGGGACGGGTACGGTTACTGGGAATAGATCCCAAAACCCAAAAAGAAGTGTGTACAGCAGTTTTGGAACCAGGAGAAAACTTTGGTGGAGATAGGTTGATTGATGAAAATGCGATCGCCTATCGAGGGGTTGCAGCTAGTGCTAGCATCATCGGTGTACTTCCCCTATCGACCTTCACCAATTGGTGGGAAAAAATACCCCCGCTGCAAACTTCATTCACCACAACAGTAGAGGAAAGACAAAAACTGATTTTCCTCAAAACTCGAACCGAACTCAAAACCCATTCTAGTCATCTGCTCAAACAAGTCGCACAACACATCCATGTCATCTCGGTTCCAAGTGGTGAAACCGTTGAGACGGTGACAAATTCCCAACCCGGTAAATACTGGTTATGTCAAGGGACAGTCACCACCAGTCCCGAACCCAACCAGGTTAAATCCCTCCACCTAGGTGAAAGTTGGATTTATCCCTCTACCACCCCATCCCCCCTGAAAGCAGAAACAGACCTACGCATATATTACCTTCCAGAGGAAAATCAGGATTTACTTCACCTTGATTCCCCTCACCGTCCCTTAGTCAAACCAGCATCAATTATTACCACTTCCCAGACAGACTCCCAACAAACCCCCACATTAACAACACCAGAATCCAACGTCATCCAGTTTCCCCGTCCCCAGAAACGTAGACAACGCTGGTTGCAAGCAAATCAACCCTTTGTCCGTCAACAAGGCGTCACCGACTGTGGTGCTGCTTGTTTAGCCATGATTTGTCAATACTGGGGTAAGCGCTTCAGTATTAATATGTTGCGAAATGTTGCCGAAGTTGGACGTTCCGGTGCATCTTTAAAAAGTTTAGCAGCAGCAGGTGAAAAAATTGGCTTTCAAACCCGTCCAGTGCGAGCAAGTTTAGGACGTTTAATCGGTGAAAACCCTTGGATTGCCCATTGGCAAGGCGACCACTATATTGTAGTGTACCAAATTCGCGGCCAACGGATTACGGTTGCCGACCCAGCTATTGGTAGACGTGTTCTCACAGTTGCGGAATTTCAAGCGGGATGGACTGGTTATGCATTACTGTTGCACCCCACAGCAGCACTGCAACAAATTCCTAATTCCCAACCTTCCTTAAATCGGGTTTGGAGTGCATTCTTACCCTATCGGGGTTTGGTGACACCAATTTTATTAGTATCAGTATTGATGCAAATTTTTGGGTTAGTTACACCCCTATTTACCCAGATAATTCTTGACCAAGTAGTTGTCCATAAAGCCCTAGTTTCCTTGCATGTTTTTGCCATTGGTTTATTAATGTTTAGTGTGTGGCGAATTGGATTGCAAGGGGTGCGACAATACCTGTTAGATTACTTTTCTAATCGGGCTGATTTAACATTAGTCAGTGGATTTATTGCCCATGCTTTAAACCTACCCTTACAATTTTTTGCAGTGCGTCATGTCGGTGATATTGTCACCAGGGTACAGGAGAATCACAAGATTCAAATGTTTATTACTCGCCAAGCTTTAACCACCGGATTAGATGCAGTAATGGCGGTGGTGTATGTGGGTTTAATGGCTTATTATAATTGGCATTTAACCCTGTTGGTATTAGCAATTTTGCCACCAATTATCATTTTAACAGTATTCGCTAGTCCGATGCTGCGGAAAATTTCGCGAGAGATTTTTCATGAGTCAGCCCAGCAGAACTCTGATTTAGTCGAGATGTTGACGGGAATTTCCACCGTCAAAATGGCAGCAGCCGAGCGAGAATTACGTTGGCGTTGGGAAGACCATTTAACAAGTATGTTTAATGCCCAATTTCAAGGGCAAAAAATGGCGAATCATCTGCAAATAATCAGTGGGTTAATTAACTCTTTAGGGAGCGTTGGTTTATTGTGGTATGGAGCCAATTTAGTTATCCATGACCAATTGAGTATCGGTCAATTTGTTGCCTTTAATATGTTAATTGGTAACGTCATCAATCCCGTTTTAGCCCTAGTCGGATTATGGGACGAATTGCAAGAGGTATTAGTATCCGTAGAAAGACTTGAGGATGTATTTTCAGCTAAAGCCGAAGAAAGTATAGATAACCCCCTACTGATTTTGCCACAAATACGCGGTGAAGTCGAATTTGAAAACGTCAACTTCCGTTACAGTAGCGATGATCAGCGCTATACCCTACAAAATATCTCCTTTTGCGCTCATCCCGGTCAAACCATAGCCATTGTCGGACGGAGCGGTTCTGGGAAAAGTACCCTGATTAATCTGCTCCAGGGTTTATACCATCCCAGTAGCGGTAGAATCCTGATTGATGGTCATGATATTCGCCATGTTTCCCCCCAATCATTGCGTCAACAATTAGGGGTAGTTCCCCAGGAATGTTTTTTGTTCTCAGGGACAATTTTGGAAAATATTACCCTCTATCGTCCGGAATACAGCCTGGAAAAAGTAATTAAAACCGCTAAACTTGCTGAAGCTAACACATTCATTCAAAATCTCCCCCTAGGATACAACACCAAAGTGGGAGAACGGGGTTCATCCCTATCGGGAGGACAACGACAACGGATTGCGATCGCTCGTGCATTACTGGCAAATCCCGCAATTCTGATTCTGGATGAAGCGACCAGTTCCCTGGATACGGAATCCGAACGCAGATTTCAGGAGAACCTGCAAATGATTTGTCGCGATCGCACAACTTTTATGATCGCCCATCGTCTTTCAACTGTGCGCAACGCTGATTATATTTTAGTGTTAGACCGAGGTCTGATTGTAGAACGGGGAAATCATGAAGATTTAATTAATCTTCGCGGTCTTTATTATCATCTTGCTCAACAACAGTTGAATTTGTAATTTAGGAGGTGAGAAAATACAGAACATTTCTTGATTTTTGCTTAACAGGTTTCATCAAAATCAACTTACTAAAAACCCCGATTAAAACCATGACAATTATTATAAAATCCCTGATTGACGACGAAAGATTATCACCGGAAGAATCAACAATCCTACATATAGATTCAGCTCTATCCTTCCGGTACAATTCCTCCCAAATCAAATTAGAACCAATTTCAAAAATAGACACCCATAAATTTGCACAAATATACGGCGGTACAGTCAGCTCCATAGCTCCATCCAACCTCGCAAGACAACAAACAGAACCCGTGCGAGAAGCACCAACCCTTGCACCAACAGGAAATTGGTCAACATCCTTGCAAACCACATTAGACCGTCCACCCGCATCCTTACCCCAACAAATACTGATTGGCGGCATTACCTTCATAGTTGCATTTACTACTTGGGCAACCCTTGGTTCCTTAGACGAAGTTGGTAAAGCCTCCGGTATCCTCATCCCCGAAGGTGAAACCTACAAAATTAATCCCGTCATCAACGGCAAAATCACCCAGATTTACGTTCAAGAAGGACAAACAGTCAAAGCAGGTGAAATTATCGCCGAAATCGACGATCGCGCCATCTTTACCGAAATACAACGTTTACAACAGGAGCAAAACACCCTCCAAACCGAACTAATTCAAACCGACACCCTAATCGACAAAACCCAACTAGAAGTTCAAACACAAAACGCGATCGCCCGATCCGAACAACAAGCCCATCAACAAACCATCAACGCAGCCAAAGCCAGACTACAAGCCAGTCGGGAGATTTTAACCCAACTTCGCAACCAACAAACTGCCAACCTCCACCGTCAAACCCAACTCCAACCTCTGCTGGAAAAATCCCGACAACTCCTCCACCAGAGACAAAAAGAAATAGCCATCTACCAAGAACGGGTCGAAACCCTACGTCCTCTACTAGAACAGGGAGCCATCTCCAAAGAAATCTTAATCCAGGCAGAACAAGCAGTCAGAGACCGGGAATTAGCGATCGCCAAATCCCAACTAGAAGAAACACCGATGGTACGCGATCGCCTATTTGAAGCCGAACAAACCAGTGCCCAAATAGCCCGAACAATCACCCAAAACCAAGGCGAAATAGCCCAAACAGAACGGGAAATTCACAGCCTCCAAGCCATCCTATCCCAAAAACAAGCCCAAGCCACCACCATCCAAGTTCAAGCCCAACAAAAACTTCAACAACTCAAAATCCAGCGCACCCAAATTCTGGGTAAAATTCGCGACACCCAGAAACAGCAAGAACAACTTAAAACCCAAATTCAACACCATAAACTCACAGCTCCCGTCGATGGAGTCATCCTCGCACTCAACATCCGCAACCCCGGAGAAGTCGTTCAACCCGGACAAACTATCGCCCAAATTGCTCCCCCCACCGCACCACTCATCCTTCAGGCAATTCTACCCAACCGCGAAGCCGGATTTGTCCAACCAGGAGACCCAGCACAACTCAAATTTGACGCTTTCCCCTACCAAGACTACGGCATCATCCCTGGCAAAGTCATCTCCATCTCCCCTGACGCTAAACTCGACGAACGTCTCGGTGCAGTCTACCGCGTCGAAATCGAAATTAACCAAAACCACATTTCCACCAACAACAAACCCATCAAACTCAAACCCGGACAAACAGCCACAGCCGAAATCATCACCCGTCATCGCCGTATCATCGATGTCATCCTTGACCCCATCCGCCAAATTCAAAACAGCAGTATTAATTTGTAATTCGTAATACCCGCTACGCGGGAAGCAAGCTACGTAATTCACAAAGCTAGATGTGGCAATGATTTCCTAGATTCTATCTGTTGCCTTATTTTCGAGAATTGGTGTAAACACCTAACGGGTCATCTCCTTCTTTCAATCCAAAATCTAAAACCCAAAATCCAACCATGAACACTAACGTCCCCACAACCAAACAACGCATCGACAGAACCATGAAACCCGAACAATTCAATCAGGTCGTCGAAGCAATTGGAGCCGGGAGATACTCCTGGGCATGTTTATTAATACTACGGTTTGCCGGGTATAATCCCCTACACTATATCCCCTACCGCACCTACAGCCGTCTCATTCGTGAAAATCGCCAAGCCAGCGAGTCCACAGATCAGAGACCCCAAGAAGTATCAAAAGTCATAACATCTAAGTATAATTAACTAGCGAACAGCAAAATCCGTTTATTATTTTTATAAGGGATATGATGAAAACCCTGTGGCTTTAGCCAAGGGATGAAAACTATTTCCCTAGCTCCCATGCTCCGCGTGGGAGTCCAAGGATGCGAGGCTCCGCCTTCATTCACTGGGTGACCACGCAGAGCATAGTCACCAGATAAATGGTCTGAATATTTCTGCCACCCTGCACTATTACTCCACCACATTAATTTTGATGAGTGAGGATAATATACTTGGTTCTGCTTTATACTAATGTTTTTTTTGCAGAACTAAAGCCACTACTACAAACCACTTATTTTTCGGTTTTTCGAGTACTAAAACACCTGAAAATTACCGCTAATATTCAAGTAACTTTGCAAACTACTGGAATTCATGTTACTAACAATTGCCAAATCCTGATTTGTACCTTGATGAAAAATAACAGTATTTGCACCTTGTTGTCTAAATGCCAAGGAAACCAACTTTAAACCCCCCGCAGAACCTAACACATCACCCTCACTCATCTTGAAATCTCGAATAGTATCTATTCCCCCATTATCAGCAATTACAAAAGTATCCTTACCCGAACCACCCCACAATTCATCATTACCCTCACCACCGAAGAGAATATCATTATTCCCATCACCGTAGAGTTTATCGTTACCCAAACCACCATAGAGGATATCATCCCCATCACCACCGGAGATAATATCGTTAAAGGTAAAATTATTGGCTAGGTTCAAAGCGTAAGCAGGTATTACTGGTAAATCACCATAGATAGTGTCATTACCTTTTCCACCAAAAAGTCTGTCATTACCTAAACCCCCGTAGATAATATCATTTCCATCGGAGCCACTAATACGGTCATTTCCATCAGTTCCCATGCGGATACCATTTGCAACTGTAGAAACAGTATTTGTCCCAGCACTATTAATTGTAATCGTAAATATTTGTGGTTCTGAAATTCGATTCAGACCCTCACCGCTTTCCTGAACAGTTGCTCGAAGTTGAATTGTTTTGCTACCAGTTCCAGCGATATTGCTAGCAATAGTATAACTCAAGTCACCATTATTATTAATACTAACTAAAGGCTTTAAATCTCCATCTTTAGCAAAAAAAATACCATCCAGAGGATTAACTAATTCAACTTTATACTCCTGTATAGTATCCGATTCATTGACTCCAGGGTTAAAATTTCTAGCCCAACCAGCAATAGTTTTTATTCCCGAACCAACCCGAATACTTTGATTTCCTCCGATACTAAAATTGGGTGCATCATTCACTGGATTCACTGTGATAGCCAAGGTTTTATTTATGGTATCAAAACCATCATTTACACTAATATTTAATGTGTCATCTCCATAAAAATCAGGATTTCCCAAATAAGTCAAACCAGCTATATTTGCTAAGGTTTTATTGATTTGATTTAAAGTACCCGCAAGTGTCACATTACCTGTACCATTGTTAAGAATATTATCTGCAACAACACCACCAGTAACACTCTGATTAACTGTTAATTTTCCCTGGGAAACAGATAATACCACCGAAATTTGACTATTTTCTGCATCTACATCATCAATCCGCAAATTAGAGATTACCACAGATGTATCTTCATCAACCGCAATACCTGGAAGTGTAGTATTTGCAGTGAGATTAACTTGCTTGATTTGAAAACTAGCTTGTGCAGAAGGAGTATTATCTCCAAAGAAAATATTATTAGCTCGACGATAGGGATTTTCAGCTTCTGGTAATTTATTAAAAGCAGTGTAGTTACGAAGTTTACCACTGAGGATAATATTACCATCTGCCAACAGGGTATAGGTTTCACCCTTAATCATCAGGTCATAACTAACTTCATTTTTCGTGTTGAAAGATGTAAATTCTGCTTGAGTAAACAGGGTACGGAAGTTACTAGCAGGTGCATCATCTGGTTCTAAACTAGGATTACTTTGACTAGTACTATCTTCCTGTGCAAAAATTCTATCTTCCCAAAAACCCAGTTCAATTGCTTTTGTATTATCACTACTTACAACTAAAATACTAAAACCCGCTCGATCATCTTTCCCGTCATTATTTTTGTTCGCAGTAGGAGTATTATGAGATTCCGCTAAAACTTTAGCCGTGAAGCTGACAACATAACCCTCTGTATGATTTAAAGTTTGAGTAATGCTGGCAAAACCACCTTGAACAGCTGGATTAGCAGTTGTATTTAAAATCACACCTTCTGTACTATCATTTCTGACAACATCAGGAGTAGCATTATAAATCCAACCTTTAGAGTCAGGAACAATACCATTTGGTAGTGTATCCGTGGAAGCATTGTAGAGAAGTTTTGTCACCCCCAGGATAGGTGCATCATTAATTCTAGAAACTTGAATTGTTTTTGTCAGGGGTGTACTTACCCCCGTACTACCATCATTGAGAACAAATTCAACGGTTCGATCCGTTATTTGCGGGTTTTCCGAAACATTTCCATAGGTTATATTTCTTAATAAAGCTTGTACTGCTTCCGGTGTAGCGTTTTCATTCAAACTAACTACTAAACTTTCAGTCCCGATACCACCGCGAAAGTGACCAATCCGATTACTACCATAGTAAACCTCCCTCCCATCCAAACGAATCAGATTTGCTCCCACTCCCTGATTCCGAATACCCAAACGGTCATCATTACTCCCACCACTAGTCAAACGTACTGTAAGATGACCATAATTAAAATTAGGTGAATCGCTATCTGCGACAATCACATCGCTATTGAGAATGATATGTTGACTGTTTTCAGCATAGGAAAGTATCCCATTACCTAACAAAGTCACCACTGGAGGATTGCTATTAGTTCCAACGGGAGTATAGTTAAGTTTAAAATCATCAATTCCAAAACTATCCCGATTTCCGCTACCTGTACTTGAAGAAAGCGCAGAAATGCGGATCTGAACTTGTTCTGATTGGTTGTTGACATTAGTACCAAAGTTGGCAAAATTTAAGGTTGAAGAACCAAATGCACCCGGATCTGAGTAGGTACCAAGAATATTAAAACTACCGGAATTACCAACTCGATAATCAATTGTCCACATCGTAGACCGAGGTTGAACACTTAGCATCTGAGCTTTAAAAGACAACTCAAAGTTTTGTAAACCAAGTGTATTATCAATCGTCAAAACAAAAGATGCACCAGGGTCTCCAAAACTACCTGTCTGACGGATACCTAATGCTCTATCTGTCGCTGAATTTTGGTTCGTAGGTGTTGCGTTTGATTGAAGACCAGTATCATTTGCAGCAAAATTTTTGAAATTACCTCCTAAATCACCCCAAGCGGTAGGTGTAGTCGTCAAATTAGCGGAAGTACCTACAGTTGATGTAGTAGCACCTGTATAGACTAACCATCCAAATGGTAAACCGGAGCCAAGACTATCAAAATTTTCGTAGTATTCTGTGCTGTTGATATTTAATATAATTTTGTTTGACATGATTGAATATTAATATTAGTTATTTATTGCAAGTGACTTGATCGATATAAAAATAATTTAATTGAGTATATCCTTTAATTAGGCATGAAAATAGATTAATTGTGACTTATGTATTTTGCAAAAAACATCAGTGTTTTTACGATGAAAATATTCAAGATAATGCAAATTATAATCATGCATACATTAGGTAACTGGCTATATTATTTTATGTTTGCAGCGAGGAATTTAATCATCAAATTAAGTGCTATCAGTGCTGAATAGAAACAAAAAACATAATTTTTATAACACTTCAGTAATTCCGAGAGATAATAAAAAACAAATAACTAATAACTAAAATCTTCATCTCCTCAAATCAATAAATACGTGTAAATACTCAACGCATTTTTAGCATCAATTAGTTATGATGTAGCCGTTTCTGTCGGCTATCCAAAAATATTTATCAGCCCTCATGATTTATCGTTTGCTGCTAGGTTCCATATTAACTACTTCTTTGTTGGCTGGATTGACAGTTAGTGCCTATGCTGATGATACGCCTATATTGGATACGGAATTAAAGACAGAATGCGAATTATTCAATGTAATCAATGGAAGTTTAGCTGCAAGTTTAGATAAAAAAATCCTCAGCAGTGATGAATCATTAGGGGGAACTCCTGCAAGTGTTGAAGTTTCTTGTAATGGAACTATTGATATTCAAATATCTGCTCCGACACAAGAAAGTGGTCCAGGATTATCGGCAGATGCGACTTTATCTTCATCTGCTCAATTTCGTGATTTAACAGTTACTCCATCCCAACCAGCCACAGATGTACCACCTGACAGTGAAGGGAACGTAGAAGGAAAAATTACTATTAATATGTCAGTTAATAATGGGAATCAGCCATTACAGCCAGGGAATTATAATTTTACTGTGACTTTAACAGTTGTACCTAAATAATCAGATAGGGATTATTATACTGATTTAAAAATGTTGGCAATCATCCAGAATGCGCGGTATATCGCAATATAATGTTGGCAATACTTCCAGAGTACGCGGTATATCGCAATATAAGAGGCAATAGATTGCGTCTCTACATGCAGAATTAATCTGTCATACCTATACATGAATTACAAACTATGAATTACCAAAAATCCCTATTATTTTTGACTTTAATATTAACTAATCCCTACCTTATCCCAACAGCAAAGGCGGAAAGTAGCCAAATATGCACCTTCACTACCACCGAACCTGGTGATTTAGTCCGCTCTGGTCAACCACGACCGACTAAATTTGTGACTTTCGCGGATGCGGGTGGTACACCTGTGCAAATGGAAATTACTTGTCAAGAACCTGCACGGTTCAGCGTTTCTGCACCGATTCAATTGAGTGGACCGGAATTTACTCCGGTGGTATCGGAAACAATTGTCACCACTACTACTGGTGCAACTACAAAGACAGGAGATGCTCCTTTGTTATTACCTGTGGGGACAACTGGGGTGACGGTAAATATGGTGATTGATCGGGGACAACGCTTACGCGCTGGTAGTTATCGGTTTACATTTAAGCTGAATTTTACGCCACAGTAGTATTTTCACTTGTATTTCCTACCCCTGTAAGCCCACATTTCTCACAACACCCTAAAACTCATAGGGAATAGTCTGTGACGGGAGCATAAGGAAAATCAATCCGTTACTCAAGGCTGACAACTTACTTGTGAGAAATTCCGGATAAAACGCTATACCCGCAGGGTTATCGTAGACTAGCGCTACTACGTGTTTTTTTCACCCATAAAAATTAATGTGCTTAAGTAAGTAGGTGGGTGGTGAAAATTGTCGTTAAGATTATGGAGCGATATATCGCGTCTATACGGGGTAAGGCTTTTCACCGAATGATTGGCTATATTGTGGTTTTATGTTTAATTGCACCTACTTACTTACTAGTATTGAATACCTATACTATATAAAATATTCAATTTTTTTTGTCAATAATCAGTGATTTATCTGAAATCAAAAAATCCGAAATATTCCGCAGGTAAAGGATTAGAACACAAGATTATATTCGAGACACATCGAAAAAAAGTTACATGCTAATCCGAATTATCTTGATGTCTTTAAGCTGTTTAACGGTTATAAGTTGTGCAGCGAATGCAAGGGTTTCCCTGTCATCAGAACTGACTGAACAACCGCTAAATTTGACTAGTAGAGATGAAAAAATCCCAGCAAATATTACAAGTAAAGCGGAGAGTTTCAACTCTTTAGAAACGCCCGATTTAGTGAACAAAAATGCTGAAACTAGTTCATTTTTATCAGGAAAACCTGTCTCTCAGGTATCAGGAAATTCAATAAACCCAGAAGCTAAACAGGTTAAAGACTTTGACCGCAAAATTGCTACTGGAATAACTAATCCAGTTACTGTGGGTGGTTATATGACCCTGACCCCAACTGGACAGACAAATGCTCTAAATAATCCATTATATGAACTCCGTCTTTATCTGAATGGACAGCTTGTTGATAGCTTTATGACTGTTTCAGGACGAGCGTATACTCAGAGTCGAAATCGTCATCAGAGTGGAACAGAAGCTCCGTTACCGGATGGAAGATATAAAGTAGCAAAAAAGGTAGTAGCGGGAACAATTCCAGAAGCAGGCGATCGCTTTCTTCCGATTCAACCATTATTTAGAACCGGACGAACTGCTTTAGGATTCCATGTCGATCCATCTTTCGGCAAAAATAACGGTGAAGATGGGACATCAGGGTGTATCGGATTAGTAAGTAAAGAGGATTTAGATCGGTTCTTAAGCTTTGTGCGCACCTATCGACCCCAATTCATCGATGTCAAAATCCAATAATAATTTGAACTTGTTTTTCATAAACTACTTTCAGGAATTATCTACCATGTCTAAAATTTTCCAAGCGTTGATGATTGGTGCTGTGATTGCAACTTCTGCATTACCTGCAGGTGCTACTTCTTTCAAACCCACTCACAGTAATTCTACTAACTTAAGCTTTCCCCGACACAGGGAAGGGGTATTGGTTAGTCAAAGAGGAGAATATACTTATGCTTGCACCAAGGAGCGCAATGGTCGCTTAAATATGCGCAGTGGTCCAGGTACCAGATTCCGTCAGGTATCCCAAGTACCCAATGGAGCAGTTGTTAGTATTGTGGATGTGACTGAAGTTCCTATTGCTGGCTTTTATTGGTATAAAATTTCGTTCAACAACCGTGTTGGTTGGGTTCGTGGAGATTTTATCTGCTAGTTTTTGAGTAAACTCCCGTGAAATTATATTTGCTTTCAGGCGAATCGCTGAATTGCGATCGCCTGTATTTTTGAGTGCTGATGCAAAATTAAATATATATTTTCCGCAGCGTTAGCTTCGCTATACTGCGTAAACGTGTAGCGTGTCCGAAGAACTTGGAACGTTGGTAAAGCCATCTCGAAGAGTCGCAATCGCAAATATTTCAGCGTTTCGGGATGTCAAATTAATTTTGCACTGCTACTTACAAGCCTTTATCATACACCCATCTCTGAGTTCAGAGTTTTTTTATTTTTATCCTCAACACTAAATACATGGGACGCAATTAAATTGGTATAGTTTGCGGTACAGCTTTTTAGAATAAATACCTGTATTTGTGAGGAAGAGATTGTTAAATACAATCCGACGTTAGCTGATTCATCTGAAGGCTATAATGGGAGGATTGAAATGACTACACTTCTTGATAAATTAGAACAACTTAAAGAAAAAGTCCCCAGGGAAGATTGGCCGATTATTGACTGGGGTGTCATGGTTATCCAAGATAAACTGGATCACAATCAAGAATTTATCCAGAAAATATATCGGGATATTCAATTAAGATTAAAATCTATTAATTGGATTCCTGGAAAACCTGCTAAATGTCTTTTTGAAGAACTAAAGTTTTTGTATGAACAAAGCTTTGCTCTCCATCAAATAGGGGAAGATGGTTTATTGGTTGTTAAAACATATATTCCTGATATAAAAGACAGTTTCCACGAATTCTATCAGAATGATAATACTTTAATAAATGAATTCGTGCAGTATTATCAAGGCAGATTTGAAGAAGACTATAAAAAATCTCAAAATTCTCAAACTCGAAAAGAAGATATTTCTTATCAAGTTAGCTCTCAAATCTGTAAAGCAATCAGCGAAAGTCTAACTAGGTAAGATACTGAAATTCTCTACTACCTTTTAACATCTAGAGAGAGTTAATATCCGACTTTTCAACAAAACTTCTCCGTCCGCTATCTATCAGTAGGTGGGGGAGTTTTGAGTATTTCAGTCAGAATATCTTTGACTGCAAAAGCAGCAAAAATGGAAGCGATCGCAAATAAAACCGGAAAGGTTATCTGAGCAAATAAATCTCCTTTTGCTTTGTTTATTTCATCTTGCGCTGCTTGCTGTAATTGTTGATTAACTTCTATTGTCACCTGCTTTTCAATGTATGCTTGTGCAAATTCCGATTTTTCGATTGCGATCACATTTCCAAAAGCAGAGGCTGATTATTTTTTAGCTCTGAAGTATTTTTGTTCTGTTGATTAACTATTGTTTCAAGAGCCTGGATTCTAGAGGTAATATCTGAAGCTTTTTTCAGTAAAATAAGAGAAGGTAAAATGCTGATGAATACAATTATCAAAGCTGGTTGATAGGACAATAAAGTAACTAACCAAACAGGTTGCTCAAAAATCTGATTTTGAGAACTCTTAGAATTTGAATCCTCATTACGATTATCTGCCATTTTTAAACCCTTTACTCTTCACAAAGATCAACTATTTTAATTAAAATCTCCGCTTGCTCAGGGGATATACTCCTAACTTGACTAACCATTAAAGACGCAGTAGCTCGGTTGACCTGGATTTCTTGTGCAAGTTTGCGAACACTAATATCACGATTTAGTTTGCAAAGCAGTAAAATAGCTCGAAACCATTTGCGTAAATCCACATGGGTTTGATGAAATATAGTCCCAACTGTAACACTATAGGAAGTAAAGCAACTATTGCAACGGTATCTATGTTCATTTTTATACTTTTTAGATTTATCTGAACCGCAGTATGGAGAGATTGGTGTCCCGTTCCAACGAATTTTTTCTAGATACACGAGACACTCTTCATGGGTTTTAAACATGCTACTTCTACTCTCAAGTCGTTACGAGGAACATCTTCCAAGTCAGACATTAAAAGCAGCAGTCTGGAAAACCCATACAAATTACACACAAATGTTATAAGCTTTATTACTTGATATAAATTTGTGTAATATATTAAGATTAATGAATAAATAATTAGGCGATCGCAGTTATAAATAGAACTAACTACAGCAATCCTATTTAACGTGAATTCGACAGATTAAAAGAAGCTCTATTCCTTTGGGTGAGAGGTTTTGAAAGAATTAATTCTTGATTAAAACTACGGATTTTCTGCCCCTCTCCGTTCTGCGGAGAGCAAGGTGGTTTCATACGCCCAGAGAAAAAAGATAACACCTGTTGAGTGTATATATACATCTACAGCTACTGATTCCGCATCGCAATGCTGAATGCGATCGCCTGGCTTGTCAGAGATGCGGATATCGCACCCTGAGTCCCATAACGAGAAATTTGGGTCAATAATCAAACCTCTGAAATATTATTCTCTCATGGTATCAAACCACCCAGCCAGATTAAGTTTGACACTGCACTAGTACAACTTGGTAAAGCTAAAAA
>CALJJQ010000003.1 GCA_937973965.1 uncultured Calothrix sp. | reverse complement strand
AGTTTTAGGGTTTCGTGAGAAATGCGGGTATCGGTGGTTGCAACCAAAGGGGAACAATCTCATCACCCCCAAACTGCCACGATAGAAGGTAACTTTATGTTACCAGCAAGGTAAAAGTGGAAAAAAGGGAAAAACTGTTTTCTGTGGTCGGTGATTCCGATTTTGGTTATTCTTCGACTTTGTGGATGGCAAATTTATGAAGCGGTAAGCTAATGATACAGGAAAAAGTTAGAAAATAGGATAGAGCGGTGGTGATTTTTAAGGTGGTGATAATTGATTCGATGTCAGTATGAATTAACTTTTGTGCGCCAAAAGCAAAACAGTAAATTAACCAATACGAAAAACTCATTTGAAACAAAATTCTCTCAGTTTCTCGCATTTCGTCGTCAAAAGGTTTATATTTTGTGAGGAGTGATAAACCTATAATCGATGCCACAAAAGACACCATAACTGTAAAATCATGGCAGCACATAGTATGAAAACCTCTTGTGATTTATCTTGATTTTCTATATTTCACACCAGTCTATCTGATGATTATTTTCCACTCCAAAATATAGTTACAAAGTGAAATAGAAAGGAGCATTTATTGTTAAATAATGCAAAGTTTATTTGCAAAAAATATCTGTCGCTCATTTATTGACGATGGGATTTCGCCCCCATAAATCTGCTTGACGTTCTCAAAGTGTAATAGAATCAAACATTTGAGCGACAATATCCAAGTTAAGCGTAGATCACTAACAACCTAACATCGGAAATTAATCATATGGCATCCATCCGCGAATTACACGCACAGTTAGTCAAAAAAGAACGTTCAGCAGTGGAAATCACCGAGGAAACCCTGGAGCGAATTCAAGCCGTTGAACCCAAGGTACACAGTTTTTTACACGTCACGGCGGAAAAAGCTCTGGAACAAGCACAGGCTGTAGACAGGAAAATAGCTGCTGGAGAGGAAATAGGTCTGTTGGCTGGTATCCCCATTGGTATCAAGGATAATATGTGTACCCAAGGTATCCCCACCACCTGCGCTTCACGTATTCTGCAAAACTTTATTCCCCCCTACGAGTCCAGCGTCACTCAGAAGCTATTTACTGCGGGTGCGGTGATGGTAGGTAAAACCAATCTGGATGAATTTGCGATGGGTAGTTCCACCGAAACATCAGCTTATCAGGTGACAGCGAATCCCTGGGATATTAGTCGTGTACCGGGTGGTTCCTCCGGGGGTTCCGCAGCTGCAGTGGCTGCGAATGAATGCGTGATTTCCCTGGGGTCGGATACGGGGGGTTCAATTCGTTTACCAGCGTCCTTTTGTGGCGTGGTGGGGATGAAACCTACCTATGGATTGGTATCCCGCTACGGTTTAGTCGCCTATGCTTCTTCCCTTGACCAAATCGGTCCATTTGCACGCAGTGTGGAAGATGCGGCAATTTTACTAGGTGCGATCGCTGGGTACGACCCCAAGGATTCTACTAGTCTCAAGATAGAAGTGCCTGATTATACAGCTAGTCTGAAGCCAGAGTTAGCCAGTGGTGGTAAAAACGGTAAAATTCGGATTGGGATTATTAAAGAAACCTTTGTCGAAGGGTTAAACGGGGAGGTGGAACAAGCGGTCACGGCAGCTTTAGAACAACTCAAAGCCTTGGGAGCAGAAATTGTCGAAGTTTCCTGTCCCCGTTTTGGTTATGGATTAGCGAGTTATTATATTATTGCCCCTTCCGAAGCATCGGCAAATTTAGCTCGCTATGATGGTGTTAAGTACGGCTACCGTAGTAAAGATGCAGATAATCTATTGTCGATGTATACCCAAACCCGTGCTGAAGGTTTTGGTTCCGAGGTCAAGCGCCGGATTATGATTGGTACATACGCCTTATCTGCGGGTTACTATGATGCCTATTATTTAAAAGCTCAAAAAGTCCGGACGTTGATTAAACAAGATTTTGAAAATGCGTTTGCTCAAGTGGATGTATTAGCGTCACCCGTTGCACCGACGACAGCGTTTAAAACCGGAGAAAAAACCACCGATCCTTTGAGTATGTATTTAACGGACTTGATGACCATTCCCGTTAACTTGGCTGGACTTCCCGGTATTAGCGTTCCCTGTGGTTTCGACTCACAGGGAATGCCAATTGGTTTGCAATTAATAGGCAATGTTCTGCGGGAAGACCAACTATTTCAAGTCGCCTATGCCTACGAACAATCCACTAATTGGCATCAAAAAACACCATCACTGTAGTTAAGGGAATAGGGAATGGGGAATGGGGAGTAGTGTAGACCCACAAGCGGATCTACCCTAGGGTGTAGGAAAAAACCACTTTCACTGGTTCTGGTGTAGGTAGTGGTCTGTCCCATTAATTTTGATGAGTAAAGAAAGGCACAAAGGCACGTAGTAGCGCTAGTCTACGACAACCCTGCGGGTATAGCCCCTTTATCATCAAGCTTTTTCGTGGTTAAAGCCACTACTACGAACTCTTCAGAACCTATGGGATAGAGCAGTAGTAGTCCACTACATTAATATTGGATGGATGAAAAATAAAGTACGTAGTTGTGTAAAGAGCGCTTTTCCACTAGACCAGTATTTCATAAACCGCAACTACGAACCTCTTTTTCACGGGATAGACCTGTAGGCTATTCTCCTGTTCCGGAAGAAGATTCCTGGGGTGGGGTTGCTTCAAACCTTTTACGACTAACTGCATACTTTGCACCCATCGGTTCGGGGGGTTGGCCATTCTGACTAACTAAAACTCCTCCCGCGTTTCCCGATTCAACGGTAATGAATTGACTTCCACTCCAATTTTTGACTTCTCCAGGTTTTAATGTGCCTTCAAATTCTGTTTTGCCGTCAACTTTGACGCGAACCCAAGCTTCTTCTTGAATATCCAATTGAATTTTGACCACATCGGAGACAATTGGGGTTGTTGTTGGTGTTGCTGTCGGAGTTGGTGTGGGATTCGAGATTAATTCCGGAGTTGAGGTTGCAACTGGGGTGGATATTGGGTTTCCAGAAGGTGTGGGTGATACCTGGACTTCCGTGGTTTCTGGTTTTGTGGGGGTTGGTAGGCTTTGAGGTTGAGAATGAGGTTGATTTTTGACAGGGTTAGAAACGTTGTTAGCAGTTGATTCCCGAACTGATGGGGGTTTAAGGATATAGAAAAGTCCGACTGAGGCGGCTACTACTAAGGTAACAAATAAAACATAGGGAGTCACCAGGGATAGGGAAATACCTGTTTTGCTATCCTGTTCTGATAACTTAACTGGTTCCGGTGGAGGTAAACATGCTTCGGCAAACTCCGCAGCCAATTCTTTTCCGTTTAAGCCAACGGCATCACCAAAACGACGAATAAACCCTTGTACGTAGACTGCTTCTGGCAAATTTTCTGCCTGTCCTGTTTCCAATGCTTGTAGGGCTGCCATCGGCACTAAAGTAGTCATTGCGACTTCTTCTAAACTTAAAGATTTTTCAATGCGAGCTTGTTTTAAATACCCTGATATTGTTTTAAACTTATCCTCTTGAACCTCATTCAACAGCTTCACTTTCTTCTCCTAATTCTCGCCTAATCTCTATTAAATAAATTGTGGGTGTTACGGCTAAATACGGGTTATTTTGTCTGAAAATTAACTTTTGCTTGTCAGTAATGTTATCTTAATCGGCAATAATTGCTCTACCCTATTAGGCTACCAAAATTTGGCTTTTTCTCTCCATGTAAGAGAATTTTTTTCTGAACAAGTATATTGGTTGTGAGTGGGGAATAGGGATTAGGGGGTGGGAGACGGGTGGAGGGTAGGTCTGTAGATGTAAAGTGCCAAGGTAAAGTTACATATTTAGTCGTGTTAAACCTCTATGGGAAACTATCGCAGTTGAAGTATAGGTAGGACATTTACTAATTAGTTAATGTTTATGGGGAAGAAGTTCCAATTCTATTCCCTGTTCCCTGTGATGAAACTAATTGGAACAGTTTGTAGCTTTGATGAGTCTATGTGATCTTGACAGGTAAGTAAGAGGAAAAATAGTAACTTGGATGTACCCATCTATGGGTAGAAGCGGGATTTTGCTTTCATCACCAAGAAGGTTGATAGCCCTGATTACGGCTAATACCGAAAGTTGATCGGCTTGAGGGTCATAAAATCAGCGATCGCAATCACTTTCTTTCGCAAATCAATTATGACTTACACCCTAGTTACGAAAAAACCAAGACCCTAAATATCTTGGATGTGCGTCAGTTATGTAATTTATATTTTTTCTCTTTCCCTCCCAACTCCGGTATGGGAATATCTTTACACATGGAAATATCAGCAAAAACTGTGATTTATGTTTGCAAATAGCTATAAAAATAATACCAAAACAGTCCGGAACAAACTATAGGTAAACGAAGAATTTACACAGGTGGTACTTCCCCTTTTCCATACATCGCATTTTAGAAACTGAGGATAATATGAAACCCGTGTACTCACTGATTCTTCCGGACAACTCGACCTTAGAAATTTCCCATGACGAACTGCGATCGCTTTTAGGTGAAATCGAAAACGAATTGCATCGCAGTAAAGTTTATCGTCGAGCAATGGCAATTTTACAAAAGATGCTGGGTGATTCTACAGAACAAGCCAAACAACTATTTAAAGTTGTCGGACGTGAAGCAATTGGGTTAACCTTTCAGCGTTTTGTCCAACACCCAGGGAGAACCAGTGAACATACTAGCGCTCCCAGCATTGGGGAAGTCAAATCTACTAATACCGACACTCAAGAAGTTAGTGAGGTAAATAAAACCAATTCCCCAAATCAAAATGATTTAAGTGAGTGTTTGACCAGTCCCAAATTCCAAACAATAAATCCCCTCACCAATCCAGTTAATCACGAGCGTATCCCAACGGAGCCACAAAAATCATCCCCATTGCAATGGTTTAAAACCACCAAAAAACCATCTAAAGCCGAACTCGAACAACAAGCTGTGATCGCACGTAGCGAAAGTTTACGCAATATCGGTAAACAACTGCAAGCAGCACGGGAATCCCAAGGTTTGAGCTTCAACCAATTACAGGTTTATACCCATATCCCGATCCACCAAATGGAAGCAATTGAAAAGGGTGACTGGGACAAATTACCCGAAGAAGTGTTTGTCCGAGGATTTATTCGCATCATGGGGAACTCCCTAGGACTCAACGGAACCCATTTAGCTGCATCCCTCCCCCATAGCCAACCACAAAATGCGATCGCAGTATTTAATCCCAATGATAAATCCAGTGGTTTGAATATCGATATCAACCCCATGCATTTATACTTTGGCTACACAGCAGTAGTTGCTAGTGCGGTTGGAGGTTTGTCATTAGTATCCCAATATACGGAAGCTCAAAAACTAATTAACCCAGAATTAGATGCATCGAAAGCACCCTCCCTCAAGCAATCTATCAAAGATAATCAACCCAATACAAAACCAGGACTACAATCAAACAGTCATGGTATCACCGTTGGTAATGATATTTCCCCACCGGAAGCACTATGAAACTAGTACTCGACTAGGCAAAATTATACCAATTTCAACTCAAGAATGGGACAGATGAACTTTGTCACGATGTAGCAATCCTACGTCTGAATATTATTGATTATGTGTTGCAAAATTTTGAATCGGTAGTAGAAGCAATGGAAGCAGGAGGAGAAAAGAAATAAGTGCTTCCACCATGAATCTGACAAAGTTAGTACGGTGGAGTATTATGATTTTGGCGCAAATGAACAGATTTTCGATTTTGGATTTTGATGGGAATAGCCTACATTTACTGCTGACATTAGAACCGACGAAAGTGGTTTTTCCCACTCCCTATTCCCTACTCCCCACTCATAAATTAATCTAATGTTCCGATTCAAATAACCTAAATCCAAAAATATCGATTTTCAATTAAAATTTGGGGTGAAAGTAATTGTAAATATAAATGGCTGATATTGTTAATATTGCAGTTGGAGCTGGTTCTTTCTCTACCTTAGTGCAAGCTGTACAAGCTGCTGGACTGGTTGAAACCCTCAAAAGTCCAGGTCCATTTACAGTATTTGCTCCTAATGACGACGCATTTGCAAAATTACCACCTGGTACTATTACCACCCTGGTGCAAAATATTCCTCAGTTAGCGCGAATACTCACCTATCACGTTGTTTCCGGAAAACTGACACAAGCAGAATTAATCCAACTAGGAACCGTCACCTCCGTTGAAGGTTCCGTCATCCCCATTTATGCTCAGGAACAGTTTGAGGTCAAAAATGCCACCGTGTTAGCTGCTGATATTGAAGCAGATAACGGCATCATCCATGTCATTGATCGGGTAATCTTGATGGGTTGAGTTTCTCGAACGCCAAATAAATGTAACAATATACAAAAAAATCACTCAAAAGGGTTTAGCATTGTTATCGAAGTGTAACAAAAAAGTTACCTAAATTATCATTCAGAAACCAGGAATTTTCTTGATATAATGCTCAATCTTCAAATAATAGCCGAGTTTTCCCGTGCTAACTGTGTGGGTATTTGTGCTTTTTTAGTTCCCGCAAACCTATTAGCAGCCATCACAATCATGGTTGCTACTTGGTTACGTTTTTCCCTATTGCGTATCCTACCAATTTCCCTGGTTGGATTTCTATTCGCTGCAATTATGATATTACATGTTTACACATGGTTCGCAGTGGGAATTGTCATGACACAAACCTATATTCTCCTTGGTTTAGCGGTGACATGCTTAATTGTGAATCTGGGAGCAATCATCCTGAGTGTGTACTCACCTATTGCAATCAGCAATCATACTTTACCGTTTCCCTATCGCCCAACTCGCTAGCAAGTAATAAATATAACGATAAGCCCTGTTACTTGCATTGGTTTATACGGAATTACCAAATCAATAGGGTAAGACTTTTCGTAATTTTCCACCTGACGTTTCCTGGTTTGTTATGTATCTTAAATTATATCTTGACTCGGATTTTGGTCAATTCAGTTAATGATAGCACTCAAACAAGCTAGGGGATGTTAATTCAGTGGGTCACAGCTTTTTATTAGAACCTGGACGCTGGACATTGCAAGGTAATTGGTTAGAGCGTAACGGGATGCCAATTACAGTTAAAGGCATGACATTAGTCGCTTGGAGCCGAGATAACCTGTTTACAATGGCAACCAAGCTAATGTTCCCAGGTAGCGATCGCCAAGAAATTTCCCTGGTCTACAAAGGACGTTTAGATGCTGGAGAACGACAATATACCTTCCTACTCCAACATAACCAACTGGGACAGGTAGAAGGTGAAGGCTGGATTGGCACAGAAACAATTATCCAACGCTACTGGGCATTAAGCGATCGCCAACGTCGTAGTGGGTTTGAAACTTTACATCGCCTTAACCATGATACCTACCACCTCACCAGTGGTATCCTTACCGGACATTTCCTCTCCAGCACAATGGAAGTTAGTCTAGAACGACAACCAAATAAATAATTCGCTAAAAGTATCAAAAATAACTTTTAATAACATCATACATACCCATAAATACTTATAAAAAAAAGATTAAAAGTGGGAAAGATGAAATTAGAGCTTTGAATCAGGAGTAAATTCCCAAATTCGGCAAATATTCTGATAATTGGTCGTGATAATTATTATTAGTGCAGTCAAGCGTAAATATACTTACGATTATGAACTAGTAATTTACAAAATAATTTCACGATTACCATTCAGAATTGACGAAAATACAGATTTACGTCATTACCCTGAACTGCTCACAAATCCCTAAAACCTGCGGGGAGTAGAGATTAGGGGGAAAATCAGCTGATTACTGAAAGTTGATCCCTGACTTGTGAGAAATGCAGGATTACCTAGTTTGCTCCATTAGCGAATGAGTATCGCTTGTAGTATAGCCTAACTGTAAAGTTCTATTTTTTGCTCACAAACACCTTCCTTTCCTTTGCTCTCATTCACCATCTCAACCTTATCCAGTACAAAAATAACTGGTTTCCGTTTGAAATTTTTGGAGTCACGTATTTATGTCAGACCCCAACATTGGTCGCTTACTCGGCAAACGCTATCAACTCCAGGAATTAATTGGAACTGGAGCGATGGGTCGAGTTTATCGTGCTAAAGACATTTTGTTGGGAGGTGTCCCCGTCGCGATTAAATTTCTTTCCCTATCAATTCAAAACAAAAAAATCCGCCTTCACGAAAGATTCGAGCGAGAAGCCAAAACCTGCGCACTACTGGGACAACGCAGTATTCACATCGTCCGCGTCATGGATTACGGTGTTGATGAACATCGCACCCCCTATTACGTCATGGAATATCTAGAGGGAAAAAGCCTCAGCCAAATCATTCGTCGTCAAGAAATGACCTTGACACGATTTATCAACATGATACGTCATATTTGTTTAGGCTTACAATGTGCCCATAATGGTATTCCCATCGACAAACAAATTTGTCCAATTATTCATCGCGATATCAAACCCAGTAACATGCTGGTGATGAGTGACGCAACATTTGGAGAACTGGTCAAAATACTCGATTTCGGCATTGCCAAACTACTACAATCAAATACCGACCAAACTAACTATTATTTGGGAACCCTCGCATACTCATCCCCCGAACAAATGGAAGGAAAAGAACTCGATAACCGTTCCGATATATACAGTTTGGGGATAATGATGTTTGAAATGTTAACGGGTAAATTGCCATTGGTTGCACCCACCCATTCCTTTGGTGCTTGGTATAAAGCCCATCATTATCAAACTCCACGCTCTTTTGCAGACATTGATTGTGCGCTTGATTTACCCCAAGAACTGGAACAATTGGTGATGCAATGCTTAGAAAAAGAACCTCAAGCACGTCCCCAAAATATTAATGAAATCCTCGCAGCCATCGGCAATATCGAAACAAGTTTAGAAACACCTCGCACCACCCAAACACCTTCACCGATTGACGATACCCAACAACCCACCGTGATTGGTGCTGTCACCCATCAATCAAAACAATCCGAGTCAGTCCTTCCTACCACTGTTTCTGCTGACGACATCTTTAAACAAGTCTCATGGCCAAAAAATAAACCAATTGCTGATATTGTTTTTCCCCAGCCGATCCAAATCAATGGTGAAAAAATACCAGTTCTGTGGATGATGCTACCGCAGGCAGAAATCAATAAACGCCTCGTCTGTACCCGTTACAACCAATTTCTGTTTATTACTGCTCCCCATCCCATGATACTGTGGATTACGGTCATTTTTAACCGTAGGCACGGTGCAAAATGGCTTCCTTACTACATTGACCTCAAAACGAAAACCGGACCAGAACTAGTTAGCCAACTTTGCCAAAGTGGTTACTATCGAATTCTCCTCTTTTCCCGTGAACAACCCCACAACCCAAATCATATCCTTACCTCAACAATTGCATCCGTCCAATGTCAGCGCTTGCAGTCATGGTTAGAAATGAGCCAAACCCTACCCGCATCTAGCGAGTCGATGCTTAGTAAAACCCTACTTAAAAATGAATACCAAAAAATTAAACCGCAAATTCTCGCTAAATTGGCAGCAATTAAAACCGACTCCCCCTTTGATTTGTCAGCTTGAAGCATTTGATTAACTAATTGTTAAGTTTTCCAAACTGGGGGTTGTAAAATTCAATCTGAATAAATATAAATATAAATGGTGGTAATTAAACCGGACTTAAGTATAAACTACGCCAACCACGTCGATTAGCAACTGTAAAGCTAAAATTTCCACGACAACGAGCCAGTTTTATGTGGTTGCGGCATGTTTTGGTCTAATTTTAGAATTTATGATCTAGTCGTTGGAATTAGTTATATCCAAAGTTTTTTTGACTGCCACGACATTTACTTGGTGACTGTTACAGTCTTAAGGGTTAGGGATGGTTTTTTGTTTGTCAGGGAATTGGGAACAAGCAAAACACCTAGCTGACTAGTTAATTGTGAATGGGCATTTTCCAAGCTGGGGATGGGTTGACATCTTAAAGCCAGTGATTTGGAATTAGGCCGCAAAAAATATAGAGATACAAATGCACCATCCTACCGGTTGCCATATCCACCGATGACTGGTAAGAAGTAGGTTGTTTTGTGTTGATTGTGTTGATTATAATTAGACGAAATTATAATTAGACGAACAAAAACCAGCTTTTGCCCATTACTGCTTGTGAATTGTTTCAGTCATCTATAAAGTTGACGCCCCAACATCCCCAGCTTTTTTCCTGCCCTATGTGGAACCAAGCAAGAGAAGGAGGTCGCCTACCCTGCGACTAAAATTTCGGTTTGGTAGAGATTAGAATTTATAAGGATGTTCCGGTGTCTAATCCCCACTGGTGCTTGAGCAGTTCTTTGTAGGTTGCTTCGCGGACAACCATTTGCTCATACAGCTTGATTAAGAAATCCTGGGCTTGTTCGTGGCTCATTTGTTCTACTTGGGTTGCAAATGAGCGGATGTTGAACTGTTGCTCAAGGGTTAATTCAACTGGATAGTTCATAGTTTTGTTCTACTCCAATAAATAGAAGATCGAGATTCAACCGAAGGAATCACAGTTTACTACTTACAGAGATGAGATCAAAGGGACATGTTCGGCAAAACCTGTCTCTATTATTTTTTCATCTCTGTTATTAAGAAAGATAACAATTGTTGGACAAAACGCCCACCCTTGTATCCGAAGAGAGGGTATATATATTCTACCCACTGCTATATGCTATAGTTACTAGGCTAAGTTAGCTCTTTTCGGAAAGGGTAATTATTTATCTTTCTTTTGCTAGATGTTACGGAAACGTTTTGAGTATCTAGAGAATAGGAATCAGACGAAACCGTAGTTAGAGTGCATTTTACGAGCATGTGCCCACAAAGTGCAAGACGGGAATTTACGAAATAGAAGAATTGCGATTAAAATAACCTTCGCAGCGATTGTGCCACGGAAGATAATGTATATGTATCAAGTTGTAAAGAGTAAAAAAGCTCAGAATGAACAAAAAACATAACTAGGGTCTGGGGTAAAAGTCTTTTCGTGAGGGTAGGGAATAGGGATTAGGGAGTAGTTCATCTTAATAATTCCAATTTTCACATGGTTTAAAAAATTTACAGATGCAAGGTTTTTGAGCTGTTTGCAGCCTTCAAAGCTTAACAAGATACAGAGACGCGATATATCGCATCGCGTCCATAGCGTCTTTACTATTTTTTAGCAAGCCCTATTTAACTAGTTTGGGAATTTTGGGAATTATCAGCAACAATCGAACGAATACCCTCAAAAGTGGCGGGAATACTGCGGGGATCGATAAACATCACCTTGCTGCTATCACTTTGACCGATGACCGCACCCATATCTAGATAACCCATCGCTAATAGGACTTCAATTGCCTTTTTCGCATCCGGATTGGTTCTGATTTTTTCACCGATAATTTCCGCCGATTCTGCGATCGCATGAGCTTGTAAAACCCGTTGTTGACGTTCAGCTTGAGCTTTGAGGATAATTGCTTTTTGCTCCGCTTCCGCACCTAAAATCACCGCTTTTTGCCGTGCTTCCGCATCTAGAATCTGTGCATCTGCCTTACCCCTAGCACTGTTAACAGCCGCTTCCCGTTCCCCTTCCGATGTTAAAATTGCTGCCCGTTTTTTTCGTTCCGCAGACATTTGTAATTCCATTGATTCCTGTACTGCATGGGAGGGAACAATATCCCGTAGTTCCACGCGCGTCACTTTTACACCCCAAGGGTCAGTAGAAATATCTAGTTCTCGCAACAGAATTTCATTAATTTGCGCGCGAGCGGTAAAAGTCTCATCCAACTCCAACTTACCCATCTCGGAGCGAATTTGGGTTAAGACCAAATTGACCATTGCCGATTGAAGATTTTCCACCTTATAGTAAGCTTTTTCCATATCGACAATTCGCCAATAAACCACCGCATCCACCGTAATAGTGACGTTATCACGGGTGATGCACTGTTGGGGGGGGATATCTAAAACCCGTTCACGAATCGTTTGTTTATAGACAATTTTATCAAAAAAAGGTAACAACAATTGTAACCCTGGTTCCAACTTCCGCTCATAGGTACCAAGACGTTCTACCAAAGCCTCATCACCTTGATTAATTACCTTAACTGAACCCGCTAACACCGAACCACCAAATATCAAAGAAATCAGAAAATATAACGGTTCCATAAAAACTCCCTATTTCTAAATCGGTAGATTGTCGGATTTGGAATTCTGAATTCGGAATACGGTTGTCAGAAGACAGGATACAAAAGGAAGAAAATAAGACCAATTGGAAAAAATCATGCAACAGATGAATTTTGTAATTTTTTAGACGTAGCATTGCTACGTCTCTACTCCTATTTCCTCAACTCACCCGCTTCTTAACACACTTTGTGGCATTACAATCAACGTTGTCCCTTCGCGACGAACAACATACACCCGCTCCTGTGCAGGAATCAACATCATCTCATCATCACACCGTGCTTGCCAAGAATTTCCCTCGTACAAAACCCGTCCAGTTTTCCCTGGAGGAATTTCCGTCAGGGTTTCAGCTATTACATCCCCTTTCAATTTGACCTGTCCCCGTTTCCGAACCAGAAACCGTCGCGAAGACAAAATCAATAATCCAGATACAATTATCCAAACCGCAATTTGCAACCAAGTATTCGCTAATCCCATCCAGACAAGTAGTGCAACAAACAACGCGCTAATACCTATCATTGCCAGAAATGGGACTGGTAATAGCAACTCCAGCAGTAAAAAACTGCCTGCCAACAGAACCCATGATAAAGTAGTCATCGGCGATGATGCCATCAAAAATACAATGAACTTGCACTGACTAATGCTAGTACAAGCAGATACACTTCTATCTTAAGCTTTTCCAGAAAAAGTTTCTTTCAAAAATAACCCTCAATGGTTGATAAAATCTTAAATGTAGGGTTGTTGACTGTTGACCTTTGACAGTCTATCGGTGTAGACGTGCGTAGCGTAGCTTCTCTAGGAGAAGCCTTTCTGTCGGGTACAGCCAAAATCTATATTTTTCACTACTGATGAAATAGATGCAATAAGAAACGTAGCATTGCTACGTCTCTACGGTAATTTGGGTTTTAATACAAAATGCAAATAATTATAATTCATGCCCAAATTCAGCAACGCTATCTCAAAGAATGCTGTGTCTATCCCATCAAGGTAATCCAAAATCTAAAATCTAAAATCTAAAATTGTATTTAGGTTGTAGGCGCTAATTTTTCCCTTGTATCCCCATCATCAACAATAGTTTCCGGTAAGGATGGACGTAGGCATAGGTACAATAATGCACCAAATAAGGGAATTAATGTTGCAACCCAAAATAAGGAGATATTTTGCACATTTCGACGTGCCATATCATCGGGTAATAAAGCTGGAAAAACTAAACACAGGGTCAAAAAATCTAAGCTCATGACATGAATAAATCGACTGGTTTGCCATTGTTGAACAAAGTCACTCCAGTCGCCTTGACTAACACCATAGACGACTAAAATGACCGCACCAATCGTCAAGATAATACCTGTCAGCCGTGCATCTAAAAGTTTAATGAATAAGTTTTTTTGACCAGGAAATTGGGGATTAGATTCCCGTAATCCTAAATAGGGTAATAGGGCAAATGCACCAACAGCAAAGGACGCGCTTGTAAATAGCCAAGCGGGTATTTTCTGCCCACGTCCATCAATCAAGGTCATACAAGCATAAATCATGGGTAGAATTCCCATTAAATTAAATAGGGCAATTACCAAGGGATTAATACCTGTAAGTTTTCCGGTGGAAAGGTTCGTAATTAATTCTAATGTGTCTGGCTGGTCTGGGGGTGCAAATATAAATGCATAGGAAATAAAGCCCAACCACAGTAACCAAAATCCAATTTTTCTTGACATAATTAGGTATTTAGGAACTACGAGAAGATATTTGATAATTAATCAGGAATTACGTAACTAGCATATTATTTTAAGTTATTAGTGGGGACTTTAGTTCTGAAGGTAAGCGCTATACCTGTTGACTACAAACCAAAAATCAGAATTTTTGTGACACTTGGGTGAGTCTTATGCATAAATAAATAAAAAAACCAATTAATTAGAAATTGCTGATAAGTTGATTCTATGAGAGTTTTTTTAACATTTTTCTGGCTTTGCTCAAAAAAGGGCGATTGCGCTTGTAGTGGAAATAGGAGGAACCCTGAATCCGAGTAATCATTGTTTCTAAACGTTCTCGCGCAGCTTGCTTATTGTTGGCTTGTAACAAGATATCAGCCAATAATAAATACCCTTGGGGATGGCTCCAGTTTTTAATATGTTTTTCCAGATGCTTTTGCGCAGTTTGAGTTTGCTTGAGAGCGATTAATACTTCTGCGTAAGCTAGGGAACCATCACCGTACTTATAATCGGGGTCTAGTTTGAGTAACTTTTCTAATAATGCTTGAGTTTGGGGATATTTTTTCTGCGCGATCGCAACCTTTGCTGCTCCCCATAGTGCATTAGTATTATCACTTTCTTGATTTAAGGCTTGTTCAAAGGCTGTTTGAGCTCGTTCATACATTCCTAATTCCATCAGGATATTACCCAGATGGTTGTATTGATAGGCTTTACCGATGGAACGAGCTTCATTTTCGGCTACCCATAGTTCCCGTTTGCGTGTCCAGCGCTGAAAATACTGGGGAAGATAGTCACCACGGGGTATGACTTGGAACAGGAAATAGGCGATCGCTCCGAGGATGTTAAATAGCACCAAAACCCAAATCCAAATATGCCGATCGGGTTCGTTGCGGACGCAATCCAGCACCATCCACACCCAAAATACGGTACTTCCTAATCCAACTATTAGCTCCAGCATTGGCTAGTTCCCTTTGAGCAAATGTCCCGTTGATGAAAAATAACGGACACTGCCTCTATAATATTAATACTTGGAAACCAACAAAATCCACTGGGACTTTTCCGGATTGAGGATACAAACCTTAGCGAAAAGATTCCGAGAGACATTCTGCTGCTGCTGCGACAACGGCGATCGCATGGTCATAATTTAATCGAGTCGGTCCAAGTACACCTACACTACCGACTGCGGACTCACCCCGACGATAGGTTGAGGAGATTAATGTACAAGTTTGAATCGGTTCCAGGGGATTTTCGGAACCAATCCTCACATTGACGCGGGGTTTACCGCTTTCCTCCGGTTGCAAATCATCGAAAATTAACTGCCACAATTGTTCCTGCTCTTCTTCCAACAGTTGAATGATGGTTTGAACCTGTTGCAATTGGGAAAATTCCGGTTGACGTAAGACTTCTGAGACACCACGCACCATAAGGGTTGTGCTTCCAGTACTAGTCCGACGGGATAGCTCTAGCAAAGATGTTTTGAGAAAATCACCGTAACAGCGAAATTCCCGGTCTAACTTACTCCAATCAAGTTTCGCCAATTCCAGTAGACTTTGTTCCCGTAAATGACTATTCAAAAAATTGGAAACCAACTGTAATTCCCGGTCAATTACTTCCGTTTCCACCGGATTCCCATCGCGGGTCAAAGGTAAATCCACCAACACAGAATGGGTTTGGTAACTATCTGTCACCACAATTAACATCACCCGTCCCGGTTCCACTTGCAATAGCTGCAAATGCCGTAACATCGCGACACTATTTTGCGGCATGGTAATTAGGGTAATACAACCGCTAATAGTTGCCAAAATCTGCGCTGCACCTTGCAACAGCGCTTCTAAACTCCAATCTTCCCACTTTAAACGCTTTTGCAGCATCTCTTCCACCTGCAACGCTAAAGTTTCCGATGGCGTTACCAAGCGGTCTACGTAGATACGATAACCGGAATCCGACGGGATACGTCCAGCCGAAGTATGGGGTTGAAACAGTAATCCGGCTTTCTCCAACACGTTCATCACATTGCGAATTGTCGCCGAACTCACACCCAAATTATACTCATCCACCAACGCTTTAGAACCCACAGGTTCGGCTGTGGCAATATAATGGCGGACTGTTGCCCCTAGTATTTGCTGTTGTCTTTCTGTAAGCTGAATTTCCATGTTAAATTGGTTTACCACAGGCAAATCTTAATTAAAGTTTAAAAAATTAATTGTTTTAATGACAGACTAAATCTTAATAAAAGATTAATATTAGTAAGGAAACATAGCAAATTATTGGCGATTATCGGCAAAAGTTACAAATAAAGTTACAAAAACCCATACCTGAATCCCTCATAAATCCCTAAAGCTTACAGGGAGTAGGAAATAGGAGAGTCGGGAGTAGACTATATGTTGTAATGCTTACACCTGAACCGAATGCAGGTGGTTTTCCCATCACCACACTCTTGTCTTTCCTACTCTACTACTCCCTATTTCCAAGGGAGTCCCCCATGTCGTTGGAACACAACTAAACCATGTAAATAACCATTCCTACTCCCTACTCCCTCTGCATCCAGCGAGTAATCCGTATAGTATTACTGATACCAAAACGGGTGGGAATGAGGATTTTACCGTTTTCTATCCCTAATTTTCCCATAGATACGCAAGCATTGCCGTATCTTAAGTCACTGAATTTTATTGCCGTTACTGATGATATTTAATTGGATTTGTGAAAATAATCGTCTAATATTGGGGAATGTTAGGATCAACCCTCAAAGAATAGGCAGCAATACCCCCGGAGATATTCTTAACATTGGTAAAACCTTGGGAAATTAGCCACTGACACATTTGAGCCGAACGGATACCGTGGTGACAGAGAACCAAGGTTTCCGCATCAGGGTCAAACCGGGAATGGATCGAATCAGACCAATTAGCAAAATCACTCAAAGGCAGATTGGTAAATCCCTCAATCCGAGCGATCGCAATTTCATCTGGTTCTCGAACATCAATCAGTTGCAATTGAGATTGAGTACTATTCTCTTGCAAACGTTCAGCCAGTTCCTGTACGGAAATTTGAGCTAGTTGTTGACCTGGGAATCTATCACTCATCTGGTTTAGACCTAACTTTGCTTGCTGTTTCAGAGATATTTGTAAACATTCTATTAGCTATTTTGACAAAAACCCCTGCAAGTCAGGTAAACAATCCGACTGACATCCATAGACAAAACTATGGAGATGGGAGCAATTAGCCATCAGGTATCTGAAATTTCTGTTTCCTGTATTCTGTCTCCTAACTCCTACTTTCGGCAGAAATGATTTAGGATTTTGATAGGGGATGACTTCTGCAACCAGAAATTACCCCTTTCCCTGATTTATTCATTTTTCTCTATTTTGAAAATAGAGAAACGCAATTATCTTCAATCCCATTAGTTCAGTTGAGTCGCCAAGAAATTAAATTAATTTCAAGCACCAACTGAAGACGAATTACCCCAGCTTACTTTCTGCGGGAATCATCATAATTATTATCAGCAAATATTACCTGCGAAAATAGCAAAATGGAAACCCAAAAACCCATAATGAACAACCAAATGGAAAATCGCATACTCTACGTAAGACTACCGTGCAATCCCATATTTCCCATCGGAGTTGTTTATCTTAGTGACCATGTTCATAAGTTATTTCCCCGTATAAAACAGCGTATTTTTGACTTGGGAACTGTACCACCGCTTGATTATAAATCGGCACTAGATAAATGTATTGATGAATTTCAACCCACCTTGCTAGTATACTCTTGGCGAGACATTCAAATTTACGCTCCCGTGGGAGGAAGAGGGGGAAATCCCCTGCAAAATGCCTTTGAAGTTTATTATGCAAAAAACCCTTTCATTAAGTTACGTGGTGCCATTGGTGGGTTAAAGATATTTATTGCCTACTATGTGGAATTGTGGCGGAATTTAGGTTTAATTAAACGGGGACTCAAACGCGCTCAAAGGTATCATCAACAAGCACAGGTAATTGTTGGTGGAGGTGCAGTTAGTGTATTCTATGAGCAATTAGGTAAGAGTCTGCCCACTGGAACTATAATTTCCATTGGGGAAGGAGAAACTTTACTAACAAAATACCTTAATGGACAGGATTTTCGGGATGAACGTTGTTATATTGTCGGTGAAAGTCAACCCCGTCCCCGTTTGATTCATGAACAACCTACCCCTTTAGAAAAAACCGCTTGTAACTACGATTATATTGAGGAGATTTGGCCAGAATTTAATTATTATTTCCAGGATGGGGATTTTTATATCGGTGTGCAAACTAAACGCGGTTGTCCCCACAATTGCTGTTATTGTGTGTATACAGTTGTGGAAGGGAAACAGGTGCGAATTAATCCCGCAGATGAAGTCGTGGCAGAAATGCGTCAACTTTATCAACGGGGAATTCGGAATTTTTGGTTTACAGATGCTCAATTTATTCCGGCACGTAAATTTATTGACGACGCGATAGAATTATTGCAGAAAATCGTGGATTCTGGAATGACGGATATTAATTGGGCTGCCTATATTCGTGCTGATAATTTAACTCCCGAATTATGTGATTTAATGGTGAAAACGGGAATGAATTATTTTGAAATTGGCATTACTAGCGGTTCCCAAGAATTGGTGCGAAAAATGCGCATGGGTTACAATTTGCGTACCGTTCTGCAAAACTGTCGGGATTTAAAAGCTTCTGGTTTTCATGATTTGGTTTCTGTGAATTATTCCTTTAATGTCATCGACGAAACCTTTGAGACGATTCGGCAAACAATTGCTTACCACCGTGAACTAGAGCGAATTTTTGGTGCAGATAAAGTTGAACCAGCAATTTTCTTTATTGGTTTACAACCCCACACCCATTTGGAAGAATACGCTTTTCAACAAAATATCCTCAAACCTGGCTATAATCCGATGAGTTTAATGCCTTGGACAGCAAAAAAATTGCTCTGGAATCCGGAACCATTAGGTTCGTTCTTTGGCGAAGTTTGTTTACAAGCGTGGAAGCAAAACCCCAATGATTTTGGTCGAGAAGTCATGAATATTCTCGAACAAAGGTTGGGGTGTGCAGATTTAGAAACTGCTCTAACTGCACCCCTTGAAACAAGAAAGAGCAAGGAATTACTCAGCGTCTAGAAATAGCGCGGAATTGGAAGTGGGTCGTCTCTGGGGGAGTAGCAAAAAAACCGGTTATTCCAGAAGTTGGTTTTTGAGGATAGATATCCGTAATCTTGATGATTGTAATCAAAATTCAACTTATTGCCTAGGGATGCTCCCATTATCCCGACCTCTCAAAGATAAAGATAGGATAGACTGCTTGAAGTGCAGAATTTAAGGATACAGGATACAGTCGTAAAAACCTTTCTCACAAGCCTTTAAAATGTAATTTACCTGCAATTTGCTGTAATTAGGGGAAGAAATCTAGACTATGAGACGATAACTAACGGGAATGGTTGATTTAAAAGGTAAATTTCTCATTTTTGTTTAAACTCCCCTGTCTCCTGTATAGTGTATCCTCCCACAGCTTCACTTCGGGAGGAAAAAAATTATAATTGTAAAGAAAAGGCTTAACATCGTAATTTATTGCGGAAAGCCGAGTGTATATGAGGTATCATCAATTGTACTTTACACGGTCAATCAGTGAGCTTTTTGTTGAGATGGTTAATTTTTGAAGGTCAAAAGTCACCTGTCAACTCTCAACAAAAAAAGAAAATATATCAGTGTGCAAAGTGTAGCTTATACTAACTGCTTACAAGTCCATTACCAACCATTTACGAAAAAAGCCTATTATGAATGCTGTTTTACCTTATCTTTTAAAATCAGCCTATCGTCGTGAACCCGTGGTCAGCTTTTTAGTCACCATTGGGGTGGTTGATGCTCTAATTGGTGGATTTGATGATAGTTGGTCTTTGTTTTGGTTTGGTTTAGGTACTGCTGGTATTAGTTTGGCAGTGCGATGGTGGCGAAGTCAACAACAAAATCATCCCATCGAAGAAGAGGTGGTGGTACAGCGCTATTTACCTCCCCAATCCTCAAATTCAAGTTTGCCGATGTTAAGTATGTCGAAAAAAAAGCCTCCTAGTCGGGATTAGGGTGGTTGACATCTCCAGGGGAAATCGGTGTTTGGGTAATTGGTATTTCCAGGGTAAATTTAGTACCTTTTCCGGGTAAGGAATCACAGGTGATTGTGCCGTGGTGCTTTTGGGTGATAATTTGGTAGCTAATGGCCAATCCTAGTCCCCGTCCTTTGTTAACATCTTTGGTGGTAAAGAAAGGGTCGAAGATGTGTGGTAGGGTTTCTGGGGGAATCCCTGGACCATTATCTGTAATTGCGATCGCGACTCGATTCTCTTTGTTCATCTGGGTAGAGATGTGGATCATGGGTGTTGTTCCCAGGGAAGATGTTGTCTGGGGATGGGATTTGGATTGGTTGAATTCCCCAGCGATCGCATCAATGGCATTATCAATTAGGTGCATAAAAACCTGGTTGAGTTCGCTGACATAGCAATCAACAGGTAATAATTTTCCATAGTTGCGGATGATTTCTATTTTCGGTCGGTTGATTGATGTTTGGAGACGATTTTCGAGGATGAGCAAGGTGCTTTCGATACCTTCATGAATATCAACTTTTTTTAACTTGGCTTCATCCTGACGAGCAAAGTTTTGCAGTGCTAAAACTATCGAACGAATTCGGTTAGAACCTCGATACATTTCTGCTAGAATACTATTTAAATCTTCCAGCATAAAATTAATATCTTTTATTTCTGTATATGCTTGAATTCTGGGACTGACCTCTGGATATTCTTGTTGATATATATTAATTAAATCTATAATATCTTGATGATACTGTTCTAAATATTCTAGGTTGCCGTAAATTGAACTGATGGGGTTATTAATTTCGTGGGCAATTCCACCTACCAGTTTGCCCAATGCTATCATTTTTTCATTTTGAATTTGTTGAATTTGGGCGGATTTTAAATCACTTAATGCCTGCTCTAACAAATGATTTTTTTGTTGTAATTGTAATTGTAATTTGCGTAAATTTAACTGATTTTCAATTCTTAAAATTACTTCCGTACTATTAAATGGTTTGGTAATATAATCAACTCCACCGACATCGAAGGCTTTAACTTTATCGAGAATATCATCTAGCGCACTAATAAAAATCACCGGAATATTTGCAGTGGCAGAATTTTCTTTTAAGCATTGACACACCTGATAACCATCCATATCCGGCATGTTAATATCAAGTAAAATTACATCCGGTAATAACATTTGACAGGCTGTTATCGCCATTTTTCCGCTCAAGGCTTTGCGAACTTCATAACCCTGGGTCGCTAACATGGCTGCAAGTAGACGCAGATTATCAGGAGTGTCATCAACGACTAAAATATTCCCCGTGCGTTGGGTATTTGACTGCTCGATTACAAAATTCATTTTTTGAGGAAAATAAATGTTCAAGAGGTTGATTTATTGGCCAGTATGCATATTTAATCTTTAATGAAAAATTTCAATATTTCCAGTATATCAATTGATTTTTTGATTGCTGTTATCTCAGTTATTATCCCAAATATTCAGGTTTTTAATCATGAGATAGGGGATAGAAAGTAACTCATTTTATTTTTGACAATTCCCTAAAATAGGCAATAAGTAAACCTCAATCAAAATCATCAAAATCAAATAAAATTAATAACTATTTCTCCTGTATGTTGAATTCTGGATCCTGTATTCTGTATTTTGTATCTTCTATCCTTGCACTAAAGACATATACTTGATTGCGTCCACTGTTCTTAGCCATATAAAGAGCTTGATCGCTGTTAGCAATCAGAGTTTCTGGTAAGCTTTGGTGACTGGGAATATCAGCTGCAACTCCAATACTCAAGGTAATATAGGGAGCAACAGCAGAACCAGAATGGGGTATTCTCAGATTTTCGATTTGCTTCCTTAACTTTTCTCCGACATAAATTGCACCCTGAATATCTGTATTGGGAAGGATAACGGCAAATTCTTCTCCTCCATAGCGTGCGACTAAATCTGCTGGACGACGAATTGTGTTTTTAGCGGTTTTGGCAACTTGTTTTAAACATGTATCTCCAGCTAAATGTCCATAGGTGTCATTATATGCCTTAAAATAGTCTATATCACACAAAAGTAACGAAAGGCTGGTTTTTTCCCTGGCAGAACGTTGCCATTCCCGTTGTAGGTAATCATCAAAATAACGACGGTTGGCAATTTCGGTTAAACCATCTAACCAAACTAATTCCTGTAGGGTTTGATTCGCTTGTTGAAGGGCTAATTCTGCTTGACGGCGTTTTTCGATTTCCGCGCGTAGATTTTCATTTTGCTGCCTTAGTTTGGCGTTGGTTGCTTCTAATTTTAATCGTAATTTTTGAGTTGTTAATTGGTTTTGAACACGGGCAATTACTTCATCAAACTGAAATGGTTTACTAATATAATCGGCACCACCAATTTTAATTGCTTTAACTTTATCTATGGCTTCATCGAGAACACTAATAAAAATAATCGGAATATCTTGGGTTTGTTGATTCAGTTTGAGTAGGCGACAAACTTCATATCCATCGATTTCCGGCATGTTAATATCAAGTAAAATTAAGTCCGGTCGTACTGCTTGACAGGTTTTTAAGGCAATTTTACCGTTTAAGGCTTTACGCACCTGATAACCTTCGCTTTCTAATATATTTGATAGAACTTTGAGGTTATCTAGTTGGTCATCGACGATGAGAATATTGGCTGATTCTGATTTTTGGTTGACAAATATGGGATTGTAAATGTTCATTGGAGCGGAAGAATCAAACTATGGAGATTTGGTAGATAAAAGGTGGTAAATCGAGGGTGTAAATTCATCTTGCGGCATTGTGGTCAAGGTCTTTTAGTGGTGTTGGTCAAAAGGTAACTGTTTCACTTCTAATTTTTGAGTTTCTATTAATTGTAAATCAACATTATTTTTGAAGCTTTTTACCTCAGATAATTGCTACTTGTCTATTAAGAGTAAAAATCACAATATTAGGTTTGAAAATCCAGGGTTTTTCATGTTATGTAGCCAGTTATAAATATATTTAAATCCGAGGAGAGACGCAACATGTTGCGTCTGTACGGTCGATAATGATAAATATGAATAAGTATGTCGTTATATCTTTTGATTTTCTTTACTGTATTCCCAAAGATGAGCAGAAAGTATTTATTGATACTTTCTACACACCCTCTAAGAGTTATCAGGTTTTCAGTAGCACATTGATTACAAATTGAGGGAAAAAATAACATTTGTGTTCAACATTCCGGTTTTCGGAGATGATTCAGATGAGAATAGGGCTTCTATCGAGTATATTGTGAGTACACCCTAGCAGGGATAAACTGAAATAATTTAATCTGGGCAAAAAGTGGGTTGGGAAAGGTAATGGGGGATAAATAGAAGTAACTATTGCTCCCTGGGTACGATGTACTAGGGCTTAGAGTAATCCACAATCCACAATAGTTTGATTTTTGCTGGTTTTCTGGTGGACTTGTTGATGGTTAGCTAAAAACTCCAGTACGGATTCTGGTTTTAAAGCAGGAGCAAACAAAAATCCTTGGACGCGATCGCAATTTAAGTTACGTAGTTGTTCTAGCTGCTGCTGGGTTTCCACTCCTTCAGCGACCGCGTACATTCCCATTGAATGGGCTATCCCAATCATGGCCGGGACAAATCCCATATTTTTTGGGTTTTCGTGCATCCGACTAACAAAGGATTTATCAATTTTTAAGGCATCTAGGGGAAAATCATGGAGATAACTCAAAGATGAGTATCCTGTACCAAAATCATCGATGACTATCTTCAAACCGTGCTGTTTAAGTTGATCAATCATTTCCTTAACCACTTCGCAATTCTTCATCAAAACATTTTCGGTAATTTCCAGTTCTAAACATTTGGGGTTAACTCCGGTTGTACATATAATCTTGCTAATAATTTTAACTATATTCGAGTGGGTAAAGGTACGGGGAGAGAGATTGACACTGATGCTGATATCTGCATATTCTGGCTGCATTTTCTGCCAATTTTTCCAGTCGCGACAGGCTGTTTCTAAAATCCACAGGTTAATTGGATAAATTAATCCCATTTCTTCGGCTGCGGGGATAAAATCGGTGGGCATAATTAATCCCTTGGTGGGATGTTGCCATCTCGCTAAAGCTTCAAACCCCACCAACTGACCTGTAGCTGTGGCGATAATCGGTTGGTAATGTACCTGGATTTCTTGACGTTCTAAGGCTCGGTGGAGGTCGCTTTCCAACTGTAACAGTTGCAGAGCTTCTTCGTGCATTATTGGGTCAAATACATGGTAACGAGCGCGACCCATTGCTTTAGCTCTATACATAGCTGTATCTGCATCTCGCAGTAGGTATTCGGGTTTTTGATAGTATTCTGGACGAGCAAAGTTAATCCCGATGCTTGCGTTCATGAATATCTCATTATGATTGATGTGGAAGGGTAGGGTCAGTTGGTGGAGGATGCGTTCCGCAACATCGATTGCCATGTCAATACTGGTAATATTACCGAGGAAGATGGCAAATTCATCTCCACTAAATCGGGACAAAATATCAAAGGGACTCAAAACTGATTTGATGCGTTTGGAAATGGCGATTAATAATTCGTCTCCGATAAAGTGACCCAGGGAATCGTTTATTATTTTAAAGCGATCGCAATCTAAAAATAAAACGGCAAATTGATAGTGATTATCTGTTCGAGCTTGAGTCAGAGCTTGTTCAATATGTTTCAAAAATAGGACTCGGTTGGGTAAACCTGTTAAGGCATCATGTAAAGCAATGTTAAGTAGTTTATCTTGTAGTTGTTTGCGGGAATTAATTTCCAGTTGCAAGTTGTGCATAGCTGTTTCTAATTCCTGTGTTCGCAAACGTACCCGTTGCTCTAGTTCTTGGTTAAGTTGGCAGATTTGTAAATTAGCATTACGTAGTGCTAATTGATTTTTCACCCTAATAATTACTTCTTGAAATTCAAAGGGTTTAATAATATAATCAACCCCCCCTGCTTGAAAGGCGCGAACTTTATCAAAAACGTCATCTAAAGCGCTGATAAAGATAATCGGAATATCTGCGGTTTCCCTATTACTTTTGAAGCGTCGGCAAACTTCGTACCCGTCTACTTCTGGCATCATAATATCCAGAATAATTAAATCTGGTTTTAGCACTTCACAGGCTGTTGATGCCATTTGCCAATTTAATGCTTTGCGGACATTGTAGCCTTCACGAATTAAAATAGACGACAAAATCCGCAAGTTGTCTGGAGTATCATCAATAATTAAAATATCTTGTTTTGCTAATTTTTTTTCTAACTGCACGACGTTCATTCTGCCCTGTTTTCAGTCAGTTCAATAATGGTCTCAAATTGAAAGTTCTCAGCTAATTCCTCCAAATATTTTGCTAAGGTACTATTTTCTGTGGGCATTTGTCGAGTTAATTGGAAAATTAAATCATCGCTACCACTAGCAGCTGCGTCCCGTAAAGCCTGTTGCCAATCTGGTGGCATTCTTGCTAACATTTGGGTGATTTCACTGTGGGAAAAAGTACCATTATTTGAAAGCTTTACCCTTTGGGTATCACTCGGTGCGATTTTCACCCTTTCCCCATCTGGTTCCCCAATTTGCACCGGAATCACAAATCGAAATCGACTTCCCACACCGACTTGACTTGTAACATCGATTGTTCCCCCCATTAATTCAACGTATTTACGGGTAATTGCTAATCCTAATCCTGTTCCCTGTTGGCTGTTACGACCAACGCTGGTTTGAAAAAAAGCTTTAAAAATTGCTGTTGTTTCTGCTGGGAGAATTCCCACTCCTGTGTCAATGACCATCACCTCTAATAGTTGATCATCTAAGTAGTTAACATTTATTTCTATTTTGCCTTGATGAGTAAATTTTATGGCATTACCGATTAAATTTAACAAAATTTGTCTTAATTTAATCTGATCTGTTTGGATATGGCGGGGGACTACAGGGGAGATATGCAAATTAAGTTTTAATCCCTTACTTTGGACACGAGGTTGTAACAGTTCTCGGAGATTTTCTAGTAAGTCGATGACATCGAAACTACTCACATGTAAATTTATGTGTCCAGCTTCAATTTTCGACATTTCTAAAATTTCGTTAATCAGATTCAGTAAATGTTCACCAGCACGGTTAACAATTCCTAAGTTGCGTTGATTTTCTGTTGATAAACTCCCATCTTTTTGCATTAACTCTGTAAACCCTAAAATGGCATTTAAAGGGGTGCGTAACTCATGGCTCATATTCGCCAAAAATTCACTTTTCGCTCGATTTGCGCGTTCTGCGATAACTTGTCTTTCTGCGGCGATTTTTTGCGATCGCCTTAATTCAATTTGCGTCTGCTTGAGTTGCTCAATCAAATCAAGTAAATTTTTAGTACGTTTTTTAACCTGTTGTTCCAAAACTCGATTGTACTCCCGCATCAGTTTTTCCGCTTCCTGACGCACCCGAATATCCACAAAAGCCGCGATCGCAAATTTAATTGACCCGCATTCATCGTAAATTGGCATTGCTAGCACTTCGATCGGAATTGTCATCCCATGATGACGAATTTCTAAGTTATCAACCTGAACTGTTTCTCCCCTTAAAGCTTGCAATAAGGGAAAACACTCATCAGGACAAATCGAGTTTGTACCAGCCATATAAATTTGATACACTTCTCCTAAATTATTATTTGTATTCCCAACTACAAGATTTTTACCGAGCATTTGCGTAGCTGCGGAATTGATATAATACGGTTGAGATTGACTATCAAGAATAAACACGCCTACTGGCAAAGCATCCAGAAATTGAGTTAATTCCCGCTGACTATTAATTAATTCTTGATTTTTGGCCGATAAAGTTGCAAATGATTTCCGTAATTGCCGAGCCATGCTTTGAAAAGATACCACCAATTCGCCAATTTCATCCCCTCTGTCAATGGCGATTGCGTCTTCCCACTCACCATCAGCAATTCTTTTCGCTGATTTGTTCAATCGTAAAATTGGTGTGACAATCCAGCGTGCGGTGTACACCCCCACAGCCGTGGCGACAAAAAAAGCAATCAGTGATAAAATCAGGGTAATACGGTTATTGTGGTCTATCTGCGCCATAAAGTGGGACTGGGGAATGGCGATCGCAATTAACCAATCTACACCTTTACGATCCCGCCAAGATTTAACCGTCAAAAAATAGGTTTCCTGGTTAATTTCTAAAACTTGGTGATACTCAGTCGCAATTTTCTCCAAGTTACCAAATTTTCCCTGTAAAAACTCCGTAGCTTGGGCAATCACCAAATTCCTACTATCCCCACCTCTAATCCTTTTCACCTCCCCACCGGCAACTGTATAGGTAGGTGTCCCATCGGAAACAGCCACCAATAACCCCGTTGGTTCCAAAATAAACACCTGTCCGGGATGATTCGCCTGCATTTGCTCCAAAAACCGATCAATTTGATTCAAAATCAAATCCACACCCATCACACCGCGAACCTGTCCCCGTCGGTCGAAAATCGGATAACTATGGGAAATTGATAAAATCTTGGGATTATCGTGCCATTGGTAAACCTGCGTCCAAATCGGCTGTTTGGCTTTCACCGCATCCACATACCACTCCTCCTCCACCAACTCGGACACCCCTTGCTCCTGAATCGCTGTCACTCGATTTCCCTCTCCATCGGTGCTGTAGGTAATCTGTCGAGAGCGATTCGTCCGTAGGGATGACTCATGGATCACACATTTACCATCCTCAAGCCGTTCAACCCCAATAAAATCCCCCTGGGAATTGGCAAAATTGATATAACCCACTTCATAGACTTGCATTTGTCGCCAGAAATATTTTCCCAGTACATCAAAATTATCCAAATCCAACACACCCAACTCCACCCCATCCCGATTAATCTGATTAATCGCCATTGGTACACTCAAATAACTATCTAAATACTGTTCCACCCGCTCTCCCATCTCCGTTTCTAACCTCCTGACCAAGCTTTGAATCGCCATTTGACCACTGCGATAGGATAAATACCCCACCAAACCCACTGCTGTGACAATTTGTAAGCAAAAAGGTAAAATCAATACCGTCGCTAAGGGCATTTTCATTTTGCTAGCGTCAACAGTTTGCCATAGTCGTTGAATTCCTCGATGCATAGATAGGATTGGGAATGGAAGAGAGGAAGATATTTAGGTACAAAGTAGATACAACCTGTCGGGTCGTCTCTAATCCCATGTAGACGATCCAACTGTTCGTCTCCACCCATGCAAACTGTAGAACCCCTAGGGTAGACCCGTAGTCATTAATGTGGGAGACGGAAATTAGCCTAGCTTTAGCCGTGGTGGTTCAATGCCAAAGGCATTTATCCTGCAAATAAATTCACTGGGTAGAGAGCGCAGTTTGGTGGAAGGAACACCACCTATTGCGACAAAGTTAACTTGACTAGGTAATTATATAATCTATGTTTACTACTCACTATTTCCTACTCCCTATTCCCCTACAGACGCGACATGTCGCGTCTCTCCTAGTCAAGATTTTTAGGTCAACAGGAAGAATAGCGATAAACGCCTTTTTCCTTTGTTCAAAGTATATTATATTACCTTGGGAAATACATTTATAACATAATCCTTTCGGCAATGCGTAATTTTGCAGAACGCGATCGCGGATTTTCCTGAATTTCCTCTGGGTTAGCGACAATTGGTTTTTTGGTGATGACCTGTAGTAAACTCGATTCCCGGAAGCGATGTTTAACAATTCGGTCTTCCAAACTATGAAAACTGATAATTACCAATCTCCCCCCCGGAATCAAAGCCAAGGGTGCTTGACTCAGAAACCTTTCCAACACCCTTAACTCATCATTCACCGCAATTCGCAAAGCTTGAAATACCCGAGTTGCAGGATGAATTCGACCATAACGATACTTTGGTGGAACCGCAGACGCGATCGCCTCTGCTAAGTCGGTCGTCGTCTCAAACGGACGTTTTTCCACAATTCGTCGCGCAATCCGTCGGGAGAGGTTTTCTTCTCCATAGCGAAAAAAGATATCTACCAAATCTGCTTCTGACCAATGGTTGATGATATCTGCTGCTGTCACCTCTTGTTGTTGATTCATCCGCATATCTAACTTCGCGCGGTGACGAAAACTAAAACCTCGCTCTCCCTGGTCTAACTGGTAGGAACTCACACCCAAATCCGCCAAAATTCCTGCAAATTCCTGCTTGGGGAAATCATAATCAGCAAAATTGGTGTGAATAAAATTCACCCGATCCCCATACTTGTGTAAAGCTTGTCGAGCAGCATTTAAGGCTTCCTGATCCTGATCCAAAGCCGTTAACGACACATTTGCAGTTGCTAGAATCAAAGCACTATGTCCCCCTCCTCCCACCGTCGCATCCAAATATTTACCCCCTTCCCGCACTTGCAACCCAGCAATCACCTGCTGACTCAAAACCGGAATATGGGAAAAACGATTAACTAGAGGTAGGGGAGAATCTTGCATCTGTTAGATTTTGGGTTTTGGATTTGAGATTGGTGACGAAACTGCTCCGTGGCAATCCACGACAGAACTTGAAAAGTTTCAGGGAGCATCTGAAATCATAGCTTAACTTACTCTGTACCTTACTCCCTACAGAGAACTAGCAGCTTGACAATAACTCACCAGGGTTGTCAAACGGTTATTAATCGCTTTTAAACGGGTTTGTTGAGTCTGGCTGTGGCGAGCATTCCGTAGAAACGTCACATCTATTTCCAATAGTCGCATCTGCTTACTCATTTCTGTACGATACATTTGTTCGTGCCCATCAGTATCATGGTCGAGTTCACAGAGAGGAATAATATTTGTTTGGAAAAAATTCTGTAAAGATGCCAGGGATCGATCAATATCTGCTACATCTAGTTGATTATTGGACTGTTGATGTTGGAGCAAATCCAGCATTTGCTCTAACTGGGATGCGAAGGCACTGTATTGAGAAGGATTTAGAGACATCTAGATTATTCTTGAGATAGTATTAATGTCAAGAAATTTTTCAGATACAATTAAATTTTCTAACATTTTTGCAGTTTTGACTGCGAGCTATTTGTTTTTGACTTTGACACCAATTGAATATCCTACACCGATAGCAAAACTCTTGATTTTGAGGGTTTCCAGTCAATTTCCCATCCCATCGACCAATTGTCAAAATTCCGCAGTTGTTTTGATTGCGGATTAGTTTGCCGTTCAATGGCATTTACTCCAAGTTGCTTGTCTAGTAACTTTACTAATTTCTTTCTAATTGTTGCATTCTACTATCTATATAACTCTGAAGCCGTTCGTATGAGTAGCATACTTGTCAATACCACCACCGATATCAAAGTTCCAGAATGGTTACAACATTGTTTGGAGTGTAATCCTTGTCCAGAGGATGGAAGCGATGAATCACATAGGAGGGGAGATACGGATTTAATTTGTAGGGCATTCTTATTCGCCTATGAACTCCATCAGGGACAATGGCGTAAGTCAGGGGAACCCTATATTTCTCACCCCATTGCAGTGGCTGGTTTATTAAGAGATTTAGGGGGTAGCCCTGCTATGATAGCAGCTGGATTTCTGCATGATGTAGTGGAGGATACAGATGTCACAATTGAGGAAATAGAATCTCGATTTGGGGAGGAAGTGAGACGCTTAGTTGAAGGCGTGACAAAGCTTTCTAAAATTAATTTTGAGAGTAAAACCGAAGGTCAAGCGGAGAATTTTCGGCGGATGTTTTTGGCGACTGCTCAGGATATCCGGGTAATCGTGGTGAAGCTGGCTGACCGTTTGCATAATATGCGGACTTTGTATGCGGTACCGGAACCAAGTCGTCGTCGCACTGCTTTAGAAACCCGTGATATTTTTGCTCCCTTAGCGAACCGTTTGGGGATTTGGCATTTTAAATGGGAACTGGAAGATTTAGCCTTTAAGTATTTAGAACCAGAAGCATTTCGGAATATGCAGCAACTGGTGGCAGAAAAGCGGGATGCACGGGTAGAGCGGTTGGATAAGGTAGCGCAAATGCTGCGATCGCGTTTAGAGGAAGCGGGGATCGAAGTGGCGGAAATTAGCGGTCGCCCGAAACATTTATACAGTATCTATCAAAAAATGCAACGCCAGAATAAGGAATTCCACGAGATTTTTGATTTGGCGGCACTACGAATTATAGTTAAAACCAATGAGGACTGTTATCGAGCCTTAGCGGTGGTTCATGATGTCTTCCGTCCCATACCTGGTCGTTTTAAAGATTATATTGGCTTACCGAAATCGAATCGTTATCAATCCCTACATACGGGTGTACTCGGTCCTTGGAATCGCCCTCTGGAGGTACAAATTCGCACTGTGGAAATGCACCATGTGGCAGAATATGGGATTGCTGCCCACTGGAAGTATAAGGAAGCGGGTAATTCCCAGCAACAGCTGAGTGCTACTGACGAAAAATTTACCTGGTTGCGTCAGCTTTTAGAATGGCAGAAGGATTTGAATGATGCCCAGGAATACATGGAAGGTATCAAAGAAAATCTATTTGAAGATGAAGTTTATGTATTTACACCGAAAGGTGATTTAATCGCCTTGGGAGCGGGTTCAACTCCCGTTGATTTTGCCTATCGGATTCATACCGAGGTGGGGAATCACTGTGCAGGAGCGAAGGTAAACGGGAAAATTGTACCTTTGTCAACGAAATTACAAAATGGCGATATCGTGGAGATAATTACCCAGAAAAATAGCCATCCCAGTTTAGATTGGTTGAACTTTATTGAAACTTCGGCAGCCAAAAATCGGATTAAACAATGGTATAAGCGATCGCGACGGGAAGAAAATATTGCCCGTGGTCGGGATTTACTGGAAAAGGAAATTGGTAAGGTGGGATTTGAGAATGTGTTGAAATCCCAACCGATGCAAAATGTGGCGGAAAAATGTAATTACCACAGTGTGGAGGATTTGCTTGCGGGTCTGGGTTATGGTGAACTCACTTCTAACTTAGTTTTGAATCGTTGGCGGGAAGTTGTCAAATCACAGCAACCTGCAACACCTCTTGCGGAAGGAAATATTAGCAACTTACCGAAAACAACTCCAAAAACAGTGCGGGAGGTTCCACCTTCCTCCCGTGGTAGCGACTCACCGATTGTCGGGGTGGAAGGAATGGTTTACCACCTTGCTGGTTGTTGTACACCCATTCCCGGTGAAAAAATTATTGGTGTGGTGACCAGGGGAAGGGGAATTACCATCCATCGTCAAGGTTGCCATAACCTGGAACATGTGGAATGCGATCGCCTAGTTCCCGTCACCTGGAATGAAAATACATCCACCAATGAACGTTTACCGACCTATCCCGTTAACGTCCAAATCGAAGTTTTAGACCGGGTGGGTGTGTTGATGGATATTCTGTCTCGGTTACGCGACCAGGGAATAAACGTTACCCATGCCAACGTCAAAACCGCCGTTAACCAACCCGCTCGGATTGACCTTGGTTTAGAAATACGTGATCGCAAACAACTCGAACAAGTGTTTGTCCAAATTAAAAAAATGAGCGATATTCTCAACATCCGTCGCGTCGGACAAATCAACGAGTCCCAGGTGGAGAGTATCTAGGGGGAGCTTTCGGGAGCAGGGATAGCAGAAGATTTATATATAAATACTTCTGTATATAAATAGACATCTCCAGAAGTTACATATTACCCCTTACTACACAAGGATTTGAGTTTCTTTGTTGGAGATGTCTGATCATCCCGACTCCTGATGACCCTATCCTATCTCCTGTCTCCTCCATCCTTACCCTTTCCCTTGTTCACTCATGCCATTGCTATCTGATGGATTAGCAACTATCTCCCCTAGTACTTGGTCGAATGTATCTTTAGGCAAAGTTCCGGGATTGAGAAAGACGATTTTCGCATTTTGGCTTTCTCCCAGTTTTTGACTTGCTTCTACCTGTTCTTGCGCGACTAAATACTGAAGAATTTCCTTACTTTCGGGGTTAGCACGCAGGGTTTGTGACAAAATTTCCATTGCCGTACTAGTCGCTTGAGCGCGTTTGACCGCAGCTTCCTGTTCCCCTTCTGCGGCTGTGATTAAAGCCCGTTTGCGAATTACTGCGGCATTTTGCTCTGCTAAGGAGTTTTTAATGTTTTCTGGGGGGTTAATACTTTGTATATCGACCCGAACGATTTTCACTCCCCATTCCGATGCATCTCGATTGAGCACCTCCAGCAAAGCTTGGTTCATTTCGTTCCGGGAAGCAATAGTTTGTTCCAGGGTGCGACCAGCAATCGTTGCCCGTAATTCTACGGTGACAAGGTTAGCCAAGGCAATTTGAATATCATCAATTTTATAGAAACTTTTTTCCATATCGATAATTGACCAAAAAACAACCCCGTCAACTTCGATGGTGACATTATCGGCTGTAATTACCTGTTGGGGTTTAATATCGAGTACCTGCTCACGGACGGTATCTTCCATGACTACCGCATCGATAATTGGCACAATAAAATTCAGTCCAGGGGATAATTTTCGATGATATCGTCCTAACCTTTCTACTAATGCCTCATTCCCTTCACTAATCATTTTGGTAGACCCAAAGGCATACCCTATTAGAACTAAAACAATTGCAATCAGAGGTAATTCCATATATTCTCCTGATATTAGCTTGGGGGTGTAAAAGTTAATCAGTTCCTTTATTGATTAATACTAGACGTTTTATATCCCCCTGTCATTCATACATCTATAGTTTTTAGTGTAGTTTTATTTAGGTTGTATTTTTGGGAACACAGGTGCTGTTTGACTTTTGATACATCTGATACATCCAGCTAGTAGGCGATCGCTATTAAACCATCATCACTATCTAACCGCAAGAGCTAAGACAATTTTGGATTTTAGATTACCGCTTCCCCACTCCCTATTCCCTACTTCCCCACTCCCTATTTTCAATTTACTGTTTAAAATCAAGCAAGATACAGCTTACCATCATCAAGGCAAGGAATCATCAGCGTGGACGATAACTACCAAACCTATCTCAATCGGATTGTAAGAATGACCTTACCACAGGCATATCAGAACCAGGTGCAACATATTCAGGAATCCACGAAGTTTCATCATTCCCCATCCCAAGGTTCCCAAGCCGCACCGTTTCCAGGTTACACAATCATAACTCCACCTCAAGGGGATGATTCGATTAACTCCCTACTGTACGCTCAGTTGCACAAGCTCCAATGCCAATTGGTGGAATTACCCTGCGATGCTGATCTAATTGTACCTTTACCCTTAGCAAGTTTCCATCTGACTTTAGCAGATTTAATTTGGGATAGTGCCTACAAAAATGCTTGCTCCCTCAACCCTAATTATGAAGTTGAGTTGCGCGATTGTATCCAGAGTATTTTTCAGCAATATCAGAATAAATATCCACACTTGCAAACACCTATTATTTGGCGTTATTCTGGTGTAATTGTCATGCCACGGGCTATCGGCGTGGCATTAGTTCCCAAAAATGATAGTGATTATGAGCAGATTATCAATTTTCGCCGCCTAGTGTACCAAAACCCCCAACTAATTAGTTTGGGTATAGAACAACACTATCACTTTACCGCCCACATTACCCTGGGATATTTTCGGAGGATTCCAGCCAATTTTAACCGCGATCGCTTTGTGGATTTACTCGATCAACTCAACCAAACTTGGCTAGATCAAACCCTGGAATTTACTATTCATCGGGCTGAATTGCGTAAATTTGATGACATGAGCCATTTCTATCGTCAACCAGATTGGGCTACCCTTGATTTTGGAACAGAATAGGCGGTAATTACCTGATACCGTTTTACTTTTATTTGATACATTGAGGCAAACAGGGGAGCAGGGAATGGGAGAGTTCTGATAAAGTACTTTAGTATTATTAACCCTTTCCCCTTATCCCCTCCTGACGACCGTATCCTGTATTCTTGCTGCAAAATGTCTCCAGAACCTGATTTTCTACCAACAGAGGTGATTCTCATGCATTCCCGTGGTTTATTGGCAAAGGTGAAACTAGATTGGACACCTCAAGCGGGAAATTGCCTTGATTTAGACGGTCAAACCTACACTGTTTTAGAGCGTCGTCATCGCTATCAACTGAAGTCGGGTCAATATTGCTTGTCTAAGATAGCCCTCTATGTTCAACCAGTTCAGTCTTCGACAGAAAAGAGTCTCGTAAATGGATGTTGGGTAATAGGGGATGCTACCTGTATTTACAATGCCCATTCAGAAATTATTCGGTGTGCAGTTAATCCCCAAGGTCCTTGTGAGTCCTGTCAGCACTATTGTCGTGGTGAGGGAGTCGGAAGTTAGGCATTGATTTATTTGCACTTTCTCGACTAAAATACCCCTCAAATTTTACAGTACAGGAGTTTTACTATTTTTCTACAAGCCTTTAATCAACTTGCAGTCAATAGTCAACTAACAGTCGATCTTCCCCTCCAGCAGGATTTCACCTACCTGTAAACGGGAACCGTTGACAAAATCCCATCCGGATAGGACTTTCTTCCCAGCTGGTTGTACCGATAATAGTAACAAGCAACCTACTTGGGTTTGAATAACTGCACCGAGGTTCTTGATGATATCGATCACTTCCCCTGGTGTTCCCACTCGGTTGACAAATTCCGGTAACTTAGGGGCTAATACCTTCTGTAAATCTTCAGGTAGTTCTGATATCTCTAAATCTGCACACAAAGGAATTGTGGAAATAATTTTTAATTGTTGTCCACGCCAATTTGTCCAACAATTGGGATAGAATGCCCTCACCTGATTATGTAAGGCGAAAGCTGGCTTTGACCAATCAATGGGATAATCTTGCTTAGTGATTAATCTGGCATAGGTAGCAAGATTATTGTCTTGAGGTATGGGTTGGATTTCCCCAGCAGCTAACTTAGTCAATGTTTCCAATAACAGGTCTGCACCGATATTTTCTAAGCGTGTAGCGAGGGTGTGAGCATTGTCGAGGATGCTGATGGGTGTGGTGGCAAACAATAACATTGCTCCCGTATCCATACCCACATCCATCAACATCGTTGTGATTCCCGTGGTGCGATCGCCGTTATACAAACACCATTGAATCGGGGCTGCACCTCGATATTCAGGTAAAATTGACCCATGTACGTTAATACAGCCCAAACGAGGCATATTTAATATTTCCGCAGATAAAATTTGTCCATAGGCAACTACAACAAAGGCATCTGCTTGGGTATCCCGTAATTTTTGTAAAGTTTCCTGGTCTTTTTTGATCCGTTCCGGTTGCCAAACGGGAATATGATGTTCACAAGCCACCACCTTCACCGGAGATGGAGTTAACTTACTGCCGCGATCACGACGCTTATCTGGTTGGGTAACGACTGCAATTACCTCCATTTCCCGATGATTAAGTAATTTTTCTAATGTCGGAACTGCAAATTGAGGTGTACCAAAAAATACTATTTTCATTATTCTTTTTATTATTTGCAGAAATAATGTTCAGTGTCTTAATACCAATCTACACAGAATTCTCATCCCTAGGTGATTATGCCCTCTTTTACTTCAAGTTGAGATATTTGGACAAGCAGGGGAACAAGGGAAACAAAAATTTCGTGGGAATGATATCATAAATTGCCGGCAATAAATCAGAATATTCAGAATATTACATTTCTTTTCTCAAAAGTATCTCAGAGGCATTTAAATGGTGGCATAATCGGGCAAAAATCATCCTCTAGATACTTGCAAACAGTTGCAAAATCAGGTTAAATATCAAATAATGTAGTTGTAAATTCCGATTTATTACAAATCCCTAAGACACGCAGGGAGTAAGGAGTAAGAAAAATCAATCCGTCACCCCGGCTTACAACCTACAGAGTCAGAAACCCGAAAGGAAACTGGTAGTCAATAATTAAGTGACCGCATCTACCCAGCAAAGAAAATCCTTGCTGGTAAACAACGTGTATTCCCTATCAGTACAGTGAAATTCGTTATTTGACAATTCACAAAAATTATGTTGAAAAGCGTGCTTTTTTCAACATCTTCGGTTAGCATTAATGAGTGGGTTCCCCCCGACGTGTAAGTACGGCATCCGTAAGTTCACGATTGGGTTATTAGGCTAGTTTCAGCGCTTTTGATCACTCATTAACATGATTTTACTCAGAATACGCTGTATATGCTGTAGTAATCAGGTGAGTGCATCCCTAAGATTTGCCTAGTTCAGAATTATTGATATCTACAAAAAAAACCGCCTACAGAGCTTTCCGGTAGAGATTGACTAAATCTTGGTGGAAACACAAACCAGGCAAAAGCCCTTTGATCCAACTTTTACCTTGTACTTATTCCCCGACTTTATCTACCGATTGATCTTGGTTGGTATTGAGCTTGGTGCGTATAAGCAAGAAACCGGATTTCAACGATAGCAAAAACTAAGTGTTGGGAAAACAGTCAGAAGCAGTTTCCGCAGATTGATAGATTTAAGCAGAAACACTTAGAAATAGCTTTTGGTAATTGAAATCAGAGCATTGATTATGCTCTTCGCCTGCGAGGTTTGCTTACTTTTAACTTGGCTCGTATCCGTAAAATTCGGAAATTAGCTAAAGTAAAGTGTATTTTATATCAAAGGCTAAAGTTGGTGGATTTCTTCATCAAACCTTAGCAGATTATAAATATTTGACCATAGAGGCAAATTATTCGCACGCAGAATAAGTTTCCTGTTATACATGTTATACAAGTAAACACAGCCTACTAATGACCTAATTCAAAAAAAGCATTGCTATGCGGCACAGCAACCCCTTTCTAGAGAGTCAACCGATGCTGAAAACCCTTTTGTTGTTGGGATGGTTTCGTGTACAACCATTCTTGAAGTACGTACTAGTCGTTATGGTGATTGCTCCTGCGATCGCAGCGAGTAGTCATGCAAGTTCTGTGAATTTATCGTCATCAGCGATAAAAAATCATGAGGATATTGCTGCCACTCAAGCAGATGCAGCGAAAGAAACTAATTTATCCCGTGTTAGTATTAAAGAAAACATCGGTGCATCGAGCTTGAACTCGGATTTGCAAGACTCTTCAGGTAACTCTGCCAGCCAACAGCAAGTGGTGCGGGAAGAGATGATTGCGGTTGTTGAACCCGGATTGTTACAGGCATACGCGGGTGGAGTGACTGCGGGAAGTCAATTCCCAGTGGCTGGAGCAAGGGAACCGGAACCCCTAGCATCAGTGGAATTTGCTCCTCCTTTGCAGAATCATTCAGGGGGAGCGGGATTAGCTAATAGCAATAGTTCCCAGGCAAATTTAATTGCCAAATTAAAGTCTGCGAAGGCTGGTAGTAATGGTGAAGGATTATTGGGAAACCAGGTATACTTGACAGCGAAAGTTCAGCCTGGAATTCGCAATATTCAGCCAATTATTGATGATGTGCCAGTTTTAGAACAGCAAGAACCGGAAGCGAGGGATTCGGAAGACCCCCTAGGAAGCACTTACCCAATTCCGATGAATTGGATTATGGCCACCCAGGAAGAAATTGGTTCCCGTGGAGGGGGTACGCGATACTACCGCAGCCATCCTGTCGTTTCTCCCGATGGACGGTATGCGGTTTATAGTCGCGTGCAGTTGGAAGTAAAACCCGAAATGCATAAAACACGGGTAAGCAGCGTTTTGTTTATTGAAGACCGACAAACCAAACGTTTGCGAGTTGTAAGTTCCACCTCCCGTAACCGGGATGCATTGATACCTGTGAAAGTGGCTCAGGACATGAATGGAGAGGGAACAATAGGTGTATTAGTTCCGGTGAGTTGGTCACAAAAAGGCGATCGCTTTTTAGCAAGACGATTTGAGGGGGTGATGAATACCTCCCATGCTTCCGATTATGCGGTAATTTGGAATAGAGATAAAAACGATACTCGTACCGTGAGTCCCGTGGATCATCATGCTGAAACCGACACGGAAAAAATAGCAATTTTACTGGGTTGGAGTCAGAATCAACCCGACCGGGTGTTATTCTCGGCTGGGGAAATGGGTAGTGAAGATTGGCCAGTGATTAGTGTGTCCGATGATGGCAGTGTCACCCGTGCATCGGAGGTAGATAAACCTGTCACCTACCGGGAGCTTTCCCAGGTTTGGGCTGAACCCCAAGTTGCTTACCGTTAACCCAGATGATTGATTGTGACAATTAAAGACGCAAAATAAGAGACTTAGCCCACAGCTATGTCTCTATGTTTTTAATAAAATTCGTAATTCGTAATAGCCTACGGCAAGCCGCTTCGCGTCTACCTAATTCGTAATTCGTAATTAGGATTTTATGAGAAACCTGTAAAAAAAGGCACGTAGTTATATAGTTTACGCTAATGGTCGCTACATATCAGGGGCTATAACCTTTGATTATTCTAGTTTCATTTATTTCAAAGTCAAAGAAATATCGATATTACGCTTTAGCGCTCCAGCTAGAGCCACTACTATAAACCCCTCAAAGCTTACGTGGTGGACTAATACTACTACTCGACCATATTATTCGACGGATTATAAACGCTACAATCCCTGTGAACCAATGATTTTGAGAGTTAAGGTTTAAAGTAACCTCATCCATTAGTTGAGAACAAACTCAATAACTGACTGATTTCAGGTTCAATGATTTTATTCTCAACATCCTAGGAGGTTTTTAGAAACTTCTATTTTCTACGAATGATACTGGACAAGAGTTTCAGGCTTTATAACTCATCGAACTCACGTTAATTTTGATGAGTAAAAAAAAGGCATGTAGTTGCGCTAGTCTGCGACAACCCTGCGGGTATAGCGCTCCAACTGGAGCCACTACTACAAACCCCTCCAAACTTATGTCCTGGACTTACGCAATCACTACGCGATTACGTCATTGCGTAGATGCATAGCGGATCGACCGCAGGGTCGTCAGGTAGACGCACAGCGGCTTCTTGCAAAGTTTTTATCGTCATCAGTGCGTAAGTCCTTATGTGGTCAAATACTACTGGGAAGAAGTGGTTGGAGTTGTGGTATCGGTGGTTTTCCCTAATTCCTCCTTAACACGACGAATGGGTAAATTTGCGATTAATGCTGTGGTTCTTTGATTGCTTTCGAGGGTAAACTCTAAGCCTTCGTTTTCAACTTCAACATAACGGCAGACTATTTCCAGGATTTCCTGTCGCATTTTTTCCAATATTTCCGGGTTTAAATCCGCACGGTCGTGGGCAATCACCAGTTGTAACCGGCGTTTAACTTGATTACGACTGTGGTCAGAATTACGAGAAAATAAACGTTCGATAAATTCGAGAATCATTACAACTAGCGGTGCAGGAGAAAGAGTTAAATAATTTTTGTCCACAGCAATTTGCGTAGACGCGCGAAAATACTATCACCAGGAGCATCCAGGTCTAAAAACTCAACCGTTTCTCCTTCTAAACGACGGACGATGTTTTCAAAAGCAGTTCCTGCGAGGGAAGGCGTATCTGATAATACAAGTGGTTCGCCACGGTTGGTGGAGACAATAACTCGTTCATCGTCGGGAACAACACCAATGAGGGGAACTGCCAGGAGTTCCTGAACATCTTGCACAGACATCATATCATTAGCCCGAACCATTGCTGGACGAATACGGTTAATAATTAAGTGGATTTGCTTAATACCTTGGGCTTCGAGGAGACCAACAACCCGGTCAGCATCACGAACTGCGGAGATTTCGGGAGTGGTGACGATGAGAGCTTCTTTGGCGGGTGCGATCGCATTTTTAAATCCGTTTTCAATACCAGCCGGACTATCAATAATGACGTACTGATATTTTTGGGCTAGGGCATTGACAAGCAGTTTCATTTGGTCGGGGCTAACAGCCTCTTTAGTACGATTTTGAGCAGCTGGAAGTAAAACCAGATTGGGTTGACGTTTATCTTTGACTAATGCCTGTTCTAAACGACATTCACGGGACAAAACCTCAATGGCTGTATAGACAATCCGGTTTTCCAGACCTAATAGTAAGTCTAGGTTACGCAACCCAAAGTCAGCATCTACAAGTGCAACTTGTCGTCCAGCTTTGGCTAATGCCATTCCTAGATTGGCAGAAACGGTGGTTTTTCCCACACCTCCTTTCCCGGAGGTGACAACAATAATTCGAGTCATGATTTATATGAGTGCTTCCCTTGGACTCAAGAAGTATAAAGATAATCGCCTGAATTAAAAAGTATAAATTACTAAGGTTGCCAGAGACTTTTTTTTACAAGTTGGCAACGAGGGCGATGCACCAATAGACCATAATTCCGCATCGAGAATACAAAATACGTTTGTATAACTAGCTTGTGAACAGCTTTGCAGACGACCGTAAGTGTATTTCGTTAACCTGAATTATGCCGTAATGAATTCAGCACTGATGCTGGGAAATATTTAGTGTTGAAGTAATAATATCTAACTATTAGTCTTTCGCGTCATTCGATTTTGGATTTCCGTAGAGACGACCTGTCGGGTCGTCTCTGCAAGCAAATCGTCGGGTCGTCTCTAATTTACCTCTGGTTGGCTCCTATTACTGGGGTCGATGCGGTTGAGATATTGGGTGCGGGAAAAATCGGTAGCGCGGGTAATGCGAATGGTATCGGATGTAATATGGGCAACTTCTGCTTGAAATTGCTGGGGTGGTTTTTCGGGAGCGCGAGCGACAGCATCAGCAATCCGTAGTTGGGTTGGTTCCATTTGTAAGGCCATAATCAAACATTCACGATTACCTGCGGCTCCAGCGTGGGCTATCCCCCGCAAACGACCCCAAATTAAAATATCACCGTCGGCAACAATAGTACCACCAGGGTTGACATCACCGACGATAATGACCGTACCGGGATGGCGAATTTCTACACCGGAGCGGACGGTTGTTTCCAGATAAATTGGATCTGCTAGTACCTGTGAACTTTCCTGGGGCGATCGCAATATATCTTGAGGGTGGATTTGGGTTACGGAATATCCAGCTGTCACAGCTGCGATCGCAGTTTGACGACGACTGGTGGCAATTGATTCTAGCTGGAGTTTGACGTTGCTAAAGGTGTCTGCTAGTTCCTGGAGTTGTCGTCCATCGAGTAATCGATCTTTGGCATCTAAATGTACTTTACCATTAGGAACAAGTAGGCGATCGCTTGCATTTAATCTGACTTGAAATTGCTGCCAAATCTCACTCCAGGAATACTCAGAACTGGCGATTTGGGCTTCGCTGGGTAAAATTACTTGTAGTTTTCCCCCCTCACTTTTGAGTTGTACCTGAAGATGGGGGTGGATTTCTACTGGTTCCGGTAGGGTTTCTAGGCTGGGGGAAGCAGAAATTGGCTCTAGGACAGTATTTTTTTCAGTTTGGTTCCCATTGGTAGATAGGTTTGGAGTTAGGGTTGATACAGGTTGTTGTTCTGTTGGTTTTTGAGCAAATTGCCCGTTATGTTCAGATTCGTTGCTTGGTGGTTGATGATTCACTACTTCTAAAACCGGAGGATTATAAGTTTTTGATATTACCAAATAGGCTGGCTGCTCTTCCGTATTTTCCCTATCATTAATCCTGTATTCAATACTTTTTGATGGAGAATCTAAATTTTGTTCCTGTTCAACCAGATTCCTAGGATTTTCCGTTGTAGATGGGGGGGAAACAAGGGGTTCATCTGGCTCGTTAGTTACTAAACTGGAAATAAAATGGGGAGTAGTATCATCATGGGTAGATGGAGTTTGATGCAAAAAATTTAAAACATTGTCAACTTCCTCATCCGGGAGAACTTGACGATTGGTTTCTGTTTCCAAAATATCCGTATTCTCCACTGGAGATGGGGAAAAGGGAGAATCTGCATGTAGGTTCTGTCTGGGAGAATCGGCATTCATAATTACCTCACAGAAGTAAGGATAGTCAAGGGGTTTTGGGATTTTGGATTACCCGAATTTAGGGGGTAAATAGAGGTTTTGGGATGTTGGATTTTAGATTACTCTTCGGTTGATCCGCACTACTCTGCATTTGGAGCAAGGGAGTGATCAGCCTTGAGTAGTGGGTTGATTTTCTTGCTACTCCCTACTCCCTACTCCCCACTCCCCACTCACTGAAAGTTTGAGGAGTTTGCTCCAAATCCGGGACTAGGTGCGTCTATGGATTTTGGATTACCCGATTTTAGTGTTAAATAGGGATTTTGGGATTTTGCGATCGCGCAGCGACTCCTATGGAGTATCGCGTAGCAATTCCTGTGGAGTATCCCATCAGATATTAGGGATTGCTGTAGGGATTCTGGAAAAAACAACTTTCATAGGTTCTTTTGTAAGCATTACAACATATAGACCACTTAGGATGTAGGATGTCGCTTCTCGATGTTGCTCTTCGATTTTAATTCTTATCGCCAACCATTCAAGACTGATTTCTGATGATTTCGGTTTCACCAATTAAAATACCATAGGGACACAAAGTATACCGAAAATCTGATTCCCGGGAAAAATAAATTCAAAAATCATTTGAGAGACAAAATAAATGTAGCATGGATTACTTTATGTTCTGCTAGGTTAGGGTCTGCTGTAGAAGTCTTTGAGTGAGGGTAGGGAGTCGGGAGTCGGGAATAGGGAATAGTTTTAACCCAAACATTCCTCTTTTGATTGGTTACTAAAAATTACAGCGTTGCATTGTTGCGGGATGATAATCTAATTTGCATAGGCTGAAACTTTTGTTAAATCAAGAAAAATTTCTGCACATAAGTAGCTAGTCAAAATTAATTACATAGTTTTGACCAAATTCTCTCAGGATTTTTTCTAGAGATGTAACAAAAGTTTGCCAGCTAGAATAAGCATCTATTTCAATCCATTGATACTT
>CALJJQ010000002.1 GCA_937973965.1 uncultured Calothrix sp. | reverse complement strand
CCAATCCTGAAGACACTCAGGAATTTAGCATAAATCCCAATTTAGAAACAACAGAAATCTCTGGTTTAGATGTCAATGTTGACGTTCCTCAAACCACGGAAATTTCTGGATTGGATGTCAATGTGGATATTCCCGAAACACCGGAAATCTCTGGATTGGATGTCAATGTGGATGCTCCACAAACACCGGAAGTTTCTGGTTTAGATGTAAATGTTGACTTTCCTCAAACCACGGAAATTCCCGGATTGGATGTCAATGTGGATATTCCCGAAACACCGGAAATCTCTGAATTGGATGTCAATGTGGATGCTCCACAAACTACGGAAATCCCTGGATTAGATGTCAATGATGTCAATGTGGATATTCCACAAACAATAGAAAATCTCACAGAAACACCAGAAGTCACTCAAGCACTCGAACAACCTTTGGGGGATGGGGAAGAAAATCCCGAAACTGGTCTAATTGATAACTTGCCATTAACAGGTGCTGCTGTCGTAGCTGGAGGTGCAGTAATTGCCGCAGGTATCGCTGGGAGTAATCCAGATTCCGTTGATGAAAATTACCAATCTGAAGAGAATCCCGAATTGACAGTAGCGGAAGTTACTTATGATACAGAAACAGACAATGAGGATTTAGAGGTGGAAACCAGCGAAATTCAAATTATACCTCGAACTCCAAAATGGGCCCATATTACATGGCAAATTGCAGAAACGGAACGGGAAATCCTGCGTCAACAAGGAGCATCCCAATTAGCGCTGCGTCTGTATGATGTCACTGATATGGATTTGAGTTACCAAACTCCTCAACTAGTCCAACAATATGAATGTGAAGACAGTGTGCAAAACCGATTTGTAGCCATTCCGATTAGCGATCGCGATTATATGGTCGAAATCGGCTACTTAACGGAGGACGAACGTTGGTTACTGCTTGCACGTTCCCCCATTGTCCGCGTTTTCAACCGTCCCCAGCAAGAATTTTGGTTTGAAACTGATGTGGAATTAATTATCCACGGTTCCACCCAACCCGGTTCGACCGTTTCTATTGCTGGTAATCCCATCAAAGTCAAATCTGATGGTACTTTCCACCTCCGTATCCCCTTTACACAAAATGTCATCGATTACATCATTACTTCCGTATCGGCAGATGGTGAGCAGTCAAAAGATATACGTAAGTTCTTTACCCAAGGACAAGGGGAGTAGGCGTTTCCCAGAGAAGAGTGTAGACAAAAATAAATAACGTAATCGGATTTTGGATTTTGGATTACTCTTCGGTCGATCCGCACTACGTGCGTCTTTGGATTTTGGACTACCCTCACGGGTAATACCATTTCCCAAAAATCATGATACATTTACTCTTCCAGCATCCCCTGCTCTCCTAAATGTATCAACTCTACAGTAAAACAGTATAAGTGCTGCGGTGTCTAAAAAAACGTCGCAGCACGTTTGTTTTATGGATCAATGGGGTTCAGTTAGGGGAATTAGTAATATCGCCATGCAGGAGTTACGGTTTACCGAGTCGTGAGCAAGGTTGAATTTGCTAACCTGATTTTGGATGCTATTGTCTGATTGTGACGATAGCGACCGTAATTGGCAATTAACAGATTGAAAATATAAGTATATTTTTATCAGTTGTTACAGATTCAATTTGTATATTCACCCATTGTTGAACCATTACCCGGATCTATCATAAATCCCTACAGTTTTTAGGGAATAGGGAACAGGTAGTAGGGAGTGGGTTACATGTACTGCTAATACCAAAATAAAAGAAAGTGTTTTTTCTCCGACTCCCTATTTTCAAGCAAGTCGTGAGAAATAAAGCTAAAGAGCGTTAACAGTCAGCAGTCAACAACAAATAATTTAGGATATTTCCCAATTAGTTCGATAAATATAGAAATAGATGTATGAAAATTCCCATTTCTCAAGCAGACAGGAAGCAAGGAGTAAACAATGACAACACCCGAACATCAAATTCGCGTTTATAGCCAAGATGAAGTCCAACAGATATTACAAATTGCGATCGCTCGTCAAAGCAATGATCAAGATAAGGCTTTTACCTACACGGAATTACAGGAGATAGCTCAGGAATTAGGAATTAGTCCCGAATCCCTGCAAAAAGCTGAACGGGATTGGGTGGTGTTCCGTGATGAAGCTAATCAACGTTTAGCCTTTGATGCTTATCGTCGCGATCGCTTTCGCAAGCGTTTAGGTAATTATGGACTAGTTAATAGTTTTTTCTTGGTGATTGATTTTTTGGGTGGATGGCAAATATCCTGGTCTTTGTACATCCTAGCTTTTTTTGCTTTTGTGGTGGGAGTTGATGCTTGGAATACTTTTCAACTCAAGGGACAAGAATACGAAGCAGCCTTTCAAAACTGGTTACGTCGCAACCAGTTTAAGAAAACAGTCAACAATTTAGTGAGCAAGATATTAAATTTTGTGAATAGCTAAGGCAATGCCAATCGGTAAAATCCGATGTTCTTCAATTTGCACTCGCTCATGTAGGGTTTGTGGGGTGTCCCCAGGTAAAATTGGGACTGCGGCTTGAATTAAAATTGGCCCGCTATCGACCTCCAAGCACACTAAATGTACCGTACAACCTGTAATTTTCACACCAGCAGCCAAAGCTTGCTCAATCGCACGCACACCTTTGAAGCTTGGCAATAAACTGGGATGAATGTTAATAATTCTCTGGGGAAAAGCATCAATTAAAACTTGAGTCACCAAGCGCATCCATCCAGCCATGACCACCCATTCTACTTGGTAATCCAGCAAAACTTTCACAATCGCTCGATCTAAATCCTGCCGACTGTTAAATTCACGATGATTGATAAGTATAGCCGGAATTCCCCAGGCTTTTGCCCTTTGAGCAACATAGGCATCTGGGTTATTATAAATTACCACTTGAATTTGGGCATGGAGAATACCACTGGCGATCGCACCTGCAACTGCTTCAAAGTTGCTACCGTTACCTGAAGCCATGATTGCCAGTTTTGCTGGTTGTTGTTGGGGATTTTGCAAGTTGTTTATTAAGGAAGCATCAATGGGAGGAACAACCAAACTGCGAGTAATTTCAGGGAACGATGACATAAAGGGGGAATAAAGTAGAATTAGAGAATACAGGATACAGGATACAGGATACGGAATAGGTTCGTAATACCAATTTGAAAAAAGAATGCGACAGATGAATTTTGTAGAGACACAGCACTGCTACGTCTCATATTGAGTATGTGTTGCAAACATTTTTGAATTGGGATAAAAGGGGTTTTGAGTAAGCCTGTATTTATGCCTTTTATGCTGATACATTTCCCATTGGGTTTGTTGACAGTTGACAGGTGACAGAGGAGAGGTAGCATTGTTAGGTCTTTTCAAGCATTAATCATCTCCATCAAAAGCCCAGTTTAGGAACCTTGACAAAAGCAACAACACAACTTTTGCAAAATACCCAATTTGGTGGTTTACCTATTATAGGGAAGTTATCGGTTATTGCTTGCGATCGCATCCTTTTCCGGGATTTTCAACAAGTAAGTACCTCATGGGAAAAACCCACAACCAAACGAGAAAATAGCTTATTTCGACTCCCAACTCCCCACTCCCATTTAAAAGTAAGTTATCAGCCTTAAGTGACGAATTGATGTTCCGACTACTCCCTATTCCCCACTCCTACTCCCCGTAAGTTTTAGAGATTTGCTCCCAATGAGAGTTTTCTCTACATGATTATCAAAACCACCAAAATTATCTATTTTGGAGTCAAATATGGCTTTTAGTAACTTTAAAAGCGTTGGTGAGGTTCTCAAGGAATATCGGGTGGCTTTTAGGGAAGCCAACTTTATCACAGAAGTACCCTTCCATATTCCTGATTATTTTCGAGCAGACTTGGAAATTGTCATGCGGGAAAATGTTGTCGATAACTCGGAATTTGCAATTTGTGAAAATCTCATTTATCCCGTTCTCAAGGAAGTTTGGAAAATTTACAGCAGAAAGTTTACCTTGTGGAGTCACCAATCTTTAAATTGTGAACAAAAGCTGTCAGGATATCCCGAATATATATAATAGCAAGACGTTCGCCCTTGGGAAAAGTAGTCTTTGACAAGCCATATTTTATTTTGGTAGAAGCCAAACAGGATGATTTTGAAGGTGGTCGGGGTCAGTGTTTAGCAGAAATGATAGCTGCACAAAAGTTAAACGATGAATATCCAATGACGATTTTTGGCATCGTCTCTAACGGCGATCGCTGGCAATTTGGCAAGTTAGAGAAAAATATTTTTCCTAAAAACATCACCTTTTACACAATTCAAGAGTTAGATAAACTATTTGCTGTTGTCAATTTTATTTTTCAGCAATGTGAAGAACAACTTGATAACTTACTGGTTCTATAACCCTCTCTCCAACTTCTAGAGCTTACAAGGAGCAGGGAGTACCTGTATTTCTCACAAATTTCTCAAACCTACAGGGAGTAGGGAGTAGTAGGAAAATCAACCCATTACTCAAGGCTTATCATTCCCTTGTTCAAAGTGCAGGATAAGCAAGTCAGCAAAAATAAACCAAACTATAATTTCCATAGTAATATATTTCCCTTTTGGTTTTTGTCAGTCAACAGTTAATGAAAAAGTCTGTTTGTGAGGACAGGAAAAAGGGAGTCGGTACAGATACGACATGTCGCGTCTGTTTAACCTTAAATGGAACGTGAGTACTTCCACGTCGTAGCTATCTATCTACAACGAGTCATAAAGCCTAAAACTATTGTCCAGCAATATTCACGGGAAATAGAAGTTTCTAAAAACCTCCTAGTATTATATTGAGTATATTGAGAATAAAATCAGTAAACCTGGAATTAGCAAGTTATTGACTTCGCTCTCAACTAATGAAAGAGGTTACCTTGAACCTTAACTGAAAAAATTATTGGTTCACAAGGATTGTAGTGTTTCAAATCCGTCAAATTCAGGTTAAATGGATGAACCACAAGATTGAAATTAATCCAAAATCTAAAATCCAATGACTAAATCCAGCAAAACCAATCACTCCATCCTTGATAACGACACCGTTGCAGCCTGGATATTTCTCACCCCGGCATTAATTTTATTCGGAGTTTTCCTTATCTATCCAATACTTTACCTGTTTTACCTCAGTTTTACCGCCGGAAGCTTTACTTCCACTGGTGTCTACTGGGTCGGCGGGAGAAATTACCTGCGTTTACTTCTCAATCCCGATTTTTGGCAAGTGATAGGAAATACCCTATACTTCACCCTTGCCACCGTCATACCCAGTATTATCCTTCCCCTGTTCATGGCTGTATTACTCGATCAAAGTATCGCCCTACGCGGTATCCTGCGTACAGCCTACTTTATCCCTTCCATTATTTCCCTCGTCGCTGCTGGTCTGGGATTTCGTTGGCTCTTCCAAACAGAAGGTCCCGTCAACGCCCTGTTAAATACACTGGGTATAACACCTATTCCCTGGCTAGGGGATACCTTTTGGGCAATGCCAGTACTAATTCTCCTCAGCATCTGGAAACAACTGGGGTTTAATATGGTTGTATTCTTAGCCGGATTACAAACAATCCCTCCCAGTCGTTACGAAGCAGCCGAACTCGATGGGGCAAATTCCTGGCAAAAATTCCAACATGTCACCCTACCCGGACTCAGTTCTACCCTGATTTTCGTCCTCATTACAACGGTTATTTTTACCCTCCGCAGTTTTGAGCAAGTTTACGTTATGACCGGAGGTGGACCACTTAATTCCACTAATCTGCTGGTTTATTACATCTATCAAGAAGCCTTCGGACAATTTGATTTCGGCTATGCTGCCGCCGCATCTACATTTCTTTTGGGGATAACTTTAATACTGGTATACTTACAACTGCGGACATGGAGTCAAGATTAAAGGAATAGTGTAGCTATTGTTGATAAGTAGGTGGGTGGTGAAAATTTTCGTTGAGATCAGGGAGTAGTCCGTGATGGTAGTAGGGAGAGACGCGATATATCGCCGTCTGTACGGGAGTAAGGCTTTAAAGCGAATGATCGATGGCGTTGCGGCTTTATGTTTAATTGCACTTACCTACTTATACCCACAATAGTCCAATATCTTAGCACTTATTAGGCAATGTGAATATTTGTTGGTATTTCGGGTTTTGTTGATTTTTCGGGAAGAAGGTGTTTGTTCGTGTAAATATATATAGCTCCCGCCGTAGTATACACTATAGTACCCATGCTTTGTCAAGATGTCAATAATCAGTCCTGAAACGATGATAATTGCGTGCAATAATTGAGAGTAATGTCATTAATATTGAGAATAAGGTCAGTTTTTGTGTCAATAAGCTGCCAAACAGGGGGAAAGTACAATTTTGGGATTTTCACAGATTAAAAAAACTAATAACGGGTCTGTGGAAAAAATCTGGAGCGTGAGGGTAGGGAACAGGGAGTAGAGACAACCCGTCGGGTCGTCTCTACTCAAAAATTCCACTTCTCTTTTTTGTAAAAATAATCACTTTTAAATTACGTAGCTTGCTTCCCGCATAGCGGGTATTACCGAAGCATAGCCCAGCCCAACAGCTATTACGTAGACTCGAAGCGGCTTGCCGTAGGCTATTACGTAGCTTGCTTCCCGCGTAGCGGGTATTACGTAGACGCGAAGCGGCTTGCCGTAGGCTATTACGTACGCGAAGCGTTGCCGCAGGCTATTACGAATTACGAATTATAGTTTCACTTCTAATTAAGCGATATCCAAGTACACCCATCGTGACTAAAGTTGGAAAGAGAACAATTGCAAGGGCGTTTGCATCTGTTGCAGGAATCGGTACGTAGGGTAAAACATATTTAATCCCCACGGAAATTACCGCAGATGCCAGCATTACTTTGGTGATCAGTCCTATCTGATTATTCATATTCGATTACAGTCAACAACGCGAGTCAAGCAAAATCATACTGTCCCCCAGGAAAGTGTGGTTATACACATCTTTCTGGGACGGTAGCTACCATACCCATACAACCTGGGTCATTTTTAGAATGATATCAAGTTAACAATCTGTTACACAATTCTCATTTTTGTGAATAGTCAAGGCGATCGCAAGAATCAAAGAAGAGTAACAGTCTGAGTAAAACTAGAGCTAGAAACAAGGAGACAAAGCCAAATATAATTTGAATACAGGCGGATTTGACAAGAACAATCATTCCCTGGGAGATAATTTGCATTTTTAATTTTGATGGGGAAATGGAGCAACTCTGGTTTGATTAGGTGGTAGAGGGTGAATAACAAGTACACTAGATAGAGGTGGGGAGAATTATGCTATATTTACCAGTTTCCCTGATTTTATTTTTGATATTGCTGCTGTTGTTGCCATTTTTATGGTTTGCGATCGCAGTTGATATTGTGAAAGTGGCTGCGGCCAAGTTAGGATTTACAACGAATGTAGCCCTGTTATTACTAGCCTTAATTATCCTTGGTAGCACCATAAATATTCCCCTCTACCGTACCACCACATCCACACCGATAGCCCTGAGTGAGATGGAATTATGGATGCGGGAATTTTGGGGCATACCTCTACGACAGATTCAAAGTTCCACCATTATCGCCTTGAATGTGGGGGGAGGATTGATCCCTGTGCTGTTAGCAATCTATCAATTTACCCAAGCCAATCCCCTAGCAATTATCATCGTCACAGCGATTGTGAGTATCGTCAGTTATCTATCTGCCAAGGTAGTTCCCGGAATTGGGATTCAAATGAACCCACTAGTTGCACCCTTAACAGCAGCCCTTAGTGCAATGCTAATTTCAGCATCCCATGCAGCTCCAGTTGCCTTTGCTGGAGGAGTTCTCGGTACCCTAATTGGTGCAGATATTTTTCATCTCAAAGATATTCAAGCCATGAGTTCGGGGGTATTGAGTATCGGGGGTGCGGGGGTATTTGATGGTATTGCCCTATGTGGGTTGTTTGCATTGTTGTTAACTTGACAGGGAACAGGGATAACTAGCTTGTCTCTAGGAGAAGTAGGGAATAGGGGAGCGCGGGAGTAAGAGAAAAAACACTTTCATGGGTTCTGGTGTAGGCAGTACATGTAGGCTACTCCCCACTCCCTATTTGCAAGCCAGAGATTAGGAAAGAACGATTTTGTATAGGTTTTAATGTACGCAGTTCTCTACCATAAACTATGCCTACATGTAGATGTGTAGCAGTTTCGAGATCGAGATGGTTATTTCCCATCTGCTGCCCATTCCTGGAAGAACAGAAACACGGAGGATAGCAAATGCCAGTTGAAACGAACAATCAGAAAAAACCGCCACGGGTGCGTCAATTTGGTGGTAGCTTGTTAATTCTATTAACCCTGTTACTGGTGTTAAATCTAGTTGTACCAAGCTTTTTTGGACCCAAGTTGCCGCAAATTCCCTACAGTGACTTTATCAACCAAGTGCAAGCCGGTAAAGTTAGAAGAGCAGTGGTTGGTAATGACCGCATCCAATATTCCATCCCGGTGACAACGGAAGATGGTAAAATTATCGAGCAGGTTTATCAAACCACTCCCGTCGCCATTGATTTAGATTTACCGAAGATTTTGCGGGAAAACAACGTTGAATTTGCAGCACCTCCACCCAATGAAAATGGTTGGATCGGCACTTTGCTCAGTTGGGTAGTTCCTCCGTTAATTTTCTTTGGAATTTGGGGATTTTTGTTTAATCGCCAAGGTGGTGGTCCTGCGGCTTTAACGGTGGGTAAAAGTAAAGCCCGGATTTACTCTGAAGGTAGTACGGGTGTAAAATTTAGTGATGTGGCAGGGATTGAAGAAGCCAAAGCTGAATTAGAGGAAGTTGTTGACTTTCTCAAAAATGCAGGTAGATATACCCGATTGGGTGCAAAAATTCCCAAGGGAGTTCTGTTGGTAGGACCTCCTGGAACCGGTAAAACCTTACTTGCAAAGGCGATCGCTGGGGAAGCGGGTGTACCCTTCTTTAGCATCTCTGGCTCGGAATTTATTGAATTATTTGTCGGCGTTGGTGCAGCGAGGGTACGGGATTTATTTGAACAAGCCAAGCAACAAGCACCCTGTATAGTATTCATCGATGAGTTAGATGCTCTCGGTAAATCCCGAGCTGGTGCAGGTGGTTTCTACGGTGGTAACGATGAACGGGAACAAACCCTGAACCAGTTGCTCACGGAAATGGACGGCTTTGATGCCAACACTGGTGTGATTATTATTGCCGCTACTAACCGTCCCGAAGTGCTTGACCCCGCTCTACGTCGTCCTGGACGCTTTGACCGACAAGTGGTGGTGGATCGACCGGATAAAATTGGTCGGGAAGCAGTGTTGAAGGTTCATGCGCGTAACGTGAAATTGGATGAGGATGTGGATTTAGCCATAATTGCTGCGAGAACCCCCGGTTTTGCCGGTGCAGACCTCGCTAACCTGGTCAACGAAGCTGCTCTAATGGCAGCTCGCAACAACCGCGAAGCCGTGAAAATGGCAGACTTTAACGAAGCAATTGAACGGGTTGTCGCAGGATTAGAAAAGCGATCGCGTGTTCTTAACGAAATCGAGAAAAAGACAGTTGCTTACCATGAAGTCGGTCATGCCATTATTGGTGCCTTAATGCCGGGTGCAGGTAAAGTCGAAAAAATCTCCATTGTTCCCCGTGGAGTTGGTGCTTTAGGTTACACAATTCAAATGCCGGAGGAAGACAGATTCCTGATGGTGGAAGATGAGATTCGCGGCAGAATTGCTACCCTTTTGGGGGGTCGTTCGGCGGAAGAAATTGTCTTTGGCAAAGTATCTACGGGTGCTAGCGACGATATCCAAAAGGCAACCGACTTGGCGGAAAGATATGTTACTCTGTACGGCATGAGTAGCGAACTTGGTCCTGTAGCCTTTGAAAAAATGCAACAGCAATTTATCGAAGGATATAGCAACCCCCGTCGGCAAATCAGTCCAAAAATTGCCGAAGAAATTGACCGGGAAGTGAAAATGATTGTGGATAATGCCCATCACATTGCCTTGAGTATTCTCCAGCAAAACCGGGAATTATTGGAACATACAGCCCAGGAATTACTGGAAAAAGAAATTCTCGAAGGTCAGGAATTGCGGGATAAATTAGAAACCGCAACTCCACCACCAGAAATGAATGAATGGTTACGCACGGGGAAATTGGACGAAGATAAACCCTTGATGCAGACCAGTTTACGTTAGTTGATCTATTCCTTCCCTGTGCTTCCACGAGCATTATGAGGGAAGAAAAGGGAATGAGATCACAAAACATCTGTTCAAGTTGGTGGTAGAGTATATTTCCCACCAACTTTTTGCAAAATCCCTCCCTTGATGCAGAGGGAATGAGGAGTGGGAATTGGCAGTAGGTATGAGCTATTTTCTGGTTTGACAGTGTACAAATATTCATGGGGGACTCATCGGTCAAACAAATAAACCCTCGAACACAAGAAATCGGAAATTAATTAAAATGACTTGAGTACTCCTAGGACAAAGCTGGCTTAAAATAAGTTGTTATAAAGCCTGAAACTCTTGTACAGCATTATTCGTGGAAAATAGAAGTTTTTAAAAACCTCCTAGTATCTTGAGAATAAAATCAGTATCTATCGTCTGAAAAGCTTGCCCTACAGCGAGTTGATGACGCTTATCACCCCTCAGATTTTGACTATCATCCTGACTCTGGACATGGGGTTATAAAGCTGACTTTCCTTTGAAAATGAGCGAAAAAAAGGAGCCACTGCTCCGGTAGGGTTCCCCCCGTTGAAGCCAGTAGTATTCATCAAGGGATTAAATCGTGCAACCTAGTAGCTCCCTAGCAAACAATTATCCTTAACTGAACCAAATTGACTTAACTTCTAAATCCCTTCTCCCTACCGACTATTTTCCAGCAAGTTGAACTAAAATATGTAGGCAGACAAAAATTAGAAATTGCGATCGCATTTAGGAGTGTTTTGAGTGGATTCCCGATATAACCCTGCTGAAATTGAGGAAAAGTGGCACAAAACCTGGGATGAGTTGGGTTTGAATCGAACCGATACCGATTCTGCTAAACCCAAGTTTTATAGTTTAGGGATGTTTCCCTATCCTTCCGGTAGCCTCCACATGGGTCATGTCCGTAATTATACAATTACAGATGTGATTGCCCGTCTCAAGAGAATGCAAGGATATCGGGTGTTACACCCAATGGGATGGGATGCCTTTGGATTACCAGCTGAGAATGCAGCCATTGACCGGGGAGTTTTACCAGGTAAATGGACTTACCAAAATATAGAACAAATGCGATCGCAATTAAAGCGGTTGGGTTTGTTTATCGATTGGGAACGGGAATTGGCTACCTGTTCGCCGGATTATTATCGGTGGACCCAGTGGATTTTCTTACAGTTTTTCCATGCTGGTTTAGCCTACCAAAAGGAAGCTGCTGTGAATTGGGACCCGGTTGACCAAACGGTGGTAGCCAATGAACAGGTGGATAGTGAGGGTCGCTCTTGGCGTAGTGGAGCCATCGTGGAGCGAAAATTATTACGGCAATGGTTCCTGAAAATTACTGACTACGCGGAAGAATTATTACAGGATTTGGATAAATTGCCAGGATGGCCAGAACGGGTAAAATTAATGCAAGCCAACTGGATTGGCAAGTCCACGGGTGCGTATTTAGAATTCCCCATCGTTGATAGTCAAGATAAAGTTGCTGTTTATACTACTCGTCCCGACACCGTATATGGTGTGAGTTATGTGGTATTAGCACCGGAACATCCCTTAACCATGCAGGTGACAACCCCGGAAAATAAACCTGCTGTGGCAGCTTTTGTCAAAGAGGTAGCCAAACAAAGTGAGTTGGAACGCACCGCAGAAGATAAACCGAAACGGGGTATGCCCACGGGAGGCTACGTAATTAACCCCTTCACAGGTGAAAAAGTTCCCATTTGGATTGCCGATTACGTCCTGTACGAATACGGAACCGGTGCAGTTATGGGTGTACCAGCCCACGATGCACGGGATTTTAAATTTGCCAAAGAGCAAAATTTACCAATTCAGGTGGTGATTATTCCTGAAGGTGGCGATCCCACAGCCGAATTAACTGCGGCATATACGGAACCAGGTGTATTAGTGAATTCCCAGCAATTCGATGGTATGGCTTCTGGTGATGCCAAACAAGCAATTACTGAGTATGCGCAAACACAAGGCTTTGGTCAACCCCGTGTACAATATCGCTTGCGGGACTGGTTAATCTCCCGTCAGCGCTATTGGGGTGCGCCAATTCCCATTATCCACTGTCCCGAATGTGGTGCGGTTCCGGTTCCAGAAGCAGATTTACCCGTGGTGTTACCGGAAGAAGTCGAATTTAGCGGACGGGGTGGTTCTCCATTGGCAAAATTAGCAGATTGGGTAAATGTACCTTGTCCAAGTTGCGGAACACCAGCGAAACGGGAAACGGACACGATGGATACCTTTATCGATTCATCCTGGTATTACCTGCGGTTTACCGATGCGAAGAATGAAACCCAACCCTTTGCCAGGGAGAAAGTTAATGATTTTATGCCCGTTGACCAGTACGTTGGCGGTATTGAACATGCGATATTACACTTATTATATTCCCGTTTCTTTACTAAGGTACTGCGCGATCGCGGTTTATTAAATTTTGATGAACCCTTCCAACGCTTGTTAACCCAGGGAATGGTACAGGGTTTAACCTACATGAACCCCAACAAAGCCGATAAGGATAAATGGGTTCCCACCTATTTGGTTGACCCCAATGACCCCCGTGACCCGAAAACAGGGGAACCGTTAAAGTTGGTGTATGCAACCATGTCTAAATCAAAGGGGAATGGTGTTGCACCGGAGGATGTGATTGCTAAATATGGAGTTGATACTGCAAGGATGTTTATCCTGTTTAAAGCTCCCCCTGAAAAGGATTTAGAATGGGACGAGGCGGATGTGGAAGGACAATTCCGCTTTTTGAACCGGGTATGGCGGTTAGTGACGGAATTTATCAATAATCCTCAAGCGGCAAAAGATAGCCACAATTCTAAACACCCCCAATCCAAATCAGAAAAAGACTTGCGTCGCTCTATCCATACTGCCATCAAGGAAATTGGCGAAGATGTGGAAGATGGCTATCAATTCAATACCGCCATTTCCGAATTAATGAAATTAAGTAATGCTCTTGCGGATGCGGATTGTCAGAATTCACCGGTATATCGGGAAGGCATTGAAACCTTACTGATATTATTAGCTCCCTTTGCACCCCATATTAGTGAGGAATTATGGCATTTATTGGGGAATCAAGATTCCGTACATACCCAAAACTGGTTAAAACATGACCCTGCGGCTTTAATTACCGATGAAATTACTTTAGTAATTCAAATCAACGGTAAAAGACGGGGTGATTTACCAGCACCAGCAAGTTTAGATAAAACTGGTTTGGAACAATTTGCCCGTGAATCGGAAATCGCCAAAAAATATATTGAAGGGAAAGAAATTAAAAAGGTAATTGTTGTCCCTGGGAAATTGGTTAATTTTGTCGTCGCAGGATAAAGTTCTCTAAGATACCCCTACTTCCTGTACAGACGACCCGACGGGTCGTCTGTACCTACCCCAAATACTTTGATCGCAGACCCTAATTAAACCGGGTTAGCTGCGGGGGTATCCAGAACCTTAATGAAAGCCACTTCTAACTTGTCCTCCCCTGTAGGTGTAATTCTCACATCGATATCCGGACCAAAATATTTCACCATTTTGGCCTGTTTTTCTTGCCATGCAGATAAAGGAACATAGGGAGAATCAAATTCCAGGATTAATGTATATGCACCATCGGTTTCAGTTTCCCGCAAACCTGTGACAATCGGAATATCATCCTCATCAGAGGGAACTAATTCTAGATATTCCAGAGCTTGGTCAAAATGGGCTTGTTGACCGTAGCAGTAGCGGGTAATATCCTTACGAATCTTAGTTTGGGTGGGGGTGGCTTGTTGTTCGCGTAATTCGACGATGGAAGGTGGTGTCGGTTGGCTATAGGGTACGGGTGCAAGTTCACTAGCTTTGAGAGCTAAACCCCCTAAAACCAAAGGTATACCGTAAAAAAAGCCTACCAGATTCAACGTCGCATTGTGCATCCCATAGGCAATAAATCCAATTATTGTCAGAATGCTACCCAAGGTTAAACCCAAAATCGACAGGGGAAACTTACCGAACATAGTTGTTACTTAATATTTCTTAAACACTAGTTTTACTATCATCGGCGATCAATGTCACCTTGAGGAAGAGTAGAGGTAAAGTTTTTCTAATTAAATTAAAGTTAAACTAAACAGTGAGGCGGGTAAATGAAGACCGTTAAGTGGAAATTCTCATCAAGGTAAAGAAAGAGACATGGATACACAAGCTATTAAAGACAGAGTGATTGCCGTTAAAGCCAAGCGCGAGTACCTATTACAATTATTAGAAAAGCCTGATTTAGGAGCCTTAAAAATTGATGTCAGCCAAGCCCTAGAAGAAATGGACGATTTACTGGATGAGTTTCGCCGGACGTTTCCCAATGAGGTGATTTAAGCAATACATTAACTAACTGTTGTGGAGACGTAGTAAATATCTGCGTCTCGACAAAAAACTATTTAATCAATAATTGGTACACTGATATGTTTCCCTTTTGGTTTATTGACAGTTGACCGATAATCAGCACTATCCAAACAAACAGCTTACCGATTGAGAGTGTAATGTAAACTTAGGGGCATTTTGGCTATTGAGCAAATCCAATTTCTCACTGTTGGGATAAATATAACTAAATATACCAGAAATTTATTCTGCTTTTGACTGATTACCAAGCTCTCGTACTAATTTGATTAAATCCAGGGTTGGAATATCTTTGCTACAGAAAGCATCCCATTCACCCTGAACGCCCTGGTCTGGGGATAACTTGTTTTCCTCCTGGGAGGAGTAAACTATAATTTTGGTACTAGGTGCGATCGCTTTGATTCGACTTGAAGCCGTCCAACCATCCATCAAAGGCATTTGTAGGTCTAAAATCACAACATCGGGTTTTTCGTGTTGGACAAGTTGAAGTGCGTCACGACCATTGCAGGCAAAACCGACGACTTGAATATTTTTTTGGCATTCCAAGGCAATTTGTAAGGTCAAACGTGTCAGATCATGGTCGTCAACAACCACAACCCGTAAGGTTGAAGGTTCACAGGACAGCATCAACATTAAAGCTAGTGCAAGAGAATATGTGTTAACTTTTCCAGTGTATGAGAACCAGTAGATAAACTGACTCTACCTTACGGGTGAATCACGATTTTGTGCTATATATATCCTAATGGGGTTTATGATCCAATTTACTGATCTATCCCATAAGTTATGGGCGGTAGGTATAAAAACAAGAATATTTTTCTTCCCCCGCTTCCCTACCTAACCCGTTAAACCAAACATGGACGCGATAGACTACTAACCTCGATTTGCAAAAGCTTTCTGAAACGCAGAACGTGCGGCAATTGTTTTCATGTAATTTTCCACTGCTGGATATCCACTCAAATCCAGTTGTAACATGAGGGGAATATAGCTTAAATAGGAGCAAACAGCCACATCCGCAACGGTAAACTCCTCACCAGTTAAATAGGGTTGCTGACTCAAAATCCCATTTAAAGCACCCATCAATTTTGGCATTTCCCGTTCCCGATTAGCTTCGATAAAAATTCCTGGTCCGAGTGTTGCATTCGCAAATAAAACCCATTGCGCTGCGATCGCTCTTTCTGTGGGTGTTTGTTGCGGCTGACCATATTTATCAGCAAGGTACAACAAAATCGCTCCCGATTCCCATAGTTTGAGTTCACCATCCACAATGGCTGGAACTTTACCCATCGGATTAATTTCCAAGTATGCTGGTTGACGATGTTCTCCTGCTTGCATATCTAGGTTAATTTCTTCATACTCCAGATTAAGTTCTTCTAGATACCAACGGACAATAGTTGCTCGACTGCGAGCGGCTCCATATAGTTTAATCATAAAGCTGTAATTTCAGATCCTCGTTGAATACAGGGTAAGTAAGGAGTGAAGGAATTAGGTCACAGGTAACGGGGTTTGGGGGAATAGCAAGACGCTCCAAAAGCAAGCTTCTCCTGTAGATGGTTAGTGCTTCAAGCTCAACCGTCACCAGTCAACAGTCAACAAGCCCCAAGAGAAACATATCATGCAAAGCATATTTTCTTGTTTGGCTGTGTTTCCAAGGACATAGATAACTCGCTGGATCACAGACAGAGTGAGTTACGATGGGCAAAGAAGCGTTTTCGGTTGTAATTGTGTCCAACAGACAGGTAAGACTAAATTAAAAAGAGTATAAGTAATATAAAATGCTGCTGTGATATTTTCTTGTTTTGCGGTCTTCCCTACCCATGCATACTCACCTACCCAAATGGCTCAATCCCCAATCTCCTATTTTATCCCGTTTAACCCCCTATTTATTCCTATTCCCAGCCCTATTTATCCTCACATTCGCGGTATTTATTCCCGCCCTCCAGGCATTTTACCTCACATTCGTCCGCATTGATGACATTCGGTCTCCCCAATCTGCCCAATGGATTGGACTGAATAATTTTATCCGTCTGTGGAATGATCAGGTATTCTGGCAAACTTTGGGTAATACGGTGTTATTTCTGGTAGTTGTTGTTCCAATTCTCGTCATTGTCCCTTTAGGATTAGCGATTCTTCTTAATCAACGACTACGTGGTATTTCTTGGTATCGGGCGGCAATTTACACCCCTGTCATTATTTCGATGGTTGTGGCTGGAATTACCTGGAACTGGCTATACGCAGAGAATGGATTACTGAATCAGTTTCTCAAATACTTTGGTTTCATTCGGGAACCTATCCCCTGGTTAACTGACCCCAATCTAGCCATTTTTAGCGTCATGGCAGTCACTATCTGGAAAGGATTGGGATATTACATGGTCATCTATTTAGCTGGTCTACAAGCCATTCCTGGCGATATCTACGAAGCTGCTGCCATTGACGGTTCAGATGGTGTACGCAAACACTGGGATATTACTTTACCGTTGATGAGACCCTATTTAGCCCTAGTTGCGGTGATTTCTGCGATTTCCGCAAGCAAGGTATTTGAGGAGGTGTACATCATGACCCAGGGTGGTCCCCTCAATAGTTCAAAAACTATAGTTTATTATCTCTATGAACAGGCTTTTAGCAATCTGGAAATTAGCTATGGCTGTACAATTGGACTGGTTCTTTTTCTAATCATTCTGGGTTTATCAACGCTGCGATTAATGATTGACTCAACAGGCAAATCGATTTCGCTTTGAAATTAATAAATAATACAAAATTAGATTGCAAGCAGTGAGCTATACTTCACGCACTAATATGTTTCTTCTGTGACTGGTTGACTGTTGACAGTTGACCTTAAACATGAACCATCCAAACTAAAAGCTCGGTTTATCCAACAACTGATAGGCTAACTGATTCCAGTGAGTGCAAAGTGAGATGTAGAAAAATTCTCAATTAAGTAGAATAACAGATTTTTGGATACATCTAACTATAACTGGTTGCACAATGCCAGAAACGTAAAAATCCAAAGATTCAAAAATACACTTTTTCAGTCGTTCCGGGGTGATAACTAAAGGCCAATTGCTTCAGGTAAAACCATTCCACAACTAGCAATTAGTATTCCCCAATCTGAACCTGATATAAATTATCATGGACTTTGGCGTTCCTCAGCACATGCAAACCCCTATACCCGTTTGGCTAATAGGACTTTATTGGTCGAATTTGCCTGCATTGAATGCTTGGCAATATTAGCTAACTCCTGTAACTGATTAACTGCTTCCGCACCCTCCAGTTTCATGAGTTCCCGGTCATCACGCATCTCTGTCCAGGTGATTCCATAGTCAGAGACTAAAAAGCGAATCAAATGATTCTCTCCTAAACTCACCATGAAAGATGCGCTATTCATCTGGTCTCCGCAGGTATAGCAAGAAGCCAAATATCCGCGTCTTTCCAGTACGATTGCCAAGGCTTGGAGGTTCATAACCAAATCCTGGACGAATTGTCGATGTTGTTGTGCTAATCGTAAAAACACTTGTGTCCTCCTAACACCAATGTGAAGGTATGTGCTTTTATATTTTCTTTAGATTCTCTCACGAACTGGTATTGTAAACTATATATTACAAATTCCAGTTAATGACTTTGCCCTCTAGAAGACTGCCTAGTCTAAGGTATGCCATTTGCAAAGTTACTGTCGTATCAAAACATTCACTTTGAGCATCAGGAATATCCGACATGGCTAGGAAACTTTTAGGAAACTTTAATTTTTCCATCGGTTGTCTTGACCATTTTGGGCATCGGTTTGGATTTAGCATCACTTTTCTATCTGCCAAAAGATAGATCCGCTATAAGACTAACTTAATTTAGATATAAGTCAAGTGCAGAAAAGTTACATATATCATAAAATATGTTTTTTTTTCGTTAAAATCTCTACCCATCCATCTGTATTTGCACTGTGAGCTAGGATTTGCATCCTAGTTAGGAATGCGCGGGTTGCACATCATTTGTCGAGAATCTTGCTATAGTTCCAATACTGGTCAACATGAAATGTTGTAACAGTAAATCCATCCGTGATTGATGCACTGTTTCTACAGTAGCATTAGTTTTGCGAAACTAAACCATAGAATTGGTACTATATATCAAGATTGGCAGTTCTGATGGTTTGGAAATGTGGTACTTGTTGCACACAGATAACAGGTGAATGAGCAGGTAGACGACCCAGACTCAAGAAATGGAGTTGACGATTCAAAGGTTACAACTATTCAATCCCAGGATAGTGGGTAATGAATGAATTGTGAATTAGTAATTACCAACTCAAACCAAAAATCCTGCAACTTCCCAATGAAGATAACGAAGGCTGATGGGAAAATGTTGCCATTTCGGCAAGTTTTTTTGTTTCCGTAGTTGTGCAAAATAAATTAACGTGAATACTCCTAGGTCGTAGCGAGCTACGACGGATTGTAAACGCTACAATCTCTGTGAATCAATGATTTTGAAAGTTAAGTAGGACTTACGCAAGCGTCACAAAATAAGGTCAACTGGCACATACCTTTGAATATGAGTTTAATGTGTGTAATCCTTAATTTATAAACCTTACGTCTGAATTCAGCCAATGTGATAGTTTGACTGAAAATGTGCCAGTTGC
>CALJJQ010000001.1 GCA_937973965.1 uncultured Calothrix sp. | reverse complement strand
GTTGAGTACGGGTAATATCCCCATAAATCAACGGTGGACGTACATACCTGCTTCCATAGCTTTGTACCCAACCATGTTCAGTAAAAGCATAGCCAGAAAGTTGTTGACCGAAAAATTCCACCATGTCGGTGCGTTCAAATTCACCGTGAACTAAAACATCTACTCCAGCTTCTTCTTGGATTTTGATACAGTTAGCGATTTGTGCATCAATTGCAGCTTGATATTCAGCTAAAGTGATTTCCCCTCGCTTTAATTTGACTCGTAGTTGTCTGACTTCTGAAGTTTGGGGAAAAGAACCAATGGTGGTAGTAGGGAAGGGTGGTAAGGAGAGTTGTCGGGTAATTCTTTCTGAGTAGGGTAAACTACGTTCAAAATCATCTGATTTGAGATTTCTGAGTTTGGTTTGTAACTCTGAATTTGCAGGACTAAATTTGTAAAATTCTTCCTGTTTAGATTTAATTGATTGTATTTCCTGGGAAGTATCCACATCAGAAATAGTTTTTGCTAGTAGGACAACTTCTTGTAATTTCTGTTCTGCAAAACTCAACACATTCCGTAAAGGTTCAGGAAGATTTGTTTCTCGTGTTGCGTCGTAAGGAACAAACTGTAGGGATGCGGAAGGTTGAATTGTAAATTCCTTGGCTATATCTTTGATAACTTTCAGTTCAGGAATTATTTTTTCTGGATGAATTTGCCAAATGTTTCTTGCATCCACTATACCTATTCCCAAACGTTTATCTTCAGGGAACCCATAGTTCTTCATTAACTCTAAATTTCTTCCTCTGGTAAAATCTAAGCTAATTGCATTTACGGGTAATTCCATCACCCAATTGTAGGTTTCACCTAAATCATCAAAATAGGTGACTAAATCTAGAAATAATTCCACTCTAGCCAAGGATTTATAAACAGTTTGGTAGTGTTCTCGCCAATTCTTAGCATCACTTAAAACTAGTGCTGGCTCATGTATTTGTACTTCTTGAATACCTATAGATTTTAATTCTGTGAGCAAGTTGATATACAAGGGAATTAACAGAGAAATTGCTTGCTCAACATTTATCTCTAAATTACTTAAACGCACCAAAGTACAAGGTCCAAAAACTATAGGAACTGCTCGTTTACCTAATATGTTTTGAGCGCGAGTCACTCGTTCTATAAAATCACTCCAATCAGTATTCAAAACATTCCTATGAATTTCTGGAACCAGATAATGGTAATTTGTATCAAACCATTTTGTCATCTCCAATGCGGGTATTCCTTCCTTACCCCTTGCCATTGCAAAATAGCGTTCTAATCCAGAGAATCGCTTAAATCTTTCGGGAATTAAACCAAATCTAAATGTCCAATCAAGAATGTGGTCGTATAGGGTGATGTCACCAACTCCTATTTTGTCAATACCTGCATATAACTGGTTTTTCCAGTTATCTTCTTCTACTTGTTTGATGGTTTCGAGTAAAGATTCTGAGGAGATTTTACCACTCCAAAAAGCTTCTAATGCTTTCTTTACTTCCCGATTTTTACCAATCCGAGGATAACCTAATGTTGCTGTTATAGTATTCATAGATTCCCGTGAATAAGTGTGAGTTAAAACAGGAAAATTCGTGAGAATTTATACAAGTTATACAACTAATGGATTCGACTGTTATAGTTTCCAAAAACCATTTCTTACATCTTGCATCTCTACATCTACACACGCTCTAACTCAAAATATAGACAATAAAGCTTGTCGCCTAATCAGTATTTCCAGCCTGATAAGAAGTGCTGAAAATTCATCCATTTTTATTTGTGTAAGATGTGAGATTTTTCCTATTCATTACAAGCTATGTCTTCGATACACAACTTACTAGAAAAACTGAGGTAGATTTAATTGATATAACTTAATTAAGTGACCTGTGAACTATATTCGTATGGATGAAAAATTGAACTGCACAGACTAACGGCTTTTACTGGAATCAAGGCAAAATAAAGTACAAATCATAGGCTTTACAAATATAGAGTAAGAATCATTATCATGTCAAGTTTGTTCAATAATTTATCAACAATTTAGCAGTATAAATTATCTGAAACTCCCTCAATTCAGGATTTTTTAATTACGAATTGGTATGAAATGGAATAAAAGAGTTACAAGCAATCTCCAATCCTGATATTTGCAATTCCCAAATAAACGCTACTACCCCTATGGAAAGTGAACCACGATGAAATCGGTGAATCAATTACTTAAACTTAGGGAACTAAGGGAAAAAGCTAAGTTTTGTCTGGGGTGAAAAGTCTAGTTTTTGAGGATATTTTTCATCAAAACCCGACTACTATGACATCTATCAATGAATGCAGGTTAAATGAAAAAAAGTTGCGAAAAGAAACTGACAATATATTCTCAATAGGAGATTTATTACTTGAAAGCTGCTAATTATAAGTTTCTTGAAGCACTTTTCCATTTTCCGTGGGAACGGAAACTGCGGGAATTCTAGCTAAAATACCTTTTTTAAGGGGTTCAGGACGTTCTGACCAGGGTAGGGAACCCTCTGGATGGGTGTAGTATTTTTCTGCACAAGCGAACACTCCCTGAACTTCTTCTGAAGTTAATTCTGGGGAGATATCACCAAAAAGATAGGTGGTTTTACCTGGTGAAGAGAAGGAAATAACACAGGAGCGGTTACAAGCACTCATGCATTGAACTGGTTGAATTGTTATTTCTCTGTGTAAATCCCAGTTTAAGTAATCATTCTGTAAGCGCTGGAGTAGCTTTTCACCACCACTTTCACCGATACGCTTATCATTTTCCCACTTGCTTGCACAGGTGGTACAAACAAAAATTGTATGGACGCTCATCTATACCTCGTAGATTGTCGCTGGTTTTGTATTCCTCGGCGGGCATTCTGACTGACTTGATGTTGGGTGACTGGATTTTGGAGGTTTTCCCAAATCAAGATTACAGCTGCGGGACAGTGCCGGATTTACACCGAACTTTCCCCGTTACCTCTAGTGGCTGCTCCCCACTAGAACCGACGCTGTGTTTTATTGTAGCACAAATGGATGTTGTTTGCTCAAAAATAAATTGCGATCGCTAATTTCAATTTTCAATCCCAGTGATAAAAATTTCACAGAATCCGCACCCTAGTACCCATCCTCATGTCAACCTGTAAAAAAGTATTAAAATGCAGCTTTTGCAAAGGTTGGGGAGATATTTGTTCCATACTCGATGATTATCAGTGAATGCGATCGCTCTGCAAGTCTGTAATTTAACACAAAATAAAAAGCTCGGGGGTCAGCCGAGCTTTTACGAAGGTCATAAGTATACGAGGTGATTGCAGTTATTATTATTGTGGTAAATAATAATAAAAGTCATGTGCGTGTGAATACATTTAATAGTTAATTTTTATAATTCGATGTTTTTGATTCTTTTATGTTTGCAAAGGGGACGACCTGTGGGGTTGTCTAGGTAAGTGGCAACTGTATTTTCACTTATCAAGGTTGTTGATTTAATACCCATTTCAACCAGTGGACTAAAGAGCGTAAACCCTGTAAATGACGGACTCCAGGAGCGCGATCTGCTGCTAAGGCATCAACAGATTGTAGTGCAGCATACTGTAAACCTAAAAAACTATCGACTGCTGCGTAGGGACCACCTAAAGTAATAGCACCAGCAGCAAACATTTGGCCACGTCCGTTACGCATTTCCGTAATTTCAAAATCATTGGCAACGCTTAAACGACCTAAGAAATTTAAGGGTAAATGGTAATGGCGGACTAAATCATCTAAAAGGGGACTAGCATCAACTTTAGCATCTAATCCGGTAGCATCAATGATAAAGTCGGCATCGATTTTCATTTCCCCAAAACCTTTTTCTTGGATATGGGTGATGGTGCGGTGATTGCTATCCCGTTCCACTTTTTGCACCTCGCCAAACTCAATTTTATACCAACCTTCCCGTAAACCCGTTTCCGTAATCCGTTGCCAATCCAGACGATCTGCGGTGGTAGTCCCTCCCCAATCTCTTAATAAGCGTTGACGCTCGTCGGGACTGGCTTTTTCTAGCATTGCTCGTAAATCTCCCCCCCAACAGGCTTTAGGCCAATTAAAGGGTTGGAATTCATAATGATTTTTAACAGGACGTTGAGCATGGACAAATTTATTACCAACTGGTTTTGGCGATCGCATTAGATGTAAAACGGTAATATTGGTATTTTTTTTGCGAGCTTCGTACAGACGTTGGACAATCCGGGAGGCAACAATTCCCCGACCACGAATTAGTACTTTACCACCATTGTGTTCTAAATGTGTATATACATGGTCGTGGTCTTCGTAGGCATTGACGACAGAGCGAAAATCCTGATATTTCTGCCGATACTCCTGCAAATCTGGTAAAAATTGAATTGCGGGATATCCGGTAGCTAAGTGAATATATTGAGCTAAAACAAAGGCATGATTACCTGGACCCCGCGAGTAGGCAATACAATAGCGGCCATCATCGGTTTTGCGAATACCTCGAACCCGTCCGTAGCGGTAGATTTGTGGCCAACCAATCCGCTTCGCTTCTCGATCGATGGATGCAAATACATTTCCTGCACGGGGTGTATAGGTTTCTGCAAAGGTCGGTTCACCAAAGACTTGCCATAGATACTTGAGTGCAGATAGGAATTTTCCCTGACTCAAATCATGCCATGCTTCCCGCAGAGCATAACTGGGCCATCCCCAAATATTATCGGGACAGGAATCGGAGTTTGACCGCAAACGTTCGTGGGGGGGAATTTGGGAATTTAAACACAACCGTTGATAACGAGCATAGGGTTCCTTTTCCAATCCTAACGCCAAAATCCGTTCCGCTTTCACACCACACATCCGTAATAGATCCACCCAGACAAAATTACCTAAACCCGCACCAACTCCAACAAAATCATATTCTTCCACTGGTAAACCCGTAGCATGAACCGCTTGAGTAAATACCTGTTCGCTCTTAAATAACTGGGGAGGAGGAAAGTTACTCCCTAAAGGTGTGACAGCTTGGGGTCTTTGCCAATTGGGGTCAGGTAGATTGGTATTAGGATTAAATTGGATGGTAGAATTACTGCTTGTGATTGGGGTTCTAGTTCCAGCCGGAGAACTTGCAGGGAAATTGGCTAACGTGACCGTAATCACGTAGGGGCCAATTTGAAGCGTATCCCCATTATTAATGACACTGCGTAGTTGCCGTTGTCCATTGACCAAAACACCGTTAACACTATTTTGATCGATGACCACCAGTTGGTTTCCTTCCCAACGAATTAAGGCATGATAGCGAGAAACCTCGTTACTATTCAGTAACATCCGTGCTACCCTGGTTTGGTCAATTTCTCCCGGCATTCGTGCAAATTCGCGACCAAAGGCAATTGGTGGATTAAGGGTGGGTGTATTTTTTTCCCCTGTTACCGGGTCATCCCAACTGAGTTGAATTTGTCTGGAAGCAGGATTCATTGATTTTGGATTTTGGATTTTAGATTTGGGATTTGGGATTGGCAAAACAATAGACAGTCAACATTCAGCAGTCAACAATTTTCTCCTGTCTCCTGTATTCTATATACTATACTCGTCTAACTTTCTGGCTGTGTATCCGGTGACACTAACACACTCACCGCAGCTGCTAGGGATGTTCCACACCAGGGACAACCTACTTGTAAATGTTCAATGGTGGAAATACGGTGACATTTAGGACATTCTAATCCGTATGTGCCCTGGGATTGTAGACTGGGGTGGGGGTGCTGATGGTTTTGGTTTTGACCTGGTTCGGGGATAGCCAGGATGGTGGCGGGAATGCTATTACTGGAGGTAATGGAAACAGCAAACACGTGGATTGATGCATCACCTAGGAGAAAAGTACTGCCTTGGTGAATGGGTAACTCCCCTTGGACTAAACGCTGTCCATTGACGAGGGGTGGATTTTGCGATCGCAAATTGCGAATCATGAATTGTTGGTATTGATGGCTAAAAAATATTTCTACATGTAATCCGGAAACCGTGGGATTCGTCAGAACAATATCACAGCGACTAGGGTCGCGACCGATACGCACCGTGCCATAGTTTTTGCTAGGCTGATTCTCGTAAATCGTCTGGGTTCGTTCCTGACCGGCATCATGCCACTGTAAGGTAAGTGCATTCATTGCTCTAACTATAATTATCGATATAAACGAACTTCAATAGTATCCTGTCGGATTCCTAACACGATTTCCCTGATTTTGTCTCGAATTTTGAAGAAATTTAATTTCTTTACCGCAGGGAGGCTAATTTATCCGCGATGCGGGTTGTTTCGGGTAAGCGGTACTTGGTGATGCAACGAAATACGTAATCAATGGCTGTTTCTAGACTGATGCGGTGTCCGGGTGAGACGTAAATCGGTTTGACTCCGGTGCGAGAACGGACAATAGCACCGATTACCTCCTCTTTGTCCATTAGTGGTTGCCAACAACCTTTGGTTTCCGGTAATGGTTCATGGGAACCAGTTAACCAGGATTTGGCGACACCGATGGTGGGAACATCGATTAAAACTCCTAGGTGACAAGCGATACCAAAACGACGGGGATGGGCGGTTCCCTGTCCATCACAGATAATAATATCTGGGGTAATGGTCAACTGTTCGAGAGCATCTAAAATCGCTGGGATTTCCCGAAATGATAAATATCCAGGGATGTAGGGAAAGGAGGTGGGTCGTTGGGCTATTTGGGTGGTTTGGACTGTCAAATCAGGGAAGCTCAAGACGGCAACGGCTGCTTGGCTAATAGTACCATTATTGAGAAAGCCCATGTCTATCCCAGCAATATATTGAACGGGGTGGTTGATTTGATCCTCGGTAATTACCTGTTGGCGTAAACTTTGTTGAATTGCTTTTGCTTGTTCTAAATTAAGTTGCCAATCATGAATTTTTGTGTGATCAATTTCCATAGGGGTAGGGAGTAGCTGAGGGGGTGATAAGGCAATACGCTTGGTGTTAAAGATAACTGTAGGTTGGGTTGAGGCTTTGCATAGACTGTTGATTTTGTGGAAATTTACCCATCAGTTCACACAGTTTTTGTGATGATCTCGTCCCGATGCTCCGCGTGGGGACGCATTCCACGAGGACTACTGCCTCAAATCAGGAAGCAGAGCTTCCCTATATGTATCAACAGCCGGAGTATTGGAACAAGTTTGTTGTCACGGTTTGTGCATGAATTTGCGACCCCAAAAAAGGCACAAAGTACACAGCCTAGGCTCTGCCTCTACATTCTTCAACCTAACCTACCCAAT